>JAJRTS010000094.1 GCA_024278175.1 Gemmatimonadales bacterium | reverse complement strand
GGCTCAGACATGCGGCCCGGGACTGACCCCGCCCCACCACAAAAAAACAAGCCCTGAGCTTCACGGGGTATCGACCGATATCGATTCCACTAACTCGATTGCCTTCAGCAAATTACTAAGAGGTTTTCAAATAACTTCTAAACACTTTATCAGCTAACGAACGCGCGTCAATACGCCGGAGTCAGAAAAAAATAACACTCCTGTCGCATGTATGCCATCCTTGCCGGGGGGTGAAAACACCGGTCGAACCGATACGCAGCTAAAAAAGTTGACAGAGATCGTTGGGAATTTTATCTTTAACGTCAATTTTTCTTTTCGAAAACTGTGATTGTGCGCGTAAATCCCGTTGATTTTCCGTGCGATGGGGCGTCGACAAGTGGTAAGTCACGGGACTTTGGTTCCCGCATTCGCAGGTTCGAATCCTGCCGCCCCAGCCAGTTCACCGCCGGGCCGTAGAGATGCGGCCCGGTTTGTTTGACGAGGTACGATAAATAAAATGTTCTCCGGAATCGACCTGAAAATCATCTCCGGCAACGCCAACAGTCCGCTGGCCGGGAAAATCGCCGGCTGCCTGAACATGGAGTTGTGCAAGATCGAGGTCGGACGGTTTTCCGACGGCGAGATTTTCGTCAAAATCCTGGAGAACATCCGCGGCACGGATTGTTTCGTGATCCAGCCGACAAACCCGCCGGCGGATAACTTTATGGAGCTGCTGCTGATTATCGATACGTTGCGGCGCTCCTCGGCCGGACGGATCACGGCGGTGGTCCCCTATTACGGCTACGGCCGCCAGGACCGCAAGGACCAGCCGCGCGTGGGTATCGGCGCCAAGCTGGCGGCGAACCTGATCACGATGAGCGGGGCGGACAGGGTGATGATGCTCGATCTGCACTCGCACCAGATCCAGGGTTTTTTCGACATCCCCAGCGACCACCTCTACACCCTGCCGATCTTCCTGGACTTTATCCGCTCCCTGAAGTTGGTGGATCCCGTGGTGGTTTCACCGGATATCGGCGGGGCCAAGATGGCGCGCGGTTACGCCGGCCGGCTGGACTGCCCGCTGGCCTTTATTGAAAAACGGCGGCCGCGGCCCAACGTGAGCGAAAGCCTGAACATTATCGGCGATGTCGACGGCAAGGACGTGGTGGTTGTCGACGACATGATCGACACCGGCGGTACGCTGATCGGAGCCTGCAACGTGCTTTGTGAGCACGGCGCCAAAGACGTCTGGGTCTGCTGCACCCATCCGGTGCTTTCCGGCAATGCTGTTGAAAACCTTCAGAGTGCTCCGCTGACCGGCGTGGCGCTCACCGATACGATCCTGATCCCCGAGGAAAAAATTTTTCCGAAACTGAAAGTCCTCACTGTTGCCGACCTGCTGGCCAAGGCCATAAGTTATATCCACATGGGCCAGTCGGTAAGCACGTTGTTCGTGGACTGATAAATCGAGCGAAGTATAAACTCCAGGAGTTGTACGATGGCAAGTAAGAATCCAGTTTTCAAAGCCCGGACACGCAACCATTTCGGTAAGGGTGAGATGCACCGCATGCGCGCCGCGGGGCAGGTGCCGGGCGTGGTTTACGGTCCCGATGAAGAGACTGTGGCGCTGATGGTTGACGCCAGGGAATTGAACCACCTGCTGCAGCACATCTCGACCGAGAACACGATTGTCGATCTGGACCTTTCCGGCGATGTCAATAAGAAATACAAGACGCTCATCCGCGAAGTTCAGCGTCATCCGTTCAAGTCTGTGCTGCACCACGTTGATTTCTACTGCGTGCCCAAGGGCCGTAAGATTCCGGTCAATGTGCCGATCATTCTGCACGGCAACCCGGCCGGTGTCACCGAGCAGGGCGGAATAGTTCAGCACGTGTTGCGCGAGCTGGAAATCATGGTCCTGCCCACCAGTATTCCCAACCAGATCGATATTGACATCAGCGGGTTGCACATCAACGAGAGCATCCATGTCGCCGATCTGAAAAGCGGTGATTTCGAGATACTCACCGAAGAAGATCGCTCGATTGTGAGTGTTGTGCCGCCGGTTGTGATAGTCGAACCGGTCGAGGAAGAAGAGGAACTGGCCGAGGGCGAGCTGCCTGAGGATGGCGAAGCCGCGGAGGCTGGCGCCGACGACAAGGAGAGCGAGGAATAATAGAGTCTCGGCCTGAATCCGACCTTCGAGTTGTAGTGGGCCTGGGCAACCCCGGGCCGGAATACGAAAACACCAGGCATAATATCGGCTTCTGGTTCGTGGATTATCTGGCCCATAAACTGGGATTCGCTGATTTCACCAGAACCTCGAACTGCCTGGTTACGGCGGGGTCCGCCGAGGGACTCGATTTCCTCTTTGTCAAACCTATCCTGTACATGAATCGCAGCGGCGTCGCGCTCAGCGCCCTGTGGCGCCGCAGACCCTTCAAGCTGGAAAATCTGCTTGTCTGTTACGATGAGGCCGACCTGCCCGCCGGAACAATCAGAATCAGGCCGGACGGCAGCGCCGGGGGCCATAAAGGACTCAAGTCGATAATCGAGGCCCTGGGCACCGACAGGTGCGCGCGTCTTCGTTTCGGGGTAGCGGGAGAGCGGATCTCGGGCGAGTTGGCCGATTACGTGCTCAGCCCGTTCGAGCCCCATGAGGAAGACGCAGTGCTGGATCGTTTCGACGACGCTTCCGACGCGATGTTTTGTTTCTATAAAGAAGGTATCGAAACGGCAATGAGCCGTTTTAATACACGTTGAAGTTATTACCCGCACGCATCATTTTTTCTTTTTCTGGTACCAGGAGAGCAGTGATGGAACAATTCATTTATTTCTTCCCGGTAGCCGGGCTGCTGGCCCTGCTCTACGCCTTCATCAAAGCCAGGGGCGTCAACCGCCACGACCCCGGCACCGAGGAAATGGTTACGATCGCCGGGCATATTCGCGAGGGCGCGATGGCGTTCCTGAGCCGCGAGTACAAGGTCCTTTCCATTTTCGTACTGGCCGTGGCCGTGCTGCTTGTGGTGGGCTACAAGGCCGAAGTTTACGCCCTGGTGGCTGTCAGCTTCATCGTCGGCGCACTGTGCAGCGGTCTGGCCGGCTTTTTCGGCATGAGAGTTGCCACCAGCGCCAACGTGCGCACCGCCAACAAGGCCCGTGACGGTCTGGCCGGGGCGCTTGAAGTCGCGTTCAGCGGCGGCGCCGTGATGGGCATGTGCGTGGTGGGCCTGGCCGTGCTGGGTCTGAGTGTGCTGTTCATCATCTACACAAAGGTCCTGGGCGTAGGTATGGAAGTCCAGAGCCAGTTGCGCGATGTGGTCCTGCCCGTGCTCAACGGTTTCAGCCTGGGCGCCAGCTCAATCGCGCTGTTCGCCCGCGTGGGCGGCGGGATCTACACCAAAGCCGCCGATGTCGGCGCGGACCTGGTCGGTAAGCTCGAGGCCGGTATCCCCGAGGACGATCCCCGCAACCCCGCCGTGATCGCCGACAACGTGGGCGACAACGTGGGCGACGTGGCCGGCATGGGCGCCGACCTGTTCGAGAGCTACGTGGGTGCGATTATCGGCTCGATGGTGCTGGGCGCCACGATCACGATCAGCGGCACCTTCAGTATCGACTTCGTGCTGCTGCCGCTGATGCTGGCCGGTATCGGCATTATCGTCTCTATTATCGGCACCTTTTTCGTGCGCACCAAGGAGGGTGGCAACCCTCAGACGGCGCTCAATGTCGGCACGTTCGGCGCTGCGATCGGCATGGCCGTGATCAGCTTCTTCGTTGTGCGCTCGATGCCCCAGGGACAGTTCGAGATTTTCGGCGACTCCCACACCTACTCCACGATCAACATCTTCTGGGCGATGATTGCCGGGCTGATTGCCGGCACCGCTATCGGCCTGATTACCGAGTACTACACCTCCGACGCCCGCAGCCCCGCCCGGCATATCGCCGATCAGAGCGAGACCGGAGCGGCCACCAACCTCATCGCCGGTCTTGGCACGGGGATGCGTTCCACCGCGGCTCCCGTGATCGTGCTGGCCCTGGCCGTGCTGATCAGCTACGCCTGCGCCGGTCTCTACGGGATCGCTATCGCCGCGTTCGGGATGCTGGCCACCACCGGGATCCAGCTCGCCGTGGACGCCTACGGCCCGATCGCCGCCAACGCCGGCGGGATCACCGAGATGGCCGGGCTGGGCAGCGAGGTCCGCGCCCGCACCGACAAGCTGGACGCGGTGGGTAACACCACCGCCGCTATCGGCAAGGGGTTCGCTATCGGCTCGGCGGCGCTGACCGCCCTGGCCCTGTTCGGGGCTTTCCGCGCCACCACCGGGATCACCGTGCTGGATATCACCGATCCCAAGGTGATGGCCGGGCTGTTCATCGGCGGCATGATGCCCTTCCTGTTCAGCTCGTTCGCGATGGCCGCCGTGGGTGAGGCCGCTTTCGAGATGATCGAGGAGGTTCGCCGCCAGTTCAAGACCATCCCGGGCCTGATGGAAGGCAAGGCCAAGGCCGATTTCGCCCGCTGCGTGGACATCTCCACCGCCGCGGCGATCAAGCGCATGGTTGCCCCGGGTCTTCTTGCAGTACTGGTCCCCGTCATCTTCGGCCTTTACAGTGTAGAGATGCTGGGCGGGATCCTGGCCGGCGTTACGGTTACCGGCGTGCTGATGGCGATTTTCATGTCCAACGCCGGCGGCGCCTGGGACAACGCCAAGAAGTATATCGAGGGTGGCGCGCACGGCGGCAAGGGCAGTGCTGCCCACATGGCCGCTGTTGTGGGCGACACTGTGGGCGATCCGTTCAAGGACACGGCCGGCCCCTCGCTGAACATCCTGATCAAGCTGATGAGCGTTATTTCACTGGTGCTGGCCCCGCTGTTCAAGTCGATCCACATGTAGGAGCGGGCCATTCCGGTTATGGCATTACAGGGCCAAAGGGCGCGGCAATCCGCCGTGCCCTTTGGCTTTTTATATCAAGCGCCCTTTATACCCTCTCCGCAAAAAGATACAATTAACCTTGCTTTTTCCCGTCGTCGCAGCTAAATTATCCCCTCGCTTTAGCTTACAGCACACTAACCCCCTGTTCCCGTGACGGCTGTGACGGGGACCTAACTGACCGAAGGGAGACGGCCCGTGAAGAAATACGAGATCGTCCTTCTGCTGGACCCGACCATCGAAGATGCCGAGGTCGACAATACCTTCAACAAAGTGCTCGAAATCCTCACCGCCCAGGGCGCCGAGATTATCGAGAACGAGACAATCGACTGGGGTAAGCGCAAGTTGGCGTTCCAGTTGAAGAAGAAGGAAAACGCCTTCTACCGCATCTACCGCTTCAACGCCGAGCCGGAAGCGATCGAGCAGATCGAGCGCAGGCTGAGAATCAACGACATCGTTATCCGCAGCCTGATCGTGATCTACGATCCGGAAACCGAGCGGGTGCTCGTGCAGAAAACCTCCGAGGAGAATGACAAATAATTTCCGGAGCACAGCGGCGATTTTCTCTTTCGCGCGGGGGCTGTGAACGTATTCCAGCGCGCGAACGGAGAGCAAAGAGGCGTTTGTCAAAGCTAAAATTTATCAGGAGAAGGATAGATGAGAAGGTTCAGGTCTATGGACGGCGGCCGCAGGAAGACATGTAAATTCTGCGAAGACAAGATCAAGGCTATCGATTTCAAGGATTTCAAAATGCTGGGCCGCTTCGTCACCGAGCGGGGTAAGATCGTTCCGCGGCGCACCAGCGGCACCTGCGCCAAGCATCAGCGCCAGCTTTCCACCGCGATCAAACGGGCGCGGCACCTGGCGTTGCTGCCGTATATCGGCGATTTCGAAGGTTAAAGAAACAACGGTTTCCGGCCCGTGTGCGCACTGCTGCCGCCGCGCGCCGCGCCCCGCCCATGCGGATGGTCAAATGTCGATAGCCCGATCCAACTGGCGCAATTCCTGGTTCCCGCTGGCGATTGCCGGCGCGATCGCCGTCACCAATCCGTTCCTGATGATCGGGGCCGGAGCGGCGCTGAGCCTGCTGATTCTCTGTTGCGAGAGCAGACAACGCCGGCGGTTGTTGGCCGGGGCGGCCCTGATGCCGCTGGCCGCGTTCGGACTCTGGTACAATCCTCTGCTGTTCCTGTTCGCCGCTTCCAGCGCCCTGGTGGCCGTTCACAGCCTGAAAGGGAACCTGTTCAGTTCGGTTACCTCCAGCGCCCTGATCGGCTGCGCTGTCGGCGTGCTGGTTACCGCGGTGACTATCGGTGCGGGAGCCGGTGAGAGCTGGAGTGCGCTGGAAAAGAACGTTCTGGAATCCCAGCAGGCGCTCCAGCAGATGGCCGCCGAGAACACGGCGGGAGACGTGGAACAGGAGATCGCCTGGCAGGAGATGAACCAACTGGTGGTACGGCTGATCCCGGGTCAGTTTACGCTGATGATGGTGGCGGGTTTCCTGCTGGCGGTAGTTATTTTCCGGCGCTTCTGCCGCTCGGAGTTCCACCTCTCGCTGGGAATCAACACATTCACCCAGTACCGGTTCGAGGACAACTGGGTCTGGGCGGTGGTGGCCGGGCTGGCCGGCGGCGTTCTGGCCGGCGGCAACGAGGCAATCACCCGCCTGTCGCTCAACCTGTTGTTTGTGATGGGCGTGCTCTACGTGGTCCGCGGCCTGTCGGTGATATTTCATTTCGTGCAGCAACGCAAGGGCGGCTTGCTGCCGCGGCTGCTGGTGATCATGCTCTGCTTCACCCCGCTGGTGATGGTGCATCTGGCGCTGGGACTGCTTGACACTTGGGTCGATTTCCGCCACAACGTTTCGCGCAGTTAAGGCGCGACCGGCGGGGTTTGGCGATAAAAATTTAAACTAAGATTGACTGGCGAAAGCTTTCTCAGGATAGACAGTCCTACCAGGAGGAATGATGAAAATTATCCTGCGCTCGAATATCGAGCAACTGGGCAAAATCGGCGCGGTGGTGGATGTGGCGCCGGGATACGCCCGCAATTACCTTATTCCCCGCAACGATGCCTATCCGGCAACCAAGGGAAACCTCAAGCGCATCGAATTTGAAAAGAAAAAAGTTCTCCAGTTGGCCGAGCAGGAAATCGAGGCCGCGCGTAAACTGGCCGAGAAGATGAAAGACATCTCGCTCACCTTTCAGGTCAAGGTCAGCGAGGAGGAGCAGCTCTACGGTTCGGTCGGCACCTCGGACATTGTCGCCGAGATGGCCAAGCAGGGCCACGAGGTCGAACGCCGGCGCGTTCTGCTCGCTGAGCCGATTAAGCAGCTTGGCGTCTACACGGTCGGAATCAGTCTCCATCCTGAGGTGGAAACCGAGATCAAGGTCTGGGTGGTCAAGGAGTAGTTCGTCTTCCCCCCTTGGGGGCCGGCAATGAAAAAAATAAAGGCGCCTCCCGCGTGGGAGCGCCTTTTTCATTTATCCGGATTCACCTCCGACAAACCTGCCTGCACCCGTTCAGCTTTGCTCCGGGCTGTCCTTGCGCATCAGGCCCTCGAACGCCTTCATGAATTTATTCGACGGCTTGTCGTTGAGGCTCAGCGCAATCCGCAACGCATCCAGCTTGTCCGCCGGTGCTGCTTTCCGTTGTTTCTTTCCTTTTTTACCGCTCATGCTTTTGCACTTCTTCCGCCCCGGTAACTCCCGGGGCCTGTCACTTTAATGGCTGCCTGTGTACTGATTTTCACCAGCTTGTGAGATATCCTCGGGTGTCGGCATTCCCTCGGCGCCTTCCTTGTTGCCTTGGTGGGACAGCTTGATCATCTGCTCCGTGATCACTTCCGTGCGGTGGTGGCGCTCGTTTTTCTCATCGTTCCAACTGCGGGTACGCAGCCGCCCCTCGACATAGATCTGGTCGCCCTTGCGGATTATCTGGTGGCAAATCTCAGCAAGGCGGTTCCATGCAACGATGTTATGCCATTCAGTGCGCTCGTTGCGCACACCGTCCCTGCCCATCCAGGTCGTGTTGGTGGCCAGGGAAAAAGTGCTTATCACGCTGCCGTTATCTGTCTGGCGAAGGTCCGGGTCGCGGCCGATATTCCCGATGAGGATTACCTTGTTCAAATCTCGCTGAGCCATGAAACTCTCCGGCTGAAACTTAAGCTGCTGGCTCCTGCCCTGCCGGCCCGTTCGCTGACGATAGGCTGTCCGGTGCCGGCCGCGTTTTCATATCCCTGCTGTTATTACGTAATAGACTTTCTCCTTTAAGTTTGAGATTGGTTTATCCAATCCATAATTCAACTATATCCTCGGCACCTTTCCTTTGTCAAGCACCTGCCCTCCTTTTTCGCTTGTCAAAGCCCGTTAACTGACGCAATGTTTTCAACATCCACCCTTTTTCATGGTTGTGTGCAGCGAGCGCCGATAATAAAAAGCGGCAATAATCGCCGTTTTTTACTTGTTCCGGCAATTTTTTCATCTTATCTTTCAGGCGCAAAACGGCATTTTTTTCTCATATCGCGACCCGGCTCTCCCCGAGGCTCTCCCGATGCTCGAACTGGAACTCACCGGCAGGGAAAAAGAACTCAAGGCTCTCAGCGGCCGGATCAGGGAATTCCTCGACTCCAGGCGTAAACGCCAGGCTCTGTGGCTGCACGTGTTCGCGGAGGAGGGGATCGGCAAAAGCCGCCTGATCGAGGAACTGGTATACCCCACCCGCGGCGAAGCCCCCGTTCGGCTGATCCGTCCGCACACGACAGTCAACCCCGGCCTGCCTTACGGTACTTTCAGCAATGCGCTGGCCACCGACCTTCAAATGGCGCCGTGGGAAAACGAGTACGCCCGCAAGGAAAAACTGGAGGCGCGGCTGGCGGCTTTCACCGCGCTCAAACTGCCCGCTGAGCTGTTCGACGCCGAGGCGATCCTGCCGGTGCTGGGCCAGTTGCTGGGCGTGAGTTATCCGGTGGAGTTCAACACCGGTATCAGGCGCCCCGGACGGGGCCGGCTGCTGGTATTCAACGCGGTCCGGCGCTTCCTTCAGGCCCTGCGCGCCTCCGCCACCGGCGAGAGTGACCCGCCGGTGACCGTGCTGTGGTTCGACGATCTGGAGCGCGTGGACCTGGGCAGCCTGGAACTGCTGGTGCACCTGGTCCATAAAAAGGAACACCTCTGGCCGCTGCTGATACTTACCTCCAGCACCGGATCCTACAGCGCCCGGCTCGACTACCTGCAGGAATTCCATGAATTCTCCCTGGGGCGGCTCTCACGGCACAACTGCCGTAAGCTGCTGGTCATGCTGGAGGAAACCGCCGGCGGCGGCACGCTCAGCCAGCACGCCCGCAAGGCGCTGATCGAGGGTTCGCCCGGTAACCCGCTGTTTCTGATCGAAAGCTACCACCTGCTCTCCGAACGAAATCCCGAGAAACGCTCATCCTCCTCGCGCAAGGAACTGCTCGGCGCCCTGCGGGCCCGTACCCGCGCGCTGGATATTATCGACATCAGTGGCCTGGTGCGCGAGCGACTGCGCCCGCTGGACGCGCTGCGCCGTGGCGTGCTGCAGGCCGTGACGGTACTCGGCCCGTTCTCCTCGCTGGAAATGCTGGCCGGACTGCTCTCGCACGGCTCGCTGCGGATCGACAACCTGGAAGACGTTCTGGACTCGCTGGCGGATCACGGTTTCCTGGCCGCGCGCAACGCACCCGGCTCCAACGGGACAGTGCGCTTCGCCCATCCGCTGGTGGCGGATATCGTGCTGGACACCGTACCCGCCGAACGCCTGAGTATTCTGCGCCAGCGCTGCGCGGAGATGTTCTGTGCGCTGGCCGAGGACGAGGGCCGGGACATGGTGTTCGCCGCGGCCGGGATGCTCTCCGGGGCCTGGCTGCTCAAGAATGACTGGGCCGTGCAGCTGCTTACCGCCAGTGGCGAGCGGCTGCTGGCGCTGGAGGACTACGAGGGCGCTCAGCGCTCGTTCGAGGAAGCCCTGGCCCGTAACGGCCTGGAACTGGCCGACGGCGGCGGTGAGCAGGCCACGGTGGTCCACGGGCTGCTGATGGTGCAGTCCGGGAGGGCATCGATGGGCGCCGGGAGGAATAAAAAAGCGCTGGGAGTTCTGAGTGCGGCCCACGCCCTGGCCTCCGGCAGCGGCCAGAGCAGGGTTCTGTTCGAGGCCAGCCTGGCGCTCGGAGAGATGATGCAACTGCGGGGAGACTGGGACGGCGCCTCGCGCTATTTCGAGCAAAGCCGGGTGGCCTCGTTCCAGTGCGATGACCCTCTGCTCAAAATCAAGAGCCTGCTGGCCGTGGGCAGCCTGCGCCTCAAACGCGAGGACTACGAACCGGCGGGCAAGGCTTTCGGCAGGGCGCTCAAGCTCTGCGGCAAGGACACTTTTGCCGATCAGCGCCTGGAAGCATTGCTGGGCATGGGTTATATTCAGCAGCGCGGCGGGCAGTACGACAAGGCGAAAGCCACACTGCAACAAGCCCTGGAGCTGGCCCGGGTCCGTCATGACGAAACCGCGGCGGTGACAGCCCTGAGCAACATGGGCCGCCTGCTCTACGAGCAGGAAAACACCGGCCAGGCCCTGGAGCTGTTCCACAAGGCGCTTGAGGCCCTGCGCTCTTCCGGAGACCTTCAGCAAACAGGCAACTGGCTGGGTTATATCGGCTCGGTCTATTTTTCCATGCAAGAATACGAGACAGCGATCGACTACTACCGCCAGGCGCTCAGCCTGGCCCGTCGCGGCGGCAATATCCGCAACCAGGGGATCTGGCTGGCCAACCTTGGTAACGCCTACTACGAGATCAAGGAAGTGGCCCGGGCGCTGGAATACTACCTTCGGGCCCTGGAACACGCCAGAGAGGAGCAGGACTACTCCTATGTGGCAACCCTGCTTTCGACAATCGGCGTCTATTACTACAACCTGCGACACTACGACGACGCCTTGCGCTATTTCGACGAGAGCCTGCACCTGGCCCGTCAGACCGGCAACACGCAGGTGACCGTGCAGGACCTGCTTTACCGCGGCGAGGTACTCGACTGCCTGGGCCGTGGCGATGAGGGTAGCCGGGCTATCGAGCAGGGAGAGACGCTGGCGGCAGGACAGGGCATGGATGAGCACCGGGCCGTGGCCGCGCTCTTCAGAGCCCGGGCGCACTTTCGCGCGGGGCGCACCGGCGATGCCCGGCGGCTCTGCCGCAAGGCCCGCCAGATCGCCGAACCGACCGGCAACCTCAAACTGCTCGCCGAGATTGACAGGGCCATGGAGGCCGGCAAGAGCAATGACGAGGGCTGAAAAAACCTGCTCGGGCTTAACGTTACGATTCCTTGCTCCACCGCTTTTTAGCTAGTATAATATTTATCCGGCAACCAACCGCCGGACCGGACGCTTCTCCTTCAACCGGTCCGGCCTGTCCCGGGCCTTCCCGACTTATCCGAAAAACGTCGCCGAAAGAGTCCGTACCATACAATGCAGGAGGAATGATGTCCACTCAGGAAAACAATAAGCTTTCCCGCCGCCAGTTTATAACAGCAGGGGCCGCGGCCGCCACGGCGCTGAGCGCTTTTCCGTTCGTTCGCACCGGCCGGGCCCAGAGCGATAAATTAAGAATCGGTGCGATCGGTGTCGGCGGCCGCGGCACCGGCGCCTGCGCCAACGCTCTTGAGGCCGGCAAGGGCAGTGTCGATCTGGTGGCGATGGCCGATGTGGCGCCCGATCAGATCGAGAAAAGCCTCAACGCCCTCAAGACCGGCTCCCGTGAGCTGCAGGGCGAGCTGCAGAAAAATATCAAGGTCGACAAGGACCACATGTTCACCGGCGACGAGGCCTGGAAACAACTGCTGGCCGTACCCGACCTGGACTACGTGATCCTGACCACCCCTCCCGGCTTCCGTCCCCTGCACTTCGAGGCAGCGGTCAAGCGCGGACTGAACGTGTTCGCCGAGAAACCTGTCGCCACCGACCCGGTGGGCTGCCGCAAGGTGCGCGCCGCCGCCCAGGAAGCCAAGAACAAGGGCCTGAGCGTGGTGGTCGGCCTCCAGTCGCGTCACGATCCCGCCATCCAGGAAACGATCAAGCGGGCACAGGACGGCGCTATCGGCGAGTTCAAGGCCGGCAGCATTCATCGCATGGGCGGTTTCCTCTGGCATCGCGGCAACGACCCGAGCTGGAGCGCAATGGAATACCAGTGCCGTAACTGGTACTACTGGACCTGGCTCTCCGGCGACCAGATTGTCGAGATGGTGGTCCACCAGGTGGACAGGATGAACTGGACCCTGGGCGCGTACCCGATCAGCGCGGTGGCCAACGGCGGTCGCCAGGTGCGTACCGATCCCAAGTTCGGCAACATCTACGACCACATGTCTGTCGATTTCGAGTACCCGAACGACATTCACGTCTACTGCATGCTGCGTCAGATCGCCAACTGCGAGAACAGGAACGAGAACCGTGTAATCGGCACTCTGGGCTAGACGGACAGCCACCAGACCATCCGCGGCCAGAACCGCTTCCGCTACCGCGAGAAACACAACTCCACAGTGTTAGAGCACGCCGCGCTGCAGGACAGCATCCGCAACAACAAGGCCCGTAACGATGCGCTGGACTACGCGGTGGACAGTACGCTCTCGTGCATCATGGGCCGCGAGGCCGCCTACACCGGTAAGCTGGTGACCAGGGAAGAGATACTCAGCAGCGATCTGGACCTGGCCCCGGCCGAGTATCATTTCAGCACCACTCCGCCCAAACGGGCTGTGCCGATGCCCGGAACCCCCCGGCCCCGCTAAGCCTGGCCGGAGCAACACGCTTCTAGAGGCGTGTTGAAAAATTCAAAAGTATGGGTGCCCGGTTGTCAAGGGCCGTTTCCCGCTATGCCGGCTCAAACCGGAGTAAGTGATACAACCGCTTGGGATAGCACAAGTAACAGGATCAGCAAAAGAAACGGCTTGCCTTGCCCTTGACAAGCAACGGGGCAAAACTTTTCATTCAAGGGCGTTGAGAGTATTATTTCAACGCCCCTCTAGAGCATGTCAACGATGGGCCGGGTACCGGAACCTGTCCCCGCCGCACCCAAAGCGGCGGGGACAGCCGGCCCGGCTTTTTAGTCGGTTTATTGAGAACACGGACGGATACAGCGATGAGCAGCGATCAGGCCAGGGAGGTGGAGCAGCAGATAATCCAGTTCTCCCAGCGGGTGAGCGAACGCCTGGAGAAGCTGGTAATGCCGCTGCTGGAACCGGGTCAGGCCGCGAAGAAGCAGCAGGAGGCGGCCGCCATTTTCCGCGATAACAGCCTGGCGCTGGCCGAAAGGGTGATGAGTTTGCTTGATCCCCGGCGCGACCTTCAGGACACACGCGTGCTGGTGCTGGAGAACGGTACGGGCTCTCTGGCGCGCAAGCTGGCTGAGGGCGGCGAGGTGGACGTGGTCAGTGCCGCTCCCACGCAGCAGATGGCCGAGATGGCGAGCAGTCTCAATCCCTACCCAAACATCATCTACCGCAGCTTCAACCCCTATCCCACCACCGAGGCATTCGACATGATTGTAGGCACGGGGATTATCGCCTGCTATCCCAAGGACACCGCCCGGCTGCTGTTACAGAACCTGGCCGCGTTCTGCCGCCGCAAGCTGATCACCGAACTGCCGCTGCTCAGGCCCTGGTTCCGCAGGATTTTTCACCGGGAGAAAGTATCCGTGGGCAGCGAGGGAGGCCTGGACCTCTCGCGCTTCAAGCGTGTCGAGCTGTTCGATTTGATCGAAAACTCGTGCGGGCTGCTGATCAGTGAATATCGTACCCAGAGCGGGAAGATGATTTTCAAGGCGATCAGGAAAGTCCACCAGCGGACTTCGAATTGAAATAGCCGGCTGTCACTTTAACCACCACCCCGCTGAGCGCCAGCAGGCCGATCAGGTTCGGCACGGCCATCAGCCCGTTCATCACATCGCTCACCAGCCAGACGAAATTCAGCCTGGACACCGCACCCACCATCACCATCAGCGTGAACACCAGGCGGTAGGGCATCACCGCCCGCTCGCCGAGCAGGTATTCCAGGCTCTTCTCGCCGTAATAGCTCCAGCCCAGGATCGTGCTGTAGGCAAACAGGGTCAGGCCCACGGCCACGATCCAGCCGCCGACCCGGCCGGGGATCACCGAGTTGAACGCCAGCGTGGTCAGCCCCGCGCCGGTTTCTCCGCTGTTCCACACGCCGCTGACAATAATCGCCAGCCCGGTGAGCGTGCAGACCACTATCGTGTCGATAAACGTCTGGGTCATCGACACCATCGCCTGCCGGACCGGGTGCCTGGTCTGGGCCGCGGCGGCCGCGATTGCGCTGCTGCCCAGGCCGGACTCGTTGCTGAACACGCCGCGCGCCACGCCCATGCGGATCGTCATCATCACCGTGGCCCCGGCGAACCCGCCGCCGGCCGCCGTGGGAGTAAACGCCGAGCTGATAATCAGCCTGAAAGCCGCGCCAAGCTGGTCAAAGCGGAGGATCAGCACGTAGAGCGCCGCCAGGACGTAGAACACGATCATCAGCGGCACCAGCAGCCCCGTAACCCGGCCGATAGAGCGGATCCCGCCCAGGATCACCATCCCCGTGGCCAGGGTGATAATTATCCCGGTAATCACGGGCGAAACGCCGAAAGTGGTCTGGACCGCATCGCAGACACTGTTGGACTGCACCATGTTGCCGATCCCGAACGAGGCGATAGTGGCGAAAACGGCGAACAGCACGCCCAGCCACTTCCAGCCCAGACCCTCGGAGATATAGTACATCGGCCCGCCGCACATCAGCCCGCGCTTGTCGGTGGTGCGGTACTTGACCGCCAGCAGGGCCTCGGCGTACTTGGTCGCCATCCCGAACAGCCCGGTGATCCACATCCAGAACAGCGCGCCGGGCCCGCCGGCGGCGATAGCCGTGGCCACTCCGGCGATATTGCCCGTGCCCACCGTGGCGGCCAGCGCGGTCATCAGCGCCTGGAAATGGGTGATATCCCCCTCGCTGTCGTCGTCCTTGCGCTTGATCAGCGCCAGGTGCAGGCTGGGAAGCAGGCTGGTGAACTGCAACCCGCGCAGCACCAGCGTGAGGTAGACTCCCGTGCCCACCAGCAGGATCAACATCGGCGGGCCCCAGACGAAATTGCTGACAGAGCCGACTAGATCGGTCAGTTGAGCCATCAAGCCTGGGGTGCCTTGCAAAGTCTGCCTCCGTTTTTTTGCCGTGTTGGTGTGAGTTTCCTGTTGGTTTTTTTATTGTTTTACGAAGCAAATCTAAGCGTGGAAGGGCAGCGGGGCAATTTTTTTGTCGTTTACCGGCACCGGCTCCGGGCTGTACACGGCAAACAACCCCCGCCCGCTTACGCGGGATTTTTTTTGCCGTGAAAGCACCCCTTTGCTAAGAGGGAATTCTTCGGGCATCGTTTTACCAGTATGTTGATTGGGATTTCGAGGGTTTGCTCCTCATGGTGCAAGTATCCACACAATCTCGGTTTGTTCGCACAGTGGATAGGGGTATACGGTTTTAGTCCCCCTTAGCAAAGGGGGAAACAGGGGGTTGTGCTTTTTAACTCTCTTGAAAGCTACTGGCAAGGACAACCCCCGCCCGCCTGCGGCAGGCACTCCCTTTTCTAAGGGAATTGTGCGGCCACTGCTTCTTTGCGTTTGTTTATCTCGGTGTATGACAATCCGCTAAAAGGTATTATGTTTTTGATTTTAAATCCTTTAGGTAAATACCAAGATTTGAATTTATTTTTTCGAAAACAGCGGGGAAATATGGAATTATATCGTTAAACGTTGGATTTATTGTTTTTGGACCTCCGTGGTAGTTGTTGAGGTGTTTAATAATTCTGTCTTTTTCTTCTTTTGAAATAGTCTCAAATGGATCTCTGCTCCTATATTCATGAAAATTAGACAAGTGAATAAAAGCACATCCAAACTTATAAACCGCTTGGGTCCATCCCTTTAAGCTATTTGCCAATTCTACCATTTGTCTGTCTGTTATCCGCCTGTTTGTTTTCTCATCTCTCCAGTGTTTTCCTTCAATAGTTGCGTTCATTAAATTCAATCTTGCAGTTTTATTCTTCAGCTTCAAAAGAAAAATCACTCTAATTAAAGAGTCTAATTCCTGCCTTATCACTGAAACAACTTGTGTTATATTGGCATTTAAAAATAATAAATGTATCGCTTCTGAGTTTTCCTGTGACCTACTTTCAATAAGTCGAACAAAATTTTCAACGGTGTCTTTATTCTTCATATGTTACTTCCCAATGATAAACAAGGTAAGAGATGTGCCAAAGATCAAATCAGTCCCGCCAGTCAAACAAGCTATACACCGCCGGCAGCAACAGCAGGGTCAGGAACGTGCCCACCAGCAGCCCGCCGATCACCACCACGGCCATCGGAGCGCGCACCTCGCTGCCCTCGCCGAAACCGATCGCCATCGGCAGCAGGCCCAGCACGGTGGTGGCGGTGGTCATCAGGATCGGCCGCAACCTTGCCGCGCCGGCATCGAGCAGGGCCTCGCGCTTGCTCATCCCCTCGCGGCGCAGCATGTTTACATAATCCACCAGCACGATTGCATTGTTGACCACAATTCCCGATAGCATCACCACGCCGATCAGGGCCACCACGCTGATAACACCGCTGGTTACGTACAGCGACCAGACCACGCCCACAAGGCCGAACGGGATCGTGAACAGGATCACCAGCGGGTGCAGCAGGCTCTCGAACTGGCTGGCCATCACCAGATAGACCAGGAACACGGCCAGCAGGATCGCGAATATCATACTGTCCATCGAGCGGCTCATCTCCAGCCCCTGACCGCCGAAATTAAGCGAGATTTCCGGCGGCAGCGCAATATCGCTCATGGCGGTCTTGATCCGCTCGATAGCCGCGCCCAGGTCGATCCCGGCCAGCCCCGCCGACACCACCGCCACCCGCTCCTGGTCCACGCGCCTGATCTCCGAGGGGCCCTGCTCCACTTTAAGCTCTGCAACCGCCTCCAGGGTAATCGGACGGTTATCGACCCGGGCCACGGTCAGGTTGCGGATATCCTCCAGCCGGTCCCGGTCCTGCTTCTCCACGCGCACGCGGATATCCACCTGACGGCCGAGTTTGTGCAGCTCGGTGGCCACATCGCCCAGCACCTTGCCGCGCACTGCCACCGCCATCGCGCTCAGGTTCAGGCCCAGGGCGGCCAGCCGGTCGCGGCGGAAGTAGATCTGGATTTCCGGGTTGCCGCCCTCGGTACTGCTCTTGATATCCGAAAGGCCCTCGATCCGCCGCATCCGCCCGCTGACCTCCCCGGCGATCCGCTCCAGGGTGGCCAGGTTGTAGCCCCTGATTTCCAACTCCACCGGGGTCTTGTAGCTGTAGAGCACCGGCCGGCCGAACTTGACCGAGGTACCGGGAATAAGCTCGTATTGCTCTCTCAGGCGTTCGATCAACCGGTCTTCCTGCTGGCGGTCGAGGCTGCCGCTGAGAATCAGGTTGATCTGGCCGATATCCTCGCGCTGCTCCTTTAGCCCGCCGCCGGCCATGCCCGACAGGCCCGCGGAAGCATACACCAGCTTGATCTCCGGCTCCCCCATGGCGATTCTCCGCATTCGCGCCAGCGCGTCGCGGGTACGCTCCACGGGCGTGCCCACCGGCATCTTCACGCCCACCTGGATCTCGTTCTGGCTCATCTCGGGGATCAGCTCCATACCCAGGCGAGGGTAGAGCATCACGGCCGAGGCGAACAGCAGCAGGGCCATTGCAACTGTCAGCAGGCGGTTGTCGAGCACCCAGGGCAGCAGGCGGGCGTAGCGCCGCTCCACAGTGCCGTAAACCACGCGGTAAAGGATCAGCAGCGGGGTTATCAGCAGCTTGATCAGCCCGCCCACGATCAGCCCGGTCCACTTGAGCGCGGAAAGCAGGAGGAACGAAAGCCAGTAGAATAGGGATTTAATCACCCACTTGGCAGCATCCAGCGGCATGTAGAGCCAGCCGGGGCCGGGCCGTTTTTGGGGCCGGTTTTCCTCCTGCCGGTTCCCATCGGAAGCCGCCGGGGGCGTGTCGGCGCCGAACGCGCGCCCGCCCTTGAACCCGGAGCTCATCATCGGGATTAACGTGAGCGCCACCAGCAGGCTGGCCAGCAGGCTGAAAGTAACCGTAAGGCTCTGGTCGGTAAAAAGCTGTCCGGCCACACCGGTAACGAAAATGATCGGCAGGAACACGCAGATCGTGGTCAGGGTCGAGGCGGTAACCGCCTGGCCCACCAGGCTCGCGCCCTCATCGGCCGCCGCCGCCGGACTATGTCCTTTGCGCAGGAAGCGGTCGATAGACTCCAGCACCACGATCGAGTTGTCGACCAGCATGCCCACCCCCAGGGCCAGGCCGCCCAGGGACATGATGTTGAGCGAGACGTCCGAGATGTACATGAAGAAAAACGTGGCGATCACGCAGATCGGGATCGACATGCCGATAATGACCGTGGCCCCCACCCGCTGCAAAAACACGAACAGGACGATTATGGCCAGCAGGCCACCGACGATGGCGGTCTTAAGCACTTCGCTGATCGATTGCTCGATAAAACGGCTCTGGTCGGTGATTATTTCCAGCCTGATCCCGCTGGAGGAGCCGAATTCCTGCTGGATTTCGCCCAGGCGCTCGTGGACCCGCCGCGCCACCAGGATCGTGTTGGCGTCGGCCTCCTTGAATACGGCCAGTTCCACGTTCTCGCTGCCGTTGATCTCGGTGATAACCGTGCGGTCCTTGTAGGAGCGCGACACAGTGGCCACGTCGGAGAGGCGGATCAGCGCCTGGCCGCGACGCTCGATAATAATCTCGGAGATTTCCTCCGGAGTTTTGTACTGGTTCAGCGTGCGCACCAGGTATTCCGCCTCGCCGTCGGTGAGCGTGCCGCCGGTGAGGTTGACATTCTCGGCCGACACGCGCCGGGCCACCTGATCGACACTCAGGCCCAGCGAGGCCAGCCGGCTCTCGCTCAGCTCGATATGGATTTCCTCCTCCAGCCCGCCGGAGACCTCGATAGCCGCCACCCCGTCGATTGTCTCCAGCCGGTTTTTCAGCCGCTGTCCGGCCAGCGTACGCAGGGCGATCAGATCGATCTCATCGCTGGTGAGCCCGAGCCGCATGATCGGCTCCAGGCTGGGGTCGTAGCGCAGGATGATCGGTTTGTCCACCTCCTGCGGCAGGCGGACGCGGTCCAGCTTCTCGCGCACCTCCAGCGAGGCGAAATCCATCTGCGTGCCCCACTCGAACTCGACGGTCACATCGCTCAGGCCGGGACGCGAGCGGCTGGAGACCCGGATTACCTTGTTCACCACGCTCACACTTTCCTCGATCCGGCGGGTGACCAGGTTTTCCACTTCCTCGGGGGCGGCGCCCACGTACTCGGTACGCACGGACAGAGTGGGGTAGCTGATATCGGGCAGCAGGTTGATCGGCAGGCGCTGATACGCTACCGCGCCAAACAGGACCAGGGTAACCATCAGCATCGTAACCGTCACCGGCCGGCCAATCGACAGCTTGACTATCTTCATCCGTGCTCCAGTCGTGTTATCGTCGAATGCAACTCGCTATTGGTCCGGGAGACGCGCCGGCAGGCCCCGGGCGTTTGTGGACGCGCAAGTCCAACTAGCTGACTCCCCGGCTTAGTGTCAAGGATTATGGATGTTTGTGACAGAAACCTACACTACTATACACGTCCGGGCGGACAATGGTTACATATTTCCCGCACCTGCTCCGCATTCCACTTGTCCGCTGCCCCGGCCGATTGTATAATCCAACTACCTCCATTGATCACACAAAAATTGAACATAAAACAGGGAGCTATGATGCCCGATCAAAACCGCTTGCCCGGCGGCGACGATATCTCGCGAAGGACTTTTTTGGGTCAAAGCGCCACGGCATGTGGAGCAGGGGCGATGCTGGCCTCGCTGGGTTGCGATAGCCGCCAACAGCCGGCCGTGCCGCCGCCGAGCGAAATCGCCGCCGGGTGCGTGGAGCAGTCGGGATGGGGGCGGGAGCAGTGGGGCCAGACGCTCGGCACGATCCTGGAAGGTTTCGTGCGTAACGCCGTGCGCACCTCGGATACGTTCGCCGTCTGCGACTACGCGGGCGGGACCATGCTTGACAATTTCATCTCCGCGCGGGGCAATACCTGCGACTCGGTGACCAGGATCATGCCCGCTCTGGCCGCGGTTATCGCCGGGCCGGACGGCGATTTGCAGCTGGAAGTGGATGGCACAAACTATGACCCCGCCAAAATATTCCTCTCGGCCGTGCGCCACGGCACCGATCCGCAAAGCCGGGATTTCTGGCAATACGCCAGCCCCAAAGACTGGGACCAGCGCCAGGTGGAAAGCTCGATAGTGGCTTTCAGCCTCTGGCTGGTGCGCGATCAACTGATGGACGAGTTCACGCCCGCCGAGCGCCGCAATATCCAGCGCTGGCTGGAAAGCTGCACACAGGTAAATGTGCGCCGTAACAACTGGGCCCTGTTCACCGCGGTCAACCACGCGGTGCGGCTGGCGCTGGGCGAGCGCTGGGAGCAGTTCAGCGGTGATGAGCAGTGGTTTCGCGGAGATATCGAGGCAATCGACAGCATGTACTCCGGCAGCGGCTGGTACACCGACACCACCAGCGGCGACCAATGGGACTATTACAACTTCTGGGTGTTCGCCAGCCATAACCTGTACTGGGACATGGTGATCGGTGAGCGCTTCCCGGCTCTTCGCCAAAAATTCCGCTCGCGCCTCGAACAGTTCCTCGGCACCACGCCCTACCTGTTCGGCGGCAACGGCAGCCATGTGATGTGGGGTCGTTCGCTGATCTACCGCTGGGGCACGCTGACCCCGCTCACGCTGGCCCACTCGATGGGTCTCTGGCCCTACGACACGGGCTTGCTGCGACGGATCTGCAACCTCAACCTTCGCTTTCTCTGGCAGGCCGGGGCATGGGACAGCGAAAACCACAAGTTACGCGAGACAATGACCCCCCATTCCAGCCCCTCGATCAAGGAAAGTTATATTAACAACGGCCATCCTTACTGGGGTATGCAGGCTTTTTTCGCGGCCAGCCTGGCGAGCGACGACCCGTTCTGGACCGCCCCCGAACAGGCCCTGCCCGTGGAGCAGGACGATTTCCGCCACCTTATCCAGGGACCGGAGATGCTGGCGGCCGGCTGCAAAAAAAGCGGCCAGGTGCAGCTCTGGCAATCCTCCTGCGACAAGCCCGGGTACTACCGCGCCAAGTATTATAACTTCTCCTACTCCAGCCACTTTCCGTTCAACGTGGAGCTGGCCGATAACCTGATGGCTCCCGATTGCGCACTCAGTTTTACCGACAGCTCCGGCAACTACGCCCGCCGCGACACTCCCTATAGCGGACGGGTCGTTGGCGGCGAGATGCTGGAGTGGAAATGGAGCGCACTGCTGGGCGAGAAAAAAATCGACGTGGAGAGCATGGTGCTGATCGACGGGGAAATCCAGTGGCGCGCCCACAAGGTCAGTTTCGGGGGCGACGGGAAGATTGTCGCCGCCGAGCACACCTACGCCCTGGGACTCGGCGCGGACGAGCGGCCGGAAACAGCCGGCGGGAAACTTTGGCAATGGGGCCGCGCACAAAGCAGCGGCAACGCAGTGTTCATCCGCTCAGTTTCCGGCTTTACCGGCAGCGGGCCGCTGGCCGGTTTCCGCGGCCGCGAGGACCTGAACAGTTTCCACGCCCGCGCCATGCAGGCCTCTGTTAGCGCGGAACTGGAAGCAGGAACCGGCCTGGTGCTGGTGGCGGCCGTGTGGGCCAGCCCGCGCTCGGAGAGCCCGGATGAGCTGATGCGCGCCACCGCCGCACCGCCGGAGCGCGTGGCCCGCTGGGCGGGAACGGAGCTTTGAGCGCGGTTCCTTTGTACACCCGGATTGCGGCCTGAGCGTCATGAACGTTTCTTGTTGGATGAACTGAATATACCGAGGTCAGGATATCCGGAACAAACAGTCCGGTCCGGACCGAACTTGATTGACTTTTTCCCCTTTGGCGCCAATATTGTCTCTTGGTTTTACTGCCCGCCCTGTCTGCTGTAAGCGACAATATTTCGTACCCCTTTATCGCGGGATATCACGTGGCTGAAGATAAACAGGTGGACCTCAGCAGCCTGTTCGTGGTAGAGGCCGAATCGATCCGGATCGGCGGCCTTAACGCGATGCTCAAGTTCAGCAACTTCCATCCGATCAACACCCAGTCGTTGCGCAGTGGAATCGAGCTGGCCGACGACCTTCGCTCCGACAAGGGCACGGTACTTTACCCCAAAGACACTGAACTCTCCTGGGAAAGAATCAGCCGGCTGTTGAAATTCAGGGAATCCAATCCCGAGATGGATTTCAACATTCTCATCAAGTCGTCACCCAAGCTGATGGACGGCCTGCGCAAGAGCCTCAAGGAAAAAATCAAGAGCCTGTTTTTTTCCCGCCAGAAAGCGGTCGTGTTCAAAAAGCTGATGCGCAATCTCACGCCCATGTTCGATGAGTTGACCGATAAAGTCCTGGACCGTAACGAGATCGCGCTGGAGTTGTTCCGCATGCGATTCGTCTGTGAGTTCGCCGAAAATCAACGGGCCATCTTTTTCGCAGACCATGCGCTGAATACCGGTATTTTCAGTGCTGCGATCGCCTGCTCACAGCAGTTCGACTCGATATTCAAGGACCGCTCCGATATTTTGCCTAAGATTCTGATCACCGGTCTGTTTCATAACTGGGGTGCGGTGATGGAGAGCGACAGGGTGATCAAGGCGCAACAGGAGGAACGGCAGAATATATACTGGGAATCGATCCAGAAGAATATCACCAACCTGCAGAAATACGATCTTGGCGACGACGTTCTTAAAGCCTACAAGCTGATGTGCGGCTGGCAGAAAGCCGAGCGGGATTTCGTGCGCCAGGAAAACAACGCGACGCTGGCCAACATTCTGGTGGTCGCCGAGATGTTCCTGCGCCGGGAAGACGGGCTGTTCGGAGAGAGCGCGTCCACCAAAGACATTGTCGACTACATGAATATTCGGTTGATGGAAAAACAGCTTAACGACCGGGCGGTAAACGCGCTGACGCTGGGCCTGGAACTAACCGATATATTTGACTTCTACTCCGAACTCGACCGGCTGACAAAAAAATGTCCCTATGAGGCGGCCGTCCCTTATCCGCTCACCGGCCTCTACAGCCCGACAATTTTCGTCTGTAATAAAAAAGTGACCAAGTGTCCGTTCCTGGAGCTTTCCGTGCGGGCGGTGAACCTGATCCAGCGCCTCGGTGAACTGGGAACCGGGGAATACCACCGCTGCAAACTGCTCACGCCCAAGCTCAACGCGTTCTACGACGATTATTACGACGATATCAAGCGTGCGGTGGGTGGGGGCAGGGAAAAAGAAGCTGAAGACAACGGTAAGGGGAAAGACAAGACGGCCGGCAGCGGTAAAAAAACCGGCAAGGGCGCGCCGGCACCGGCCAAGGCCCAGGCGGCCGGAGGTGAGAAGAAGCAGAATGAGCAGAAAAAAGAGGAACCGCCCAAAGACGCCGCGAAAGATTCCGCTGAAAAACCTGCCTAGAACCCCGAGTTGTTATCCCTGGACGTCGAACTGTAGCCCGCAACTTGCCCCCGGCCCCTGTCTCAACCCCGAAGCCCGTGCCAGGTTAGCACCTTGACACGAAGGCCCGCCGGGCACCAAATTGTGCAAGTGGGCAGCAGAATGATAGCTGGGTTCAAATTAAACAATCGAACACGGAGCGACAAGGATGCGAGTTGTGGTCCAGAGAGTGAGCAGGGCCGCGGTTACTGTCGGTGGCGAAACGACCGGCCGTATCGGCACAGGGCTGATGCTGCTGGTGGCGATGCACGGTGAGGAAAGCGGGCAGGACCTGGCCTGGATGGTCAACCGCTGCGTGGGCCTGCGGATATTCTCCGACGATCAGGGCAAGATGAACCTCTCGCTGGCGGATGTGGGCGGCGCGATTCTGGTGGTCAGCCAGTTCACCCTCTACGGCGACTGCCGCAAGGGCCGTCGGCCCTCGTTCATCAAAGCCGGAGACCCGGCGGTGAGCGAGAAGCTGATCGACCGGTTCGTGGAGTTGCTGCGCGAGGCCGGCGTGGAAACGGCCACCGGGCGGTTCGGGGCGATGATGGACGTGGAGCTGGTAAACCAGGGGCCTGTTACCCTGATAATCGAACGCTGAGCGAGGCAGACATAAAGATGAGCGACAATACGCGTCCCCACCTGATCCTGGCCAGCGCCAGCCCGAGACGGACCGAGCTGCTGACCCTGATCGGCGTGGAGCATACCGTACTGCCCGCCCATGTGGACGAGACGATCGGCGTCCCGGATGAGCCGGGTGCGCACGTGTGCACCCTGGCCGAGCGCAAGGCGCTGGCACTGACTGACAGCTACCCCGGCTCGGTTGTGCTGGGGGCCGATACGATTGTCTTCCACGACGGCGACATCTTGGGCAAGCCCCGTGATTCCGCTCACGCCCGCGAACTGGTGCGCCGCTTGGCAGGCAGCAGTCACGAGGTTTACTCCGGCGTGGCCCTGGCCGGCCCCGAGGGCTGCCGGGTGCGGAGCGTGTTCGAGGTTACCCGGGTCAAATTCCGTGAGCTGGACGAGGAGGATGTCAGGCACTACGTGGCAACCGGGGAGCCGTTGGACAAGGCGGGAGCCTACGGGATTCAGGGCTACGGCGCCACGCTGGTGGAAAAAGTGGACGGCTGCTATTTCAACGTGATGGGCCTGCCGCTGGCGCGGCTGGTACGGATACTGGCCGAGCGCGGGATTGCCTACCCGTTCGGACCGTTGCAATGGAGTTGACCGTGTCTCGTGCTTGCTTTCGCAAGCGAGACGCGTGACGAACAACTCCGGGACCAAAAACCAGTACACCGGCGCCGCCGTTTTTATTTTCAGCCACGTTATTACCCTCATTCGCCGGGTTCACTATCCTGGCGGGTTGGTCTTGCGCGCATGAATAGCTGATGGATATTGGAGAACAATAGCAGATTATGTATCTAATGCGGTTATCACATTATGCTGATCCGAAAAATTAATTCCTGTTCAGATCCTGGTCTTTCGATTTTCGCGGCAGCCTCTTCTTCACTGCCCTGAGAAAATAGTTTTCCGCTTTGTACTGCGCGTAATTCGCCTCGCAGCTTTCCCTGTATCCGGGGCCAACTCTCAGTAAAGACTCGATATCGACGGACATGGCCACGGCCAGTTGATCCACGTTTTTATACAACACCCGTCCGGTTCCAGGTATGCGCCGCATACCGACCCGTTCGTATCTCGCCTGTGCTCTGGGGTGAATTGCAACCATGAAGATATTACGCCGGGGATGGTCCAGCCAGGTGTCGAGTATCAGCAGGTGGTGCAGCCCCACATCGATTCTGCGGAACCAGTAGTCGGGTCGCACCGCGAGCCTCGATATTTCGGCCAGATGGTCCGGCTTCGGCTTCCCCGGGCCGGTTTCGACTTCCTCTTTTATGAAATCAGCGGGCAGCGAAAAAGATTCCATAATCGGAAACGGCATCGGTCGCTCTTTAAGCGCCTTGAACTCTTCGCTTTTCGTAGCAGCGACTATCTCTCTGACGCAAGAAGCCGTACTGCTGAATTCATTCCTGCTGATTATCCGCATTGTGCCGATAAGCATCGGTTTGTCGGCACTTACGTGGAAAGCTCCGAGGTATGTTGAACAGTAGTCATAGGGATCCACATCAATCAGGTCGCTGTTGGCGCTGATAAAGTTTACATGGCGGTAAGTGATGTAACGCAAATGAAGCGCCGCCCAGACACCCTCCACATCATCGATAACCTTGTACATGATATTAAAAGCCGAGCCGCACATTAGATTTCTCCTGTTCTCTTGCGTTCTAATCTCCCTCAATCCTGCAATCTCAGGGATGTCCCGTTATCCATAACTTTCGCCAAATCGAAATGTTCTCGAATATATCCAGCTGCGCAAAAGCCAAGACGTAAAGACTGACATGATTGTACGGCAGTGTCAATACTAAATACAAGAGGTATGCCTTTTATCGCCTCCGAACCAATAAAATCCACAATCCGCCCAACCTCCTGAATAATATCCTGAATCATTCAATCTCGCTCGATTTATGCCCAACATGATATTATATTGAATCGCACGTTCTATAATGACTATCAATCTTCTTCCCGTACAGGAGGGACACATGTACCGCATATTCAACGCTTTGATCGCCGTGGCGGCAAGCGCCTCGATGGCTTTCGCCCAGGGCAGCGGCGGCAAACCGACAGACAGCAGCAGCAAACCCGCAGCTGATAACATGCTCCTGCATTTTTCGATGAAAAACATCGACGGGGAAACCGTGGAACTGGCCAGCTACAGCGGCCAGGTGATCCTGCTGGTCAACACGGCCAGCAAGTGCGGGCTTACGCCCCAGTATGAGCAATTACAGGAGATTTACGAGAAGTACAGGGACAGGGGGTTTACGGTGCTGGCGTTCCCGGCCAACAATTTCGGCGCTCAGGAGCCGGGAACCGACCCGCAGATCAAGGAGTTCTGCTCGCTCAATTACAACGTATCTTTCCCGCTGTTCTCGAAGGTCTCGGTCAAGGGTGATGACATCTGCCCGCTTTATGCCTATCTTACCAGCGAACAGACCAACCCCGGTTTCGACGGTGAGATTCCGTGGAATTTCACCAAGTTCCTCCTCGGCCGCAGCGGTAGAGTGGTGGCCCGGTTCGAACCTAAAACCACGCCCGGTGACGAGCAGGTTATCGCCGCGATCGAGCAGGAACTGGCCGCCAGGTAGGGCTGCCGTCTTCTGCCGGGGTAATTTCAGCTAGCCCTTTTCACGCAGGTTGAGTGATTTGAGCGACACGCCTCGGCAAAAAAATCTGGACGCGCGCGCCATGCTGGTGCTGACCGCGCTCTATCTGGCCGTCTCGCTGCCGTTTCTGGGCGGCCCACCCCTGTTCGACCCGGACGAGGGCTACTATCCGGAAACCGCCCGTGAGATGCTCGAGCGGGGCAACTGGCTGGACCCGGTATTCAACGACGCCCCGCGCTGGGGCAAGCCGGTGGGGTTCTACCTGGCGGAGGCCGCCGCCATGCGCGCGCTGGGAACCAGCGAGTTCGCCGCCCGCCTGCCCAGCTTGCTGGCGGGCCTGGGATTCACCCTCGTTACCGCCTCGGCCGGGGCGATCCTGTTCGGCGGCGGCGCGGGATTGACAGCCGGGGTAATCTGCGCCACCGCGATCATGCCGTCGGTATACAGCCGCTCGGCCGTGCCGGACATGTTTCTGGCCGTGTTCGTGGCCCTGAGCCTGCTGGCGTTTCTTAAAGCAACCTGGCGGCGCAACGCTCCCGGCGGGGCGTGGCTGTGGATCATGTACGCCTCGGCGGCGCTGGCGTTCTTGTGCAAAGGACCCCTGGGCGCAATCCTGCCGGCTATCGCAATCGGCGGTTTTCTGCTGCTGAGCGGGCAATGGCGGCAAATCCCGCGTCTTAACCCAGTGCGGGGCGTGCTGCTGTTCACCGCGGTTGCCGCGCCCTGGTACTGCTATATGTACGCCCTGCACGGGCAGGATTTCCTGGTCGAGCATTTTATCGGCCGCAACCTTCAGCGCTATTTCACCAACCGCTGGGAGCACTCCGGGCCGCCGTGGTACTATCTCCCGGTCCTGATCGCGGGCACGTTCCCCTGGACAGTGGCCGTTGTCGCCGGAGTATATACTTCCGCCCGCAAGGCGTTTTCCCGCGGCGAGGCCGCCCGGCCGCACCTTTTCCTGCTGTGCTGGCTGGCCGGGATGCTGCTCTTTTTCAGTTTCAGCCGCAGCAAGCTGCCCAACTACGTCCTGTCGCTGCTGCCGGCGGCGGCGATACTGGGGGCAAACCTGATCCAGCGGCTGATCGAGCGGGGTTCCGGCGGACGGGCGCTGGCCTGGAGCACCTCGGCGGTGGCGGCGGTGATTGTCGTGGTGGGAGCGGGTCTGCTGGGCCGCAAGCTCGGTGAGCCTGCGGCCGTAATCCGGCTCTGGCTCTCTCCGCTGGCGGTTATCGTGCTCTCGGCCGCGCTGGCCCATGGCCCCGGCGGCTTGCGCAACTGGGTTTGGGCGAACGCCGTGGCGATGGCGTTCTTTTTCGTCGTGCTCACCGGGGTTGCCATTCCACGGGTGGAGCGCCTGCAGGCGATTAAGCAACTCGCCGAAGACAGCCGGGGGCAACTCTCTCCCGGCGCCACGGTTGCCACCTGGCGGGTCTGGAAGCCCTCGTTCCTGTTCTACTCCGGCTCGAAGGCCTACCGGTTCAACCCGGACGAGCAGTCCTGGCCACCGCCCCCCGGCAAGGAGACCGACTGGGTGCTGACCCGCATGGATATGGTGGGCGAAATTCAGCAACTTTCCGGCGCAAAACCAGCGCTCCTTTACCGCCGTGGCCGTTACGCCCTGCTGCGTCTGGCCGGGAAGTGAACTATCGGGGGGCGAAGTGTATAATGAGTATTGACTTATCCTTAACAGTTCGATAATATTTATCGCTTGCGGGCCGTTTTTAGCGCCCGGACAAACAGCTAACCCGGATTATTCATAAAAATATCGTTCGATTTTTTAACAGCAAACATTAATAACTTACTGGGATATTACTCAAAACTCGACCCGATTTGTAATAATGATCCCGTTATGGTAAAAAGCAACGATGTTTTTACCTTCGGCTCGCCTGCTTTGTCCGAATAGCTGCGTCATCGCGGAACTTGCGGTACATTGGTACAGCTGCATTCCCGCTTCCTTGCTCTCGTACAAGTCAGGCTTCGTGACTAATCCGGGCTGATCAATTTGCATTTCTTTTCAGGGGCGTTCGATGAACTTGAAGAAAGCCAGGAACCCCTACGTATACGCCAGCGCCACCGTGCTGGGCCTGCTGCTCGTAGGCTGGCTGTTCGGCCAGTTGATGGCTACCAGCGACAACACCTACAAGCGCCTGCTGCTGCTGCAGGACGTGGTCAACCAGGTCAGCCTGCGCTACGTGGACAATATCCCCTCCGACAACCTTTACCACCGCGCGGTGGAGGGTTTGCTCGACGGGCTCGATCCATACACCGAGCTGATTCCTGCCAAGGATTTCGAGCGCTTCAAGGAAATCCAGGTCCTCAGCGAGTATGTGGGCACGGGCATCTCGATCTCGCGCAACAACGAGCAGATCGTGGTGATGAACGTCTATCCTCGCTCATCGGCCTACCGCAACGGCATCCAGCCGGGCGACAGGATTATCCGGATCAACGGCGAGTCGACACACAACTGGACAACCGAGCAGGTGAGCCTGCGCATGCTGGGCGAGAAGGGCACGCGGGTGGATCTGACTGTCAGCCGTCACGGGGCCGAGGAACCGCTCAAGTTCACGCTGACCCGTAACCCGGTGGTGGTGCCCACTGTAACGCGCCATTTCATGCTGGATGGGACCACGGGTTATATCCGGCTGGCCTCGTTTACCGAGCGCTCTGCCGGGGAGCTTCGCCAGTACCTTGAGCAACTGTTGGATCAGGGCATGAAATCGCTGGTGCTGGACCTTCGCGACAACTCCGGCGGCCTTACCGACGCCGCGATCCGGATCTGCGAGCTGTTCCTGGAGGGCCGCCAGTTGATAGTGGCTATCAAGGGTCGCCGCGCCGAGGACAGCAGCAGCTATTTCTCCGACGGCAAGCCGCCGCTCAGGGACGGCCTGCTGGCGGTGCTGATCAACGAGTACACGGCCAGCAGCAGCGAGATAGTGGCCGGGGCGCTTCAGGATCACGACCGGGCGGTGATTGTCGGCCGGAATTCCTACGGCAAGGGGCTGGTGCAAACCACCTATCCGCTGCGTAGCGGAGATGTGCTCAAGATCACCACCGCGCGCTACTACACACCCAGCGGACGGAATATCCAGCGCGAGTTTTTTAGCCGCGTGCGAACCATGGCCCTGCGTGGGGACTCCGCCGATGAGGGCGACAAAGAGAAAAAACAGGTCATTTTCGAGACCGACATGGGCCGCGAGGTGCGCGGCGGCGGCGGGATAGCTCCCGATGTTGAAGCGAAGGTGGACAGCGCCGCCACCGACCCCTACATCGTCCGGCTCAACTCGCATACGTTCGATTTCGCCGTGGCCTACAAAAGCATGAACCCGGAGATAATACTGCCGTTCAAGGCCGACCGCAGGGTGTTCGACGCGTTCGTAAGCTACCTGGATGGTAAGGAGTTCAGGCTGGACAGCAAGAAGCTCGAAGGCTACCGCGACTATATCACCGATTACCTGCTGACCTACCGGATAGCCGAAGTGGCCTGGGACGACAATGCGGCCTACCAGTTGGTGGCGCTGCACGATCCACAGTTGAAGCGCGCGCTGGAGGTGCTGGCCCTAGGTGATTCCGGCCAGAAACAACTCCTGCAAAAGCTGAGTGAAAGCAAAGAGGAGGACTCGCGGTGAGTAACGAGAAGAGCACAGCCCCGGCCGGTACGCTAGCACAACTGGGCGAGCGCAGATCAGATTTCTGGTGGAACCTGGTCTATTTTCTGATCCTGGGCGTGGCGATCTGTTTCGTGCTGGTCAACAACGATCTGGACAGCATTTTCAGCAGCACCGGGATTGTGATCCTGGCCGTGCTGGCGCTCCTGGAACTGTACCCCACGATTTACCTGGTCAAGCTTTTGCTGCGCTTCAGGAACAACAACCGAAAATCCTGACCCGCCATTGCTAGTCGATCCGCTTGCCCCAGTACATGTAACGCTCGTAGTAGCCTATCAACTCGCCGTCATCGTTTCTGATCGCGCGCATGAACGTGTGCTGGCGGTTTTCCGGGTCCTCGCCCTGACGGGTGGTTATCCGGACTTCGTCCTCTCCGTTTTTCAACCGCTCCAGAACCGCTTCAATCTTCTGCCTGGACCGCCGGTTATGGCAAGCGAGCAGCGATCTGCCCACTGGCGGCTCGCTACCCTTGAACAACTCCAGCGCCGCGCGGTTGAAATAAAGCACCGTGTGGTCCGTGCCCGCAATCGCCACCGGGTCCGGGATGCTGTTAACAAACGAGTCCAGCAGTTTTTCCCTGTCCATAGACTTGCCCCTCCCACGTTTAAGGCCCCAGCGCACGGCAAACGACCCGGACGCACGGGATCCCTCTCTAAAAAAGGGCGGCCCATGGGCCGCCCCTACAGGATTAATTCCATAACGTTCACCGGCGCCGCACAATACCGCCGCCCGGTTTACGGCCACTGCTGCGCGGGCGCACCATCGACCGGCAGCACGATCAACTGGCTCAGCGACTCATCCTCGCCCAGCAGAATATACTTGCCGTCCCGGGTGGCGGTAACCGTGGCGATCTGGAAACCCCTCCACGGGAACTCCGAGTCCACCTCCGGCACGATCAGCGGCACGCGGGGATTGCCCAGGTCGATATAGTCGCCGGAAGCGGTGTTGTAGACGAAAAAGTGCGCGTATCCCGGCAGCGCCCCGGCGATGCCGTACAGGCGGCCGTCCGCGCCGAACGCCAGCCCCGGCATCCGCGGACTCATGATCGGCTTGCCCAGGTTGCTTACCCGCAGGCTCACGGGGTCAATCCTGAACAACTGGCCGTCGCCGGCGTTACCGCCGTAGATCGTCCCGTCGGGAGCCACGGCCCAACTATCGGCGCGGCCCAGCGGACGGCGTCCCCAGACAGTGGGCAGCTCTTCCTCGATAGTGACCAGCTTGTCCGTGGCCGGGTCATAGTAAAAAATCCGGTTCACCGGACGGCTGCCCCACACGCGGCCCTGCTTGTCGACCACCAGCGCCCGGCTGAGCACGTCTTCATCCGTAAGGGCGTAGCGATGGTAATAGCCGTGCTGCTCTTTGGTTATGGCGGTCTCGTCAAACACTTTCACCCGGGCGGAGGCGATCTCGTAGCTGAAAAACTTGCCGTGCGGGAAACTGATCCCGTAGAGCATCCGGCGCTCCGGGTCGGCTGTCAGGGCGAAGATACCCTCGCCCTCCAGCGGTATCCCCAGGTCCTCGACAGCAAATTCTTTACCGTTGAACGTTGTTTTAATCAGATGGCCCCCGGCTCCCTCGCCCTGGGCGATCGTCCCGGCATAGAGGGCCTCGCCCACCCGGCCGAATCCGCTCCTGATCGCCCGCTGACCGGGGATGTCGGCGGTCAGGTCATGGGCCACTTTCAACTCCTGAGCGCTCAGGCTTACGGCGAACAGGAACGGGCTGAGGCCCTCCTGCGCCGTGGTTCCACCGATAGCCCAGTCGCCCTGGGCGGCCAGCGAGGTGATCCTGTTGCGGTAAATCGGCAGCCGCAGGCGCGGCCCCGGGTTCTCCAGCGAGACCTCCACCGCGAAAGCACCCTCGGGCGTGAAAAATGTGTACTCCGCCCGCGCCTGCGCGGCACACAGCAACAAAGCGGCGCTAAGCAACAGCAGCCTGTTGAGCATCGGCTCCTCCATTGGTTTGACAGTATCGCGGTTGTCGGCAGAAATGATTTATTCCCTTATGTCTTTATCCGGATTGAAAATCAGCAGAAACGGCCTGCTGGCCCCGCTCTCGCCCATGTCCTGGGCATCGGCCGCGCGACGGCGACCGCAGATATAGAGATTCCCCTGTGCGTCTTTCACGTCGCAGCCGGTCACCTCGCTGACCACGTCGAGCGGGAACTTGAGCGCCACTCTCCGCTTGCCCGTAACGGGGTCGAACTCCATCAGCAGCGTCGTGTCCTTGACCACATAGCGGTTGTGCCCACCGACAAAGTAGTACAGCTTGCCGTTGTCTGCGAAAGCGCTGTTGGGCGAATAACCGGGTGGCGGCGTTTTGTCGCTGTCCACGGTCGGCCCCAGGATCTCGATCTCCCCGATCCCCCGCCTCTGCGGGCGGAACGCCACCAGCATGTTGCTGTAGGTGATCAGGTAGATAATGCCCAGCTCCGTGTCGGTGGCGTAGGTGGGTATGCCGGTGATTATCTGCTCCCCGGTGGTGCCCGGGAACCACTGTATGCTCTGCTCGCTGAACAGAAGTCGTCCCGTGTCGCGCTCGTATTTTATCAGCCGCTGCCGCCAGTCCACGTAATAGGCGTTGCCCCAGCGGTCGCTGAAGATGCAGCGCGGCACGTGGTCGCTGCCCACCCGGCCCAGGTCGCGGAGGTAGTTGCTGCCGGGGTCGAAGAGCAGCAGGTGCACCGACGGGTAGCTGACCCCGTAAACCAGCCCGCCCACATTATCCAGCGCGATATCCTTAATACTCTCGTTGGGAAGGCCCGTGCCCAGTTGCTCCAGGATTTCGGCCCGCGGGTCCCAGCGCAGCAGCAGCCCGCTGTAATAGCCCTGGGGGTGGTTCATCAGGTATTCCTCGCGGCTCTCGCCCCCGTCGGTGGCGAAATACATCTTGCCGTCCGCGCCCTCGAGAATCTGCGAGTGGACCTTGCCCTGCCACTGCCAGGGGCGAAGGTGGGCCAGCTCGGGCAGGAACCCCAGCAGGCGGATCGCCCGGGTGGGCACGTCGTACTCGAAGAGCCCCACCTTGTCGCGATGGTTGGTGACGCCGATATAAACCTTGTTCTGGCGGGTGCTGTAGCCGATTGAGCGCCAGGTGCTGTGGGCGTCTGGAAAGTCCGGGTACTCGACAAACCTTACGTTGTTCATCGTAATCGGAGCAGCAGTAACCGCCGGCGGCGGGACGAGGGCCGCCAGGGCCATTAGTGTAAGAAGCAGCTTCATCCGTCAATCGCCCTTGTGGGGTTAAAGATGATCATAAACGGCCGGCTGGCCCCGCTTTCGCCCACATCCACGGCGCCCGCGGCGCGGCGGCGGCCACAGAAATAGAGGTTACCCACGCTGTCGGCCACCCCGTGGCCGGTGACCTCACTGATCGTATCGAGCGGGAAACGCAGCACGATCCGCTTTGTGCGCGTCTGCGGGTCGAACTCCATCAGCACGGTCTGGTCCTTGATCGCGTACTTCCCGTGCCCGCCGATAAAATAGTAGAGCTTGCCGTTAGCCCCCAGCGACAGGTTTGGGCAGTAGTAGTCGTATGGCGCCTTGTCCCCGTCGTACACCCCGCCCAGGTCCACCATCTTGCCGAAACCCAGCCGGCTCGGATAAAAAGCGATCAGCTTGGAGCTGTAGGTAACCAGGTAGATCAGACCGGTCTGCTTGTCCTCGGCGAACCCGGTGATCCCGGTTATTATCCGGTAGCCCGGGGTATTGGCGAACATCGCCACCGAGTCCGGGTTGAACAGTAACTGCCGGGTGTCGTGTTCGTACTTGACCAGCCGTTGCCGCCAGTCGTCGTAGTACATGTTGCCGAACTTGTCGCTGAACAGCACCCTGGGGATGTGGTCGCTGGCCACCCGGCCCAGGTCGCGGACGTCGTTGCGCTCCTGATCGTAGAGCAGAAGGTGGCCCTGGGGATAGGAAATCCCCAGCAGGTTACCGTTCAGCCGGTCGATTGTTATATCCTTGATGCTCTCGTAGCGCAGACCGTTGCCGAGGTTGGTGAACCTGTTCCCGGCCGGGTCCCAGCGCATGAAATAGCCGCCGTTGTAACCCTGGGGATGGTTCATCAGGAATTCCTCGCGGCTCTCGCCCCCATCGGTGGAAAAATACATCGCCCCGTCGGGACCCTCCGTTATCCGGCTGTGGATCTTGCCCTGCCACTGCCACGGGCGAAGGTGGGCCAGCTCGGGCAGGAACCCCAGCAGGCGGATGTTGTCGGCGGCGACATCGTACTCGTAGAGTCCCACCTTGTCGCGATGGTTGGTAACGCCGATAAACACCTTGTCGTGCTGGCTGCTGTAGCCTATCGAGCCCCACGTGGAGTGGGCGTCGGGAAAGTTCGGGTACTCGATAAACCTGATGTTGTCCGCGCTGATTTCCGCCGCGGACGAAATCCCCGCCGGGATGGCTGCCAAAACAAGCAGCATGATTCCGGTTATTACTCTCATCGGCCGACTCCTGTTGTTCGGTGCGGAAGCTGGTTAATATATTTTCACTTTTTCAATAATGATCTGTTAAATAATAATACAAACGGCGGGCTCCAACTACTCCTATTGTCACTCGCAAGCACAGGGTATAGATTATGATGCCGGCGGGATTAATGCCTGTGAATCAAGAATCTATACTCCGCGTTCCGGCGTGTCAATCCGCTCTTGTCTTCAAACTACGTTTACCCGGAGGTTCGATGTCGCGTTTACCGGTTCGATTATTGACCCTGCTGGTCCTGTGCGTTTTTGCGTTACCCGGTGCTGTCGGCGCTCTGCTGAGCAAGGAAGAGCCTGTAATGCAGTGCTATCTTGACGAACCCACGGCGGACAAACCTCAGAGCAAGGTCTGGTTCGCGGCCGGGCACTGGTGGGCCTGGCTGCCCTGGGGCGGAGGCGGCAGCAACGTGTGGCGGCGCGATGATAACGGTCAGTGGAGCGTGGAGCAGCACCTGACCAAAGCTCTTAAATCCCTGCCGGGCCAGGCCGATGTCTACGCGGCGGGCGACCTGGTGGTGGCCGCGCTGTGCAAGGATAACCGCCTGGCGGTAGTCTCGCTTCTCTGGAGCCGGGAGGACAACCGTTACCTGCTCAAAGCGCCGCCGCTGACCGTGAAGGAAACCGGCACTATCGAAACCGTGACAGTGGACCGCGACAGCGCTGGCCTTTTCTGGCTCGCCTACCCCGCAGACAGCGCGGATACGCGCCGGATAGTGACCCGGATGCTCCCGCCGGAGCTCAACAGGCTCGGCCCGCCGGTGGTGCTGACAGACGACGTATATCGCGACGATATCTGCGTGATAGTGAACACCGACGGCGCGATGGGAGTGCTGTGGAGCAACCAGAGCACCGAGCAGGTGCTTTTCAGCCGTCACCAGGACGGCGCGCCCGCGGGTGAATGGTCCGCGCCCGACACGGTGGCCAGCGGAAACGAGACCGCCGACGACCATCTCAATTTCTGTAAGCCGGGGAGCGGGAAACGAGGGGCGGTGCGCCTGTTCGCCGCCACCAAGACCAGCCTGGACGAACCAGGCAAACCGCTGCTGGCGGCGCGTGTGCTCAACGCAGAGCAGGAATGGATCAACGTGGATTTCGCCCCGCTGAGCGCTATCGCAGAGCCCTCGCGACCGATCGCGCTCTGGCTGGGAAACCACCCGGCGGTGGCCTATACGGCCTACGGCGCCAACCAGAAATATAACCGTCCCAACTGGATCCTGTTGCAGCATTTCTCCCCGGACGGCCTGCGGACCGTGGGTGATCCCGTGCGGCTGCTGGGTCCGGTGACAGATGTGAACGATATCACCGGGCCCAAGCACGAGCCGGCGTCAATCCCGGTGCTGTTGCTGGCCTCCGACTACAACGGCAAGGTCTGGGAGATATTCGTGGAGCAGGGCGAATAGCCCATAGGCAAAAACCGGGGCGCAGGTGAGGGACGCGGTGAAGGAAAGGGTAAGAAGAAATAGGTTTTTTTATTGTGCGGCTGAATTAACAATAAGAGACCTCGCGGCTATCCGCAGGGTTTCTGTTTTAAATCTTTCAACGAATCTAAATTGGTTGCGTGTCCTTGCTGTAGGGGCGCACCAGCGCGTGCGTCCGGCTTTATGTTTATTGGCTACTAACAGCAATTCGGCCAACTAAAAACGGCCACGGAGTGTTTTGCCGTCATTGCCTTTAAGTCGTTAATAAGGCTCCCGGATGTCGGGCGCTACATCAAAAAAGTCAGCCCCACGGACAACTTGGCGTCCGGGCTGTCGCCCACGCCGAACTTGATCTCGCCGAAGAATTTTGCCCTGTCGCTGATTTTGGTTTCCACACCGCCAAGCAGGTTCAGCCCGATCTGAGTCTCCATCATATCGTCCATGTCGGCGCTGTGGTCCCAGTTGACAATGTTGATCCCCAGCCCACCGCCGGCATAGGGCGTCCAGCGGTCGTGGGGCTTGAACAGGTAGAACACCTCGGGGTTGATCGCCACCAGGGTCCTGCCGTCGCCGAAACCGATTTCGATATTCGGTTGCAGGCGCACCCGCTCCGCTATTTCGCCCAGATCGAGATGGAAACCCACGTAGACCTGTTCGGGATCGAGAGCGGCGCCGACCCGTCCGCCCCATCCCAGCACGTAATCCCGCGCCTGCAAAGATGTGGTGGTGATCAGGCAGGTGGTTAATACCAATACTGAATAAGAAACCCTTCGCATCCGTCCTCCTCACGGTTACCGTTTCACTTGCGGGGGTACGACAATATAGATTCTTTGCGAATCAGTGTCAACCAAAGCCGCCGCGGACAACGGTTTCCTTGCGGAGCGCTTTCCCCGCCTGTCAAAAAAACACTTTCTGCCTTTGCCCTGCAGGTTTATCTTTCAACCGTCAGGTTTCACCTCTGAAGCCATACATTGATTGAAACACCATCGCTGCCTACGCGTCTTCCGGTCCGGGAATTATGCAATTTATCGATTACCTGATTATCGGCCTCTACCTGGCAACCATGCTGGCCATCGGCGTGGGGCACCTGAAAAAGGCCAGCGACGGGGTCCGCAGCTATTTCCTGGGCGGCAACCGGATCCCGTGGTGGATTACCGCGATGAGCTCCAGCATGAGCTCAATCGACATTACCGGCACGATGATCAACGTTTCGATCCTCTACTTCATGGGCGTACGCTCGTTCTACTACAACCTCTGGATGGTGGGCGGAGTGGCGCTGATGTGCCATCTGGGCCGCTGGATCAGGCGCTCCAACGTGGTCACCGCCGCCGAGTGGATGAGTTTCCGGTTCGGCGAGGGCTGGGCCGGCGAGCTACCCCGGCTCACCATCGCCATCGTCTCGATCGGCTCGTTGATCGGTTATGTGACCTACGCCTACGTGGGCGTGGGCAAGTTTATCAGCGAGTTCATGCCGGTCCTGAGCGCGGACCCGGAGATCAACACCAGGCTCTGGGGCGTGCTGGTGATCGGCTTTACCGCCCTCTACGCCATGCTCGGCGGGCTGTTCAGTGTAGCTTACACCGACCTGATCCAGACGTTCATCCTCTTTTTCACGGCGATCTATATCTCGGTCCTGGCGTTCATGACAGTGGGGCCGGATTTTATCGCCAGCTCCACACCGGCGGGCTGGGAGCTGATGCTGCCCACCGCACGGATAGATTACCTGGCCGATGTTACCCTGGAGGGCTATCCCAGGGGGGCGTTCGCCCTGTTCTGGCCGTGGGCGATGATGTGGGGCTTCCAGACCCTGCTCGCGTTTTTCAGCGGCCCCGGCATCGGCGCCGGGATGCAGTTCATGCTCTCGACCAAAAGCGCGCGTGACACCTGCAAGCAGGGCGCGGGCTACGAACTGCTCACTTTTCCCCGCTGGACGCTGGTGGTTGGCCTGGCCCTGCTGGCGCTGGCCACGCCCCAGATCGACATCCACGACACGGACATGGTTCTGCCGAGGATGATCAACACGATGTTGCCGGCGGGTCTGAAAGGGTTCGTGCTGGTGGGCTTTCTGGCCGCGTTCATGTCCACGTTCAGTATCAGCATTAACAACGGCACCAGCTACGTCATCCGCGATATCTATATCCGTCACTTCCGCCCCCACGCCGGCCGCCGCGAGTTCCTGACTGTCACCTATCTGAGTTCGCTGCTGTTTGTTACCGCGGGCGTGTTGCTGGGTCTGTCGATGGGCGGGTTGTTCGAGCTGGGGATCTGGGTGTTCTGGATGCTGGGCGGCAGCATGCTGGTTCCGCTGGTGCTGCGCTGGTACTGGTGGCGCTTCAACGGCTGGGGATTCAGTTTCGGCCTGATCGCGGCTTTTCTCGTGGCCGTGGCCCAGAAAGTTATCCAGACCCGCTGGGGCTACGTGATGCCGGACTACATTTTTTACTTCATTATGATCTCGATCTCGCTGGCCGTGTCGGTAACCGTGGCGCTGCTGACCCCTCCAACCAACGAGCGGACGCTACGGGAGTTCTACAGCCGCACCCAGCCGTGGGGCCTGTGGGCGCCGGTGCATAAACTGGTGGCCCACTCCACACCCGGCTGGTGCAGGGAGAAAATGTTCAAGCTGGATCTGTTTAACTGCCTGGTCGGCGCGGTGGGCTTGTTCGCACTGAATATGGCCCCGATATATTTCATGCTCCACGACTGGGCGATGTTTGCCAGGCTGGCGGTTGTGTTTGCGCTGGCGGCGGGAATCATGTACCGTTCATGGTATAAAACTTTACCCGCCGACTGAACAAACGGAGAGCCCCCTGCCCGCCGGAGCTCTCGCTTGCCGGATTATCACCGCGACCGGACAGACGGCGGACAACTCTTTAATCGAAAGATTTTCCCGTCGCTTGCTGCGGGGTTAGTCAATTTCCAGGAATTTCTTTAATTATTCTATCTCCCAAATATTGTGCGTGGAGGTTTGTGATGCTGACGTTGAACGGAAAAGTAGCTATCGTAACCGGCGGAGGCACCGGGATCGGCAAGGCGATCGCGGCCAGGTTCGTTGCCGCTGGCGCGCAGGTGGTAATCTGCGGCAGACGCGTGGACAAGCTGGAGCAGGCCGCGGCCGAAATCGCCTCCGGCCCCGGCGGCGACAACCCGCTGGCGTTGCAGTGCGATGTAACCGATCAGGCCCAGATCCAGGGGATGGTCAGGACCGTCACCAACCGCTTCGGGGGTGTCGATGTGCTGGTCAACAACGCCGGGGTCATGCGGTTCGACGAGTTGGCCCGGGCCGACGACCAGACCTACGAGCTGCTGATGAAGACCAATCTCTGGGCGCCCTGGCGCTGCAGCACTGCTGTGATTCCGCACATGAAAAACCGCGGCGGCGGCTCGATCATAACTATCAGCTCCGTGGCCGGGCTGCGCGCGATGGCGGGGGCCGGACTCTACTGCACCAGCAAGGCCGCCGTGCAGATGCTCTGCCAGACCCTGGCCCTGGAGCACGCCCCCGACCAGATCCGGGTCAATGTGATCTGCCCGGCGGTGGTGGAAGACACCGAGCTCAGTGTGCCGATCGTGGGCGAGGACGGAGTGCCGGAGTTCTACAACAAGCTGCGCGTCTGCCATCCGCTGGGCCGCAACGGGCGGCCGGACGATATCGCCGAGGCCGCGCTGTACCTGGCCGGCGACGCCAGCCGCTGGGTGACCGGCACGACCATGCCCGTGGACGGCGGGCGGATGCTGACCTCCAACCGGCCGAAAATAATCTGACGAGTGGGGGCGGCCGTAGGTCGCCCCGGGTTTGAGCCTTCTTTGTCGGTTGTAGCTGTGTGCCCTTTAGGATTGGCGGGGGGGATAACCGGGGTCTGAAAAAGCCGTGGCCGCCGTTAACCCGGGGATTCTGCTCAACCAACCGGCTCGAAACGGTCGCAGTGGTGGATTCTTACCGTGGCGGGCTGCTTGCAACTGTTGAAACAAATGCGGCACATGCGGTTGACTCCGGCGAGTGCTCCCTCGGCGCGGTTCGCCTCCGCGCGGCGGAGGTGCTCGCGGCGCAACTCCTCGCCGATTTCCTTCAACTCCCGGAACAACTCCTCCAGCTCGCCCTTGTTACGGCGCACTGTTTTTTTCAGTCTGTCGTCGTACTCCGCGTCCGCGCCGGACATCATCGCCCCCTTGTATGCAGCCCCCGGTTGCGCAAAGCATGCTCCCACGTGAGCTGGCGCACGTTCGGAAAAACCGTGCTTATAACAGATACACAGCCTGGCAGGCCCTGTCAAGCGACCGGGGCAACTTTGCGCGCTCTTGACAGGGGGGCCGGGAAAAGACTATAACTTAGAAGCGTGTTTTTTCAACACGCTGCTATGTGCGTGGTCAAGGGTAAAAGGTGTTTTTTCTTTATCGGGACTTTGAATCCAACCAGTCTGCTATTGGTGGCCTCCGGATTACCAGAGCCACATGCAAT
>JAJRTS010000093.1 GCA_024278175.1 Gemmatimonadales bacterium | reverse complement strand
GGCGGCTCATGGCAACGAGGATATGACTCGTAACGTGACCCAGGCCGCCGAAGTTTCCAGATCAATCGCCAGCGACATCGTTTCGGTCAAGCAAACCAGCGAGGAACTGAAAGAAGCCAGCAACACCCTGAACAACAGTGCAACCGAACTGAGCCGGATGGGGCAGGAATTGAAACAAATTGTCGATCGGTTCCAAATCTGAAACGAGCTGGCAGAGCCTAACTATGGAGCTTAAAGTATGATCAAAATCCTTGTGGTGGACGATCAGAGTCTTTACCGCAAAATAATTTCAGACATCCTGGCCGGATTCGCGGATGTGGAAGTGGTGGGCACGGCCAGCAACGGCAAGATCGCCCTAAGCAAGATCGAACAGTTGCGTCCCGATCTGCTCACTCTCGACGTGGAAATGCCGGGCATGAACGGCTTGGAATTGTTACGCAAGATCAGGCAGGATAATGCCGAAGTAAGCGCGATCATGGTCAGTGCCGTTACCGAGGAGGGCGCCAGGAACACGGTGAAAGCGTTGGAACTGGGGGCTTTTGATTTTATCACCAAGCCCTCGGGCCCCGACATGCGGAAAAACCTCGAAGCTCTCCGCTTCCAGCTGAAAAACAAGATATCGTCTTTCATCGCCAGGGAAAAACTCAGGGCTACACTGAGCAGAAAACCGGCAAACACCGGCACAGTAGCACGGGCCGTTACACCGGCCCGGCCAGCGGGTAAAGCGGCTCCCTCGGCCAAGGTAAGCAAGATCAAGTTAGTCGCTATCGGGATTTCCACGGGCGGTCCCGATACGCTCAGCCACCTTGTTCCGGAGTTCTCCGCCGGTTTGAACGTCCCCGTGGCGATCGTGCTGCACATGCCGCCGGTATTCACCCATGCTTTCGCAACAAGCCTGGACAAGAAAAGCGCGGTGAGGGTTGTGGAGGCCGCTCACGGCCAGGTTTTACAGGCGGGTACGGTCTACCTGGCGCCTGGCGGCAAACAAATGAAACTTAAGCAGACAGGTAGCCTGGAGCACGTGGAGATCGTGATTACCAATGATCCCCCGGAGAACTACTGCCAGCCTTCGGCCGATTACCTGTTCCGCTCGGTGGCCGAACTGTACGGGAAAAACGCCCTCGGAATCATTATGACCGGAATGGGAAACGACGGCGCCAAGGGCCTGGCCGCAATGAAACAGGCCGGCGCGAAAATTATTGCCCAGGACGAACAGAGCTGCGTAGTTTACGGTATGCCCGCCGAGGCGGTCAAGGCGGGAGTGGTAGATGAGATCCTGCCGCTGGACGCGATCGGCGACAGAATAAGCTGGCTCGCATCCTTGCGCTGATTATTATTTTTCAACCAAACTTCAATGAAACCGTATCTAAATGCAAGTCACACCGGAAGAACTGAAACTGATAGCCGATTACGTAAAAAGCCTTTGCGGCGTTGTGCTTGACAGCAGCAAGGCCTACCTGGTGGAAAGCCGGCTGAGGCCCCTGGTGCAGGAACTCGGCCTCAGTAACTACAGGGAGCTCTACTTCAAGGCTAAGAGCGACGCCACCGGCCGGCTCTCGAACCGGATAGTCGATGCGATCACCACTCAGGAAACCTCGTTTTTCAGGGACCAGTCGCCTTTCGAGTTGCTCAAGCACAAGCTCCTGCCCGAGCACGCCGACCGTTGCGCCAAAGCTTCCCCTCTCGGGCCTTATTCGCTCAATATCTGGAGCGCTGCCTCTTCGACCGGTCAGGAAGCTTACAGCATTGGCATCTCGATCAAACAGGTTTACCAGGATCTCTCCAAATGGCGGATCAGAATACTGGGAACGGATATCTCGGACGCGGCCGTGGCCGAAGCGAGCTATGCCCGCTACAGTCAACTCGCGTTGGAAAGGGGCTTTCCCCGCGAGCAAATCAATACCTATTTCAAACCCGTGGATGGGATGTGGCAAGTCAATGACGAAATCCGTGCAATGGCCACTTTTCGCAAATTCAACCTGTTGGGCCCACTGACCGGTCTCGGCCGATTCGACATTATCTACTGCCGCAACGTCGCCATTTACTTCAGCCCTGAAAACCGGAGAACTCTTTTTAATAACCTGGCAGACCAGCTAAACCCGGACGGCTACCTGGTGATCGGGTCAACTGAATCGCTCCTGGGCATCACCGAGCGTTTCAAGAGGCTGGAGTATCTTAATAGCATCTGCTATCGGGTTACCAATTCCGCACAAGTGATTTGACGTCCCCAACCTCAAAAGGGGCTATGAGATGATTAATCCGCCGGCGCATAATTCGCGAAACCGAAAAAGGGTAGATTTCGTCTCCGATGTCACCTTGGTTCTGCATGGACAGGAATACCACTATACCGAGACCAAAGATATCAGCATGGAGGGGGTGTTCATTTGCACCGAGGCCCCCCTTCCCATCGGCGAAACTGGCCAGATGATCCTGAATCAGGAATGTGGAGAGCTGAAGGCACAGGTAAAGGCTTCTTTCAGGGTCGTCCGGCACCAAAGAGCCGATGAAACAGCAATGCCTTCCGGCATGGGCATAATCTTTACGGATATCGATTCGGATAGTTCAATAACTCTTTTTAACATCGTGCGATATCAGGATCAAGGTGACGACGGGATTGGATAGCCGTCTTCAGAGCCGGACTACTGCCCCGGGCATGGAACGAGTACGATCAATGAACAAAAAGCTGTTTGAGGCGGTATTTAGTATCGATTGACGTTCGCTGCCGCCAAAATTGCGAGGAGGTTATCCGTGAAGAAAGACAAACAGCCGGAACATAGAATAGCCGACAGAAAAACTGTAAAAGAGCCCATCGAGATAATGGCCGATGGCGCTAAAGTCGTAGCCTTATCATACGACCTGTCTTCAACCGGCCTTCGATTAAAAACCAAGGAGCCTTTGAAGATATGGTTGCGAATGCAATCTCTCCGCGCTTCTTTTGCCCATGAAGCCAGACTTGTGTGGGCCAAAAGAGAGCCGGATGGCAGTATAATCTATGGTTTTGAGTTTGTAAAAGAAGAATAGCCTGCCATCGCCGGAAGGCAGCGGCAATGTAGAAGCACCACCGGAATTTCTAAATGCGAAAACCGAATACCCTGACTCCGCGGCCTTTTTTTCTACGGGAAACCATGCTCTCCAACTATTGCCGCCTCCTGTTATTTTAGCATGGCCGAAAGAAAAACCCGTACCCTTGCCCACTATCTCTGACAGACTATCCCGCAGTGTCGCAACCATTCAGAGCCGGTAGAGACACGCCCCCCCCCCCCGCACAGCCTCACGGGGCAATAACGCAGAGTCCGCTTGAAAGTGCATTACCTCTCATACACCAGCCTTACTCCCCCCTCCAAAAAAATCATCACTTCCACTTGGGTATCCTTTATCTCGTTCTCCAGACAGCTCTGGAAGTCGCCGCAGATTGCAGCCATACCGTCCATACTTGACGGCCTCTATTGACCCTTGTACGAGGCCTCGATTATCCTCACTGGACCCGAACGCTCCTCTTACCAGGCCACCAGCCGTTGACCAAGCGGACCAGCACCTCCGGAGCCGATACAGGGGCTGGAGCCTTGCAGACGCAGGTTACCCCCGTGGCGGTATTTTCGTGAGCAGGATAGTGGCTGAACGGTGTACCGCCACAGAACACGCGCTCACATTCACCGAGGCCTTTAAATGTAGAGGCGATGGAATTCTCCCGCTTCAAGAGCAAAAAACGAAAAGTTTCTCACGGAACCGGGGGAAAGGCCATTTTTTTGCAATTTTAATCCTGATATGACGCATATCGGCAGAGAAGATTGAAAAAATATTTGCAGCCCATTGACAAAATCGTGTCAATCTCGTATTGTATAAAAAGCTATACATAGCAATGTGCAGAGCTATACCCTTTCCCTTATCTATTGAAGACCTGTATCTGTTCAAACAATTGGGGCACTAACACCATTTTACCAGTTTACCTGACCCCAGTAGTTGTCTTTCTGTAAATTGTTTTCTCTGTTAGCTGTATCGACTAACCACTATCTGCAAAAGGAGACTTCTATGGCGTAAAACATCCGTTTGTTAAATTCCTTTCTGAGGTAACTGAGCGGCTGTTTAGTGGAGTTGTTTTATGCTTACGGCAAGGAGAGTTTAATGAGATTACTAATTTTTTGTGTCACGATGATATCGGCTGTATTTCTATTTGCGGTTCAAAATCTCAGTGCGCAGGAATATAAGGGCGCTGATTTCTGTCTCACCTGCCATTCATCCCCCATGGGAGATAAACCGGCAGTAGGTGACTGGGTGAAGACTTACCACAATACTTCGCTGCGGGACCCGGACTCTTCATCGGTCTACGGCCCTCCCGGAGTGGTATCCCGTGACCAATGGGTCGCAGGGATCGACCTGGCGACCACCTCCGCCTTTGCCAAATACGGTGTTAACGCACCCAAGCTTTCCGTGGACACGACCGCCTTGCAGGACCCCACCGACCTCCTCAGCGGATACAAGGTAACCATCGGCGACATTACGTATCCGGTTGTCATGACATACGGCGGACATGGGAAATGGAAACAACGCTATCTGACGAAAATCGGTGAGAGCCTTTATATTCTTCCCATCCAGTGGAACGAGAAAGACAAGAACTGGGTGACGTACCATCCGGATCACTGGTATGGCTCCGATGATTTACCCCTGTACACCGACGAGACGGCCCTGACGACAGACGTCGTCAAGAAAAATTCTTTTGAGCGCCGTTGTATCGGTTGCCACTCCACCGGGGTTCAGCTTGCCTACGATGAAACTATCGGGTACACGGCTACCTATTCCGAGCTTAATACCGCTTGTGAGAAATGCCACGGGCCAGGTGGCCCCGCAATCAGCGCTCACTCGGCCGGTACCGGGGTAGAGTTTGACACCATGACGCAGGACCAGAAAATCGACGTTTGCGGCCAGTGTCACTCGCGAGGCGAAAGTGTGGCTACGGCCGGAGGAAACATTTTCGATTTCCCGGTCAACGCCGCTCTTGAACTCTTTAAGCCAGGTGACACTTTTACCGATTTTTTCAGTGTGTATACTCCTGAGAACTCGAGTAAATTCTGGGCGGATGGAGTCCATTCGAAAAACCACCACCAGCAGGCGCTGGATTTCAAGAGAAGTGTGCATTACAGCAATCCGTGGGAAGAGATGGACTGTACCAGCTGCCACGACCCGCACCAGGCGCCGGGCGATCACCAGATCAGGGACACGGTCACGGAAGAAGGGGCGGACGGCCAGCCGATCACCATAACCACCAACAACGATGACAATACCCTTTGCCTTGCCTGCCATGCCACTCACGGCCCCTTTGCGGGTATCACCAAGGAAATGGTGGCTGACGCCGCGGCGAACAAGGCTGAAATCGGTGCGGTTGTCTCGCAGCATACCAACCATACGTATGACCCGGATGGCCCCACCAGCACTTCCCGCTGCTCCAAGTGCCACATGCCCAAGGGGATGAAGAGCGCTGTGCCCAACGACATCCACAGCCACACGTTCCAGGTCGTCATGCCCGAGGAGACGATCAAGTACAAGGATGCCGGCGGCATGTTCAACTCGTGCGCCCTCAGTTGCCATAACAGCTTCTACAACGACGGCATGGTGGATGACAAAACGAAATGGGATGAAGCCACGGATGTCGAGCTGGCCTCTGACTTGCATTTCCAGGCCCTGCTCTGGTGGGGTGAAGCAGTTGTGCTTGACTGTGATTTGAACAGCGACGGCAAACGCAGCATAGCCGACGCCGTCACCTTTTTGCTGATAGCGCAAAGCGACCCGACCGATGCCCGGCTGGACTGGAACCGCGATGGCAAATATGACCTGGCCGACGTGGTCGTTCTGCTGAAAGACCTCTGGACCGGTAATTGTCCGGAAAGCTCGGAAGGTTCTGCTGTGCTGGCGTCTGCCTCCCAAAAAGAGGCCCCGTTCAATCTGGATGCCCTGACCCTGGAGCAGGTTTCCTATCTCGAGCAGATGATGGGGCAGTTGGATTTGACGGAGGAACAGGAAGCTGAATTCCGCGCCATCCTGAACGGCCGGGCGGGCAGGTCCGAACTGCCTAAGGCGTTTGCCCTGGCACAGAACACGCCGAACCCGTTCAACCCGGCGACAACTATCAGCTACAGCGTACCCGAAGGCCAAACGGCGGACGTGAGCCTCAAGGTTTACGATATCCGCGGTCGCCTGGTGAGCACGCTCGTTGCTGAGATCAAAACCGCCGGTACTTACACCGTCTTCTGGGATGGCATCAACAATGCCGGTCAGAAAGTGGCCAGCGGCGTGTATTTCTACCGCTTGCAGGCGGGTGAGTTTACCCAGACCCGTAAGATGGTGTTGCTGAAGTAAAGTTTCGGCAACAGCATGAAAGCATGAAAATGTGTTATAAAAAAGTCCGGCAGCCTGGCTGCCGGACTTTTTTATAAATAGTTACTTGCGTTTCCGAGGCGGTGCCTTGGGGAGGGTTTCGACCACGACGGCAACGTCAGCACACCCGATGCGGTGGCGCTGCTCCGGGGCGCAATCGACAATCGGCCGGTCCCGGAGCTCGACTACAGCGGCGATGGCGTATTCACGCTTGCCGCTGCGGTTGCGATGATGATGAATATCACCCGCAGCACGATTTTCCTGGGCAAGGACGTGGTGCTGGACCCGAACGGCTACACGCTCTCCTGCGCGGACACGACCTGCGGGGCACCGAAGCCATCCGGGTGTTCAACTGCCGAACCGGAACTCACCCTGCGCTTACCCTGATCCGCAAGAAAACGGCCTTGCCCCAATCCGTGGCAAGACCGTTCCGGTTCCGTTTTTTTCGTCCTTGCTCCGCGGACGTTTCAGTCATCCTCACCGAACTCGAACGCTCCCATATCCGGCTCACCGTCGGCCACCCGGTCGTTGATCCCGCGGATCGGCACCGCCCGGTCGATACAGGGGCTGGAGCCCTGCAGGCGAAGGTCACCCGTGGCGGTATTCTCGTATGCGGGATAGTGGCTTAACCGTGTGTCGCCATAGTACTCGCGCTCAAGCGCTCCCAGACCGTCAGCGGAACGAAATTGCGGGTCCGCCTCCAGGCCATGTTTTTCAAGCCCGGTGGCCGCGCTGAAATCAGCTAACGAAAGATAGCTCGTATCGCGCCATTGCCCATCCACTTCTTCCTCCCAGCGATAAACCACCGGTTCCCGGCCCGGCACGCTCCAGTAGCAGTTCCCATCGATCTCATAACGTTCGTTGGCAAACCTGACACCGTAGTTGTCACAGATAAACACGTTGTTCTTGAACACCTTGTTGCCGATCGGAATGCTGCCGGCCGAGGGAAAATTGATCGCCACCCCGCCGTACTGCTCCCCGCTCGTCAGCGAATAACCGGAGTTGTGGTAGCAGTAAGTATAGCCCTCCGACACCACTTCGCTCACATTGAGCTTGAACATCAGGACCAGATAGGTAGCGTCGTTGTGGGTCACGTAGATCGGTCCGGCCTCGATCGGGGCCAGCGAGATGGCGGTAAGCACGTTGCGCATCCTGTTGCCGTGCACTCTCACGTTAACACCGCCGCCTTCCACTTCCACCCCGTCGTCGCCGATATTGTAGATCTCGTTGAACATCAGGTCCAGGTCGCGGTTAAGGTATAACTTGTTCCAGTCGCCCCACTGCGCCGGAGCGATTGCATCAAAATAACCGTGAATTTTGTTGTAGCAGAACGAGTTTCCCCGGCCCGCCACCCCGTCGATCGCCTGACGGCCGTATTTGCTGGCCTTGATCTCCGCCCAAGTGGCATCGAGCAGCCCCTGCTCATAGATTTCGTTGCGCCAGATCGCGTTGTCGCGGGTCAGGCTGTCGTAGAAAGTAACGCCACGCTACGAGTGGTGAATCACGTTATCCAGCAGCGCGCAACCGGTGGCGCCGTTGTCCAGGCGGACCGCGCTCTCGCCGTAATAGCGAAATTCGAGACCCTGAATCACTACGTTGCTGCTGCCATCGAGCAATGCTCCCTGCCTGTGGACCGCGGCATTGTAGCTGTGCGACGAGGGCGCCAGAGCGTCACCGGTGCGAACGTAGAGTTTGGCCCCGGTGCTGTCGTAGAACCAGGCCCGGCCGAGCCTGGAGCTGGTTTTCTTGTCATTAAGCAGGAACTCGCCGGAGAGCATGTTATCCAGCGTTTTACTCCAGAACATCCGCAAACCGTCCTGGGCCAGGTAGCCCACATATCCGGCTTCGGGCCTCAGCTCGATAACGTACAGACCCTCCGCCACCGGCCGCCAGCCGCTCTGTCCCTGCCCTATTTCCACGGACCCGTCGAGCACGGGCCGGACTCCCTTGCCGGCGGTTATCACTATCGGGTTATCGGGCTCTCCGCGCAGCCCGGCGAACAGGCCCCCCTCGTGATAGACTCCCTCGCCCACAACTACCCGGTCTCCCGGCCCGGCCTGCGAGGCGGCCACCGCCAGAGTACGAAGAGGTTCCCCGGCCGTTCCCGCCGCCCCGTCATCGCCCCGCGGAGAAACGAAAATACTCCGGCCGCCCACAGTTTCAGTAACAATCTTTCTCGTGCGGGTTTGCAGCAGCAGTATGCGCATGCCCTCGGCGGCCCGGTAGTTGAGCCTGACCTCAACCGGCGTATCCATTGCCAGCGGCCAGATACTCGCCCAGGCCTTGCGCCCCTGCCGGCCCAGGGTCAGCTCGACACCGTTGTTCCAGCCGTCCTCTCCTCTGACTCGCCACTCGAAAGTAGCTTCCGTGCCTGCGGGCGACTCTGCCGGGAAATCGATCTCAAGCCCCACCGCGGAATAGGTGGGGTACAATTCAACCTCAGGCACCGGCGAACTCTGCCGCCCGGCACAGCCCAAAAGCCCCATTAAGGCGATTAACGCCACAAGCGGACAACGCGGATTTCGCGGAAATATTGCCGGCATGTCAACCTCCCTCTGGCAAGAAGCACTTAACAGCTTGACCGGATCGATCCAATCCTGCACACTCAGCAATGTACGAATATTGTTAATGAACCGCGCTACCCCAGATCAACTCCCAGCTTTTTTCTGATCTCGTCGCGCTTCTGCTTGGTAGCGGCCGAGCTGCCCTCGGCCAGCTCGGCGTAAAGCTCCGGCCGCCGCGCCGAAGAATGGGACTTGCCCAGGTTAAGCTCCAGCTCCGCCGAGTCCAGCTCGGCCACAACCATTGCATCGCCGAGTGCGCTGGTCTCGGCGATCACGATTCCGTGCGGGTTGGCTATCATGCTGCACCCCACCCGCACCTCCTGGGGCCCGTCGACACCCACACCGTTGGAGAACACTACGTAAGCCCCCGAGTCATAGGCCCGGCAGGGCAGCCATTTTTTCAGCCAGGCCATGCCCTTGGGCCCGGTAATTTCAGCGCGGATCGCAGCGGGGTTGCTGGCGCGGTTGCGCCATAGCTCGGGGGCAATTTTACCCATCCCGGCGCAGGGAATATCGAACCCGCCGGTCTGATGCGGAGCGAAAACGAGCTGCGCGCCCCTGAGCTCAAGGATCCGCCAGTTCTCCACCAGGTTGCTGTCGTAGCAGATCAGTACGGACGCTTTCCAGCCCTCGATATCCCACAGCACGAACTCGCTGCCGGCCGAAAGCTGAGGATGCACGAACGGGTGCAGCTTGCGGTAACGGGTTATTTTACAGTCCGGAGAAACAGCCACATAGGTGTTGTAGAGGGCATTGTTTTCCGTGCGGTCGATTTCCAGCAGACCGGCCAGCACGTGGATTTTGTGGGCCGAGGCGATATCCCGCAGGGCGTCCACGCTCCCGCCTCCCGGGACCTCGTCGGCAAGCGCCTCCAACTCCGGGCGGGTCAGGCCTTCGAGGTGCATGTAGCTCGAGATGCAGCACTCCGGGAAAGCCACGGCCACCGCACCCTGTGCAGCCGCCTTAACACTGAACTTTTCCACAACCGAGAGGTTATAGTCCTTGTCACCGTCGCGGTGCTCCATTTGCACCGAGGCCACCTTGATCCTGTCCATGCTTAACTACCCCTTATCTTTAGTCATTATTCGGGAAGAATTCGTCCTCGATCATCAGACACAGGCAATGGTATACCGGCAGGTGAAGTTGCTGCACGCGGTAAACCTCGCTCTCCGGCACCCGGATACAAACGCCGCACAGGCTCGCCAGAGCGCCGCCATCGCCGCCGGTCAGTCCGATCACTTTCAGCCCCCTTGCCCCGGCCGCCTGCGCCGCCCGGACGATATTAGCCGAGTTACCGGAGGTGCTCAGGGCCGCAAGCACATCGCCGCGCGCGCCCAGCGCCCAGACTCCCTGGGCGAACACGTAGTGCGGGTCGCAGTCGTTGGCCCAGGCCGTGGCAAACGAGACCAGCGACGGCAGCGGGAGCGCCGGCAGGCCCCCCTGAAGTTTTTTTGCCAGTTGCGGTCCCAGTTTTTCCGTATCGGCCCCACTCAGCTTGCGCGGGTTGCGGAAACCTTTGAGCAGTTCTCCGGCCCAGTGCTCGCAGTCCGCCGCGCTGCCGCCGTTGCCTGCCAGCAGCAGCTTGCCGCCGGAGTGGAAACAGGATGCCAGCAGCTCGAACGCCCGCCGGACATCTCCGGCGCAGGATTCGAGCGCGGGAAAATTCTCAATCATTTTTGCGATATTTTGATTCATTCGCTCATTGTCCCCGTTCCAGAATCTTTTTGAAAGGCGATAAAAATCAAAGTAACCGCCACCGAAGTGATTGCCATTATGTTTCTTATAAATAATACGAACAGTTAGGTTTTGCGAACTTTAATCATGAAGCAGGTGGACATTTTCCTCAGCGGAATCAACAGCCTGCCCAAAATATTGACAAGTTTGCGGTTGTCCACGTAGCGATGATCCAGATACCGGAACCCCTGAGTATTGAGCAGACGATACAGTGTAAACGCGTCCCAGTAGAAATAGTGGTCGCGCTGGTCGGTGGCGAACTCGGGCCAGCTTTCCATTTTGGCAAAGTACGATTTAACCGGCAGCAGCAGGGTGCGGGCAAGCGTATGGTAGGAAGCCGCGTTGGGCACGGAAACGATCAGGCTGCCGCCGGGCTTGAGCACGCGATGGATCTCGCTGATCAGCCCTCGCGGATGGAATGTATGCTCCAGCACCTCCATCAGCATCACACACCCGAACGAGCTGTCGGGAAAATCCAGTTCGTTTCCCCCGGTATGCCTGAATGTCAGGTTGGGATGAGAAAACTTCCTTTCGGCGACTTCCAATATCAAGGGATCGACATCAATACCAACAACCTGCCTGCCCTTGCTTGCCTGGTAGTATGAATACACTCCCCGCTGGCAGCCGATATCCAGCACACTCTGGCCGTCCACCCACTCCATAGCGTATTTAAGCCGGGAAGAGTCGCCGGATTCCAAGCGGGCCAGAGCATTATCCATCTGGACGCTTAATTCCTCCCAATCCCAATATTTATCATTGACGAAGTACTTTTTGCCGGACTTTTCGTCTATCATTGCCGTTCTCCAATTCCCGTTTCAGCAATCAACATTTGCCCAGGTGCTCGTGGCAATTTTTATAGATATTGTTCCAGCCATTTCCTGGCTATCCTTGCTTTTTTAAGATAAGAATATTTAGTCATCGGGTATAGTAAATGCTTTCCCCAGAAGCCGGTATAGAACATAGTCCACCCACCTTCCTCCTCCCTCACGACATGGCAGTATTCAACCTCGGCTCCTTCGTAAGCTCCGCAATAATCAAGGCATTCCTTGCCGGCACTCCAATTTGCTCCATCCCGTGAATCGCTAAAGTAAATTCTGGCCCCATATACGTTCCCGTCGTGCCCGGAATAATAAATCCTTCGCTTCCCGTTGAATATCACAACAGAAGGATTGGCGGCGCAAAGCCGGGGACCCGGATTAAGCAATTCGCCACTGTTTTCTTCTATCCGGGACCAGCTCAGCCCATCGAAGGAACTGGCGGTTGCAATTTTCACCGAGTAGCCCGACCGGCTTGAATAATACATCAGCCATTCGTTTCCGTGACGGATAACCGATGGGGCATATGCGCCATCCGGGCAATAATCCACGGAAGCCAGGCGCAATCCCGGTTCTTTTTTCCACGAATATCCATCCGTTGAAACGGCACTCAATATACAAGGCATTTTATCCGCGGATTTACCGCTGTAATACATCCGGAAGCCACCGGAAATTTCCACAATCCAAGGCGAAAACGCGAACTGCCCATCGAATTCCCCCCCCGGACTGATCCGCTCGCCCGGCTCCACGCGCCACCGCCCCTGCCCGGGCTCGCAGACAGCGCTCAGGATCCGCTCGCGCCAGCGGCCGTCGAGACGCTGAGAACCCATGAAATACAAGCGCCGGGTACCGCTAACCGTGGCCAGGTGCGGCCAGTAAACCATCTCGCTG
>JAJRTS010000092.1 GCA_024278175.1 Gemmatimonadales bacterium | reverse complement strand
GGCATTGCGCAAACGGCTTGCGGAGATGGAGATAGAGCTCATCTGTCCTCATCGCCGCAATAGAAAAAGACCTGAATTACAGGACGGCAGAAAACTACGCCGCTATCGAAAACGCTGGAAAATTGAACGTCTTTTTGCCTGACTCGGTGCATACCGGCGATTGGTTGTGAGATGGGACCGTGATCCCAATATCTACAACGCTTTCTTCCATCTCGCTTGTATTATGATCCTCGTCAGGAGGTTATGAAACAGCTTCTAATAAAAGCAACTATCCGGAAAATGAAAATCCTTTTAATCGACGATGACCTCGAATTTATCAATAACCTGGGCAAGTATCTGAGCTTTTCCGGGCTTGCAGTAAAAGCATTTACCAGCCCCTATGAAGCCATTGCTTTATTTAAAACCGAAAAATTTGATGCCGTGGTTACCGATATTAACATGCCGGAAATGAGCGGTATAGAGATACTCAAAGCTGTGCGGGCCTACGAACCGGCCACGTATGTAATCGTCATGAGCGGAAATTCCGCCAAAATAAATCAGACGATGGCCCTGAATAACGGAGCTTTTGCTTTTTTATCCAAGCCCCTGGATATGGAAGAGTTGATAAGAACTATCTCGAAGATTAAGGCTGAACTGCATCGACCACCGGGAGACCGTTCGGGGTTTGAGGTTGGTGCCAGGGACTAAGGGAAGCGCCGGTCCTGGAGGGAGACCGCCGGCACTGCATTCACGTTCCGGTTCTGCTGAAGATTGTAACTGCGCTGAGCCGGTGTCTGAGCCGAAAACCGCCTGCGGAGAAAGCCCGGCGCTGAAGGTGGAAGCGATTTTCACAATGAACTACCGGCGCGGCAGAGCCGCGAGGTATTCTTTTCGATTAAACCCCAAACCTTGAGAAAAGGAGTAGAAATGGATGATTTAACCCGAAAAATCACTCTGCCGGTAAAAATCGGTATTTTGCTCTCTGTTTTGACAATCGTGCTCGGTTTTTCTATCGGCATAGTGTTTGGAGGCGCGGAAGCAATTTTTAAAGATGTCCTGAAAGCTAATGCTGAAGCCGTGTTTGATCCGGTCTATCATAACAATCCTGATGCGATGCAAAGAGTTCTCAATATGTCCGGCGGTTTAATCAAAATGGCGCATATCCACGCAAACGGGCTTGGTATCGCCTCGCTTGCCCTGATAATAATGATGACTCTGTTCTGCCCCGGAGGCAAAATTAAAGATGCCGCTTCGGTTTGCCTGGGGCTGGGTGCGCTGGGTTACTCTTCGTTCTGGATGTTTGCCGGCTTCAAAGCACCGGGGCTGGGCAGTACGCACGATGCTGTGGAGGCTCTCGCGCTGATGGCCATCCCTTCCGCCGGGTTGTCGGTTATCGGCTTGTTGTCAGCGCTTGGTTTGTTTGTCATCGCGGTTTGTGCTAAAAAGAGAGAGTGATCCCGGAAGAAAAGCACTCTTTCAGTGAGTGAATCTACAATTAATTAACTCGCTGTCTGTAAAAGCCGTGGATTATGGCCCCCAAAAAGACAAGGACCGGTAATCGGTTTTTTGGCTGAATGTATGGTCGAAGCTTCTGCTTTGCATCCCTGGCACCCAAAAGAAGGAAATTTGTGATGAAATTCACATCTCATCAAAAAAGTTTTTGCAAAGTCTTGCCGGCCATCCTGGCGGTTTTCGGACTTTTCGCGGGTATTATCGTTCAACTGCCCACGGGCAACCAGGCTTACGCTGAGGAGGCCGTACTGTTCGAGGAGAAATTCGAGGACACGGACTGGGCCTCACGGGGCTGGTACGACAGTCCCAACTTAGCAATAACCTCGGCCGATCAGATTCAGGGCAGCGGCCACAGTTGTGTCTGGCACTGGAAGAATAAGGGCGATACGAAGCCGGAGGCCGGACGTGGCAGGGTGCTCTTTACCCCGACCGAAAGTGTCACGCTGAGCTTCTCTATCAAGTTCAGCAAAAACTGGGACTGGACCGGCAGGGGCTGGCACCCGCACATGCTGCACTTCATGACCACTGAAAACAGCGCGTATGACGGACCGGCATTCAGTCATCTGACTCTGTATTGCGAGGTGGTCGACGGCAAGCCGCGCCTGCTGATCCAGGATGGACAAAACATAGACCTGGCCCGGGTCGGAGAAAACCTGGTCGGAGTAACCGAAGAGAGATCGGTCGCCGGCGGCAACGGGGACCCCGATGGCTACGGCGGCGGTCATTACAAGAGCGGTGAAGTGTACTGGAACGGCAAGGGCTGGGGACCGGATAAGATTTATTTCAGCGACCAGCCGGGCCCTTACTACAAAAACGACTGGCACCACATCAAGGCACGGTTCAAGCTCAATAGTATTGTAGAGGGTAAGGGGATCAACGATGGAGTGCTGCAATACTGGTACGACGGTGAGTTGATTATGGACTACCGTGACGTGCTGTTGCGCACGGGCCGGCACCCGACCATGAAAATCAACCAGTTCCTGATGCTGCCCTATTTTGGCCCCGGTGTGCCGCACGAGCAAACGGTCTGGATCGACGATCTGAAGATCACTCGTTAAGGCCGTATTCCCAAAAAGACACTTCATGGAGGCCGGTGTTTGCTGGATTTTCTCCGCTCACGGGGCCTCCCCTCCGTCGGCCGTGGGAAATATCCATCAAGCCAAGGATAATAACACTCTCGTTCACCCGGATTCCGCTTGATCCCACCTTATTTTGGAGTTACTTCGCCAACTGTTCATTAAAGGAAGCAATGATGAACCATAATCGGTTTATAATCCAATTTACGGTGCTTATCTCTGTATTGATTTCCGCCCGGGGAGCATTTGCCGAATCCGCCGGTTACTCCGACATGGTGCTGGTGCCCGCCGGGAAATTCACTTACCACGTGGAATACAGTGCCGGCACACTGGACGGCAAAGCTCTTGACTCACTGGTCAGAGATGAGCGCGGCCGTCGCTACACGATGACAAAGGATCTCGATCTTCCCGCCTTTTATATCGACAGGACAGAAGTAACCAACGAACAGTTCAAGCAATTTCTCGATGCCACCGGGTACAGGCCCGAATGGCCCAATAGTTTCCTCAAACACTGGCGCGATGGCACTTATCCCAAAGGCGAAGGCAATCATCCGGTGGTCTGGATCTTATTGGCGGAAGCGAAGGCATATGCCCGCTGGGCCGGTAAGCGCCTCCCCACGGAGGAAGAATGGCAAAAGGCGGCGCAGGGCACCGATGGAAGATTATGGCCTTGGGGAAATAACTATGATCCGGCTAAAGCGAACATGGATTCCGACTGTACCAGGCCTGTCGGCAGCTACCCGCAGGGAGCCAGTCCGTACGGCTGCCTGGACATGGCCGGCAATGTCTGGGAATGGACTGATACTTTTCAGTCGGACGGCTACCATCTTTATGCCTGGATTCGGGGGGGCGGATATTTCAATGCGAACGAGAGTCCGTGGTATTTCCGGGGGGGCCCCATCACCACTGACCAGCGGACCAAATTATGGCTTATGTCTCCTGGGTTGAACAGGTGCGCTACCGTGGGTTTCAGGTGCGTGAAAGACGCTGAGTGATAAGCCCGGAGCCGGTTTTTTCCTGTGCAACCTGGAAATTATTCCTTGAGGTGAACATGAATTATATCAGGCTTTCAAAAAATCTCCCTGTTTTGTCGGTCATCTTTTTCACTTTTCTCTTTAGCCTCTCCGTAAGAGGGTTCGCCGCAGTCAGTCTGAATTACCTTCCCGACAAAGCGAATGTCAAAAATATCGTTCTGGAAAATGATGTAGTGCGGTATACGATCCTGTTCGACAAAGGAGTAGAGCTCACGAGTGTGGTGGAAAAAACCACGGGAACCGATTTTCTGGCCGGGAACCCGCCGCTGATGTTTTGCACGATCGGACGCATGGGGTCTTACTTGTACTCAGTAGAGGAAAATAAAACGGGAGAAAAAGTTTCTCTCTCGGTAACCCAGCATCCCAGGTATGGCGCAAATACTCTTGTGGTAACACAGACTTTCTCGTTGGGTGCGGGTCCTGAGCTGGACTGGAAGATTGAAGCATTAAATACCTCGCCACCCGTGGAAAAAGAACCTCTGTATCCACTTAAATGGACATCTATCGGCAAAACTGTCACCAGTTGGATAACTTTCCCCCTCATGCAGAAAATGGTGCTGGGAAGCGAGTCTGAAACCCATTGCCTGTTCCCCGGCCAGGGGTCTTACTTCTACTATTTCTGCATCGACTCGCCGGAAACCTCATTTATGTATTGGACGGATAAAGATGATCCCAGGATGCCGATAGATATTTTCAGTTCGCGGCTTGAGCGGGGAATTTATTTTCAGATAAACAAATCGAAGCTGGATTTTTCTTTTTCGGATAAAAATGATTTCAGGACAAAGGCATTCAGTATTACTCAGAAGCCCGGCGAACAAACAGAAATCCTCGACTGCCGGATTGTCCCCCATCAGGGGGACTGGCACGCAGCGTTCGCTGCATTCAAGAAACATGTTCGCTCCGGTTTTGACTTCACTTACTATCAGCGGCCGATCCAGCAGGATTACCGGCGGCGACCGGTAGGCCATTTTACTTTCCTCTATGACCTCGAGATCTATGACCCGGAAACCAACCGGTTCAGGATCGACGAGTTTCTGGACGAAGGCGAGCTGAATTTCGGCGGCTATGACTTTCTCCTGCTCTGGCACAACTATCCTCGTCTGGGTATCGACCAGCGCGATCAGTTCGATGTGCTTGAAAGCTTACCGGGAGGGCTGGAAGGCTTGCGCAAACTTGTAGACCGGGCTCATGCGCGTGGGGTAAAAGTTTTCTTCTCTTACAACCCGTGGGATATCATGAGAGGCCGCAGAGATCATGCCCGGCAGTGCGCCCGGGCCTTGAAAGCGATTGGCGGTGACGGGCTATATCTGGACACAATGAAGGAAACCGATATCACTTTCCGTGAAGCTCTGGACGCTGTCAACCCGGATATTATTTACATGACCGAAAACAGGCCGAATCTGCAAACGGCAGCTATGATTACCGGTAGCTGGCAGGAAAGGGCGCCTACCAGCAACAAAATGCCCACTGTGGATCTTTTACGATTCGTCATCCCGGAGCATATTGTTTACAACACCCTCCGGGCAATCCGAAACCGCGAAGATCTCATTTACAATGCTTTGTTCAACGGCAACGGCATCTTCATCTGGGAAGATAATTTTGGTGACATCGCGCTGGTCCCACCTCATGAACGCGTCCTGATCCATCGTTACAACAGGATCATCCGTGAAAACCGGGATGCCTTTTTGACCGACAATCCGATACCGCTTGTCGCGGATTTCCGCGATGACCTTTACGTCAACGCTTTTCCGACAACCGGGAAATGTGTCTATCCCGCGTATCAGGACGACCGGGAAAAGGCTCCCTGGGAAAGCAAAAGACTGATTGGACCTTTCATGGAAGTCGAGCACCCGGATAACTGGCATTATGTGGATGTCTGGAACCATCGGGCGATTCCGCTTAAAAAGGAGAATGGCAAAACACAGCTTCTCTTCCCCGAGGAACCGACCGGCCCGCTGAGTTGCATTGTCGGCATGCCTGAGAATTTGAAGGTGGAACAAGAAGGGGAAGCTTTACGCATCACGGTAATAAAACCTGTCGAAAACGCCTCGATCCAGCTCAATACCGTGAATAATCTGACCTGGATGGAAGAGGAAGTGCTTAAGCTTGAGGGTACTAGCGGCATTGTTCAGATTGCCCGGTTGAATCTCGACTCTCCATACCTGGTGTTAGTAAAGCTGATGCAGGGTGATGTTCTCAGGGATGAGGTGGTGCTGGATCTTGGCTGGAAGAAATTATGAGAAGCGGCCAGATCCGTGCAATTGCTTTAGCCTCAAAAGAATGCGTTGCAAGGCGGCTCAAATGTCTCAATTCCCGAAGTTGGAACTGGCGATGGACTGGTGATGGGGCTGGATAAAACAGGATCGGTAACCGGAATTTAAACTGACTGATGCTGCTACGAAACAGTGTACATCTCCAGAACTCAAGTTAACTTGAGAGCAGGAGGTGGTGTGATGCGTTCAAGCCAGAAGAACTATGTTGCGGAATTCCGGCGGGAAGCGGTTTGATCGGCAGCTAATGCTGATAAGAAAATGGAGGCGATGATGAAGCGGGTACTGATCTTTAGCGCACTGGTCCTTGCACTCTCGGCCGGCGATTCGGCCGCGGCGTTACCCTACAACGCCCTTGGCGAGCTGACCGGCGAGGTTAGCCCCGGCTCGGCGATCCTGCAAACCAGGCTGACCGCCTCGGCCACGCTGGACTCCACCGGCGATGTGGCCGGAGCGGCGGGCTGGGCGCGGTTCGAGATCTCAAGCCGCGATGATTTTTCCGCCTCCTGGACAACCGCCTGGCAGCGGGCACGGGCGGAAAGCGATTATATCGTCAAAGCCACACTCGGCTCGCTCGCCCCCGAAACCCGCTATTTTTACCGCGTGCAGATTTCGGAAAACCCCGCCGGAGAAAAGGTGCGGCTGGGCGACCGCAACACGTTTCGCTCCGCGCCTGATCCGGATGCCGTGCGTGATCTGCTGTTCACGGTCACCACCAGCCACCAGTTCAGATTCAGGGAAAGCGAGCAGGGTTTCGACGCTTATCGCGCCATGACCCGGCTTAACCCCGATTTCAACTTCCTGACCGGCGATGACGTCTATTACGACAACGATTCGCCGGTGGCCCGCGATGTACCCGGGATGCGTCACCACTGGCACAGGATGTTCGGGATGCCGCTGCTCAGGGAATTTTACCGGATGGTGCCCGGCTTCTGGATGAAGGATGACCACGATTACCGTTTCGACGATGCCGATCCGTTCATGCCCGGCCGCGAGGGCGGCTCGCCCACGGACGAAGAGGGACGCAGGGTTTTTCTGGAGCAGGCGCCCGTGCCCGTGCCCACTCATCGACGGGTGCGCTGGGGCAAGGCCGTCGAATTCTGGCTGCCCGAGGGCCGCGACTACCGCAGCCCCAACGATATGCCCGACGGGCCGGGTAAGACCCTGTGGGGCGTGGAGCAGCTCCGCTGGCTGCAACGCACTATCGCCTCGAGCGACGCGCTGTTCAAGATCCTGCTCTCACCCACGGCACTGGTGGGACCCGACCGCGGTAACAAGAGAGACAGCCACGCCAACCGCAAGGGTTTTTTCACCGAGGGACAGCAGTTCCTGGGCTGGATGAAAGAGCAGGGAGTGAGCAACTTCTTCATCGTCAACGGTGACCGTCACTGGAAATATCACTCGGTTCACATCCCCACGGGCTACGAGGAATTCTGCTGCGGCGCTCTAACCGACGGGGCCAGTGTGCAGGACCCGGATTACTAGGACGACTACGCCGACCGTAAATGGCACCTGGGCAACGGCGGGTTTATGGCGGTCAGGGTGCTGGCCGAGCACGTGGACGTACCTGAGTTGGTGCTGGAGTTCTACGAGGAGGACGGGAACCTGGTGCATACCGTGACGCGGAAGCTGGAGAAGTAGCAACTGTGTGCGGAGGTGAATCTCGTATTTACCCCCGTGCTGACGACAATTCTAGAGCTTCAGACCCAGCTGGCCGGCAAGCTGCAAACTCTGGTTGCGGTAGTTATCGGCCAGCGCGGGATTGCCGCCTCGCACCGTGCGGATGAAAATATATTTCTGCAGCTCGTAGAGCAGGTAGAACAGCTGGCGCACCCTTGCGGCGCTGTCGTTTTCGCGGCGGCTGCCGTAGCCCTCCCAGAACGCCGGCTCGCTGATACCGCAGTAGTCCAGCACGGCGAACTCGATCTCGACATCACCCCACAGCGCCCGGTCCCAATCCAGCAGGCCCAGCAACTCCCCTCCCGGCCCTGCCAGGATGTTCTGCGCCCAGACGTCCATGTGAAGCAGCGAGGCGGGCTCCTTGCGGGTAAACTTATCCAGGTGCTTATCCAGCAGGGCGCGCATGGAGCCTGCCTCCGTACTGGAATACCCACCGCAGTGCTCAATATCACGCAATAAAAAATCCCACATCACCACGAACGCCCCGGTCCAGTTCCCGCCCGATGGGGCCGGCTCATGCTCGCCGATATAACCGTAACGCCCGGCGTGAATCGCGTGAACATCCCGCAGCGCCTCGCCCACCCCACCCAGCACTCTGTCCAGCTTCCGCCTGCTCATGCCACCGGCTTCCGAGAGCGGTGCGCCCGGCATGCGCTCCATCAGCAAGAAATCCCGCTCCAGCAACCCGCGGCTGAAATCGGCGGCGATAATCGCGGGCACAGGCGCATCGGTATTCCGGCGAATCGTACTGTGAATGCCCGGCTCCTGGCGCATCATCCCGTGCTCGTAGAACAGGTTGCGCTCACGTATGTCCGGCGGGGCCACGCGCATCACAAGCGGCCTGCCAGCGCCGGCGACAAACCACGTGCTGTTGTATTTGCCCGTGGTGCAGCGGCTGAAACTCAGCGTCTCAGGGGCAACATCCAGCTGAACTGCGGCGGCGGCGGCCAGTCGTTCGGTGGAAAGTATTTTATTGTTCATGCCGTCTGTTGGTTCTTAAATCAGTTCGAGTAGCGGCCAGCGCGCCGGGAACCGGGAGCTGAGGCTAAGGGGGCGGGCAGGCACGATCTTTGCAACTCACTCGCCACCAAGAGGTTAACTCGGCCGTGGTTCTCGCAAAGATCGTGCCTGCCCGCCCTGCTTTTATGCCGTTAGCAAAATCGAGCGTCCGATCAGTTTTGGGCCGGGTCCCAGTCCAGCTGCTGACCGTCGGCCAGCAGCTTTTCCCGCAGCTCAGCGTAATCGATATCCTGCAGCGCCAGCCCCTTGTCCAGCGCCAGGCAGGCTGCACTCGCCGCGCTCTGGCCCAGTACCATGAACACGGGTTCCATCCTGATAGAGCCGAACGCTATATGGCTGGCCGAGAGGCAGACAGGCGCCAGCAGGTTAGTACATTCGTTCTTGTTAGGCACTATCGAGCGATAGGAGATCGGGAAGGGTTCGAATCCTCCCACCTGGACGTCGCCCTCGTTCTTGAGCAAGCCGTCCTTGGTCACGTAACGCTGGACATTGTGGCTGTCCATGGTGTAGGCTGCCAGCCCCACCGGGTCGTCGGCCACCTCGCCCCCCTGGCAGTTATGCTGGGTCATCACGTAGCCGGAGACCATTCTCCGGGCCTCGCGGACGTAAATCTGGTGGGGCCAGTTGCCGTTGTCGGTAAATTCGTCGGCGGCAAGCCCCCAGCGGGAGACTTCCTCGCGCACTTTTTCCGGCACGCGGGGATGGTTGGCCAGGGCCCACATCAGGCCCTGCTGGTATTCCAGATGCGCGGCGATGATTTTTTCGCGGGTCGCGTAATCGGCCTCGGGATAAGCGTAGTTTTCACCGATAAAGTCCGTGCTGAACCCCTGGCGGTTGTTGGTGTCTGTTTTACGGTTGGGCATCAGGGTCGGCCCCCAGGGAATACCGTCGTAGCCCGCCTCGAAATAGCGAAACAGCGGCTCGAACACCAGGCTGTCGTAGCCGGCCGGCTTGGTAAACGGCACCCTGTTCTGCGGCGCATCGGTAAGGCACATCCGGAAATTGTAGGCCTGCACGCGGTTGTCTCCGCTCCCTTCCTCGCCCGGACCGTTGGGGTCGATACCCGGCAGCAACCCACTGTTGGAGTCATCGGCGATAACATACGGGCTGACAGGCAGGTCGAAAGTATGGTAGACCGCGTTGGCGGTCTGCACGCCGTTGAGTGTTTCACCGTAGGCCGAATTCGCCTCGCGGCCCACCGTGTAGCTCACACCCGCCAGGGCCAGCAGGTCGCCCTCGTAGGTGGCGTCGATAAACATCCCGCCGCTGAACTCGCGCCCGCTCTCGCAACGCAGCGAGACGATCCGTGCGCCTTCCTTGCGCACGCCGCCGGCCAGGTCCAGCCGCTCGCCGAACACAACCGGCACACCGGCTTCTTCGACCAGGCTGTTCATGATCCGCTCGGCCACGTGCGGCTCGAAGGTCCACATGAATTCCGCATCCACATCGTAACCGCGATTACTCTTGTAGTCTTCCTTCTGCTCGTATACCCAGGAGCTGTCCTTGCGGTAGTGGTCCGCGATCCGGCGGTAGAAGTCACGCGAGCGGCCGCCGATCGCACCCTTGTTGCCGATGTCTGTCGCGCCCAACCCGCCGCTGGTAAGCCCACCCAGATGGCTGCCCGGCTCGATCAGCACCACCGATTTACCCTCGCCCGCGGCCTGCACGGCGGCGATAACTCCGCCGGAGCTGCCGCCGTAGACCACCACATCGTAATATCCGGCTCCGCCGCCCGTGGAGTCCTGTGGCGGGGAGCCGCAAGCAAAAGATACGGTCAGCGTAACCAGTGCGAACAGCCAAAGATGTCTCATGAAAGAGCTCCTTAGTATGGCTTAAGAGTGAGAACTGGTTCGGTTATCTATAAGAGACCTTTGATTTATTCGAAAAAATGAAAGAATAGTGAGGGAGAGAGACAAAACCTTTTAAAAAAGGTTCTTTTCTCTCCCCCTCACACTCCCCCACTCTTTTTCCAAAACTTTTTACCAAAGGGCATATCTGCAACGATATCATTCAGTTACAAGCAACAACCCCTGAATTTTCTTTTGATCCACAAAAATGAGCGAGCTGAAAAACTTCCTCATAGCAATTCGGGAGACCAATTTTTCAAAGGTCTCTATAAAATATTTCCTATCCTTAAGCTAAGGCGCATGGATCAAAACGCAACTAATTATTGAGTGCATGCAAAGGGCCGTGGGGCTAGTCGTTAAATCTGAACTGCCCGGACCGGAAACTCTTTGAAAAATCTGCCGTACAATAGCGGTCATATTCGAGACAGGGTCTGTTTTATTATGAGGGAGCCCCGATCCCGACTTCCCGCCAACAATTCCGAGGGACCTGGGCAGCTGATTCGCTCGCGTGGCCCTTAGGCAACGATCAATATTCGTCCGGTCAATATTTGACCGATTGGCAAAATATTTACCGGACCGGGAGCTGCTTGAACATTTTGAAACGTAAAATCAACAACTGATTTCAACTAAACCTTGTTTATTCTGGTTGGGCAATCGCGATGAAAAAAGCAAGCGAACGGGAAAGCATTCTCACCGATAAATATCTTATTCGCAATTATGAGAATCATCAACATACGCTTTAATTATGTAATACCATGCAGAGCAACGCGTTGGTAATCAGAATGCGGCTGGCATATAATTTCTGTGGCGCCACTCCGGAATATATTATAACGGGTGCATTTTGGAATGAAAAAACGATTTATCCCATAACGGCAAATCATAGTTAGCGCTGCCATTGAAGAGTGGCATATCTCTTGCCTTCTTGCAATCTATGCACCCTTGCTGTTTATGGAAGCATGATCCACCCGTCGCTGGCCGGGCGCCCGAATATCCTGACAACAATAAATCCCCCAAAAGATTTGTTTTGTCCAGGAAAATGGAAAGGTGAAAAGCGGGTTGCATTAACGTGCTTATGCCCGACCGATTAGCCTTTCCTTACTTATTACAGTCATGAGCCACTTTAAATAAGTTTAACTGCCGCGCCGCCGGGCTTAACTACAAAATTGTTCCGCCTGTTGGCCAATGATTTGAAAGTACCGACTTAATCCATGCCGATCCCTTTAAAAATACTGTTGATCGACGACGAGCCGGACTACCTGGAGAAACTGGTCAAATCCCTGGAGCGTTTCGGTTTCAATTGCCGCAAGATGATAGATTCCGTCCAGGCTACCGAACTGCTTAAAAGAGAGAAATTCGACGTGGTGATAACTGACATTTCGATGCCCGGCCGTAACGGGTTCGAGGTGATCAAGGCTGTCCGCTCAAGCGGTTCGGCCGGGCGTGTGGTTGCCATCTCGGGTCAACTGGACCGGAGTATCGAAATCGACGCTATCAAAGCCGGCGCCGATGCTTTTGTGGCCAAACCGATAGACCTGCAGGTCCTGATCGAGATTATCAACCCTGGAGAAAACGAGCAGGACAGGCGGGATTTTCAGGCGTAAACCGGCAGTGTGAGGCTTCGCCCGTTCAGGAGCTTCACCAATGAAACCACCTTTGAACGTGAGGAGGAAAAGCCTATACGTGAAAAATCACGCGATCGGCAGGTCAGGCTTATTGTCAAGCCTGTATCTTCAATTCACTCGCAAGTGAGGGAAGGTATGCAACAAAAAATAGTTAAAAGAGCGGCATTGCTGTTGGCTGCAATGTCCATGCTGCTTGTGACCGGTGTGTTCGCTCAGCTTTCAACCGGTAAAATCGAGGGTACTGTCAGGGATGCTGATACTGGTCAGCCTCTCTCGGGCACCCAGGTGATTGTCGAGGGCACACGGTTGGGTAACGTGACCAACAATGATGGCTATTACTTCATCCTGAACGTACCTCCGGGACGCAGAAATATCACGTTTACCTATACCGGTTACCAGAAGACCACTGTCGCCGACCAGATGATTCTCTCTGGTCAGACCACTACAGTGGACGCCAACCTCAGTTCCACGGTGGTTCAACTGGAAGGTATTACGGTTCAGGGCGAGACCGAAGTGCTGGTGCCCCGCGATAATACCGTAACCAAACAGCGCATTACCGCTGAACAGATGAAGGATATTCCGGCGACCAGGCTCGAAGATATGCTGGTGTTGGAGGCCGGCGTGCAGATCGGCGGCGGCGGCGCCCGCAACCGTGGCCTCAAGATCCGCGGCGGACGCATCGGTGAAGAAGGGATGGTTGTGGACGGCATCATGGTCCGCAACTACACGGCCAATGTCCTCGCTGAAGGCGGCGGCTGGAGGTTTAATTTCGAGGAGGGGACACAGAGTGAAGACGCTACTCCCCTGGAATTCTCCGCGACGTCGATCGAGCAGGTCGATATTATCACCGGCGGTTTCCAGGCCGAGTACGGTAATGTCCAGTCCGGTATCATCAATATCGTCACCAAGGAAGGTGGTCCTCAATGGCGTGGTGAGAGCCGTTACACCACCGACGGGATAATGCCGCGCACCTCCGACTGGGGCTACAACCAGTTGACCGCCAGTATCGGTGGCCCGATCCCCGTGATTCCCGACATGTATATCAACGTGTCCGGCGAAGCCCAGGGGCAGGAGGACAGGAGCAGGACCCATGCCGACGAGGGTTTCCGCGGTGTCGATCAGACATTCGTCGACCGCCTGAACTATGCCATGCGTAACGACCCTTATTACGAAGGCCGTACTCCCTTTACTCTGGAGGGCATGCAGAAGGGCCGTGAAGCTTACGGGAAGAAAACAGGTCAGCCCCAATCCCTGTTCACCCCCGGCAATCCGGTCCGTCTGCCGGGTAACTGGCAGGACAGGAGCATGACCTCGAGTAAGCTCACTTATTCGCCGGTCCGGACCCTGAAGGTTATCCTGACCGACAACTGGTCGCGCCTGCAGAACTCCTATCCCACGGGCAACACGGGATCGGCCGACGGCAACTATTTCAGGGATGGACGGATCAACCGTTACGACCCGCTCTACGAGTCCCTGTTCGCATCCAGGAACTGGCAGCCGGGCGAGAAGAGTGTTTACATTCCCCAGTCTTACGCCAGGAGCAGCCGCACCAATACTTTTCTGGGCGGCATCGACTTCGATTTCCTCAACACCGCCAGCAACAAGGGTTCGGTGCAGTTCCGTTACAGCAAGGTAGGCAACGTTGAAATCAACAACGCGCTGCCAAAATTGAACTGGGAGCGCACCTCATGGCTGGGATGGTCCCCGCACAACGTGCAGTTTGAGGTCGAGACCTATCCCAACAGGGACGGCTTGCCGACCACCGAGATGCGCAGAAAGTATTTGCCGGACGGGGATACATACTGGAAGAAGAACGTGCCGATCGCCTACCCGTTTGACATGACCCGGGAAACCCTGTACATGATCTACTACAGGTACCTGCGCGAAAAGCAGGATAACTTTAAAGTCGATTTCGACTTCCAGCTGGGCCGCTACAACCGTTTCAAGATCGGCGGCCAGTACACCACGATGGACAACTACCGGTTCTCCAGCAATGGCGCATCGTCCATCCGTGACCCGAGATTCACCTTCAAGTACGATCCCGAGGTCTACGCCCTGTATGCACAGAACCGGACCGATCTCGGCGACTTCGTCATCGATTACGGGATCCGTTTCGACGGCTTCGAGCCGAACGTCAACTGGGGCTCCACCGCTGTGGATATTGTCGGTGAGCACGTTTTCCCCAAAACGCTCACCACCTGGTCGCCCCGTTTCGACGTGGCTTTCCCGATTACGGACAAATCGCAGTTCAGGTTCTCCTACGGCGTGTTCACCCAGCTTCCCAGCCTGTCCTACATCTATGCGGGGACCTCCGGCGGCCGGCCAAGCCGTAACCGCGGCGATCTGGGATACTCGCGTACCGACGCTTTCGAGGTGGGGCTGAGCCAGTTGATCACCGACAATATCGTTTTCGACCTGGTGGCCTACTATCGTGACGTCTACGGCAACGTGTCGAGCAAGCCATATTTCGTTGACTACTGGGCCTCGTTCCGTAAACAGCGCATCCGTGAACTTGTTGACTACGGTTATTCCAACAGGGATGACGGCAACATCAAGGGCGTTGAGCTCTCCGTGCGCAAAAGGTTCTCTAACAATTTTGCGCTAAACGCCTCCTACACCCTGCAGTTCTCGAGGACCACCGGTAGTTCGATCTACACCGATTTCTATGCCCGGCTCGATCCCTCCACCGGCGAGACTTTCCAGGAACCGAGCGAGCTCAATCCGATCGATGGAGACCGTACGCACCAGATTTCTGTCCAGTTGAACTATTTCTTCCCCAACGATTTCAGGGAAGGGACGCTGGCCGGCAAACTGCTCAAGAACTTCAAGGCTTACACCGTGTTCACATTGCAGAGTGGACAACCTACGGGTGGTTCCTCCGCCGGCGGACTTGTCTACGGCACGAACTACTTCCGTGGCCGCTGGTTTGTCGACATGAACCTCCGTCTCACCAAGAGCTTCGATTTCGGCAGGGCGAGAAGACTCGATGTTTTCGCGGAAGTTTTCAACCTGCTCAATCGCAAGAACAGTAATGTCCGCTATCCCTCCGGCTACCGTTATGAGGACTACGATAACGTTACCGGCGGACAAGAACTTACATGGTCCGACGATCTCGACGTGTACAACAAGGCGAAGTTCCCGGCCGATTTCAACGCCGACGGTGTGTTGTCGGTTGAAGAAGCGGCTCTGGGAGCCATCGCGAACCGGTTTATCGAGAACACGATGGATAAAAGGCCGTGGGGAGTCGCCCGCCAGGTGCGTGCCGGCATAGGCCTGAACTTCTGACTTTAGGGAGTTCTTCCGAACATCCTTAAGATTCTGCTATTAAGCAATCTCAGCAAAATAAGCAGGAGAAGATATTTATGATACGACAGAGCAGTTTTTTTAGAATCATTACCATGGCCGCGGTGCTCGGCTGCCTGGCGAACCAGGCGGTAGCCGAACGCCTGTATGTCAGAATGGCCCGGGGCAACAACGTGGGCCTGGGCGTGATGGATGACTGGGGCATGCCCCTGTACACCAGCAGCAGTATGGGCGTTCACTTCCAGTTTCCCAAGGGATCGGGTAACTTCATCACCAACAACGTCTGGACGATCGCTGTCGGAACGACCAGGGACATCGATGGTGACGGTACTGTTGAAGATACCATGGTCCTCGGTTCCGGTGGCCGTGATCAGATGCCTTACAACGCATCGATCTGGAGAGAAGAACAACTGCGGGAGCTCTCTACCGGCCCGCAGAACATGGAAACCGCCGCCAGCAGCCGCTCCGGCACCAATATCAACCAGGTCTGGTCCTCGCTGGATCCGGAGAACCTGACCACCTGGCCGCTGGAAGCCAGGGAAGGCTACACCGAAACCGGTGACCCGGTGCTCCATGGCGCTGAAACCATCTATACCGGCTCCGGTGACGTGTTCAACTCCTGGGGCGGTCCGACCAATGGTTTCTTCATGGGCTGGAGCTTTTACTTCCTGGATTTTGCCGAAAACAACAACATCGCTTACGGCCATGTGATCATGCAGCAGGTAACCCACTACATGAAGTGGGCCCCGACGTATGGTCTGTCAGGAACCTCGCCCAACAACGACATTACCGTACAGAACCCGGACGGTTTTACCTGGGCGGGGATGGTGCTGTTCCATAACCAGCGCGATTTCCGCTTCGGTGGTGTGCGCGCCGCGTGGGCCTACCATCCGGAAAAAGAGATTATCGCGCACTTTGCCGGTGAGCCGACAGTCTCCAGCTTTACCCCGCCGGAACCTCCGGTGCTTGGTTTCAAGATGCTTAAGAAACCAAAGTTCAAGGGCCAGGAAGCGCAGTTAACCAACGTGCACTTCGCCGACCCGGGCTCGTTCGGCGGCCCGGAAACCAGCAACCTGCTGGCCATGGGTCTCACCAGGGGCCAGTCCTACCGCGTCGCGCTGAACGAGGAACCCCTCTACGCCGGTGTTCTCAGCCCCTATAACGGCAAGCCCCTGACCGGCTGGCCGGGCGTGCTCAGTCCCGAAGACGACAGGTACGATCAGTGGCTCTGGGGTGGAAACTCCTGGAGCAGCTTCACCATGTACGGTGAGCTCAACGACATGGGACCTAGAGATACCACCTCGTTCGATTTCGCGATCATGATGACGCCGGCCAACGGCAAAACCATCGTCCGGCCCGAGAGGGATATCGCCAATATCGACGATCCGGGCATGCAGGAGGCTTTCGCCGATCAGGAACTGTACGCCGATTTGGCTATGACCACGCTGGAAGAAGGATTCCAGGGCCCGGCTACTCCTCAGGCCCCCCCGCTGACCATCATTCCCGGTGACCGTCAGGTGTCGATTACCTGGAGCGATATCAACGTCAAGACTCCCGATCCCTTCTATTATTATCTGGAAGAGAAGGGTTGGAATCCCGACGGGAATTACAGGGAGTACGATTTCGAGGGATACCGCCTGTATCGCAACTTTTTCGCCCCCGGCAATGAGCACGCCGAGCTACTCGCTGATTTCAACGTCAGCAGCGGCACGGTCCAGTTCCACTACGTGGACAGGCTCGAGGAGGACGACCCGTATTTCCGCATGCGTAACGGGATGAAGGTCTGGTACGCCCTGGTGCCTTACGACCGTAACTATAACGCGGACAGCGGCGAGATGTTCAGCCTGCCTGATATCACCAGCGGCAAGCAGTGGAACAAGTCCGGCGAAAAGCTCTACAACGTGGTGCCTCGCAGTGATGCCAGCAACTTCAGAGCTGCATCCTGGGACGGAAACATTACCTTCGCGCCCGTAAGCAGCGGTACGCCGGTAATGGATGATTCGCCCACGATCGCCATCCCCGGTAACGGCGATGGAACCCTGGCCCAGGCTCCGGCCTACCGGGCGCCTATCACTGACTTCCAGTTTGAAGTGGCGAACGACGAGAAAATCACCACGCAGAAGAAGCTCACTATCACCGCGGTGATGGACAGCTGGAAACCGACCATCCATGCCTGGGGTTTTGTTTATGGTAAGATGAAATTCCAGCTTTCTGAGAACGGTACCGCAACCGAGCCTTCCACTGAGTTTCCGTACAGGCGCTATACCGGACGGCCTGGAAACGTCAGCGTGGTACTCTCCTCCCCGGTCGATGGTGATGGCGCCGCCTATGCCGTCGCCGCGGATTTCATGTACCTCTCGGACGGGCACTTCAGGAACGAGCTGCTGAAGAATTTCGACACCGGCGGTTACACCGGCGCCAGTGTTGGTATTTACGGCACGCATTCAAGGACGGAAAGAAAGCCCGGCTATCCCCCCGGAATCCTGAGCATGATGCGCACGGGCCGGTTCACGCTCACCTGGTCTTCGGGTGGCGCTGGCCTTACCCTCGCGGTCAAGGATGTCACCCGTGGTGTCGACCTTCCGTTCGCCGAATTCCCCGAGGATTACGGCTGGGGTTTTGTCACTCTGGACAATTTCGGCGGCGAATGGAGCGGCAGAGGGCAGATGTACGAGGATATGCTTGGCGACGTTCCCAAGTCGCAGCGCACGATGAAGATGGTCTCCAGCCTGAGCGCGGACAACACCGAGGAATTTGGCCTGATGGTCAACGGCCTGTTCTGGCGGTTCTCCGGCACGGACGGCGTACTGGCCGGTATGCCCTCCTCCGGCACGGTGATGACTATCGACAACGCGTACGGCAGGTGGAACTCCGATAAGACGGTCTTCAACCAGAAGCGTGAGCCGCCCTTTCCCGGCGACAAGTGGGAGCTCACTATCGAGCCCAGCACGCTGAAGGCCGAGGACGCTGACCTGAGCAAGATCAAGGTCGTACCGAATCCTTACCTGGCTACTTCGTATCTCGATCTCTCGCCGATGAGCCGCAGGATCGAGTTCACTAACCTCCCGGACCGCTGCACTATCCGAATTTACACACTGGGCGGCAACCTGGTCAACGTGCTGAACCACATCGGTGCCAACCGTCAGGGTTGGGGTAACTACACCGATTGGGACCGGTTGGTCGAAAGTGTGCCGAAAGAACTGACCGGATGGGACAATCACAGCGGAACCGAACCTTGGAATCTGCAGAACCGTTTCGGGCAGACAGTGGCCAGCGGACTCTACTTTTTCCATGTTACGGACTCACGTGGAGAGACATTTACGGGTAAGTTCTATGTGGTGCTTTAATTGGCATTCATCGCTGAACTTTCCGGTTAATGGACAATGTCCTCTACGTAAAGACGGAGGTAGAATATGTTAAACAGAGTGGCCACTAGAATCTTCTTAACCGCTGGAGCAATCCTTGCATTCACGGTTATACCGTTGCTTGCGCAGGGCGTTGCCAATCAGGATTACAGCGGATTGGACAAATACCCCGAGCAGGGCCGCGCAAAAGGCCTGTCGTTCGTGGGTGTTCGTGCGGCGGAGTTCCTGACGATACCTGTCGGGGCTCGTGGAATCGGCATGGGCAGCGCCTACACCGCGGTTGCCGACGATATCACCGCCATGTGGTGGAACCCCGCGGGTCTGGGTTTCCTGGATAAGAAAGAGATGATGCTCAACGTTGTCGATTACACCATGGACCTCACGTACAGCTATGCCGCATTCGCATCTCCTGTTGCGGACGGCAACCTTGTGCTGGGTGGTTTCTTCGGTTATCTGGATGTGCCGGATATCGAAATCACCACCGTGAACAATCCCGAGGGCACGGGTAACTTCTACAACGCTTACGATTTCCAGATGGGCGCGTCGATGGCATACACGCTGTCGGATCGCTTTATCGCCGGTCTGAGCGCGAAGTACGTGCACCAGGACGTGATGGGTAACATCGGCGGCAGCGCGTTCGCTATCGACGCCGGCGCTATCTATCACTCCGAGCTGGCCGGTCGTGAGATCAAGTTCGCTTTCGCCATCCAGAATCTGGGTACCAATATCACGATGAGCGGTCCCAATCTGCTGGCGGCGGTCGGTGCGGAAGACAGAAATGGCAACCTTCCGACCGGTTATGAGGAATTCAGTCGCGATCCGTACGCTTTCTCGCGCAGAAACTCCCGGCAGGTCTATTACAAGACCAACACGTACCGGCTGCCGACGACCGTGAAGATCGCGGTTTCCTACAATGTGCTGACCAGTGAAAAGACCAACTGGCTGGTTACGGGTGAACTCTGGCGTCCGAGCTACATTCCGATCTCCTATTCGGCGGGCACCGAGTTGACCTATAACTTTGACATTGTAACTTCCGCTTCCGTGCGGATGGGCTGGATGATCCAGACCGACGAGTACACTGAAAGCGCCGACCAGTTCGGTTACACATACCTCGGCAAAGACCCGACTTTCAGGGGTTTAAGCTTCGGCGGTGGTATCCAGCGACTGGTTTACGGCAGAGCCCTCACATTCAACTATGCCTACAAGAACAAGGGACGGTTGAGTGCGGATAACTTCTTTACCGTCAGGTTTGCGTTCTAAAGCAACCGGTGGTAAGGTAGTGGGTTAGAAACATAAACTCCCGGCCTCTTTACAGGGGCCGGGAGTTTATATTTAGCGGATACCGAAACGGGCTTCTTTCCCGGTCAGGTCATTTGGGCCGATTGCCGGAAATGTTATCCCGGTTCAAACTGTTGCGAACGCTTTGGAGGGACTGTTCAAGTGTGGAGTCGTTTTTGAAATATTCCAGACCCCGGCGATAGAGCATTTCCGCTTTTTGCAGACTGTCCAGACCCGTGTATAATTCTCCCAGGATATAGTAGCTCTCCAGGTTGATCGGGTTATTCGACAGACCTTTTTCCAGCGCCGCAACCGCGGCCGGATAATCATTATTGAGGTAATAAATGATAGCCAGATTACTGTAGGCATGTGGATCGTCGCTGTTGCAGATGATGACCCGCTCAAGGAACACTCTGGCGGCCGTATGGTTCCGTCGCCCGAAAGCCATATCAGCCAGCAGGTTGTACATGCCTGCGTCTCCGGGATCAGGGGGCGATGGCAGTTCAGCCAGCCGGCTTCTGAACTCGCCGGCGGATTCGGCGTTGATTATATTCATCCCCCCCTGATACAACTTGTCATAATGGTTCTGCTTGTTCCGACAAGCCAGGTAAATCGAGATAGTGGACAATAACAACACCGCCAGGGCGATCTTTTTTCTCCAGAACAGACTCAACAGGGCGTCGCCCGGACGGCTGCCGAAAGAAAATAGCAGGGCGGTCAGCAGCGGGACCAGCGTAAAGCTCCAGCCACCGGTAATTATTCCGGATAACAGGCAGGCTCCCAGGCAGAATATCCATCCGTAAACGGGATTGAAAAACAGCGCGCCTGTCAGAAGCGGCAGCATGCTCACGACAAGTTCTGATTTTTCTATGATGAACAGGTGCACGCTGCCAAGGACCATGACAAATCCGATTAGCGTAAAGATGATTTCGTTCATTGTTCCGGATTTTTTACCATCGGTTCCCCGCTCCCCGGCCGGCCATGGAATGACTTCCGGGCCGCCCAGGGCTATCCCATAGACCAGCAGGCAGAGCATCAGCCAATGCCAGATTTCGGGCGGGCCTATCTGCGGCAGCCAGCTTACGTTGAACGAAGCCCTGGTATGGATCAACATATGAAAAGGAAAGATGCTGATCAGCATTAACCTGGACCACCAGCCACGCACCGCTTTATGGTAGATCAGCAGGAAAGGACCGAGAAAATCGAAAGCTACGGATATCCAGGCGATTATTCCCACAAGGGGTACATCGGCAAAGAAGGGGTTTTTATACGGCAGGACCCAGATCCACCATTTTGTACCGCTTGCCGCGGCCTCGACCGCATAAGCCACGGTCCCCATCAAAATGGCCGAGAGACCGATCAGCCGGTAAAGCGGGACTTCGGCTCTCCCCTGCCGGGTCAGGACCCATTCAACTGTCGACCAGCAAAGATAAAGCGCGAATACCCAGCCGATACATTCCTGTAAGGAGGCGTTCCAGAGTTTGATTGTCGGTTTGACGATTAAATAAGGCAGGCTTTTCTCATCGAGATAGTTTTTACATATATAGTAAATCAGGTTGCCGCGAAGCACTCCGAAGGTAAAACAGGAAGCAAAAAAAACGAGCGTAACCCGTTTGCCTCTGTTGCGCCAGGAGTGGATAAACAGAATGCTTGATAGCGCACTTGATGGCAGCAGAAGAAGAAGGTGCATCATTGACCCGAAATACAGATTAAACCCTAATCCAGCGATAAGAGGGGCAAAAGTTATTTGATCTCGATTTCGACAGAGTTCAAGTTAAAGATGAGATTATTTAAGTGAATTCAGGTCATACCGACCATGAGAAAGCGCTTTGCCGGGTGTTGAATTTGGATAT
>JAJRTS010000005.1 GCA_024278175.1 Gemmatimonadales bacterium | reverse complement strand
AGTTCTGATTCGCTGGATGTGGACTCTGATTCGCTGGACGTGAGTTCTGATTCGTTGGATGTGGACGCTGATTCATTGGATGTGGACTCTGATTCGCTGGATGTGAGTTCTGATTCGTTGGATGTGGACGCTGATTCATTGGACGTGAGTTCTGATTCGCTGGATGTGGACTCTGATTCGCTGGACGTGAGTTCTGATTCGTTGGATGTGGACGCTGATTCATTGGATGTGGACTCTGATTCGCTGGACGCGGACTCTGATTCGCTGGACGTGAGTTCTGATTCGTTGAACGTTGAGGAGCCGGACACGCTGGACGGCGGCGATGGAGAGAGTACGCTAAAGGGGGATTACGACGGCAACGGTAAAATTGGCGTAATGGACTTGCTGGACATGCTGAAAGTGTTTGGCAACGGAGACGCCGCCGGTTCGCTTAAATACGACCTTAACGATGACGGCAAGGTCAATGTGTTTGATCTGTTGGAAATGATCTACCAGTTCTCCGGTAAAAAGAAGGGGATAGTCAAGAAGGTGAACCCGGGCAGCAGTTCCAAGGTCGGCGACAAGGGTAAGGACGTCTGGTCCGGTGTTTCGGGCACGGGCCTGGCCTCGACCGGTACGAAGCTGGCTTTTCCGGATGGATCGGTGCTAAACGTCGCCGACGGCTTTAACGGTGCAAATTTGGCCGGTGTTACAGCCAGCGGTGGGCTGGCTGGCAAACTGCTGGGCGTGGTTGAGGCGGGGCTGAGTGTGGGCGCACCGGTGGCCCTGCCGCGGGCTTTTACCTTGGGTCAGAACTACCCCAATCCGTTCAACCCCTCCACCACGATCCAGTACGAAATCGGTGAGGGCCGGAGCGTGTTCACCCGCTTGACCGTGCATAATATCCGGGGGCAGGTGGTGCGTACGCTGGTCAACTCGCTCAAGCAGGCCGGCAGTTTCCAGGTGCAGTGGGACGGGCTGGACGAGGCCGGCAGGAAAGTGCCCTCCGGGCTTTACTTCTATCGGATAGTGGCGGGAGAATACGCGCAGACCAGAAAGATGGTGTTACTGAAATAGTTATCTGCTGAGAATGAGACAGGAGACGTCCGGGATTTGAAAGGCCGCGGCTGCCAGGAGCAGCCGCGGCCTTTTTATCTCCGGTGATGATTGTTCTAAAAGCGTGTTGGAATATTCGAAAGTATGGGAATAATGGTTGTCAAGGGTCGTTTCCCGCTATGCCAGTCGAAAGCCGGCATGAGCAATCTAACTGCTTGGTATAACACAAATAGCGGAATCAGCAGAAAAAACGGCTTGTCTTGCCCTTGACAACCAGACGAGCGAAATTTTTCACCATAGGGTGTTGAATGTCTTTATTTCAACGCCCGCCTAAAGGATTCCATCCAACTTGCTGTAATCTTTCAGGTAAAACACCCGGCCGCTGCCGTGTTTTATTCCCCGGGTCTCAGTCGCGGCGATTTCAAGATTGCCATCCAGCCCGGGAAATGTCTGTTCGACCCACCTGGTGTTCTCCTGCTCGAAAAACAGTAGCGTCCCACCGTTTTCAACATACTCCGCAAGTTTTTCCGGGTACGCGACCACGTTAGCCGTGTTGTGGTCAACAGCTCCCCGCTCGATAATCAGCGCCCGGAAACGGCCCAGGTCGGGAGAATTATACAGATCCGGCACACTGAAGAAGTAAAACCCGCCCACGTTGAGTATCCGCCCAACAAGGTTCTCGGTAGCCTTGAGATTGCCGATCACCGCCACTTCCGGCGGGGCTACGCGCCAGAGGGCTTCCTCCGCCATCAGGAACGGGCCGATAACGTGAAGATCGTTGTCGTTGCGGTGGGTTGTCAGCCAACTGCTCAGGTCCATCCGGGGCAGTGTGCCCTGGCAGGCGTCGGAGAGGTATGGGTAGTCCCAGTGGCCCAGGCCGATTCTCTGCTGGAGGCCGTTGTATCCGCGACGGGCGCAGTCCAGGAAGGGTTTGGCGGGCAGGACGCCGGCCTCCACCAGTTTGCAGATCGAGTAGACGTACATGCTGCTGCCGGTGGTTTCCAACCACATGCCGGGGTAGTCGCGACGGTCGACCACCAGGGCCCAGAGGCCGGTTTCCGGGTCTTGGGCGTGGATCAGTCCGGTAAAAAAACGCGTGACGATCCCCTCCAGCTCGTTCCACTTCGGATGGTTCCTGTCCAGCCGGGTCATCAGCTCGGTCAGCGCCAGCGCCACCCAGCCGTCGGCCCGGTTCCACTTGCTGTCGTTCAGGCCGCTGGGGCGCTCGGGTGAGGTGAAATACGCCTTGTGGTCCATGTCGATCGCCATGAAGAACAGGCTGTCGGACGGGTCCTGGAAGTAGCTGGCGAAACGGGCCATCTGGGTGGCGGACTCATCGAGCAGGGCCGGGTCCTTGCTGTCTTCCCAGGCCATGGCGCGAAGCTGGCTTTTGAAGTAGGTAAAGTCCACTATCGCGCGGCGGCCGCCCCAGCCGAACGGGCTCCAGAGCAGATCCTGCGGCAGGGAATGGTCGATCGCCAGGCTCTGGGCCCAGATCTCGCGGGCCATCCGAAGGTAGGTGGAATCTCCGGTAAAATTGAACACGCGCCACGCCGGGGACATCAGCGAGTAGATGTCCACGAAATCATGGCTCGGTTCGGTTTCGCCCTTGTACGGCCGGTTTTCCCAGCGTTCGATCAGTCTTTTGCGGAAAAAACCCTGCACGTATTCCAGGATTTCACTGTCTCCGCTGCGCTCGTAAACATCCAGCAGGCCGGTCAGCACCAGTGCCGTGCGGTAGTTGGGTTTCACCAGGCCGGGGTCGGGATAGTAGCGGTGCATGAACGCATCGACCAACTGGTCCGCCCAGCGGAGTTCCTTCGCCGGGCCAACCACCACCCGGCAGGCGGCGTGGTCGGTCTGGCCGCCGGCTGAAGTCACGGCCGCTTTGACCCAATAGGTTCCCGGCTGCTCGTAGGCGTGTTCGGTGCTTACTCCTTCGCCCGTGGACCCATCGCCGAAATCCCAGCGGCAGGCTACGGGTTTTTTGCCGTTGGCCAGCCCGGCGCTCAGCGAGATTTTTTTCCCGGTCGGCCCGTGGGACGGCACGGCGCTGAGCGTGGCCAGGGGCAGTTCCATGCCGGCGGCGCATTGTTTCATGTATTCCACCACGTTTTCGAACAGAAGTACGCCGCCCTCCAGGGGGTGGGGCACGATAGCGGCGTTACCCGCGTGGTAGCGGTCGATCATCGGTTGGCAGACCAGCACGCGGCCCTCTCCGGAGGCGGTCTCGAATATGCTGCCGACATCGTTGGACGGGTTGTGCAGCTTATAGTCGGACGAGGGGTGTCCGCCGTTCTTGGCCAGCAGCACTGTCCACTGGGGGGCGGTGTACTCCACCCGCGAGGGTTCCTCCAGGCCGGCCAGATAGCGCAGGCGATAGGGGCGGTTGAATATCGGGTGGGTGGTGTCGGCAATCTGCTCGCTAAAATCATAGTCTCCCCAGCCGGAAGGGTCTTCGGGGGCAAACCGGATCTCGTGGGGCAGCAGACCGGGTGTAAATTCCCTGTCGCTGATAGCGAACACCAGCAGGCAGCCGCCGCTCTTGACCCAGTCGGTGAGCAGGCCGTTGCGGCTGCGCACACCGGCGGCGTCGTTGGCAAAAGCGCCCTGGGGCAGGATCAGCAGGTCTATCCCGGCCAGGGACTCGCTGGAGATCGAGTCCACCACGCTGAACGGTTCGGCCATCCGCTCCAGGGCCAGATCCAGCCTGTTAAACTGGTCCGGGGTTCCGGCGATACCGATACGGACTCCGTTGGCGGGTGTTTGCCCGGAGCAGGAGCAGAGTAAGCAGACAGCCAGTGTTACCAGGGCCGATACGGTAAAAACTTTCATTGGTCCATGTCCCGTCTCAGATGTTTGCCGGCTGGCCGGTTGCCGGGCGGATGGTTTGAGCAAGGGGTTACAATTGTGGTATCAAAAAACAATAATAGATCAATAGCGCATTCCAAAGAAAAAAATGGAGCCGGCGTCAGTTTTGTAGGCGCGTGCCAATTCTCATCGACCTGGAACACTCGCCGGCGTAAGTGCCGCCTGCGCCCCCGGCGTACCGCCGGTGTGGTGTCCTGCAAATAACTTACAAAAAAGCGGATTGCCCGTCGCTCCCCGTTTTTGAATGAGAATGGGTTTTCAACGCGCTTCCACGGCGGTTAGCCATGGGAGAACAGGTTGCAATGCCCCCGGTTTTATGGTTTAATACACTAAAGATAAATATTTATTCAGTGGCCGGTTTGTAACCCTTAAGAGAATAATGCCGCCGATCAGCCCGTGGCTGCAATCAGTCAGGGATAGGGGCAGAGGTGTGTGGCCGTAACCCTGGGTCAGGAAAGAAGAGTGCCGGACAAACAAGCGGGAAAGAACAGCGCGGATGAAATCAGCATCTTGCGGGAGCGGGCTGAAAAGCTGGAGAACGAGTTGGGCCGCGCGAGGTTGGAGCTGGATTCGCTGTCACGACAGTTGAAGCTCTCCAACGCCGTCCTGGACAATATTACCTCTGTCGCCACTGTCAAGGACAGCCGGGGCTGCTACCTGCTGGTCAACAAGGCGGCCCGGCAGGTAATCGGCAAAAGCGCTGAGCAGATTATCGGCGGCACGCCGTTCGATTTCTACCCTCGGGAAATTGCGGAAAAAATCCATCGCGACGACATGGAAGTTCTTCGCAGCGGGGAGACGCTGACAACCGAGGAAACACTTAGCCTGGACGACGGCAAGCACTACTATACGACCAAGGTGCCATTGCCCGGTGATGACGGGAAGCCGGAGGGCCTGGTCGGTCTGGCGGTGGACATCACCGGACTCAAGCAGGCCCGGGATGCGCTGCGAGAGAGCGAGGCGCTGTTGAACGCCCTTTTCAGCAACTCCGTGGTAGCGATCGTGTTAATCGATTCCGCCGGGAAGATAATAAGGATTAACCGTCAGGCGATCAATCTGCTGGGCTATGAGGACGAAAGCGAGGTGCTGGGCATGACCGCGATGGATGTGACCCACCCGGATTTCGTGCAAGCGCATTTGGAGCTCAGGGGAAAACTGGTCAAAGGCGAAATTGATTTTTACAAGACTGAAAAGCAGTACCTGAGAAAGGATGGGAGTTCTTTCTGGGGTGAGGTCTACGTTTACCCCATCCAGGCAGCGCCGGAGGGCGAAAAATTATTCGTCGGGCTGGTTGTCGATATCACCCAGCGCAAAACCACCAGCCTGGCCCTGCAACACCGTGCGGACCTGGAACGTCTGCTGGGCCGGATTTCCAGCGGGTTCCTCAAGCTGGGCGTCAACGAGATAGAACGCGGAATCGACATGACGCTCAGGGATATTGGCGAGTTCACCGGTGTGGACAGGAGTTGTGTTTACCGTTTTAGCCATGACGGGTTGAGGATTAACACTACTCATGAATGGTGCCGGCAGGGAATAACCTCGCATCAAGACGAGTTGAAAGGCCTGCCGGTTGAACAGATTAGCTGGACGATGAAGAATATTTCTGAGCGAGGAACAACTGTAATCAACGATGTAGATGAGTTACCGCCTGAAGCCGAAACGGAAAAAAAGGTGTGCCTGCGCGAAGGGATCAAGTCGCTTGTTATCGTACCGTTGGTTTCCGGTGTTCAGGTGATCGGGCTTGCGGGTTTCGACTCGGTGCGCACCAGGCGAAAATGGTCCGCGGATGATGTCACGCTGCTGCAACTGGTGGGCGATACGATAGCCAACGCCATGGAACGTAAAAGAGTGATAAAGGCCCTGCGTGAGAGTGAGGAGCGTTTCAGGGAAATGGCGGAAATGCTGCCGCAGTCGATCCTGGAAATTGATTTGAATGGCGTGGTCACTTACCACAACAGAAACGCCGTGACGCAACTGGAGTATTCGCCGGAGGACTTTAAGCGGGATTTCAACGTGCTCGATCTTTTCGTTCCCGAGCAGCACGACGCGGTACGGGATTACATGTTCAGGCTGCTGCAAGGTGAATATTTCGGTTTGATGCAGTTTACTTTCCGCAGAAAAGACGGCAGTACCTTTCCCGCCCTGATCAATGCCGTTCCACTATGGGAGGACGGAGTTCCGGTTGGCGCCAGGAGTGTGGTTGTCGATATCAGCGAGCGCCAGCAGTTGGAGGAGGAGCGCCGTCGCACCACCAACCTGGAATCGGTGGGGTTGCTGGCCGGGGGAATAGCCCACGATTTCAACAACATTCTCGCCTCGATCATGGGCTATATCAACATGGCCCAGATCGCCGAGGGCGGGGGCAAGGATTTCAAGGAGTATCTCGTATCGGCCGAGAGGGCGGCGATGCGCGCCAAGGGCCTCACCCAGCAGTTGCTCACTTTTTCCAAGGGCGGCAAGCCGGTAAAGTCGATAGTGTCGGTGGCGCGCTTGATCATCAATTCGGCCAACCTTTCGCTGATCGGCTCCAATGTCAAATGCGATTTTGCTATCGACGACGCCCTCTGGCCGGCGGAGATCGACGAGGGGCAGATCGGCCAGGTGCTGAACAATATTATTATCAACGCCAAGCAGGCCATGCCCGGCGGTGGCGTGATAAAAATCGGGGCCCGGAATCTCATTCTGGATGAGGGAAAGCGCATGGTGCCCTTGAAGAAAGGAGACTATCTGCAAATTTCGATTGCCGACTCCGGCGGCGGGATACCGAAAGAACACATTGATAAAATTTTCGAGCCGTATTTCACGACCAAGGCCAATGGCAGCGGTCTTGGCCTGGCTACCAGCTATTCGATTGTCGTCAAGCACGACGGCTATATCGATGTCGAGTCCCTGAAGGAGCGGGGCGCCAAATTCTTTATTTACCTTCCCGCCTCGCCGGGCAGGCAACCCGGGGAGGACGAAGGGGGTAGCTCGGACGTTTACGTCAGCGGCAGGATATTGTTGATGGACGACGAGCCGGAGTTGCTGAAAGTGATGGCCACTGTCCTGGAGTTTTACGGCAGCACGGTGGAGGTGTCGGTCGACGGGGACGAGGCTCTGAAAAAATATAAAGCCGCCCTGGAGCAGGGCCGTCCGTTCGACCTGGTCGTGATGGATCTGACAATCCCCGGCGGTATGGGCGGCAGGGAGACAATCGCCGGGCTGCTGAAACTGGATCCGGATGCCAGGGTGATCGTCTCCAGCGGTTATTCCGACAACGCCGTACTGGCCCGTTACGAAAGCTACGGCTTCAGCGGAGCTATCTCCAAGCCCTATAGCCACAAGCAGTTGATGGAGACTGTGAGTAAGGTTCTGTCGGCTTGACAATAGTCCCGATTGCAGCACTTTCCCATCGGTATCATTAGATTTCAACCGCTGCTATGCAGGCCTGAAGCGAATATTTATATCCATGCCGCTGCGTCGAGAAAAAACGTAAGCGCAAGCATGTCATTTACTTGCTTTAGCCAATTCCCGTCCGGATTAATAAATGATGTCCGCTGTCAAACCGGCCTTTCCCGCTAACTTTCCAGATCAGGAGCTCAAATGAGTCGGTTCAAGCTGTCCACCGTCCTCAGGATCGGCTTAGTGCTGGCCCTGCCGGCAGTTCTGCTTGCCGGCAACGCCATTGCCGCGAACTACAAAATTACAGCCGGGCACGCCGAGGCGATCCTGGAACTTGAGACGATGAGTGTCGATGTCAACCACCGGGCGGCGGGAGTAAGCTGGAAGATGAGCCGGGCCGGTGCGGGCGAGTTCGTTTACGAGCAGGATGGTGAGATTCACGAAGCCTCCCTGGCCGATGCTAAAATCAAGACCGTGACCCGGCTGGGCGAAAGCGCGCTACTGGTCGTGCTGGAGGATTTTCGCTTGGAGTTGCTGCTTTATTTCGAGCAGGATACGGGTGAGCTGGTATTCAAGCTCTCTCCCCGCGAGGAGGACCACAACTTCAGGATCAAGGGTATAATCTACCCGCGGCCGTTCGAGGTGCCGATCCGCCCCGACAGCTACTCGTTCTTCGGGATCGGCCAGGGAGTGCTGATCCCCGGCGACTGGCCGGAACAGGAGGACATGCTCAACCCGATCCAGCTCGATGACCGGCGGCGTTTCGAGTTGTTCGGCGAGTTGATGGACCGGCCAGGCCACTGGTGGGACCATCAGGAGTGGGACCAGGCCGGGCTGATCTACTCCGAGCGGATGGCCTGTTTCGGCGCGTACCAGCCGGGTTCGGGCTGGCTGGCCTATATTGACGATGGCTCCCGGATGGACAATTTTATGCACGTGCGCCATGTGCCGGGCAAGCACACCGACTACAAGGTGTACTGGCGGCCCTCGATGGGTTCTCTGAGCTATCCCCGGATAATCCGCTACTATTTTCAGAAAGACGCGGGCTACGCCGAGCTGATTCGCCATTACCGCGCTTATTACGAAAAGCTTGGGTACTTGAAGACATTGAGCGAGAAAAACAGAGATAACCCGAACGTGGAACAGTTAAAGGGCGCTGTTAACCTGAGGGCCAGGGTGGGCCGTAAGGACCATCGCACGTTCAAGTTCGAAATCTACAACACGTTTACCCAGATCGGCGCCTAGGTGGAGGAGTTCCGCAAGGCTACCGGGGCCGGGCGCGCCTCTGTCTCGTTCACCGGCTGGCAGCGCTACGGCCACGACCAGGAATACCCGGACATTATCCCGCCCAACATGTACGCCGGAGGGCCCTATGGCCTGGACTCGCTGGCCCGTAAAGTAAAGGCGCTGGGCTATCTGTTCGGCCTTGCCACCGACAACTATTGCGACATCACGCTCGACTCTCCCTCGTTCCGCGAGGAGGTGACACTCAAGGACAGCCAGGGACGTTACGTGCGGCGCAGTACCTGGGGCGCGGGAGTCAACTCGCTGATCTGCCCACGCTGGGCAATCCGTTTCCTGCGGCGTAACTGGGAGGTCGGCCGCACCGATTACCCGTTCGTGCGCGGCCTGCTCGACACCGCCCGCCCCCAGCTCTACCTGCTGGGCAACTACGTCTGTAACTGGGAGTGCTACGACCCGGCCCACCCACTGACACGCAACGAGAACCGTGAGGCCCTGGCGGATATTTTCGAATATTTCAACACGCAGAAAGTGCTGCTGACTATCGAGCACCACAACGACTGGGCTGTGCCGTGGATCGTATCCGCCCGCACACGGGAGGCTCACGACGGGGTCTACGGGCTGGACCGGGCAGGTCGCACCAACGGCATCCCGATCCCGCTCTGGCAGCTCTGTTTCCACGACTGCACGTATGTCAACGCAGGCAATTTCCTCTGGGCCGTGCTGACAGGGGCGCTCTCGAAATTCAACCTGCCCGTGCGCGAGAATGACAACCGTCTGGAGCAGACCCTGCTGCTGGCCAAACTTCATCGGCAAATCGGCTGGGATGACATGACCGGCCACCGTTTTCTCTCCGATGACTACAAAGTCCAGGAATCGACTTTTTCCTCCGGCGCCAGCATCCGGATTGACTATAACACCGGCGAGTACAGGATCAGCGGCGTGCCGGGCATCCCGGACCAGACCATGAAGCTTAACTGAGCGGCGTGCCGGAGCGTGAGGATTGAAATTGCGTAAGGGCCGCGTTCCGGCAACCGCCGGGATGCGGCCCTTTACTTCCGGCGGAACAATCCTTGAGATGCGTCATATTATATTGATATAGTTGAAAAACTATTGTCAATCAGTTGAGCGGTTTTTGAAAGATCATAACAATACGGGTTTATTGAACCAGGCGCTGAAACAGGACACTATCGATGAGGTTAATATGGAGGCAGGTACGGCGTCCCCGGTGCAAGAACTACCTGATTCCCGCCGGCCTTGCTTAACGCTTCTGTGGGTGTCAATTGCCGTCTTACTATTCGCGGTTCCGGCTTTTACTGCCGATGACTCCGGCCAATATTACAACAGCGCCGGTGATTTTCTGGCCGCCGGTGACACCGCCGGCGCACGGCTGCTGCTGGACCGGGCCCTGGGACTGGAGCCCGACCACGGCCCTTCGCTGATCGCACGGGGAAGGCTGCGGCTGGCGGCCGGCGAGCAGGGCAAAGCCCGCGATGACTTTGGCCGGGCGCTCTTCAGTGACTCGGCCGAAATCAGGTACCAGGCCCATCTGGGTCTCGGTGACGTTTTCCGCGCGACAGGCAACAAAAGCTGGGACGCCGTGGCCGAGTACCGTCAGGCGCTCAAGTACAATCGACAAAGCAAGCGGGCGCTGTACTCCATCGCGCAGACGGGTTTCGAGCTGGGCGAGACCACCGGTTTCCGCCTGGCCTCGGAGATGCTGGTTAAGCTGATCTGTATCGACCCGGAGTACGAGGGGGCCTATTCCCTCTGGCGCGACAGGATCCACGACCAGACCGGGGATGAGCTGCGGCAGGTGGACAGCTTTCTGACCTCGTATCTGGCGGAGCATCCCCGCCGGTCCAACTGGTGGCTGGACCTGGCCTGGGACCGGTTTTCCCTGGGGGAGATCGAGCGGGCCGAGGCCGCCCTGGAGGAGTTGAACAAGCGCGGGTCCGCTTTCAAGCTGCCCGACCGTCACCTGCTGCGCGCCCGCTGTCTGCTGGAGCGAGGCGACACCCTGGGTTTCGAAAAGGCCTACCACAAGGCCCTGGAAACCGCCGGGAGCCTTGGTGGATTCGAGCGGCTGTTTATCGAGGCTCAGCCGATATTCAGCCCCTCCGAGAAAGAAGACTGGTACGGGATGCGCGCCACCGAGGACGTGGCGAAGCTGTTCCGCAAATTCTGGAAACGGCGCGACCCGGACCCGCTCACTTTCCACAACGAACGGCTGGTGAACCATTACGTCCGCCTTCGCGAGGCCGAGACGTTCTACCGTCAGCAGTTCCCCCACAGCCGTTTTCAAACCTCGCGGGAATATTTCATGCTGCTCTCGCCCGGTTCCAACGCGATGGAGTACGATCCGGAAATCTTCCGCACCGGCAACCGTCAGCTTCCCCTGGACCAGCGCGGGATGCTGTTTATCCGCCACGGCCCGCCCAAATTCGTCAGCAAGCCCGATATCACCCAGAAATCGAATCCCTCGGAGGTCTGGTACTACGATGACAGTTATTACTCGTTCGAGCGGCTCAAGGGCGCCGGGGATTTTCTGTTCATGCCGCTGCCGTTGCAGGGGGCGGGGGACATCAGGCGGGCGATGAATACCGACAGTTTCCTGGATCCGCTGCCACGGCTGGCGCAGGAGTATTACGCGGCGGAATTCAGGGGCGAGGACGGGCAACTGGAAATCGAGTTCTACCAGTCGATTCCGGTCGGGGTAACGGACGCGGCGCCGAGCCATACTCTGGCGGCCGTCTACGACACTACCTGGCTGGAACTGGCGCGGGACAGCGCGGGAGTGTTCCGAGCCGGGGCCGGGGACGACAGTGTCTGGGTGGGGGTTAACAGGTTAAGCTTGCCGGACGCACAGGGTATTTATGCGCTTGTCATGGACCTGCCCGGTTACAGAGTGGCCGCTAGAAACACGTTCAATCTGGAAGCCTATACGGACGGTGAGCTGGACCTGAGCGGCGTTATTCTCGGCACTCCGCCAGCGGAGGGAGGGAACGCTTACAGCAGGCAGGGGGTCGAGATCGTGCCGCGGCCCTCGCTGAGTTTCGTCCGGGGTGAGATAGTCAGGGTTTATTTTGAGATCTATGAGCTGGCCGGAGCTGATGACGGCCGCAGGAAATTTGCGGAAAAAATTACGGTCAGCCAGGCTGGCGGCGGCTCCGGCGGGATCAGGGGCCTGTTCGGCGGGCTGTTTGGCCGCGGTAAGAAGGCGAAAAGCCTGGCGTTCGATTTCCAGCGCGAGCTGGTAGACGCCGGCGCGGTGGCTGCGGAGTATTTCGACATAGACAGCGCGGAGCTCTCAGCCGGTGAATACCGGATCAAGATGGAAATAACAGACCGGGTCAGCGGCCAAAACCGGCAGGTAGTGTGGGAATTTTCACTGACCTCCGCCGTCGGCCCGTAAAACCGTGCTCCCGGCGGCGGAGGAACTCCGGATTCGCCATCGTGGGCTCGGGGGAAGATGTCTTGCGCCGATGAGTGAGCCGCCGTCAGTGCGATAAAAAAACTTCGTATACGTTTCCGCTGCTGTCGGACGCCAGCACCAGCAGAGGTGTGTCCGGCGGTATCGATTTGGGCAGGCACGGCCCGCTCAGCCCGTCAACCGGCCCCAGCAGCAGTGAGCTTTGGCCGGAAATCTCCAGCGTGTCGCCTTTGAGCGGTACCGACCACAGAGCATTCGAGCCACCCGCTCCCACGCTTGCGTAGATCAGCAGAGGTTTTTTATCCTGCCAGACAACAGCGGGCGCAAAGACTCCGTGGCCGGAAAGGCCGGTGAGGTCAACCAGCGACCACTCCAACTCACGGCGCATCAGCACGAGTCCGGCAACGCTGTTTCCGCTCGTGTACGCCGCTGTCAACCGCATCCCGTTGGTCATGGCGGGCGGGACGCGAAGGCTTAACGTGCCACCGGCGAACCCGCTGCGCTCGAGCACGACATCGGGGCCGTACCAGGTCGTATCCGGTGCTTTCGAGGAGTGCCGGCTGGCAAGCAGGCGCCCGGATTCCGCCCAGATGGAGATTACACCGGCGTTCAGCCGCAGTATCGAACAGGCATCGCTGCCAGCCAGCCCGGAGCCAAGTGTAACTGTCTGGCCCGGAGCGGACAGGCTGCCCCTGATTCCCTTGACCAGCACCCGCCGTCCATCCGGGCCGTCCGCTGCCCAGAGCGCCCAGAAGGTGTTGTTTATGTCCATGCTTATGCGGGCGTTGCTCACTTTGCCTTCGCCGTCCCAGCTGAGCGGATTGATAATCTGCCGGTAGCCTCCGCTGGCGCTGTCGGGAGCGAGGGCGGTAACCGCCAGAGTGCTCCCGTCGGTCAGCACTGCCACGACCAGAAAGTTTTCGCACCAGATATCGGCGTGGCCGGGCAGGTCGCGCAGCGCCTTGTCGAGATAAGACTGCGCCTCCCATTGCCCTTCGCCGGTGCGCTTCCATACTCTGCTGCCCGTGCCGCCCGCGGGCAGCCAGGCCCACCAGGTTCCCTGGGCGTACCACGTGCGGTTGGCGGCGTTGTTTCCGGTGGGCCATGACGCAGGGGTGTTGAACACCGGATCAGCCGCCAACAGCGTGGAAAAGCTTAACACGGCAAAGACCGGGGCGTGCAGGAGCGCCCTGGCGAAGGGTATCCGGAAGGGGCGGAGTGACAATTTCATTGTGTAACTGGCCTCGTAGTTGGAATGGCTGTTCAAGGCGGACCGGCCGTCAGTTACTTTAGAGCGGCTTGCGGAACATGAACCAGATGCCGTAGCTCAGACCTTCAGTGCCTGCCGGCTGAGGTTTACTGATCCAGTAATAGTCCAGCGGCAGATTTTTCAGGGTATTTCGCAGCAATGGGACGTCTTTGTCCAGCGGGTGCCGGCGGGGTCCCGTCTGGCCTTTGCGCAGTTTTGCGGCCAACTCGGCGGGAAGGTTGGCCGGATAGCCTCGCCCGATATAGGCGAACGCCCCCGGTTTCATCACCCGGAGCACCTCGCGCAGGGCCTTGTCCAGCTCGCCCCAGAACTTATACGAGCCGCGCGAGATTACATAATCGAACGTGGAGTCATCAAACGGCAGTGAATCCGCGCTGCCCTGTACGCCGTTGACCCGGCTGTCGAGACCAAGTTCTTGGGCGCGTTCCATGAAATAGGGGAAGAAATGCTTGTTGATATCGACATTGATCCAGGTCATGCCGGGGGTCAGTTTGGCTATTTCCAGAGTGGAGCGGCCGGGACCGGCGCCGATATCCAGTCCCTTGCCCTTGAAATCGCCGAGGCCGAACTCAGCCACGATAAGCTGGGCCACGTAAGGATAGACCGCGTTTACCTTGCGCTCCGAGCGCGCAATCATCTCCTGAGCGGCTTCCTTGCCCAGCCAGTAATCTATCTGCCTTGAATCGGGTTTTTCCGGCCGGGCCAGCCCGGGGGCGGCCCAGAGGGAGAGGGCAATAAAAATTGCGGCAAAGGCGGAGTAAAGGCTGATTTTGTTGGCCATCAATTACCTCTTCCCTTGTATTTGAGCCATGACGGCGCGCAGGGCTCCATGATCAGTGTCGGAAGAACGCACGTTTAGATTAAGACCGCGATTGCCGATAATAGTATTCCGATTCCAGGATGGCAATATTTATATACTGCAAGAGGTCGTTGAAAAAGCACTCATCTTGCTCTTGACAGGCGTGTTTCAATACTCTATTATTCAATTGAATACTTAAACAATAGAATTCCCAGGAGGGTGTCATGAACCAGGACAGACGCTTCAAGGATGAGATCTACGAGCAATTCGCCCGGATCGGGAAGGCGCTCTCCAGCCCCAAGCGACTGGAGTTGCTGGATCTTATCTGCCAGGGACCGAGGACCGTGGAGATGCAGGCCAGGGAATCCGGCCTGACCGTTGCCAACACTTCCCGGCACCTCCACATCCTGCGGGGGGCCGGTTTGATCGAGGGCCACAGGGAGGGCCTCCATGTTGTTTATCAGATCACCGATCCGGATGTATGTGAGTTTTTGCGAAGTATGCGGTTGCTTGCCGAGAAACGGCTCGCGGAGATTGAGCGGATCACGCACCGTTTCCTCGATGGAAGTGAAGGTCTCGAAGCCGTGGATCGCCAGGAACTCATAGAGCGTGTTCATCGTGGGAGCGTAACGGTAATCGACGTGAGGCCCGTGGAGGAATTCCGGGCGGGTCATATTCCGGGAGCGATCTCTGTTCCCCTGGACGAGCTGGAGGCGCGGCTGGCCGAGTTTCCCAGAAGCAGGGAAATAGTGGCCTATTGCCGGGGTCCTTACTGCGTCCTGGCGATCCAGGCGGTGGAGGCCCTTCACGCCAAGGGCTACCGGGCCGTGCGCCTGGAAGACGGTGTGTCGGACTGGCGGGCAAAGGGTTTCAAAATTGCGGTTGGCGAGGAGTGAGACGCTGTGATTCCAATTCTCAGTAACAAACATTATGACCAGCCATCGGTATTCGTCCCGGCCAATCTGCTGCGGGAAGCGCGACGTCAAAAGGCAGTGCCCTTGGGCAGCGTGCCGGAAATCTGCGTCCTCGACCCGGATGGTGATCTGTCCCGGTATCTGCGCGATTCGGGGGCGCTGCGCAATCCGCACTGGGCCTGTTATCACACGGAGCTTTATGACCTCGATGCGGAGGGTGCGACGGTGGGTGTTGTTGGCTGCGCCGTCGGGGCTTCGTTTGCCGTGTTGGTGGCCGAACAACTATTCGCCTCCGGATGCCGCCTTCTGGTGAGCGTGACTTCCGCCGGGCAGATCGTGGCCGCGGGCCAGCCGCCCTATTTTGTGCTGATCGAGCGCGCGTTGCGCGATGAGGGGACCAGCTACCACTACCTTCCTCCCGCCCCTTATGCGCGGATCCAGGCGGATCTGCTTTCCATCATCAAGGGCGGATTGCCGGATTCGATTCCGATGGTGCAGGGGGGCGTGTGGACCACGGACGCGCCTTTCAGAGAGACCGGGGAATCCATCGCGTTCTCGCGCTCGGAGAACTTAATCGCCGTCGAAATGGAGGCGGCGGCGCTCTATGCGTTCGCCCAGGCACAGGGCAAACCGGTGGTCTGCTTTGCCCACGTCACCAACGAAATGGGCTTGATCGAAAATGATTTCGAGAAAGGTGATTCCGGGGGCAACAAGGTATTCGTTGAACTCATCGCCGCCGTGGCGCGAGCATGGATGGCCACCACATAGAGAGGCGCGTGAGCGGGATTTCCGCCCGCCGGGAGATGGTGAGCCTTCTTTGTTCTGCGGAGCCGGACTCGACCTTTTTTTCCATGTCCCGGGCGCTGGTCGAGAAAACCGGGAAGGACTAAGAACTTGTCCGTAAACAAGCCTTTAGGGATCACGCCGAGCTTTGAGGCGGATGCGAGCACAATGGTTTTATTTACGGACAAGTTCTTAGTGTCAAGAGGTGAAATATGGGTAAACTCAAGGGTAAAAATATAATGGTTGGTTATGAGAACATTTTTAATGAGGATAACCGTTTACTTCAGGCGAAGTATAATATTACAGCACGATTCTATGACATTTTGGATTACCCCTGGGAAAGACTCTATAAACGTTGGAGACCCGGTTTGGTAAATGATATACGCGGCACGGTACTTGAGGCCGGAGTTGGTACCGGGCGCAACCTTAAGTACTATCACCCAAGTGTAAAACTGACTGGTATTGACCTCAGTTCAGCAATGCTGCAAAGAGCCATGAGGAGAGGGAAATCTGCTGTTTGTGATTATAATCTCTACCACGATGATGCCACTGTCATGAAATCTGCGCCTTCCAACCATTTTGACTGGTTGATTGCTACGTTTTTATGCTGCGTGATGCCGGATAAGCTTCAACCACTGGCGATTGAGCAATTTGGACGGATATTAAAGCCCGGTGGACAGTTCCGTATACTCGAAATGCTATATTCAAAAAACGCCAAAGACAGAAAACGGCAAAGGTTATTTGCTCCATTCGTTGAGAAGGTTTTCGGTGCTCGATTTGACCGTAACACATATAGTTATTTAACTAAGTCTGCAAAACTCAGGATTTGCAATACATACTTTCTTAAGAAGGATATTTACATGGTAATTGAAGGTGTGCGCGTTGAGTAGATCCGGTTGAGTAGATCCGTAAATATACGAGGCCAGAAACGAGATGCCATTGAGCAATTCTCATAACTGCGAACTGCTTTTTTGTGAATCTGAGAATAACGCCACCCCGGTAAATTGTAAGCCTTTTAGAATAAACAACATAGAAAAAAGTTATCGTGGCATCTTTTTTGTAATACAAACTTGAGGAATCTTCAATTCGTACAGACTACTGTCATGTTGAGAATAATCCCCGTTTTTTATTGTCGGAGGTGCTCTGAATTTTGCCTCTGCAATCCTTGAACATACTTATTTCTCATTGCCTCAACCAGAGTTGGAGATTATTATTATATTGCCATGTTCTGATGGGGCACACCCAAAAAACTCCCGACTCCCTCAAATGAAATATTTTGCTTTGTTGGTCGCCTAAGGGCAAAAAAAGCCGCTCCTTTTAATAATTATGCTATTCGTGTTATTCCAAGCGGTTACATTACTCCCGCTTGCTTTCGGTAGGCATAACGAGGAACGACCCTTGACAACCAAAGTCCCTAAGCTCTCGTTTATTTCAACACGCT
>JAJRTS010000091.1 GCA_024278175.1 Gemmatimonadales bacterium | reverse complement strand
TAACCTTTTCCCAAAAAGCATCGGACACTTCCCAAGAGTGAATTATTGCCATAGCACCTCCAAGGTATAATTTTCAATACCTGAAGCAATATGACAAAATTATTTCAAAAAGTAAAGCTTATTTACGGATAAGTTCTTAATGTATTTGGCTCTGGTTAAGCGGGCTTCCTTGAGCAACTTGCCGTACAGCAGGCGTTTCTTCTCGATTTCCACCCGCTTGAACAGTCCGATGATTTTAATCACCCCGGTGACGGCAACCAGGGCCATGAACAGGTAAAACATGATCACGTATTCGTTCATTATTAATGCTCCTTTTCCCAACAAACACCGGCCGCAACTTTCTTTGACGGCCGAGGGATGATTCGGGGATTAGGGAAGCAAGTAAAATGCCAATAAGATGCAGTGGGCGTATGATGATGATGGGTAATGAGTTATATATTCTCATCCCCAAACGCGTTCCGCGGTGATTGTATCCATTTTTGGCGGCTTGCGTCAGGAAGTGCGGGATTGTGTACAGCCGGAGCAAAAAGTATTTGACAAATATGTTCACTTGTATTATTGTATATATATGAACAATAAAGCGACAAGCAAAACAACCCTTCAGCATGAGCTGGGCTTTGCGCGCCCGCTGCTACATCCGGCCCATGAGCCGGTGCTGGCGATAGTCTATACCGCCACGCTGCTGCAAAAACGCGGCGGACGCCTTCTGCGCGGCCACGGCCTGACCGACGCCCAGTTCAACGTGCTGATGCTCCTGCACCATCAGGGTGAGCGGGGCCGAATGAGCCAGATCCGCCTGGGCAGGCTGCTGCTGGTCAACCGCAGCAATGTGACAGGGCTGGTGGACAGGATGGAGCGTGACGGCCTGGTGCGCCGCGAGGACGACCCCGGGGACCGCCGGGTGAACCTGGTGGCGATAACGGAGCGGGGGGAAGAGGTGCTGGCCGGTGCGATGGCCGGGTACTACCCGCTGCTGGAAGAAGTAATGGCCGGCCTGGACAGCGATGAGCGCGGCAGGCTGATGGAGTTGCTGGCGCGGGTGAGGAAACCTCTGGCCTGAGCCACTAGTAAGCCACGCTCTTTTTTTTGCCACGTTAGTTTATATGTGAACGAAGTAGGGGCGACAGAATCTGCTCAGGGCCGTCGCCAGGCCACTCATCACCAGAGGGAGGCACGATGTTTATCTCATTGCTGGCAGTTACGTTCGCGGTGGCATTGGGTGTATCGCTTACCGTATCAGCGCTGTTCGCCGGCTCGATCCGTAAGATTCTGGACCGGATAGTCCAGGAGGATATCTCCGCGGGCTGGTTGAAGTACCTCAGGTTCGCGATCGTGGTGGTGGGCGTTTCGGCCGGCGTGCGAATCCACGCCCTTGAGCGCTATATCCTTCCCGAGCGCCAGGCCCGTCCGCTTGCCGATGGCGCCAAGGAGCTGGTCCAGCGGATACCCGAACTGAATCTCGAACGCTGGGTGCTGGAGGTTTACCGCACCGTTATCGAGACTGCGGCTGGAGTGGCCTGGCTGCTGCTGGTGTTTTTTATTTTCGCGCTGATCGCCTATGTTATCACTCGCGGGATGGAGTTGAGGCGGGGGGCGGGGAATAAGAGAATAGGCGTTACGGAAAAAAACACCCTTGGGGAAGCCGGGCGCTTGGATTTGCCCATGGCATGAGCAATACAACGGACCACACATTTTGCCTGGAGGAAACGATGAGCAGCAAAATGTACTCGCTCTCCCGCTGGACAATCCGGATCGCCGCCGCGCTGGTGCTGCTGATCGGTCTGTTCTGGACTTGGTTCGCTCTCGCCTGCGAGTGGCCCGACCCGCTGGGGATGCTGATGCACACCCTCATTCCGGGCTTGCCGCTGGTGGCCCTGGGACTGGCCTGCTGGCGCTGGCCGCTTGCGGGCGCTATCCTGGTGCTGTGGGGCGTAAGCCCGCTGCTGCACCTTGTGGGGAGCAGGCCGTTTTTCAGCTATCCCGGCAATTGGTTCTCGCTGACTCCACTGCTGGTTTACTGGTTCCCGCTGCTGATAGGTCTGGTGCTGATTGCGGCAGGATTTTACAGGAGGCGCACCGATGAGCGCTAACGGAAGCAACGACCTCGAATCCAGGCTGAACCGACTGGAGCGGGAGCTGGCCGAGCTACGTAAACTGGTCGGCGCCGGGCCGGAAAAAGAGCAGGAAAAAGCTCCCCGGCAAGCCGAACCTGCTAAAAGGCAACAACCCTCCGTTATCCAGCCGCCACCCCAGGTTACCACACCCCGGCAGACACTACCCTGGCAGACCGGTGAGTTCTGGCTGGGACGGGTGGGGACCGGGCTGCTGATCCTGGGGCTGGTGTTCCTGTTCAAGTACGCGGTGGACCAGGGCTGGCTCACCCCCTGGACCAGGGTTTCGCTGGGCCTGGCTGCCGGAGGCGCATTGGCCGTGCTCGGTGTCCGCTCACGGGCCACCCGGCCCCACCTGGCCGCGCTGATGCAGGGCGCCTCGCTGGTGGCGTTCTACATCAGCCCGTTTGCCGCTTTCCAGCTCTACGGCCTCGTTGGATACCCCGCTGCAATGATCTGGATGAGTCTGGTCACCGCCGCCGGGCTGCTCTGGGCCGTTCGCGAGCGCGAGCTGGCTTACTCACTGGTGGCCGCGCTCGGCGGACTGGGCACTCCGTTCCTGCTTTATGGCGGTAGCGGCAGCGCAGCCGGGCTGATGAGCTACACCGCAGCCGTACTGGCCGGCTTGCTGGCGATTTTCGCCCTGCGCGGCTGGCGCTCGCTGCTGATGGTGAGCGCACTGGGCGGCTGGCTGGTGATCGTCCAGGGGGTCGAAATGGTCAACATGCGGGAGGCGCCGCTATCGAGTGCGGACACGCTTGCGGTCTTGCTGACAGTTATTCTACTAGGCTGGCTGGCGCTATGGCTTATTCCCGTTGTCCGGGAAATTCTGGAAAACAATGGCCGTCTGGTGCGGCCTGTGTTAAAAAGAACCGCCAGGGAACTCTGGTCCACTGTCGGCATGCTGCAGAAATTCATCGTCCGAATCCTGGTGCCCCTGCTGCCGCTGGCGAGTTTTGTTGCTGTAAGTGAACTGCTCGATCTTACCGACCGCTGGCAGGGCTGGCTGATGGTCGCTGTGTGCGCGATTTACTCGGCGGCCTATGCACTGCTCTATCGCCGCCGGGTCTTTTCGCTGACAGGGACCCACGGTCTGGCCGCGGTGGCCTCGCTTTCTATCGGTCTGCCCTGTCTGCTGCCCGGCGATGATGCCAGGTTGGCCGCGTTCTCCGTTGTAGTCCTGGCCGTGCTTTACCTGGCCCGTCGCTTCGACGACCGCATCCTGCGGACCAGCGCCCACCTGCTGGCAATCGGAGTATTAGTCGAGCTGGTTGTGCGCCTGACAGCCGGGTCCGCCGAGGCCCATGCTGTTTTTTCGGCCTGGGCGCTGGTCAACCTGGCGGTGCTGGCGATGCTGGCTGCGAGTTCGTTCCTGGCCGGCGACAAAGACCCGGCGGTTGTTTACCGGCTGGCCGCCCACGCCGGTTTTCTGGGCTGGCTGGCACGCGAGTTGTCCCGGTTGCCCGGCGGTGATGGCTGGGTCAGTGCATCGTGGGGCCTCTACTCCTTGATGTTGATGATCCCGGGGCTGAGGCTTGATAACCGGGCCCTGCGAAACACCGGGCTGGCCACTCTGTTCCTGACCGTGGGCAAACTTTTGATAGTAGACATGGCCCGGGTGGATCCCCTGTGGCGGATCCTGTTGTTCATGGCTTTCGGCGCGGTGCTGCTGGGACTGGGTTACTGGCTGCGGGACTTATGGCGCACAGACGATGATAGCGCGCAATGAAGCGCTTTGCCTCGGCGAGTATGATGGACGCGGCTGCTCAGTTTAACAGAGCAGCCGCTATTGTACCGGGTAATCCGGATCGCCGCCGCGCGGGCACAATATCGTCTGCGAGTAGCCCGGCCCGGCCGGGATGTTCGTATGAACCAGAAAGGGATAAGTGTCTCTTTTGCCACGCCCGAACCCAGAAAATCATTGATACACTGATGGAGAGTGGTTATTTAAAGGGGCGTTGAAAAATGCCTTCCGGGGCATTTTTCAACGCCCTTTGCCACAACGCCTGAAAGCAAACCGTTCAAAATGCTTGACGTAAAGCCTGCACATTTTGCCGCCAGGTCCTTGTGCGGTAAAGAGCGTGTTTTTTTTGCACGCTCTGGTCACAGAGGGGAGTATGGATGATCGTTTATGGAGTAGCGCTTTTATCCGGTTGTATGCTTGCCGGACTGATCCTTGGAGAAGCTCTTGGAGCACTTATCGGCGTGGAAGCCAACGTCGGGGGGATCGGCATTTCGATGATCCTGTTGATCCTGCTTTCGGAGCGTTTCAAGCGTAAGTTGAACCTGGAGTCCGCATCAGGAAAGGGGATCGCTTTCTGGAGTGCGATGTACATCCCGGTCGTCGTTGCAATGGCGGCTCAGCAAAATATTCTGGCGGCGTTTACCAGCGGCGCGGTGGCAATTGTGGCGGGTTCCGGAGCGGTGATATTAAGTTTCATCATGGTTCCTCTACTTTGTAAGCTGAACAAAACAGACTGACACCACCATGACCGTTTTTCTGGATTTAGCTAGCCGGGTACTGGTAAAAAACGGCTTGATTACCGCGTTTACGCTGGTGGGAATAGTAATCTTTCTGTCTTACTTTCTGTCCGGCAGGCTTACGAAAGGCAGGTTGCACGGTTCAGCCGTCGCGATCTCAATCGGCCTGCTGCTGGGCTACATCGGCGGTGTAATAACAGGCGGCGAGAAAGGGATAGCGGATATCCCGCTTTTTGCGGGAATAGGCTTGCTGGGCGGCTCGATGCTCAGGGACCTCGCAATCGTCTCGACGGCTTTTGGAGCCGGTCTGACAGAGCTTAGAAAAGCTGGATTGGCCGGTATTCTGTCTTTGTTTCTCGGAGTGATTATTTCTTTTGTCGTCGGCGCTTTAATCGCTTTTTTCTTCGGCTATACAGACCCTGTGGCTATAACCACCATTGGCGCGGGAGCAGTTACGTATATTGTCGGACCGGTTACCGGCACTGCATTGGGTGCCAGTTCCGAGATTATCGCTTTAAGCATCGCCGCCGGTCTGGTTAAATCAATCCTCGTTATGTTAATCACACCACTTGTCGCCAAACGGATTGGACTGAACAATCCGCAATCCGCGGTAATCTACGGCGGGATGATGGGGACGACAAGCGGGGTGGCCGCCGGACTGGGAGCGGTAGACCCTAAACTGGTCCCCTACGGGGCAATGCCGGCGACTTTTTATACCGGTCTGGGGTGTCTGGTGGCCCCTTCGCTGTTTTTCCTGATTGTAAGGGGGCTGGTGGGCTAGACCCGGTAATTGACTTCCAGTTGAAATTTTCCGTTACAATACCACAAAACAACAAACGAGCAGATGAGAAAAATATCTGATTTGCCTATCATTGAAAGAGCCGGGCGGAATCCGGACCACCCGGCTATTATCACCCCGGCCGGTTCATTTACCTACGGCCGTCTGCTGGATGCCTCCCATAAAGTGGCGTCATCTCTGCTGGCTGGCGCAGATGATTTAAAAGAGCAGCGTGTCGCTTTTCTGATCCCACCGGGATTTCAGTATGTGGCGGTGCAGTGGGGTATCTGGCGCGCCGGCGGGATTGCCGTTCCGCTATCTGTTTCCCATCCGCTGCCGGAGCTGGAGTACGTCATTGAAGACTCGGATGCGGCGATTGTGGTCATTCATCCTCAGTTCGAGGACAGGCTTCGCCCGGCAGCCGAGCGCAATGACAGGCGCTTTCTGCCGACGGCCGACGCGCTTGACGCGAAAATTGCTTCGCTGCCGGATGTCAGCGTGAACCGGCGGGCCATGATCCTGTACACGAGCGGCTCGACCGGCAAGCCGAAAGGCGTGGTTACGAGCCACTGCAATATAGAAGCCCAGGCAATGAGTCTGATTTCAGCCTGGGAATGGACCTGCGAAGACCGTATTCTGAACGTTCTCCCGCTGCACCACATCCATGGAATCATTAACGTACTGACCTGTGCCCTGAGGTCGGGGGCTGTCTGCGAGATCTTTCCGAGGTTCGATGCGGCAGAGGTTTGGGCGCGTATAATGCAGGGCGGTCTGACTCTGTTCATGGCTGTGCCGACCGTTTATGTCAAGCTCATCGCTTGCTGGGAGGCCGCATCCGCCGGGCGGCAAAAAGCCATGTCCGCAGCCTGTGCAAAAATGCGTCTGCTGGTTTCAGGTTCCGCCGCCGCACCGGTAAGTTTGATTGAAAAGTGGAAGACTATCAGCGGGCACGTACTTTTAGAGCGTTACGGAATGACTGAAATCGGGATGGCCCTGTCCAATCCCCTGCATGGGGAAAGGGCGCCGGGGTATGTCGGCGTGCCGCTACCGGATATGAAAGTAAGGCTTGTGGATGAGGACGGCAACCTGGTTGGGCCGGGAATTCAGGGAGAAATTCAGGTGAAGGGGCCGGCTGTCTTTGCCCAATATTGGCGGAAACCAGAGGCAACCAGGGACAGTTTTTGCGATGGCTGGTTCCGCACCGGCGATGTTTCCGTTATCGAAAACGGGAAGTTCCGCATTCTGGGACGACAATCAGTGGACATAATCAAGACCGGCGGTTACAAAGTATCCGCTCTGGAAATCGAAGAAGTGCTCCGGACTCATCCCCAGATAAAAGATTGCGCGGTTGTCGGTATCGAGGACACTGAATGGGGAGAGCGTGTGAGCGCCGTGTTGATGATTGAACACGGGAGCGCCCTGACCTTGGGGCTTTTGCGCCGGTGGGCAAAGGAAAAACTGGCCGCCTATAAAGTTCCCACCCGGATCTGCGTCTTAAGCGAGTTGCCTCGCAACAACATGGGTAAGGTAACCAAGCCGGAAATCGTCCGGTTGTTTAAAACCGGGAACGGGGGTGAAAATAGCTGATTGACCGGCCGAACGGATTGGGCTGACGGAAGCGAATCTCAAAGGTGTGAGATTAGAGTGGTTCTCAAAAGCCTTGTCCATAATGCCAAGGAAAGAAAGTCCTGAGTATGGTACGGAGAGACTTCCTTTTGTTCGCCGGAAATCGTGGTGGCGAGCCTCGTGTTTCCCCTTGTTTTGCAACCGAACAAAAAGCAAAAGCTTCAAGAGCAGACAGGGGTAAGCCCCTCCGGCGGCCGCAGGCCGCCCGCGCTGCGCCGCATGTCCGAGCCAATTCTTTGCAGCGGATTTTTTGCCGCAATCCCATTTTGGAGCAAGTGACCTTCTGTCGTTGGCGTACTTCGCGAGGTCCGCCCGCGGTTTTTTGTGAGCGGGGCGAGCGTAGGCTGGCACCAGCGGGTAGCGTTTTCAAAACCGCGATTACAAGAGGGGTGCCAAGCGCCATCACTGGCTTTGCGAGTTCGGCGCAGCAATGATTTTTGCTTCTTTTCATCATCTGGAAAAGAAGAAATCAAAATGAAAAACCGCTGCTTCCAAGACATAACTTTCGAGAAACACTATAACTCAGCTGACCGTGGTCATGGTCAGCTTGCCGTGCTTCACTCCCCGGGTAGCCATCAGGCGGTTGGCCGCTTTCTTGATCCAGCAGTTCGGCCCCTTGAAAATCACGACCTCCATGCAGTTGTCGTGGTCGACGTGTACGTGCAGTGATGAGACGATGATCTGCTGGTATTCGTGCTGCAGGGTGTTCAGCATGTCGGGCAGCTCGCGGTGATGGTGGTCGTAGATCAGGCTCATCGACGCCACGGCCGGGGTGCGGTCGGTGCCGAGCTGCTCGATTGACAGATGTTCCCTGATCAGATCGCGGATCGCCTCGCTGCGGTTGCCGTAGCCCTCCTGCTCGATATGGCTGTCGAATTTCTCAGCCAGTTCCTTCTCTATCGATACTCCGAATCGGGTAACTTTGCTGGACATTTTCACTTGCTCCTTCGCCTGTCTGCAATGCCCGCGCTCGTAACGGGCGAGGTCTATTTGACACTCCACGCGTAAGCGGGTAAATTAACGACTCCGGCTACTAGGGCTGCTATCGTAATTTATGCCCCCGGAGCCGGTGATGCAATCTCCGCGGGTGTAGAAATGCCGGTTGCAACAGGACGCTTGTGGCGGCCGTTATCAGAATAGGGGAAGTCAGGGTAACGAGGACAACTGCTTTGGAGGCTCGATGATTGATGTTACGAAACTACTGGTTGGCGATAGCTGGGGCGGCGATGTAATCCGCTACGGACACGCGGTTAAAGACAAGGCCGGCCGGGCGCCCTCGCCCACAACCGGGCGCGTGCCCAAAAGCGCCGCGGAGCGAAGGCCGGTGACGGTCTGGAACGTTACGCGCCGCTGTAACCTTCGCTGTGTACATTGCTACACGGACAGCGACAATAAAGTGTACCGGGGCGAGTTGACGCTCGAAGAAGGTAAGAAGCTGCTCGATGACCTGGCCGAGTTCGAGGTCCCGGCCGTGCTGTTCTCCGGCGGAGAGCCGCTGGTGCGCAAGGACATATTACAACTGGTGGACCATGCTGTCGCCAAGGGCCTCCGCCCCACCCTGTCCACCAACGGTACGCTGATCGACGCAGAAATGGCGCGGCTGATCAAGGACAGCGGGTTTACCTACGTGGGGATCAGTCTCGACGGGATCGGGGAGGTCAACGACCGTTTCCGCGGCAAGAAGGGCGCGTTCAAGTTGGCCATGCGCGGTTTCCGCAACCTGGTGGAGCTGGGCCAGCGGGTCGGCCTGCGACTGACGCTGACCCGCCACAACTACCAGGACCTGGAAAGAATCTTCGACTTTATCGAGGAAGAGAAAATCAACCGCGCCTGTTTCTACCACCTGGTTTACTCGGGCCGCGGTGAGTCGATCTCCGACGACGACCTGACCCATAACGAAACCCGCGAAGCGATGGAGATAATCATCCGCCGCACCCGTGATTTCAAGGCACGCGGCAGAGAGGTCAACATCCTCACGGTGGATAACCATGTGGACGGGATCTATATCCTGCGCAAGCTGGAGGCCGAGGGCGACCCCAGGGCCGGGGAGGTCCGTAAGCTGCTGGAGTGGAACCAGGGCGGAATGTACTCCACCGGAGTCGGTATCGGCGAGGTGGACTGGTTCGGCAATGTCCACCCCGACCAGTTCTGGATGGATCACACGTTCGGCAACGTGCGCGAGCGCAAGTTCGGCGATATCTGGACCGATACCTCGGATCCGCTGATGGCGGGGCTCAAGGACCGGTCATCGAGGATCAAGGGACGCTGCCGGGTGTGCAGCTATTTCAAGCTCTGCGGCGGCGCCATGCGCGTGCGCAGCCAGCGCGTGTACGACGACCCGTTTGGACCGGACCCGGCCTGCTACCTCACGGACGAGGAGATCGGGCTGACCGGCGAGAAGAAACAGGAACTGGAAGCCAACGGCGAGGTTTACCCCATGCCGGAACGGTTGACCCGCTAGCTTGGCTGGTCAAACTCATAGCCTTTACCATCAGGGACCGCTCGAAAAAGCGAGCGGCCCCTTTTTGAGTTTGACGATCAGGCGGCGGCAGAGGGCGGGCCGGCACGATGCTTGCTTTCCCACGGCCGGTGGGTGATGCGCGCGGGCTACGGTTCTGGCAAGCATCGTGCCGGCCCGCCTCCCCCCGGCGGCAACCGGTTTCGATAACCGGGCGCCGCCGTTGCCGGAGTTTGAGAAGCGCGGGTTTGTATTGAACGATGCCCGGCGTTATCTTTAGGCTTTTCGGATGGCGGTCCATTAGGTACTCGTCCCGGCTGGGGCGGAGAAGGGCGGATGGGTAGTTGCTCAGTTTCCTGAATCCTCTGGCGCTGTTCGGGCTGTTTGCGGCGGCGCTTCCGCTGGTAATCCATCTGCTCAGCCGCTGGCGCACAACCACGCTGGATTTCAGCAGCCTGTTGCTGCTGCGCAAGGTGCAAAGCCGCAGTGTCCGCCGCCTGCGCACCCGCCAGTGGCTGTTGCTGATTTTGCGCACTCTGATAATCGCCTTGCTGATGCTTGTCCCGGCCCGGCCTGCGGTGCGTGGGCTGCTGGGCGGTGGACCACGGGACCACCTGCCTGTCGAGGCGATCTTTCTGGCCGACGGCTCCGCCAGCACGCGCTATGTCGACAGCGGCGGGCAGGTTGCCGGTTTGCTGGCGGGCAAATACACCAGTGTGACCGGCTGGCTGGGGCAGTCGGATCGCTACAGGCTGCTCAGGGTTGACAACGGTCCGGAATTGATAGCGGGCGATTGGGTCGTTCCGGGCAATCAGCCGGACAGGGATGGCGCCCGGGAGATAGAAAATCCCGGTTACGGGCACGCTGCTCTGGCCGGGGCGCTGGAACAGGCTGCCGGCTTGTTTTCCGCTGACGGCATTTACCAGCGCGAGATTTATCTGCTCACCGACCGTCAGCGCGGCTTCCTTGGCGCCGACAGCCTGGCGGTGGACAGTAGCGCAGGGATCAGGTTTTACCTGCTGGAGAGCAACGGCAACGAGCCGCACAATATCGCGGTCCGGCAGGTGGGTTTTCCCGGTGAGCTCGTTCGTCCCGGTGCTCCGCTGGAGGTAACTGTATCCCTGGAGCGTTTCGGCGGGGACTCCACCCTGCCCGTGTTTCCGAGGGTCTATCTCGACAACCGGCTGGTGGGTCAGGGCGAGGCGCTGCTGGAGCCGGATGGAGCTGTCGCTGTCGTGGTGGAGATTCCTCCGCTGGAGCCGGGATACCATGAGCTGGCGGCGGAGATCGACGCCGACGCGCTGGCCGCCGATAACCGTCGCGTGGCGGTGCTCTGGGTTCCGCCGGTCTCGCGTGTGACTCTGGTTCAGCGGGGGCTGCCGCCGGGCACCGATTACCTGGGCGCCGCGCTGGAGGTGCTCTCCTCGCGCACGGCCGGTGCTGTCCGTTTCCGCCGGGCGGCCGCGTTGCCGGTGTCGCCCTCGGCGGTGGCGGAATCGGATGTGTATATCGTCCACGGGCTGGAGCATCCGGCGCGCTCGCTCACCGCGTTTCTGACAGAGCTCCGCCGCCAGGGCCGCCACGCCCTGTTCGTGCCTCGTTCCGATGAGCCTGTCAGCGGTGCGTTCAACAGCGCCACCGGGCGATTGGACCTCCCGCTGGGCCTTGGTGCGCTAAAAAAATTCGATGGCACCGGTTTCGATCTGCCGGCCAGCGGACAGGCTGCCGGCGGCAGCGCTGTGTTCGACCGGCTGTTTTCAAGTATCGAGGCGCTCGGCAGGGTTCGGCTGTTCGGCCTGCGTGAGCTGGAAAGCCCGGCGGCCGGCAAGGGAGCTGTATGGGACCTCGGTACCCGGGGCGGCCGCGGGCTGTTGCGCATGGTCCGCGTGGGCCGGGCCAACCTGATCCTCTCCAGCGCCGACATTTCCTCGCTGGAGGAAACCGAGTTGCCGGGTACACCGTTGTTCGTGCCGTTTGTACACTCGCTGGTTACGATGTTGACCCGGAGCGGTCCGTTGGTGCCGCAGGGTGTCTCTGTCGGTGAAAAAGTAACGTTCAATTTCGGCGAGAGTGTCAATACCGCCGGGATGGAAATCCACGGCCCCGGCGACGAACGCTACCTGCTGCCTCCCGGAGAGCGTGAGAGCTGGGATTTTACGCGCACTGACGAGCCGGGAGCCTACTGGCTCTACCGGGGCGTAGAGCTGGCTGCCGGGTTCGGCGTGGGGCTGCACAGGGCCGAAAGCGATGTCCGCCTGGAACCGCTCTCGCTGGTCGAGCAGGCGTTCGACGGCCTGGAATTCCATCACGTGCCCGGCGGCACAGAACTGGCCGGGGCGGTCTTGCTGGGCCGGGGCGGAGTGGAAATCTGGCCCTGGTTGCTGGTGGCGGCGCTGGTTCTGCTGGGTGTGGAGCAGGTTGTCGCCAACCGCAGGGGCGATGAATAGAGACCTTTGAAAAATTGGACGACTGAATTGTGATGAGGAAGTTTTTCAAATCACTCATTTTGTGCATGAGAGTGAATACTCCACCGGCTAAAGCCGGTGGCTTCATGTAACAGCTAAAGCTGGTGGGATCGGCTACGCCGATTAATTTTCGCCCTCTCCATCAATTTTAAAACTGTCGTCGCTATGATGATTCTGACTCT
>JAJRTS010000090.1 GCA_024278175.1 Gemmatimonadales bacterium | reverse complement strand
CCGCTGGTGGCGCCCTCGCGCGTACGGCTGGAGGCGCTGGCGGGCAGCAGGAAACGCGGGATTACCGCCCTGTTCGCAAACGACGAGCTGGAAATACTGCAGGACCACGTACAGCGGATAATCATGCAGGGCCTGGAAACGCCGGGCGGTGAACGGGGTTATTTCGACTTCCTGCTGCTGCTTGCCGACGCCGGGGTGAAAGAGCTGGCGGCCTACACAGTGGCCCAGGCTCGGCACTACCTCTACCGGGTGGACTACTCCTGGCGCGCCGACAGGGTCTGCGTGATTATCGGCGACATGCAGAAGGTGCTCAGGAAATGGCGCTCGGCGCTGCTGGCATACCGCTCCGCCGCGATTGTCGATCCACTGGGCGAAGCGGTGCCGATGGCGTTGTTCAGCGCCGGCTCGGTTTACCTCAGGCCGCTGAAAAACTTCGAGATGGCGCGCCGCACGTTCGAGGAGGCTATCGAGCAGTTCCCGGCCTCGATGGACGCGGCCAGGGCTTCGCTGATGATTGCCGAGGTCGACCTGGACGAGGAAAAACCAGAACAGGCCGTGATCCGGCTGGAAGATACCGCCACCCGTTTTCCATATCCCGAGATCAAGGTCGAAGCCTGGGAGAAAACCGCGTGGGTTTATCAGCATAAGCTGGACGACATCGCGATGGGGGCCGGTTATCTGGAGAAAATCGTCAGCGAGTTCCCCGGGCAGATCAGAACGGCCGAGGTGCTGATCAAGCTGGGCCGGATCCGCGAGGATGACCTCCACGATCCGGCCGGAGCTATCAAGGCCTACCTTAGGCTGGCCGAACTGTTTCCCGAAAATCCGCTGGTCCCCCGCTACCTGTACCGCGCGGGGGAGCTGGCGGAGGGTAAGCTCAAAGATCAGGACCAGGCGGCGGCTATTTACCAGCGCCTCTCCACCGGTTATCCGGAGACGGATGAAGGCAAAGACGCCGACCGGAAACTGAACTGAGATTAAGAGGACGTTGAGAGTATTATTTCAACGCCCCTTTTAAGGCTGATTTTTATTGAATATCTATGTACCCGGACCGTCAAAACCACAGGATGGTAGTGCGTGGGCCGCGACCGTGCCAACGACAACATGACCGGCGACAGCCAACTGGTAGAGAGCGCGCTGGCGGGAAAGCAAAGCGCTTTCCGCGCCCTCTACGACCGTTACCAGCGGCAGATTTACGCCCTGGTGGGCTCGATGGCCGGGCCGGGCGAGGACGTCCACGACATAGTCCAGGAGGCTTTTATCAGGGCGTTCCGCTCGCTGAAAAATTTCAAGGGCCGCAGTTCGTTCTACACCTGGCTCTACCGGATCGCAATCAACGCCGCCACCGACTACCGTCGCATACAGGCCCGCCAGAGCCGGTATCGTAGCGCCCGGCCGCTGGAGGAGATCGACCGGGGGGCTACCCAGATAGTCGCACCGGAGAGCGACAACCCAGAGGCGGATCTTTACCGCGGCGAGTTGTCCGAGTTGATGAACCGGGCGCTGAAAACGTTGAGCGACGACCATCGCCAGGTAATAGTCCTGCGCGAGATCGGCGGCCTGAGTTACCAGGAAATAGCCGAGGTGACCGAAACCACGGTCGGTACGGTGATGAGCCGCCTTCATTACGGCCGCAGGAAGCTGGCCGAAACATTACGCAAATGGGACGTGCTGGGGCCAGACGCTTAGCAGCGTGTTTTTTCAATACTCTTGCAGACCACGCGCCATTTTGGCCGGCAGCTACGCGAACCACGACCGGATGCCAGGGGCAGACCATGAGCAGCGAAAGATTCGAACTCACAGCGGAATTACTCCAGCGCTATTACGACGGCGAACTGGAACAGGCCGAAAGCCGGGAAGTGGAGCAGGCCCTGGCCGATGACCCGGCCGCCGCCGCCACGCTGGAGGATTACCGCACCGTGGGCCGGATGTTGCGCCAGGCAGCGGCGGACGCCGCGCCTGACGAGCTCGCCTCCCGCCGCACCTGGGATGCGATCAGCAGTGAGTTCAGCCCGGCCGCCGGACGCTCTGCCATCCGCCGGCCCGCCGCCTGGCTGGCCGGCGTGGCGGCCGCCGCGGCGCTGGCGCTCTATCTCTCGCCGTTTGATATCGTGCCCGCCGCCCGGGCCAGCAACGAGCTCGATATTGAATCGATAGATTGCAGCTACCACAGTTTCATGCTGTTGCAGCCCGAGACAGAAAACGGCCACACGATAATCTGGATCAACGACTCCGGCGGCGGCCAGTAACGGCCGCCGCTCAAAGCGCGTTGAAAAAACGGTCACCGTGGGAATTTAGCTTCACAAGGGTCAACCAAAGGCTAATTCCTCTGCCCCCGACCGCGAAAAAGAAAAAGTTTCAGGGCTGTTGAATCTTTTTTTGGATGGCCCCGATCAACCCCATCCGAAGAGGAAAGCAGGTTACGATGACCAAGCTCAGTCCCCTCCCGTTGTCTCTGCCTGCTTTGTCTCTGGCGGTCCTGTTGGCCGTTCTGCTTGCCCACGCTCAGTTGGCCGCTCAGCAGAAGATTGACATGGAAGTAGTGGTCCGCGAGATAGTGGCCGACAACAGCGGCCAGGGTCTCGACTCCCGGCTCAAGGATATCGGCAAGGACCTCAAGAAGCTGGCTTACACCACTTACCGCCTGGAGCAGACCCACAACCAGCGGCTGACCGGGAACGCGCAAAGCAAAATCGCGCTGCTGGGCGATAACGTGCTGCTGCTCAGTTCCGAGGGTGAAGAGGGGGGCAAGCTGCGCCTCAAGGTCAGGCTTTCTCCCGGCAACCGCAAGGCCCGCAGTTTCGAGAGTACGCTGCGTATCCCCGACGGCGGCACGTTCATTATCGGTGGCCCGGCCTACGGCGACGGCGTGCTGATCCTGGCGTTCACGGCCCGGAAGTGAGGTTGCGCCGCCCGCGGCCGAAACCCCGCCCCAAAACCCAATCCCTTCCATTACTCCTGTTGCACACGAGCGGCGATGGTGCTAAATTTCTGTGCCGTTAAGAGGCAAACACCACACGGGAGAAGAACGAACTTGGCCGAGAGTAAGAAAAATCGCGTAATCTACCTCTGCGGGCCGATCATGGACTGCGAGCCCGCTGAAAGCGCCACCTGGCGCGAGCGCGCGCAAGAGCTGTTCAGCCGGCGGTTCACCCTGCTCGATCCCATGCGGCGTAATTTCAAGGACCGCGAGGTGGACAGCGCCAATGAGATTGTCTCGTTCGACCTGCAGGACATTGCCGATGCCGATATCGTGCTGGTCAACTACAGCAAGGCCTCAATCGGTACGGCGATGGAGGTGTTCCACGCCTCCTACAACCTGGGCAAGTTCGTGATCGCTTTCAGCCCGTTCGAGTTTCAGCACTGCAATCCCTGGATGGTCCGTTTCTGCACCAAGATCCTCGCCGACCTCGAAAGCGCGGCCAGTTATATCGAGGAGCATTTCTAAGCCCACCCCCTCCATTATCCTCCTTGCTTGCTAAATACTCCTGACACGCCTATATATAGAAATCTGTAACCATTACCCGTGGCCAAGTGTATTACCATGGGCGCTGTCCTGCCCGACGATCAACTCACGAGCCCCGGTTGAAGCGATTATCACCCAATAACAAAAGGAATCCCTCAATTGCCTCGTTCAATCAAAAAAATAGCCCCTGTGATAATCTTGCTGGTGGCTGCGGCCTTGCTGGCCGGCGGCTGCTCCGGTGACGAGAGCAAAAGTCAGCGCCCCGGCCCGCGCGGCCGGCCCGGGGGAATGATGGGCGCGATGGGCGGCAGCCGGCAGGCCGTGCCAGTGGAAGTGACAACTCCCTATCGCACCGAACTGGCCAGCTACGTTTTCGGCAACGCCAACGTGGAAGCCCTTCGCGAGGTGGAGGTGGTGGCCAGGGTGCAGGGACTGCTGCGGAAGATGAACGTGGAGGAGGGCGACCTTGTCCGCAGGGGACAGGTGCTGGCCGAGCTGGACCAGCGGGAGTTGCTGATCGCCCTGGACGAGGCCCGGGCCAGGCTGGAAAACACCCGGGCGATTTACGAGCGCAGCCTGGAAATGCTCGAACTGGAACTGACCAGCCAGGAGCAGGTCGATCTGGCGGAGTACAATTTCAAGACCGCCAAAAGCCTGCATGACCGCGCCATGCTCAATCTGGACTACGCCTCGATTGAAGCGCCGTTCGCCGGGATTATCACCCGGCGGCTGATCGAACGCGGCGACCTGATCAGCGTCAACACCGTGATGTTTCAGCTTGCGGACACGGAAAAGCTGCTGATCCGGCTCTACGTTCCGGAAAAGGAAATGGGGCGGATCGATGTGGGCGACAGGGCGGTGATCCGGACCGAGATGTATCCCGGCCGAAGTTTCGCCGGCGAGGTCGAAATGATCAGCCCGGTGGTGGATCCCGCCACCGGTACGGTCAAGGTGACGGTGCGCGTAACCGATGGCCGGGATGAGCTTAAACCCGGGACGTTCTGTACGCTCTACATCCTGATCGAAACCCACGAGAACGCACTGGCGATTACCCGCAAGGCGTTGATTCCGGAAACCGAAAGCCCGGAGGTGTTCGTTATCGACGCCTCGGACTCGACCACGATAGTGCACCGCCGCAGGCTTGAGATCGGGATTACCCAGGGAGACACGCTGGAGGTTCTCTCCGGCCTGGACGACCATACCCGGATCGTGCTGGTGGGACACGAGAGCCTGAACGAAAACACCCCTGTCAGAATCGTGGCCGCCGAGGGTGACTCGACCATGATTGCTTCCCCGCCTCCGGCGCCCGGTGATGGCGGGAACGCAAAACGTCAGAATTGGCGCAAACGCGCCGCCAGGCGGGGCTGGACGCCTCCCGACTCCGGAGCCGCGCCCGACAGTACCCGCCGCCGGGAAATGCGCGAGAAACGAAAAGCACGCAATAATCCAGCGGGGACGCAGGCGCAATGAAAATAAGCAAGTTCGCCCTCGACAGGCCGGTAAGCACCACCATGGCAATTCTCAGCGTGATTGTCATGGGGCTGCTGAGCCTGAATCGAATCCCGCTGACCTTCCTGCCGGACATCAACCGTCCCTACCTCCGTGTGCAGACCAACTATCAGGGTTCCAACCCCGAGGAAATCGAGCGGCTGATCACCCGCCCGATCGAGGAAGTGATGGGCACCACGCCGGGCCTGCGATCAATCGGCTCCAACAGCAGCTCCGGTGGCAGCTCGGTGCGGCTCGAGTTCGAGCAGGGTACGGATATGGACATGGCCTCGATGGAGGTCCGGGAGCGGATCGACCGGGTAAGCTCCCAGTTACCCGACGACATACGGGACCCGCCGCGGATTTATCGGTTCCAGACCACCGACTGGCCGATACTGAGTTTAGGTGTGATCTGGACCGGAGAGCCGGACCGTTTCGAGAACATAGTCGAGAACGTGCTGGAAAAACGCCTGGCCACTGTCGAAGGTGTGGCCAACGTGGATATCGGCGGGCTGATGAAGAAGGGGATCTACATCGATCTCGACCAGAACCAGCTGCGCTCTTCGCGAATCAACTCCTACGCCCTCACCAACCGGATCAGCAGTGAAAACCAGAACCTGCCGGCGGGCTACGTTTACGCCGGCGGCCGCAAGTACAACCTGCGCGTGGTCGGCCAGTACCAGAGCGTGGACGATATCGCCGGGATCCCGCTCAACAACCGCGGCCTGCGCCTGGAGCAGGTGGCCGACGTCCGCTTCGACTTCCCGGAAGAGATCCGCTGGTTCAGCCGCCTCAACGGCCACAACGCGGTCTCGTTCAGGATTTACAAAGCTTCCAACGCCAACATTATCGACGTCAGCTCGCGGGCCAAAAAGCTGCTCGAACAAATCAAGGCCGATCCCCGTTTCAGCCAGCTCGATTACCAGGTCTACTGGGACCAGAGCACCGAGATCACCAAAAGTATCGACAGCCTGAAACGGGCCGGTTATATCGGCGGCGTGCTGGCCGTGCTGGTGCTGCTGTTCTTCCTGGGCAATCTGCGCAACACGCTGGTGATCGCGATAGCCATCCCGGTCTCGGTGGTGACCACCCTGTTTTTCATCTACCTGATGCGCATGGAGCCGATCGGCTCGGACCTGACGCTGAACATAATCTCAATGATGGGGATGATCTACGCGATCGGAATTGTGATCGATCCCTCGATCGTGGTGCTGGAGAATATCTTCCGCATCCGCAACGAAGAGGGCAAAAGCGCCGTCCAGGCCGCTATCGAGGGCAGCAGCGAGGTAGGCCTGCCGATCCTGGCCTCGGTCCTGACCAACGTAATCGTGTTCGTCCCGCTGATTTTTCTGGGCGGCGGACGGGGCGGAATGCGCTTCATGCGCGATTTCGGCCTTACTTTCTGCGTGGTCTGCCTGGCCAGTTTCGTGGTGGCCGTCACAGTGGTCCCGCTGCTCACCGGCCGGCTGATTCACAACCTCGAGCCCGGCAAGGAACGTTCTTTCCCGCGGATGCGCAAGGTGTTCGCCTACCTGGTGGACCGCGCCCTGCGCTACCGGTTGCTGACCATGTTTATCGTGGCTTTTATCATGTGGGGCGCATTCCAGCTCAACAAGATGATCGACAAGGAATCCTCCGGCTGGGCGCCCGACCGCCGGCTGAATGTAAGCATGAACATCAGCCATAATTACAGCATGGCCGACGCCTCGAAGATTGTCACCGAGCTGGAACAGGACCTGCTGGCGCACAAGGACGAGCTGGAAATCAAATCCGTCACCAGCAGCATCAATATGGGACGGCGCAATCGTGGCGAACTGGGAATATTTTTTACAGAGGCCGACAAGGAAAGCCGCAGCACCCAGGAACTGCTGGCGCTGATAAAGGGGAGAGTCCCCGAAATCCCCGGCTTCGAGTTCCACTATAATCGCTGGCACGGCCGCAGCGGCGGCGGCGGAGTGGGTATCAACCTCAGGGGCCAGAGCCTGGAGATGCTCACTACCTACGCCGAGCGCATCCGCGATCTGATGAAGGACATCCCCGGCGTCCAGGACGTGAAACTCAGCACCGAGCAGGGAGAGCAGGAAATACGGGTGATGGTAAAGCGCGACAGGGCGATGGCCAACGGGATCAGCGCCGAAAATGTCGCCCGCACGATCAGCAGCCAGCTTTCCAGCCGGGCGGTGAGCCGCTTCAAGGCCCCCGAACGCGAGATCGATATCGACGTGGGACTCAGGCGCGAGGACAGGCTGAACCTGCGCGGCCTGCAAACCATGCAGGTTTACGGTGACGCCGGCGGGCGGACCACTCTGGACAATATCGCGGCAATCAAGCTGGGAGTGGGACCGCGCAGTATCGAGAAAGACGACCGGATGTTCAACGTGGAGATCAACCTGGAGGCCGAGGGCAGCGGGATTTTCCAGCTCAGCAACGAAGTGATGGCCCGGATGCGGCAGATATCCCTGGCCCCGGGCTACAGTTGGGAGCTGGGCCGCAATTACCAGAACATGGTCGAAGAGGAAAGCCAGAGCCGGTTCGCCATTGTCCTGGCCCTGGTGCTGATCTACATCCTGCTGGCCGCGCTGTTCGAATCGTTCATCCACCCGTTCACGATCCTGCTCTCGGTGCCGTTCGCCATTATCGGCGTGGCGCTGATTTTTGTCGCCACCGGCACCAATCTGGGCACCGTGGCTTATATCGGCGTGATTATCGTCTGCGGCCTGGTGGTGAATAATGGAATAATTCTGGTGGATTGTATCACCTTACTCAGAAGCAGGGGCCTGACGCGCCGCGACGCGATTATGGAAGCCGTGCAAAAACGGATGCGGCCGATCATGATGACAGCGGCCACCACGATCCTCTCGCTGCTGCCGATGGTGGCGCCGCTGCTTGTGCCGGCCCTGTTCGGGCCTTCGGAGGGCAGGGCCGCCAACTGGGGTCCGGTGGGCCTGGCGATTCTGGGCGGGATGACGACTTCCACATTCCTGACCCTGGTTATCACTCCGACTCTGTATTCGTTGTTCGATGATCTGGCCGCCGCGGCAAAACGCCTGGCCGGACGGGTATTTCAAAGCAAAAGACTGATCAGGAGTTGAAGGAGAGAGTTAGATGGAGAGTGTTTCACTGCTGACCGCGTTCGGGGCCGGGCTGTTCAGTTTTATCAGCCCCTGCGTACTGCCGCTGATTCCGGCCTATATCTCGTTCGTCTCCGGCGTATCGATTGATACGCTGACCGAGGGCGGCGAAGAGGCCGGTAACACCACGATGAAAGTATTTGTCAGCACCTTGATTTTCGTGCTGGGATTCAGCGCCGTGTTTATTATGCTGGGGGCGGGCGCGGGTGTAATCGGAAAGCTGCTGTTCGTCTACCGCATCTGGTTCAACCGGGTGGCCGGCGGGATGATTATCGTACTGGGCCTGCATATGACCGGTATCTTCCGGATCGGGTTCCTGAATTATGAGAAACGGATCCACGTGCGCGAGAACCCGCTGGGCGTACTGGGTATCTTCCTGATCGGCGCGGCGTTCGCGTTCGGCTGGACCCCATGTATCGGCCCGATCCTGGCCGCTATCCTGGCGCTGGCCGCCCAGCAGGGCACCGTGGGCAGCGGGATGTTCATGCTGGCGGTTTATTCAGCCGGCCTGGGCCTGCCGTTCATCCTCACCGGCCTGGCGATCAACAGGTTTTTCGGCGTGTACAAGAAGATGCGCCGCCACCTGGGCACGTTCGAGAAAATTGCGGGAGCGTTCCTGATCGTTGTCGGAGGATTGATATTTTTCGACATGTTTTCCATATTGAGTGGGTACCTGATACAACTCTTCCCCGCACTGGCGGAGATTGGCTAGCACTGCCCGTCCAGGGGAGCGCTTAAGATAAGCATGAAAAGGAGACCGGCATGTCCAAAGTTCGTTCCGTTCTGAAAATGATGTCAATAATGGCGATGAGCCTGCTGTTGGGCTGCGACGGCTCTTCCAGCCCCAAAACCGCCAGCGCGCAGAGCGGGAGCGGGAGCCGCTCGGATGGCGGCCAGCAGCAGGTGCAAGCGGGTGATTCCCGGCAGGCGTCTGACTTCTCGCTGACCACCCTGGCCGGAGAAGCTATCTCGCTTGAGAGCTACAGCGGGAAGGTGCTGATTCTCGACTTCTGGGCCACCTGGTGCCCGCCCTGCGTCAAGGAAATACCCCATTTCGTGGAACTCTACAACCAGTACAGTGGCGAGGGTGTCGAGTTTCTGGGCGTTTCTGTGGATCGCGGCGGCCCGAGTGTCGTGCAGAAATTCTTGGATAAGCACGATGTGAAGTACGCGGTTGCGATGGCCAACATGGAGATAGTGGACGCTTACGAAGCTTACGGCGGCATCCCGACCACGTTCATTATCGACCGCCAGGGCAAGATTATCGAGAAAGTGGTGGGCTACCGCGACAAGAAGTTTTTCGAGGACCATATCAAAAATCTGCTCTGAGTTTTTTGCAGATATTAATAAAAGCCCGGCAGGGATAACCCCGCCGGGCTTTTTTGCACTCCACCCTTTCAGCAGGCGAGGCGTCCGCCTGGCCGTGGCCTGCTCCAGGCTATGCTATTTAAGATCATAGATTATCTTGTATAGCCCTGCGGAGACGCCACCGTTGTCAATCAGATACCCTCTCCCTGTACACCATGGGTCGGCGGGGGCTTGCGAAGATAGTGGGCCAGGGGCAGTTTTTCCTCCACCCTGCGGCCATCGCGCTTGACAATCACACCCGGTGCGCCCACGACCGTGGTTCCGGCCGGTACGTCGCGGTTGGCGATCACCGTCTCCGCACCGATCCGCGCGTTGTCGCCCACATCGATCGGACCCAGTAACGTAGCGGCCGTGCCGATCAGCACGTTGTTACCCACCGTGGGATGGCGCTTGCCGTCGTGATGGCCCGTGCCGCCGAGAGTGACCCCGTGAAACATCACGCAGTCGTCGCCGATCTCTGCGGTCTCGCCGATAACCACTCCCGTACCGTGGTCGATAAAGAAGCGGCGGCCGATCCTGGCGCCCGGATGGATTTCCACACCCGCCCAGGCTACGCCGATCACGCCGATAAAACGCGGCAGGACAGGTATATGCAACTTTGTATGCAGCCAGTGGGCGATCCGATAGAGCGCAATCGCGTGCCAGGCCGTGTGGCAAAGCAGGGTTTCAAGCCAGTTCTTGGCGGCCGGATCGTTGGCCTTGATCGCCCTGAAATCCTCGATAATCAGTTTCAACATCGATTCCTCCTCCCTTACCCGGTTTATTCAGTTGGCATTAAGCGCCGCGGCGGGGGAAACTCATTCCATGCCCACCGGTAAATCCTGTCAAGCGCGTTAATTATAAACCCCCGGCTACCAACTTCCCTCCGGATACAACTCCCTCGCCTGCGGGCTGTCGTATGTGGTCGTACTGTCGATTTTCACCTGTGCGCCCCACGTTCCGCGCTGGAAATCAATCGTCTCGATGCGTACACTGTTCAGCAGGTGGTCGCCCAACTTCGTACGGCTTGGGTAGTTGAGGTTGCGGCGGCGCGTGTTGTGGTCGATTATCAGATCCAGTACGCTCCAGCCGTCATTGGTCCCGGCCGGCGTTGTGACACCGGGGTCCGGATACTCGTTGGTAAACGGAATAAACAGGCACCAGTGGGGCTTGTCCCACCAATCTTCCTGCACCAGGATCTCGCAGTTGACATCGCCGATAACGAAACTGTAGCGCGCGGCGTGGTCCACGCTGCCGGCGAGCTGCTGCAGGAGCTGACTCATCTGGCCGCACTGGCCCCAACCGCCCATCAGCAAACCCCGCCCGCCGGTCAGGTAGCTGGCGTTCTCCGGCCCCACCACCGCGCGGGCCCACATGCTCAATCCATGCAGGGCCGCCACGCGGCTGCCGGTTTCCGCCAGGAAATACTCGTAGATCGGCAGGGCGATCCGTCGATAAGCCCAGACCTCCACCGGGTCGTCGTTGTGCACCGTGGGATGGCGGTGCAGCGGTGTGTGGACTTGCACCTCGCCAGTGGGCTCCACCGGCCGTGGCGGGCTGGGGATGTCCGCGCCCAGCAGCTTGAGCGCGCTGATTGCCTGCCAGCTGGAGCGCATCTCGCTTGGACTGGCCACCGGGGTCTGGTCCGTCACTCCCACCCTGGCGAATCCACCGTCCGGGTTCTGCACGGAAGCCAGCCAGGCCACGCAGTCCGATTTCGGCAGCGCGGCGCGGGAAGTGTCGTTATCCGAGAGCGCCATGCCGAGCATCCGCAGACTCGCCACCGCCATCCACGTACACTCGGTCAACGAATAATGGTCGAAATTGTTCCAACCATCGCCGTGGCCGATCTCGAACCCGCCGTCGGACTCCTGGCCGAAACCGGAGAGCAGGAAATCTTTTACATCCCCGGTCCTCTCCGGCCTGGCGCCCAGCAGGGCCAGGGCCTGGACCGCGAAATAGGTCCCGGGCGCGGAGGCGTAGTTCCAGTTATCCACCGAGAGCCGAAAACCGCCGCGCCGTCCAGCCGTATCCTGCTGCTTTTTAAGCCAGGCGACCACCCGGGCCGAATCGGGCAACGGCTCGCCGAGTTCTTTCAGCGTGGCGATCGCCCAGTAGGTGCTGTAGAGCGCTTCCCGCGTTCCACCCCAACCGATTTCGTAGGCGTCGAACGCCCCGCTGCTGCGTTGACGGGCCTTGACAAAGCTGGCCACGGCGCTGGTGTTGGCCGGTCCCCTGCCGAAATATTTGAGCGTGCGCACGGCCCAGTAAGTGGGTTCCAGCGCACTCATCGTACCCCACGGCAGTTTCTTGCCGTTGTAGTAATCGTTGCGCTCCAGAAACCCGCCGTCGCTCTGCTGCATCCCCTGCAGCCAGGAGACTATCGCATCGGTATCCTCGAGCTGACGCAGCACGCCGAGTTGAAACAGGGCCTCCACCGCCATGCCCGTGCGCGAGACGAACGAGCTGTCGCCGGGATAGCAGCCGTAGCCCTGGCCGGGAACCCGGCAGGCCTCGATCCACTTCACCGTGGGATGCGCTCCGCCGGGCACCGCCTCGGCTGGAGTCCGCGGTTGTACAGCGGACTCCTCGGCCGGGCCGCCGCAGGCGATGAGAGAGAGGCAGATAAGCAGCACCGGCAAGTTATGCAGCCTGTTCATCCGGGGCGGCTCCTTTCGAAGTAAACAGTTTTAGAAGTAACTATGTTGCTTAGTGAGGAATAAAAAAGAGAGCCTCACTCTTGGTCAGGGGAACAGGGGTAGTTATTCTAAATCTATCTCTCATAACCCTTAACCAACAGGAGGCTCCTGTGAAAAAGTATAATCAAAT
>JAJRTS010000089.1 GCA_024278175.1 Gemmatimonadales bacterium | reverse complement strand
TTGTAATCGCTTATGAAGCAACTGCTTATTTTATTCAGCTATTTACAAAATACTATAACTGTATATACCCCCCCAATCACTATTGTCAAGTTTTTTATCATCATTACGGGATTGATTGTATATTTTTTTATAAATATACTTGTCATCAAATAAAGTAATCCCTTGGAGTAAAACAAAGCTGAAATCTTGCTGACCGGGTTCACCCTGGCGGGACTGCCGCAGGAGTTTTTCACCGGGCGCGCCTTGCCCTCAATGCGGTTTCGATTTATCTTTATGCGAGCATTACACAAACGCATTCGCTTAATGTTATTTGTTGTATAAACCGCATATCTCTTTGTATATTAAGAGCAAGGAGGCCTGATGAGCACGGCCAGAGTGATCTTCATGGGCGACGACAGCCTCGACGGCGCGGCCGCGTATCTTGGCGGCGTAATGACCCACCACGGGGTGGAGTTCACCTACGTGCCCAGCACCCGCCGAGCCAGCCAGTCGCTGCTCGACCTGGGACGCTCGCTGTTTATCGTCAGCGATTACCCGGCAAAAAACCTCGACACCGCGGCCCAGCGAAAAATAGCCGCCAGCGTGGAGAAGGGTTCCTCGCTGCTGATGATCGGGGGCTGGGAATCGTTCCACGGGCTGGCGGGCGAGTACAACGAAGGGCCGCTGGCGGATATTTTGCCGGTTGAGTGCAAATCAGACGATGACCGGGTTAACTGGTGCCAGGGCGTGGTTCCCGCCGTGGAAGCGGAGCACCCGGTGCTGGGCGAGCTGCCCTGGGGCGAACCGCCGGTATTCTGCGGGTTCAACGAGACCACGCTCAAGCAGGGCGCACAGTTGGTGCTCAGCGCTCGTCCGCTGATTATCCGCGCGATGGGCCTGACCTATATCGACCAGCGCTACCCGCTGCTGGCGTTCGGTACGCATGGCGAGGGCAAAACCGCTGCGCTGACAACCGATCTCGCTCCCCACTGGGTGGGCGGATGGGTCGATTGGGGCTTGCAGCGGATCCGGGCGCAGGCCCCCGGCGGCACAGAGGTGGAGGTCGGCCACTACTACGCGGGATTTATCGGCCAATTGGTGCGTTTCCTTACCGATTAACCCGGCCGCGGATCAACTCCGTCCACTGTTTGACAAGTGTGGTGGAGTTGATTATCAGGGGGAAAAATCCGAACGGCATATGGGCGCGCCGCCGCGCGAAACTGTCGATCAAGCGCCAGCAGTCGACTCCCACGCTGATTGCGCCTATCGTGTAAAGCAGCACCGAGGTCAGGCTGAGCGGGGTATCCAGAATACTGGCCACGGTCGAGAGCCAGAGGGTAAAATCTCCGCTGGTGAAAAAGAGCACACCTGCTATCGAGCCGAAAAATGCCGAGTTATAGCGCGAGAGCAGGTAATCTTCGATCCCGGCTATCCGCCCGAACGTGCGCTGCTCCATCGCGGTCAGCGAGCCGCCGACATAGATAGCGCTGATTCTCTCCAGCGCCCTCACGGGCCAGTAGGAGAGCAGGTTAAGCAGGCGTTTCCTGCCGCTGATCCTGGCGATATAAGCCTGCCAACGGTCCAATCCGCGCGTGTCTATCCTAAGGTAGAACCGCATGATCGTCCGGTTGATCAGCCCGCTGCGCTCGATCAGATTTTCAATGAACAGCCGCTCTTCGTCGGCCATCAATCTTGTTTTCACGTTGGTCCGCCGCCCTTTCCCGCTTTCCATGTTCCACAAATATGAACCCTGTCCGATGGCTGTTAATTACTACAACTCAGTTCATTTTCAAGTCTTTAAATTGCGCCCCGATCCACGCCACATCCTCCCGGTCCAGCGGCTTGTCCGCCGGGGCCAGGTCAAGCTCCACCTGTTTCACGTTGCGGAAGCCCGGTATCACGCAACTCACCGCCGGATGCGCCAGCAGATACTGAAGGCTCACCCGCAGCAGGCTCTCGATCCCGCCGCCGAAACGCTGCTCCACCCGCTCCATCACCGGGGCCAGCCGGGCCAGGAACCCGGCGGTGAACCAGCTACTGCCGCCCCGGTTGTCTCCCGCGCCGAACGACGGTGGGGCCTCGGGACGGTACTTGTTGAGCAGTAACCCCTGAGCCAGCGGGCTGAACGCCACGAAACCAATATCCCGCTCAGCCATCATCCGCGTCAGCCGGGAGCCGGACTCGATCATCCGGGTATCCATGATGTGGGCACGCGACTGGACCACATCAGGGTCCAGCAGTTCAATCATCTCGCACAGCGCGTCCACCTCGTAGCCGCTCTGGCCGATAAAGCGAATCTTTCCCTCCTCCTTCAGCCGCCGCATCACCTCCACGGCCTCGTCGCGCCAGGGGCCGAACTCCGTGTGGTGAAAGTAGTAGATATCCAGATAGTCGGTACGAAGGTTTGCCAGGCTCTGCTCGAGCTGGTGACGGATATGCAGCGGTTGAAAACAGTGCTCCGCCGTTCCCTGGAACCAGCCGACTTTGGTAGCGATAACCACGTCCTTGCGCCTGGCGCCCAGCACCCGGCCCAGACGCTGCTCGCTACGCCCGTTCCCGTAAACGTCGGCCGTGTCGAAATGGTTGCAGCCCAGCTCCAGCCCGCGCTCCACCGCCGCCACGGCCTGGGCCTCATCCACATCGGCCCAGCCTATCGGCTGGCCCTCATTCCAGTTCGGACCGCCCAGGGTCCACAGGCCGAGGCTGATCCCGCTCACCTTAAGACCCGTACGGCCAAGCCTTTTACGCACATGCCCATTTACTGCGCTATCAACCACTTGATACTCACAGCTTGATGTTATGCTTCAATGCCGGAATTATAATAATAAGGCGATATTTTGTGAATAATCCGGGCTATAACAGAACCATCATCGTTACCGTAACAATAAATACGCCCGAACCTAAAGCCAAAGCGAAAAGACCTGATTTCCTAGAGTCCCCCCGGCTATACCACATATAGAGTCCACTAAACGCCAGCAACGCCATTACCACGGCTGTCAGGTCCATTATGATGGACCACACACGAGTCAGGACCCAGTTCTTCTTCTGCTGAAGGTTGCTATGCAAACCAGAGAGCTTATGCAGGCTGCGCATTACAAACCAGAAGTCGAGATCGGTGAGCGTAAGAGTTCCGGAACCGCTATCCAATGCAAGGTTCACCTCCACCATCCGGCCGGGCCTCTGAGCGCGTATTTGCATGGAGTTGTTAGCGACGTCCACATTCACCAGATGGATCTCACCGGTTAGCCCGAGTTGCCCAAGCACCGCTTGAGCTCTGTCCAGGCTGGTGCCGTCAGGTGCGATATCAACAGTTACCTGTTTTTCGGTCACCTGCCGGTTATCCCAGGTTTCCCAAAGCGCCCAGCGATGGTTAAGGATGAATCCGCTGACAGCAAACAGAATCAACGGCAAAAGTAAAGCTATCCCGAAATATACGTGTGCTTTTCTGATAATCGCCCCAAATCTCATATCTAAACCCTTTGCTGTAGGCTAAAAGACCTCGCTCAACGTAGCGTCTCAACGTAATTTCAACAAATATTTCAGGCTTCACGTCCTGTCGGTATGCGTATCCATAAAGTCGTTAAACGCCTCCTTGACCTCGCCCTCCGCCTTTGTTTTCAACTCTTTCATCTCATCGGCGCCAAGCGGCTCGAACGTGGCCGCCACATCTACATCGGCACTCATCTGCTGAAAGTTCGGCATGGTCACGGTTAGCGAATGCACCCCCGGCAGGCTCAGCGAATAACGGATGCAGGTTTTGTAGTCATACTCGGGATGGGCATTCACAATCTTGCCCGCCCCCATCGCCTTCATCGCCGTTATCGCCACGCCCTGGCCGGCGAGCACCGGCAGGGCGTTCTCCTCGAAGCCAAGGTCCGTGTAGCCGCCGGTGGCCACATTGAGCGAGATCATCACGTGGTCGAACCTGTGCCGCCGCTGGGCCTCCAGCAGCGTTTTCCAGTCCGTATGACAGGATATCCCTGTCCAGCGGCAGAGCTTCTGCTCTTTCGCCCTGTGCAGCAACTCGATCGGTCCGTCCCTGACCTCCAGCTTAGCCAGGTCGTCGGGGCCCCCCAGGTGATGAATCAGCAGCGTATCCACATAATCGACCCTCAGCCGCTTGAGCGAGGTCTCGAATTCAGTCCGCCACTGCATTGGGTTGCGGGTGGAAACCTTGGTGTGGAGAATAACCTTTTTGCGCCATTGGGGCATGATGTTGCCGATAATCTCCTCGCTGCGGCCATAGCCGGAGGCCGTGTCGATACAGTTCACCCCCCGGCTCAAGGCCAGGGTTAGCACCTGAAGGGCCGAGTCCTGCTGCATCGACGCCCACCTATGAGCAGCGCCGAACGTGAGCAGGGATACGTTCGCTCCCGTGGAACCCAGCGGGCGCGAGGGCAGACCCGATGCCGGCAAGGGAAAGAAATTTTGCTCGTTCCCCCCCTGCAGTTCAGCTGAGCCGCTTCTTGTCAAAGCCGCCCCGATCGCCGCTGCTCCCACTGCCACAAACCGCCGTCTGTTCAGCATCTTCATCCTTTCCTTTCGAATATTATTCTGCGCCTTTAACTCTCTATTTATTCTTCTCGCGAAACTCTTTCATGTTCACTGTCCGGCCCGTGCGCGCACTCTCGTAAGCGGCGAATGCGACCTCCATCGACGCCAACCCGTCCTGGCCGCGCACACCGACCATCGGCTCTTTGCCGTCGCGGATACAACCGATAAAATATTCCACCTCCGGCGGGTAGCCCAACTGCCAGAGCTCATCCACCGCGGGCCGGGTCCAGCCGATCTGGCTCTCCAGCTTTTCCACCGAGTAGCTGTAGCCCACCTTAGAGTAAACGTGGATCGGGCTGCCAAGTGTCAGTTCAACTTTCAGCGCGCCCTCGGTGCCGTAGATTTCCACCGTATCGTCCATGCCGCCCTGGGTGATATAGTTGCCCTCGACAAATCCCTGACCGCCGTCCTCGAACGTAAAAATGGCCACGCCCCAGTCCTCGCCCTCATAGTCCTTGTGAACGAAATTCTTACTGCCGCCGCCGCTTGTTTTGCCCACCACCTCCACAACTTCCTGGCCGAACAGATGGCGCACCCAGTTGATCGGGTGGCAGCCGATATGGAACAGGGAGCCGCCGCCGCAATACTCGATCTTCCTGGCGAACTCGCTGTGACTGCCGGAGTGGACTTCCTTGGCTTTAACGTACAGGATCCGGCCCAGGGCGCCCTCCTTCACAATTTCCTCCGCCCGGCGCAGGATCGGGGCAAAACACCAATCCTCGGCGTACATCAGCCGCACACCGGCGTCATCGGCCGCCTTGACCGCGGCCCGTGCGTCCTCCAGAGTTGTGGCCAGCGGTTTCTCGCAAATAATGTCCTTGCCCGCCGCCGCGGCCGCCTCGATCACGGGACGATGGATAAACGTGGGCGTGCAGACCACCACCACGTCGACATCCGGGTCCCGGCACAGCACGTTATAGTCATTGGTGCCGCGGGCCACTTCCCACTTGCCGCAAAATGCATCCAGCTTGTCGATTCCGGCCACCATCTCGACCCTGGCATCGCGGCAACGCCGTAGCGCATCCGCGTGAAGGTCCGCGGCGAACCCGGTACCTACAATCCCGGCGCGTATGGGAGTTTTCATTTGTGTGCTCCTTTTTCCCTGGCTGAATACAGATTCTGGGAACTTTTCCTTGCGGAACAATTCAATTCTTTTTGAAAATAATTCTCACACCACCTTTCAGCAACGGAGATTAAGTTATCCCCCAGGCTTCAACTACACAAGCACCACCCTGAAACTGGCAGATCAGCAACAGCCTTTCTGCCTTTTTTGCGGTACCTATGCAATAACGGCACCCCCCAACTGAGGTTTTTGATTTGGCCTGGAGCGTATTGGAAATTATAATAAGTTTGAATATGATATTTTGCTATGAGTTATATTTTATTGATGCTGCGTAAGTTGCATCGGTTTTTAAGTGGAAGGAGAGAGTCCGGCGGCGGATTTCAAAATTCTGGTTTGGTAATTGCATCTGACCTTAGGTAGCTGAATAAGAATTGGTGTTGCTGGGTTCGCAGGAAAAAAATAACAGGGCCGCCTGGCCCGGGAGGACTGGCATGCTTATTAAAACGATGACGAGAAAAATTTCCGCTCTGTTGACCGTATTCATAATGACGGTCACACTGGCATCGTGTGGCGGCTCTCCGCTGCTGGGTGTACGCAAGCTGGCGGCTCAGGGACAGGATATCGGGGCCTCGCGCCCGCCCCTGCCCCCGATCTCCCAGCGCGCGCCCCAGTTCCAGCAGGTGTTCGCCGATGTGGCCGAGAAAGTAGTCCCTACCGTGGTCTCGATCCGTAGCGCGAAAATCGAAAAAGTGCAGAATTTCGACCCTTTCCACTGGTTTTTCGGTAATCCCGGCCAGGGCGACCAGTTTGGTCGCGGCCCGCAGGAGCAGGAGCAGGAACGGCGAGTGGAGGGCGTGGGCAGCGGCGTAATCGTGAGCAAGGACGGCTACGTGCTGACCAATAACCACGTGGTGGAGGGCGCGGATGACCTGACCGTGACTCTGAGCGATAAACGGGAGTTTTCAGCTAAAATTATCGGCACGGACCCGCCCAGCGACCTGGCGGTGATCAAGATCGAGGACGCGGACAACCTGCCCGTGGCCCATCTGGGCAACAGCGAGGCGCTGCGAATCGGCGAGATGGTGCTGGCGATCGGCAGCCCGTACCGCCTGAGCGAAACTGTCACCCTGGGCATTGTTTCCGCCCTGGGACGCACCACTCGCTCACCCAACACGTATGAAAATTTCATCCAGACCGACGCGGCGATCAATCCCGGCAACTCCGGCGGCGCGCTGGTTAATCTGGACGGCTCGGTGGTAGGGATCAACTCGATGATCTACAGCCGTAGCGGCGGCAGCCAGGGGATCGGGTTCGCCATCCCGATCAACATGGCCAAATCGGTCATGCAGAGCCTGATCACCGAAGGCAAGGTGAGTCGGGGGTACCTGGGCGTGCGGATCGACAACCTGGATCCGGATATCGCCCGCTCGCTGGACGTGGAGCCGTTCTCCGGCGTGCTTGTGGCCGAGGTGATGGACGATACACCGGCCAAGGAGGCAGGCATAGAGTCCTACGATATCGTGACCGCGGTCAACGGCAAAAAAGTAACCACGGCCCAGGAGTTGATGAACCAGGTGGCGCTGATCAAACCGGGTAAAAAAACCAGTTTTACGGTACTGCGCGACGGGAAGAAAAAGACCTTCAGCGTGGTGCTGGCCGAGCGTGACAACGAGGCACTGGCCGCCGGTTCCGGCGGCGGTGGTGGCGGCGGTGGCGGAAACTCCAGTGCCACCCGCGAAAAAACCGGCCTGACTCTTCACGGGATCAGCCCCGAGATGGCCCGCCGCTACCAGTTGGAGGAGGGAATCACCGGCGCGCTGATAATCGATGTGGACCCCACCAGCCCGGCTGCGCGAGCCCGGCTGCGCGAGGGCGACGTGGTGGTGGAGGCCGACAGAAAGAAAGTTTCCTCGGTGACCGATTTCAACAAGATCATCTCCGAGCTGGAAAACGACACCGTGCTGCTGCGTGTGCAGCGTGGAGGGGCTACATTCCTGGCCGCCCTGAGGTTGGAGGGTTAGGGACGTGAGGCAAGAAGGCGGCTAGCGTGCAAAGAGCGCCGGGAGTTTCCCGGCGCTCTTTGTTTGTTGCCACTAACATTGTCAGTCACAGTTATATCAGCTTATTCGTAACTGATCGTCAGGGAGTTGCAGCGGATCAGCCCCGGTGCGTCGATAACGTACACGGCCTCGTTATCCTTGTAGAACGCCTCACCCGGAACAATCCGCTTGGTGTGGCTGCTCTCGCCCTCATCGGTCTGCCAGCGGTAGGTAACCTCGATATCTCCCTTCAACTGCGAGGGGTCGTCCAGCTTGAAACGCACCGTGTTGCGGCCATCGAACAACTGCGGGATACTCATGATCCCGTTCTCGAAGTAGCCCAGCAGCCGGATGCTCTCCAGCCCCGCCGCAGCACCGGGACCGCCTCCCTCTGCCAGCCGTATCCGCAGTTGCCAGCGGTATACTCCGTGCAGGCTGCTCTCGCCCCGGGCGGCGTCGCCGCGGTCCAGCCTGGCCTGAAAATGACCGGGCTTGGCGGCAAGAATTTTCCAGGGCAGCCACTGGTCAGGGTCGGCCAGGGAGTTGGGCTTGGCCACCTGGCTGCGAAAAGCCACTTCCAGTTTGTCGCCGGAATCACCCGCCAGCTCGCCGATCACGAAACCCTCGACCATCACGTAGGGCATGTAGAACTCCAGCACCCACTCTCCTGCTCCCCCGCCGCCGGGCCGCAGGTATGGGGCCTGCTGCGAGCAGACAAGACCCTGGCCGCTCACTTTCGCATCCTCGATTGCCCCTGCCGCCAGGTCCGGCACCCAGGTAACCTTTCCCCAGGCCTGGCCCAGCGAAAGGTCTCCCTCGATATATTCAGGATAGCCCATGCCCACCGGCACCCGGGTCATGTAGGGCCTCATCAGCTTAAAATTGGGATCGTTCTTCAGACCATCGGCCCCGACCATGCTGGCCCCTACCCGGTAGAAACGCCCTTCGCTCAGAAACTGGTCGCTGATCCCCTCCACTCCCGGCACGAACCATTTTTTCATCCGGTTGTCCCAGTGCCGCTCGATAGCGGTCCCGCGCGGCATGTTGAATCTCATGTCGTGATACCTGGTCCCCAGCTTGTACCGGGGGTCCAGAAACACGACCTCCGGCTCGGCCCCGGCCCGGCGCCAGGCCGCCTCGCTCTTGAACACCGGCTTGGGCTTAAGCCACAGAGCGCGCTCGAACTCGTGCCGGGGAAACTCGAAAAACGGTTTGCTGCGGTTCTTGTATTTCATGTTGGCGAAAATGTTCTCATCCCTGCCGATTCCGTCCCAGTCCAGGATCCGCGCATCGGGAGTGTCTTTTTCGATCAGGTAGTAGCCATAACGGGCGTCGAACGCCGCCGGCCGGCCATCGATCAGCAGCCGGTACATTGTGTGATAGCCGCCGTCCTCGTGCATGCAGATCACCCTGTCGGCCGCGCTCTCGTCCTGCTTGAACTCGCACCAGACTCCCTCGGCGATAACGCTGTGCGTGTCGCAGAACCCCCAGCCATAAACGAACAGGTGCTTATGCAGGTCGCGGGCGTTGACTTCCTTGCCGAACGGTCCCTCGAAGGCGTGGGTCATGCCGCCTCTGGCCTCGCAGTTGAGGCGATTGAACAGGCGCAGCCACTTGAACAGCGAGACAGCCTTCTGCTTTTCGGTGCCGCCGGTTACCCCGTCCAGCCGCCAGATGTCACTGGTCCAGGTTTTGAGATCGGTGCACTCCGGCCAGCGGTCGGATACCACCAGCGGCCCACGAATCCGGGCGCTCGCAACTGATGTGCCCACCAGCAGCAAGGCCGGCAACAGCAAAAAAAATGCAGCTTTGTTCCGCATTTTAGCACTCCCGCTTTTTTTATGTTAACAACCCGGGAAAATAAGATTTCATCCATTCAACCCACACCGGCTCACCTGCCCAGCCAGCCGCCATCGGCCACCAGCACGTGGCCCTGCACATAGGCCGAGGCGTCCGAGGCCAGGAACAGCACCGGCCCCACCATGTCCTCCGGCTCGGCCCAGCGGCCCTGGGGAATTCTTTTGTCGATCTCGGGCCTTCGCACCGGATCTTCCTGCAACGGCGCGGTAACCTCCGTTTTTACGTAGCCGGGAGCCAGCGCGTTAACGGTTATCCCGCGTGAAGCCCACTCGTTGGCCAGGCTCTTGGTCAGTCCGGCCACGGCGTGCTTGCTGGCCGTGTAGGCGGGAATATTCAAGCCGCCCTGGAAGCTCATCAGGCTGGCGATATTGATTATCTTCCCGTAACCCTGGCCCAGCATCACCCGGCCCGCCTGGCGGCAGAGCCGGAACACAACGTCGAGGTTGAGCCCAAGCACCTCGTGCCAGTGCTGATCGGAAAATTCCTCGCAGGGGGCGCGCCTGGTGGTTCCGGCGTTGTTGACCAGAATATCGAGCCGCCCCAGATTTTTTACCGTTTCTTCCACGACGGTTTCGGCGGCCTTATCCTTTGTCAGGTCCAGGCGCAGGGCAAGCGCTTTGCGCCCCAGCCGCTCGATAAGCGCGGCGGTCTCTTTCACGGCCTCGCCACGGCTTACCAGCGCCACATCTGCGCCGGAGCGGGCCAGACCGATTGCCACCGCCCTGCCGATTCCCCGGCTGGCCCCGGTTACGAGCGCCACCCTGCCCTCGATGCCAAACAGTTGATCTTGAGTCATCTCTTATCCCTGCAACGGGTTAAAGACATTGCAACCCGGCGGCACGGCCTGGTTGTTTCCCAACCAAAGCTAAACAGGCGGGAGCCGAACCGCCAGTATTATCCACTTGTTTTTTCGCTCACTCATCGCTCCGGGCAATTGGCGCGCGGATTGTCGTTTCCCCGCACCCGCAGCGCATCAGTAACCTGTGCGTCGGACTGAACACTTTACTAATACCGGCGATGAGTTAATTTGATTGCTGGTGATAACCGGTATACCATTCAGCCGTGAGCCCGGCAACTATGGAACCTCTTTACATCGTGGGCGGGCAGCAGAAGCCCGACGCCGCGGACAAACCGGAGTTTCAGGGATTCCGCCGCGGACTTGTGCTGCGCCTGGACGTGGACAAACGAGCGGGCCGGATAGTGTTCGAGTACCAGTGCCCGGCGGAGGTGCTACCGGCCGATGATCCCTCCTCCTTGCTCAAAGCCGCCACGGTTGAAGGCGAGAGAATCTATCTCTGCACGCCGACTGAAATAATCACCTGCGGGTTTCCCTCATTCAAACGGCTCGGTTATCTCAGTTTACCCGCATTCAATGACATCCATCACGTGCGGCCAGTCGGCGGGGGCAACCTGCTGGTGACAAATACCGGTCTGGACATGGTGCAACTGCTCACCCCCGACGGCAAAACTTTGCGGGAATGGGACGTGCTGGGCCAATCGCCTTGGAGCCGCTTCAGGCGAGACACCGATTACCGGCAAGTGCCATCGACCAAACCCCACGGGTCCCATCCCAATTACACGTTCACTATCGGCGAGGAACTCTGGGTGACCAGGCTCCACCAGCGCGACGCCGTCTGCCTCGATAATCCGGACAAACGAATCGAGATCGGGGTTGAAAAGCCGCACGACGGGATCGTCTGCGGCGCTAACGTCTACTTTACGACTGTCGACGGCCACGTGGTGCGAGCCGGCACGGGCAGCCTGCGCGTGGAGGCCTGCTGGAAAGTGGCCCGTCATCTGCGAAAACCGGCCTGGTGCAGAGGCCTGCACGTCATCGACAACCGCCTGGCGGTAATCGGGTTCAGCCGGCTGAGACGGACGCGCTGGCAGGACAATCTCAGTTGGGCCACCGGCGGAATCAACGCACTGAAAGACCTGGCCACCCGCCCCACGTCGATTATCCTCTTCGACCTTGAAACCGGCAAAGTACTCCGGGATATCCCGGTGGAGCAGTACGGCCTGAGCGCTATCTTCTCTATCCACTCCGGGCGGGAATAAAGACCTTGCCCGGCAACCGCCTGCTACCCGAAAGCCCGCGAATGAGCGCATTCGGCAATAAAATAACCGCCACGACCCTGCGTTGGCTCGGCGCCGCCCCGCAGCAAAGCAGTGACTCCGAATCCGGTGCTCTGGAACTGCTGGTTCGCGGAGCAGGCGGTTCGTTCGCCGTCAATGCGGCGGGCCGGCTGATTGCCGTGGGGATTCAGATTTTGCTGGCCCGCTATCTGGGGGTCGATGGCTACGGGATCTACGTCACGGTGATCGCCGGGGTGAACGTGCTGTACGTGGCGCTCAACCTGGGCCTGGACGCAGCGGCCGTAAAATTTATCCCCCGCTACGAAGCCCTGGGGCAACACGGCAGGATCAGAGGCTTTATCGGATATTCTTTCCGGATGGTCTGCTTACAATCGGCCGTGGCGGCGGTGCTTGCCGCCGGGATCATCTTCGTCTCCGGCCACAGGGTCAACCACGAGTTGTTTCTGTCCCTGTGGGCCGCGCTGGCCCTGCTGCCAGTCAAGGCCCTGCTGCAACTGGTCACCTCGCTGCTGCGCGCGTTCAAACGCGTCGTACGCAGCCTGGTCCTGTCTACCGTGCTGCAACCGCTGGCGCTGGCGGGGGCGCTGGTGCTGATGGTTCACGTCTTCGGGAAAACGGTGTCCGCTCCTGCCGCGCTGCTGCTCAACGGCGCCGTCTCTGCGCTGGCCCTTGCAGCCGGCCTGCTGCTGCTTGCCGGGGCCAGACCGGCCGGTGTGCGCACCGCAGCGCCCGAGCGCTCGGGCAGGGAGTGGCTGGCCGTATCCTTGCCGATGTTCCTGATCACCGCCTTTCAACTGATCCTGTCCAATACGGACGTGCTGATGCTGGGAGCGCTGGCGGGCACCACCGAATCCGGCATTTACCGCGCGGCCAGCCAGGTGGGGCTGATGGTATCATTCGGGCTCAACTGCGCCAACATGATCCTGGCGCCGCTGATTTCAGATCTGCACACCCGCGGGGAAAACGGGCAGCTCCAGCGCCTGCTTAAAGTCTCCTCGAGAGCCATCCTGGCTTACAGCTTAAGTGTCATGCTCATTTTTATCCTGCTGGGCAAGTGGCTCCTGTCCCTGTTCAGCCCGGAGTTCGTAGGCGGATATCCGGTACTGATCGTACTGTCGGCGGCTTATCTGGTGATTTCCTCCAGCGGACCGGTGGGGTTCCTGATGACCATGACGGGCAACCATCGCGAGGCGGCCTGGATTATCGGCGGCACTGCGCTGTTGAACGTGGTGCTGAACGCTGTGCTGATCACCGGTTATGGCAGTATCGGAGCAGCGGTGGCAACCGCCGTGGCAATTACATTGAGAAGTATCGCGCTCAGTATCCTGGTCAAACGCAGGCTGGGAGTGAGTGCCCATCCGTTTGCATAAAACCGCACCGTCGTGCAGGGCGGCCACGATTTTTAAAAAATCCACCTAAAGGGGCGTTGAAATAAAACGTTCAACGCCCTATGGTGAAAAATTTCGTTTGTTCGGTTGCCAAGGGCAAGGCAAGCCGTTTCTTTTGGCGATCCCGTTACTTGTGTTATACCAAGCAGTTGCATCGCTAACGCCATTTCGGGCTGTAATAGCGGAAAACGCCCTTGACAACCATACGCCCATACTCCGGTAATATTTCAACACGCTGCTAATGAGAACGGATAATTTATCGAAGAAACAACAGGCGTCTCTCCGGGCAAGCATGAACGGACAAATGATTTCGCCCGGAGTCATAAAAAGCAACTGTTTCCGGCGTCAATTTTGAGATGGGAATATTGCTTTAATGACGATAACTTGCTTGAGAAAAAAAGTTGCAGCTCGGAACTTTCCGGGCTTCCGTTTTCAACCGCCCAGGCAAACCAGGCAAGGATGGAAACCATGGACAAACTGTTGTATCTGTCAAAAAAAGATGTGGAGGAAATCAATATCCCCATGCCGGAAATAATCGATTCACTGGAGCGGATGTTCCGGCAAAAGGGAGAGGGAAAAACCGAGATGCCGCCCAAACCCGGAATCCACCCGCGGAAGGATTCTTTTATCCACGCCATGCCGGCCTACATCCCGCTGCTGGGGGCGGCGGGAATCAAGTGGGTCTCCGGCTACCCGGCCAACCAGAGCAAGAACCTGCCCTACATCAGCGGCCTGCTGGTGCTCAACGACCCGGAAACCGGCATCCCCACCTGTGTAATGGACTGCACCTGGATCACGGCCAAGCGCACCGGCGCGGCCACCGCCGTGGCCGCCAGATACCTGGCCAGAAAGGACAGCTCAACAGTGGGGATACTGGCCTGCGGGGTTCAGGGCAGAAGTAACCTGGAAGCCCTCTGCTGCGTCTTCGATATCCGTTCGGTCAGGGCATACGACTCCCGGCGCGAGGTAGCTGAAATCTTTGCCGAGGAAATGGCTGCTGAAATGGACGTTGAGATCGAAGTGGTCGACAAGCCCGAACCGGCTGTAAAGGATCTGGACATCGTAGTCACCAGCGGTCCCATTCTGAAAGACCCGTCCCCCACCATAGAAGCCGGTTGGTTGGCCCCGGGAGCGTTCGCCAGTCCGGTGGATTTCGACTCGTACTGGCAGGGAGAGGCACTGGCCCAGGCGGACAAACTCGCCACCGATGACCTGAACCAGATGAAATACTATCGCGGGGAAAGATATTTCCGGAGCACTCCCGAACCCTACGCCGACCTGGGAGAAATCCTGGCCGGCCACAAGCCTGGCCGGCAATCAGATGGAGAAAGAACGATCTGTATTAATCTGGGACTGGCCCTGGATGATATGGCCACGGCTATTTTGATCTACAACAAGGCGCTGGAAACGGGGACAGGCACCCTGCTTGAACTTTAGGGAATCTCTAATAATCATCTTTTGGCTGCGCCGGTGCTACACAACTGCCCGGCTGCGTTTTTGTTTAAAAACCGTCCTCACATAGCGCTACTATGCTTCCGGCGGTTTTTAGCCTCAGGCCTTGCCGGAACAGCTTCTCGCTCGGGCTCACTTCAAAATCCAATTAATAGAGGTCCCCTTCAGTCAACATAAGTAACAGGGTCGGCAAAATAAACGGCTTGTCTTGCCCTTGCCAACCAACCAAAGCGAAACATTTCATTCCAGGGCGTTGAACAACGCCCCTCTAATGTCGAGGGCCAGAAACAAATTCTGAAAGATAAGCTGAAAAGCTGATACCCGTATTTTTCAAAGGTTTCTTTTTGAGAATCGCTCTCACAAACAACTCTCACAACCGGTCCGGATTTATTACGGAACCTGTGCCTGATATTCCTACCCTCCAAAATCGTACCGCAACCCGTAGACAACCGCAGCGGCCATATCGCCCGCGCGCTCGCCCATGATCATGAATACGATATCGTGGATCGGGTCATATGTCCAGGCACGGTTCTGCGCCAGCATGTCGTTCATCCCGAGACCCTGGGGCGGCTCCACGTCCACCCTGTACCAGCGGTTCTCTCCCACCCGGTAAGACCAGAAGCCGGGCTCCGCGCCGTTGCCCGCCGGGGTGCCGGTGGTAAGCACCACATCGTCATCAGGCAGATAGACAGCCTCGCGGCGGCAGACAGGTGGTTTGTCTCCCGCACCCGGAGCGAAACGGGGCTCGATCTTCTCCCACCGGCCGGTATCCAGTGGAAAGCGCCATAGCTCATCGCGCTCGGGACCGCCGCCGTGGAGGATAAGCTGGTCGCGGCGGGAATCATACACAAGGGCAGTCATTTCATAGAGATTCTGCGGCCACGGCCCCCCACGTGTGAGCTTCCGCCACTGCCTGCCGGTAACATCGAGCAGGTAGACCGAGTTGTCCACCATCGGCTCACCCTTATAAGTGGTCATGTCCGGGCGCTCCTCGCTGTCGATCGCGCCCCAGTTGTGATCCACTCCCATGACACCGTGTGGGGTCTGAACCAGCAGGTCGAGCCCCGGCAGACCGCTGCAGAGGATCGCCCACTCCCGGCTGTCCTCATGATAGAGCCAGGTGACCCACTTGCTGTATCGTGAACGGGTGAAATTCTCGCCCTCGCCGAAGTCAGGGCTTCGGGGCTCGATATAATCCAGTAGCCCGGGCTGGTAGCCCGCGGTCAGGTTCACTCTCTTGGTGTTGACGACTTTTCCGCTTACGGGGTCATATGCGTATACTTTTCGCCCGTGACGGACCCAGGGACCACCGCCGAATGTGACGCCTCCGGGGTTGATCCCCAAGTCCCAGGCGCGCTCCGGGTACTCGGCCTCGAGCGGGCTCGAAATCCAGGTATTCTGCTCCACATCGTAGAAATCGTAGTCACTGCCGCCGTAGCCGCAGTGACCACCACCCCAGTAAACTATCCGACCCTTGTCCGTGTCGAAAGCGCAGGAACCCCAGGTGCGCATGGGAGCGGCCCGGCCGGCCCCATCGAAACGGACCCAGCGATTGGGCCGCATGCCGCGTATCCGTTCCATCTGTTCCCTGTGCCTGGCAGGGTTCGGCTCGGTGCCTGCGGTGGCCTGCCCCACCGGGCGTTTGAGCAACTCGCGCTCCGGGCGCGGCTGAGCGGACTCATCCACCAGGCCGGACTGCTCTATCCGGTAAGCCCAGGTTGTACGCACCGGGTAGATCTCGTTGCAGCCGTGAGTATCACCCTCACGCTTGGTGGAAGTTGTCAGCACTATCACCCCGTCATCCGGAATGATGTCCGCGGTAACATACCAACCGCGCGGCACCTCTCCGAGCAGCTTGCGCCAGGTGTCGGAAGAGACATCGTAGCCCCACATGTCGCCGAGATTCAGATGGTTATAACCGCCGCCCACTATCACCCAGCCGGTGGAAGGGTCGTATACCGTGAAATGCCCGGCACGCGCATCCGGCGCCCCGGGGGCTTTGCTCTTTCGCCAGCTGTCGCTCTCAAGATCCAGCACCCAGGTGTCCGCCCGCCAGCTACTCTGGCCGTCACCGCCGAATACCACCATTGCCCTGTTTTTCGTATCGTATACAAGTCTCGTGCACATGCGCGGCGGCGGGTCGCCGCCGGTCTCAAGGGGAGACCACTCACCGGATGCGCAGTCGTAGGACCAGGTGCCGGTAAAACCAGCGATCCGTCCATCCAAGCCGGTCTCCGCAACGTGACCGCCGCCGAAAAGGATTATCCGGTCGCCGAAGGGGTCGTAGCACAGCGAGCCAAACGACACCGGCGGCGGAGCCTGCCCACCATCTATCGCCGACCACTCGCGCTCCTCCACCTGGTAGGCGAACATCCGCCCACCTGTGAAATACACCATGCGCCTGCGCTTGCTGTCGTAAGTTACCTGATCGCCTACAATGTTCATGTCCGGCCGGAGCACGCCCTCACGCTCCTTGAGTTGCGGACGGTAGTAGCCCGGGGTGATTCCCTGGTAATGACCTGCCAGGTGCATGGGAGGCAGGTTCTCGCTCCACTCGTCCAGCTTGTCATCTGGCAGATGGTCTTCCCAGCTGCGCGTCACGGGATTGAACGCGACCAGATCGTACTCCTCGTTGCCATCCCAGGGTTGCTCCGGGTTGCCGTAGTATTCCGTGTAAAAACCGTGAAACCCCCACAGCAGGAACCGGTTTATCTCCGGAGCATAGCGAAACGAGCTGAAACGCCGCGCGCCCTGGTTTTCTTGCAAGACCCGTGTCCAGGTGTTGGGCTCCAGTTCGAGTCGGCTGCCTGCCCTGCCACAGGAGAGCGCCAGTACAAGGGCCAGCAGAATTATAGTTGTAAGTACTATTCGCATTTGATCCTCCGTCTCGGTAAGGAGATGGTGAATTCCTGTCCAGCTATTTCTTTTCCCGAAAATCTCCGGCTTCGCGTACCTTGAAATCGCCAAGATCGCGGCGCTTGAAATACTGATGCAGGCCGCAGGAGCCAAGATCAGCAATCTCCGGACGCTCGAACAACTCTTCAAGGGTGGCCAGCCGAAAGTGTTCCCTTTGCCGGGCACTAAATTGACCACCGCGGCCCGCAGGGGAGAACCGCTAATGTCTGTTCAACCGGTGCCGTAAACACTCGCCTACAGTCCTTTACCGGACACACCCGATGAGATTTAAAAAAAATTCCGAGTGCCCTCCGGGGCGACCGACCGTTCGCCCGCGGGCGGACACAAGGGCAAGCCCCTACGAAATATGTAATATATTTGGGTTGAAAACCCATTAAATCATTTAGATTTCGATTTAGGGTTGCTAATAAATAAGTTTCACAACCGGTCCGGGATTAAATCAAAGGTCTCTATACTTTATGATACAATAGCAAAGTCTTGTGATGTCTCTTGGGCATATGATCTGTCATCTATCCAATCTAACCCCGCAGCTTGCTCCGGGGAATTCTTTTCGAGTAAAAATAAAAAACGCGGCAGAACCAGAGTCCATCTGGCAAGACCGCGTTATTCAATGGCGGAGAGGGAGGGATTCGAACCCTCGGACGCTTGCACGTCACACGATTTCCAATCGTGCACCCGCCAAATCTACGGCCTTGATTTACAATGAGTTATGAACTCTTTTTCCCCTGCTTGGTCACAGCTTGGTCAGAGATAAAATATTCCCCTATCTTTTCTACCTCCTTTTTTACCTGTTCGAGCGTATGGTGACGGTAGCGTTTTAGCACCCTGGCGCTCTTCAAATTCAGCACTCGCATGATCACATCGTCGGCTACCCCGGCCATCTTCAACCAGGTTGCACAGGTCGCTCTCAGATCGTGCCAATGAAAATCTTTCGGAAAATCCCGATTCTGCTCCGCGAACCTGTCCCGCAGTTCCTTCCAGAAATTTTTCATGAACCGGTCGTACTTCCCCCCGTGAATGTCGGTAAACACATATGGGCTGTGCAGAGCCTTGGGGATCGAGCTCAATATTTCTGCGGCTGGCCCGACAATAGGGATGCTTATTGGATCGTCGTTTTTGCTCTCCGAGCCTGGGATATAGATCAGGCCCTTTTTCATATCGACGTGCCGCCCCCATTCCAAGCCGAAAAGATTGCTCTTCCGCAAGCCCGTATGGATCGACAGCGTGATTGCTGCCTTCATGTTCACCCTGATCGACGCCGGCCATTCCATTTCGTCTATCAAATTGATCAGCTTGCCGTACTGCTCGGGAGTCAGGTAATAGGTTCGCTCATTGTTTTCCTGGTATTGCTCTACATTGCCCTTGATCGGGTGGATCGCTATTTCCTTCCAGCGGACAGCCCTGGTGAATATCGAGCTCATGCGCGATACCAGCCGATTCACTGACGCCGGTTTTAGTCCCTGATCCAGCAGCCGGGTCCGCCAGCCCTCGATATCCTTTGTGCTGATTCTCTGAAGAAGCTTATCACCGAATTCCGGGATTATATGCCCATCAAGCTCGTAGCGGACGTTCCTGGCGCTGTTCTTCACTTTGTACCACGGCCAGTAACTCTTTTCGATAAAGTCCCTCAGCTTCGTTCGCTTGCTCTGTGTCAAGCCATATTCTCCGGCCACCGCCTGTCCCTCGATCTTCCGCATCACAGCTCGTGCCTCGGCCAGCGACGCATTCGGGACCGCCTTGCGAAATCTCTTTCCATCAACCCAACAATCCACTATCGGGTTACTGGCCGTGAATTGCTTATTCCCGCAGTGTTGACATACTGTCGGCTGTTTGCGCTGGTACTGCTTCCGGCATTTGCCGTTTGAACAGGTGTAAATCCGGTAAATGGCTCCCATTCAGACCTCCCGGGGATGAAGGGTGAACTCGTCAATCAGCTCGTCGAGCACGTCTTCCCGTAACTTCGGGCTCATTCCCGGGATTTTCACTTTCGCCGGTTTGAGCACACCGCGGGAAACGAGATTGTAGAACGTGCCTCGGTCCTCTATCCCCAATTTCTCCATGCCTTTCTCATATGTCAACAAACGAGGCATTTATTCCACCCTCAGCTGCTCCGGGTATTCCTGCACATATATCCAGTGTTTCTCCTGCTTCGGCGGCTCTTGCCGTTCCTGCCGGCGCCCGTTCTCGCAGTACATCCAGACCGCTATCAGCGCTATCAGCACCAGACCCGCCGTATATCGCACGTCCGCCTTGTTCATCGTACCGCAAGCCTCCGCTGTTGGAGCAGCCGGATTTTCTTCATCTTGCGCAGCATCGCCAGGCCCATGCAGATAGCGTCCGCCTCGTCCTCGCGCAGGCCATCTATCCCGGTCAGAAACTTGGCCTGCTTCACCGATGCCGCCTTGCGCTTGTCCCGTCCGGCCCTGGCCGACAGGTTGAGACAGCCCTGCCATTTCGATGGTTTCACCCGCACGACATTCTCCCCCAGGGCCAGTTTCTTCTCCGCCGCCCACAGCATTTCTATTCCGCCCCGTGTGGCCGCCAGCTTTATAACCGTGTCGGGGTTCTGCCTCTTTCTGCCCCGGCCGTCCCTGGCCAGATACTGGTCCTCGATTATCAGCAGCTCGGCCTCGCACATCACGCCCCGCAGGATCTGAATCGCCAGCTCGTCAGCCATTGGCGCCACGCCGTAGTAACAGACCAGCTCCCAGCCGGCATCGATCACCGCGTAGCCTGTCCTGAGCGCCGGATCCACGGCCAGCGCCTTTCCCTGCCGAAGAAATCCGGCCACATCGAGTGTAATCCGCTCTCTGCTCATCGGTTCGACCTCGTTGTGAATGACTGTGTCGCGCCATCGAAATTAGCATAGGTTCTGCCCGTGGGGCCGTTGCGGTTTTTCTCAAGCAACAATTCCGTCTCGGCCTTCGGAATCGGCGCCACTTCACCCATGCTGTCCGTCTGCATCTGCTTTTCCTGCCCCGGCCGGTAGACAAACAGCACCTGGTCCGCCGCCTGCTCTATCTCACCGCTTTCCCGCAAATCACTCAGCCGTGGCGTGGGATCGAGCCTTTTGATCGCCTCCCTGTTCAACTGGCTCAGGGCCATCACCGGCACGTCGATCTCGCCGGCCAGGTACTTCAGCCCCCGCGCCACCGCCGCCACCTCCTGCTGCCTGCTCTCCCCCTTTGCCGAGGCCAGTTGCAGGTAATCCACGATCACCAGCCCTATTTTCCCGGTCCTTTTGAGCCGTCTGGCCTTCGCCCGTATTTCCAACAGGCTCGCCCCCGGAACGTGCTCGATAAACAACGGCAGTCCGTATAGCTCGTCCGCCGCGTTTGTGATCGCCCGCCACTGCTCTTCGCTGAATCTGGCGGTCCGGAAGGCGTTCATGTCCACTCCCGAGAGATTGCTGATCAGCCGCTGCAGCAGTTGTTTCTCCGGCATCTCCAGGCTGAACATCGCCGTGGGCACCCGCTCCTGGTCGCCGGGAAGAATCCGCACCGCGTTGAGCGCCACCTGCAGGGCGAACGCCGTTTTGCCATGACTCGTGTACCCGGCTACTATGCACAAATCAGCCCCCTGAAGCCCGCCCAGCATTTTGTCCAGATCCACAAAGCCAGTTTTGACACCCTCGATCCCCCCACCGGTCAACGACCGTCGTTCCAGGTCTTCCATCAGGGCGTGAATGTGCTCCCCCGCCCTCGGGGATTTCCGCCGCCGGTCTTCGCCGATCGTGAGCAACCTGCTCTCGAACCCGTCAAGCACCTCCCCCACGCTCTCAACCGGTGACGAGGTCTTCCGCAGGCCCTCGTAACAGAGTTCCTGCAGCAGCCGCAGCCGGTACTTCTCACGCACTATCTTCGCGTGGTCCTCGACATGCGCGGCGGTCGGCACACTCCCGGCGATATCGTAGACGAATCGCAGCCCGCCGATCTCTTCCAGCCTGCCGTCCCTGCGAAGCTGGTCGCTCAGGGTTGCCGGATCAACCGCCACACTTTTCTCCCTCAGTTCGCAAATCGCCCCGAACAAGGCCCTGTGCTGCTGGATATAAAAGCACTCCGCGCCAAGCAGCTCCATCGCCGCATCTATCGCATCGGTTGCCATCAACATCGCTCCCAGCACACCGGCTTCCGCGTCCTGGGCATGTGGAGCGCGGTCAATCAACCCGCCTGTGGCGCTTCCCTGTGATTCATAGCCGTTCATATCTTCCTCTCGCACACCGGGCAGTATCTGGCCGCCTGCGGTATCCTCGCCTTGCAGTGAGGGCAGGTCTTGTAGGCGGCCTGTTGCACCCCCTGCTCTTTTTCCTGCTCCGCTTTCATATCGTCCACCAGCTTGGCCCACTGCTTGCGCAGTTTTTCCGTGCACCGGACATTCCGCTTCCAAAAGCCGCTTTTCTGGCTCCACCGGATAACCTCGGCCACCCTGCGGGGATCCCGCTTATCGAGCCTGAGCATGTAGTCGATGTGGACTGCCCACTTCTGCAAATCAGGCTCCTTGTCTTCACAACCCCGGCGCTTCATTTCGTCCCACATGAATTTTGCCAGCACATAAGCGGGCGCGTCGCACACGAACTCTTTCGTGTTGCGACGTCTTTTTATATTCTTTCTTTCTTTCTTACATTCTTGTTTTTCGCTCCGTACGTGTTCCGTAGATGTTCCGTTACATGCTCCGTTATCGGTTCCGTACCCGTAATTCTGTGGATTTTGGTAATGATCGTAATTGCATATAGTTACAATGGCACCCCGCCCCGTTCTCTTTGCCGTTACCATTTTTGCTTTCTTGAGCCACCTCATAGCATTTTCGCAATCGTCGTATGAATACCGCTCTTTTCGCCACCCGACAAACCAGTGTAAACCCTCTCGGATGTCGTCAATTGTGCAGTGGAGCTCCCCCCGGCGGATCGTCTTGCCATATATTTTTTGATCCTTGTGGTTGGCCATGCGCAGGAGCCAATCCCATATTTCCCTGTAGTGGGGAGGCCGATGCGCTATTTCGGATTCCTGAATGCGCCTGGCCTTGATGTAGAACCCACCTGGTATCTTTTCCATTTTATCCGATTGGTTTAATTGCCTTTTTACACTTCATCCTCGCCACCACCCACAGCCGCCGCAGCTCTCTCTCTTCCCTGCTCCCCGCCATGATCGGATCGTGCGCCAGGTGATAGCGCTTGCACGCCAGCAGCGCGTCCCCGTACTCCTTCAGTGCGTCCGGCGGGATATCCTTTACAATGGCCTGAATAACCATCTCTAACCTCGATTTTATAGGCCGGGAGCCCTCCCGCACCCGGGGTCCTGTGTGGGCCCCCGGCCTGTCGCATGGAAACTTGCTTTCATGTTGTTTTAAAAGCGTCGTCAGGTCATTCGCTCACCTGCCTTTCCCCGGTTTGGGTTTGTTCGTCCAGGAGGCCTTGTTCCCCGCCGTACAAGGAAGTGCCCCCATTCTATTTTTCTTCAGTGATGAAGGGTTGCATCACGTCCACCCGCACCAGTTCCAGGTGCAAGGCCGTGATCGAGTTCTGATCCTCAAGATCGTTATGCGCCTCGATCACCGCCTTGGCGAACTCCTGCGGGTCGCCGCTGAACTCGATGTCATCCCCGAACACGCGGACTATCTCGCCGGGCTTCAGGTTGTACTTCCTGAACAGCTTCGCCTCACTGTCATCGGCGCCGGCGTTCTTGGCGAAAACCGCGAACGCAACCCTTTCCCCGCCTTCTGCCCGCTCGTGGTTCCCGTTGTCCGAAAGGTCCACCCCGTGGGCATTGTCCAGGTCGAACTCGTATTGAAGCTCTTCGTCGCTCAGGTGACGGGTAAACACGACCTCCCCCGTGTCATCACGCACAACCCGCATCAGCCCGAGCCTCACGTCGAACACCTGCTTGCAGGGCATCATCCGCATCTCGTAGCCGGAGCGAAGTTTTTCCACACAGGCGCGGACAGTTGCTTCGCACCCGTCCATCCGGGCCTTGAACTGATTCTTGATCTGCTTCAGCTCGTCCTCCGCCACTGCGTTGTCATGTGCGGCATTCGCCATCTCGTCGGAGATTTCCAGCCGCTCCTCGTCGGAGAAATAGTACTTGCAGCTGTACCTCGTGGACACCGTCCGGGGCGCCGGCCTGGCGGG
>JAJRTS010000088.1 GCA_024278175.1 Gemmatimonadales bacterium | reverse complement strand
GCTCTCAAGCAGGCACCCCCTTTGCTAAGGGGGAATAAAAACACCGGCTTTCTCGCTGGTGCGGGTGATTCGAGAGTTTTTTTGTAGGCCGGGGGCTTTGCAACAATGCTTTCAAAAGAACTGAAGCCCGGCCCGGTAAAAGTCCCCCTTTGTAAAAGCAACTATGTTGCTTAGTGGGGAGAAAAAAAGAAGCCTCACTGTTGGTCAAGGTTAACGGTAGTTAAGTTTGAAGCTGCCAAAGACCTTTAACCACAGGAGGGGAAACAGGGGATTGTGCTGCTGTTACCCCTTTAGCAAAGGGGCGCCGGGGGGGGAATTTCAGCTTCTCATCTTGTAAATGCAACAGCTTACCCCGCGGCAAGCCGCGAGGTATCCTTTCGATTGAACGATTTGGATATTGCCCGGCAAAAATCTTACTTTGCTGATAGAATGGTGGGAGCCCCTCGATGCAAAATCAAAAAAACAAAAGAGATCGCTAAAAATAAAAAAGAAAGCGATGTTTACTCTTTTCAACTTTAATCTGGGGAATGTCGGCTTGATGCGATTCGCCGGAGTCATCCTGCTTTGCCTGGCCGCGGTCACCGTTGCCTGCACACTGACCAATGAAAGAGTGGTCACGGTGGTGGTGTCCCCTGTGGCGCAGCCGCCGGAGGTCACCGCTGCGCAGCAACTGTGCTTTTACCTGGGCCGCATCTATCCCGGAACACGTTTCCGGATTCAGGAGAAACTCACCGGGAAGGGATCGGAAATATTACTGGGGACCCCGGCTTCAATGCCTGAGAGAGGCGAATATGTCGCTGAGGGTGAACTGGGCGGGAATGAAGAAAGTTTCGTGGTTAAGGCTGTTAAGAAAGAGGGGAGAGAGCTGGGTATAATCGTGGGCAACAGCCCGCGTGCGTTAATTTATGCGGTTTACAAACTTCTCCAGCGGCTGGGCTGCGGGTTCTACCTCTCGTACGAGACCCTGCCTCAAACCACGGAAAAAGCTTTCAGTTTCGATCAATGGGATCTGGCGGACGAACCTTTAGTGGGAGAAAGAATCGTTTTCAACTGGCACAATTTCCTCAGCGGATGCTCCTCCTGGAACCTTCCGGAATGGCAAAGCTGGATCGCTCAGGGTGCGAAAATGGGGTTTAACGCTGTTATGGTGCACGCCTACGGAAACAACCCCATGTTTTCATTCACCCATAACGGCCAGACCAAGCCGGCCGGTTTCCTGACCACCACCTCCCGGGGCCGTGACTGGAGCACCGAGCATGTCAACGACGTGCGGCGAATTTTCGGCGGCAAGGGGATTTTCGATAGCCCGGTTTTCGGCTCAAACGCAGCACAGGTGCCCGCAGACAAGCGGGTCGAGGCGGCCAGCGAACTGATGAGGCAGGTTTTCGACTTTACGGGCCTCTACGGCATGAGAGTCTGTTTCGCCCTGGATGTCGATACCAGGTCCGCTAATCCCCAGAACATTATCATGACTCTGCCGCAGAGTGCTCGATTCAGGATAAAATTCCAGGACAATGACTTTTTTCTGGCCAACCCCGATTCTCCCGAGGGGTTCGCTTACTACCGAGCCCAGATCAACGCCCTGTTGAACCTTTACCCCGGGATTAATCGTTTGGTCGCCTGGTTCAGACGGCCGAACACAACTCCGTGGCTGACACTTGAGGAAAAAGATTTCCCGCAGTCCTGGAGGGCCGAGTATCAGGCTGGCTTGAATCTCGATACACGCGGGGGAAAAAGTCCAGCGACCGCCGGCCTGTTCGCTGTCTCAAAAATAGTCGGCGCCTTCCGCAGGGCGCTGGACAGGGTAGGCAGGGAGGACGTGGAACTGGCTATCGGCACCTGGGGGTTGGATCGACCCTGGTTCAAGGCCGCGGACCCGTTTTTTCCAAAAAATGTGTCGTTCATCGGGCTTGATTACAGCACGGAATTCGAAACCGAGGTTGTGCAGCAAAACATCGAAGCCGTGAGCGCAGAGCGTAAAATAATCCCCGTGGTCTGGGCGCACCACGATGACAGGGCGTATATCGGGCGGCCATATACGCCGTACGCCGACTTTGCTTCCCTGCTCCAGGCTAGCGGAAGCGCGGGTTTCGGCATTATCCACTGGACCACGCGGCCCCTGGATATTTATTTCAAAAGTCTGGCCGACCAGGTCTGGAGACGCACCGCGGACCAGCCATTACAACGGACTGTCGATGAGATCGCCGGGCGCTCTTTCGGGGCCGGGCTGCGGGATTCGATGGGAAAATACCTTTACCGGTGGGTAACTGACGCCCCCCAGTTCGGCCGGGAAACAACCGAACGTTTCATCGACCGCCCCCTGGAGCAGCAGGCGGATACAGTTATCTCCAAATGCAGGGAACGGCTGAAACTGCTTGAGCGGATCGATGAATCCCCCATGGAGCCGGAGGCTCTGTCGCGGCTGCGTTATTTCAAACTGATGGAGCGCTTTTTTATCGAGTTCTACCGGTGTCAGCAGGCGCTGGAGCGCTCGGAGAGTTTCTATAAAGAAGGAGATATCAGTTCCGCCCGCGCTGAAATCCGCAAGACCAACCCGGAAGAGGTGCTCGAACTCTATGCCCGTCTTTCGAGCCTGGGCGAAGGGATCACACGCGGCGAAAAAGGACTGCTCGTTTCGATGAACCTGCGCTGGCTGCCCTATTTTACGGCGCAGCGGCAGGTGCTTCGCCTCGAGCCGCTGCGCTTCAATTTCAAGCCTACCCAGCATGAGCCGCTAGCCCAATACCGGGGGAAAAAAACATATTATTTCGACAGCGGGCAGAGTATCTGGATGTGCCTGGGCGAAGAGGAGACAGGAGCGAAAGCGTTCAGCGCTCTTCCCCGGAAAGAGTCCGCGGACTCAGTTTACGAGGAGATATGCCTAACCGGCATAGAGAGCCCTGAGCCTGTTTCCCTGGTTTTCAAGTCATTCGCCTCCGGAAATCTTGCCCCAGGCCTTTATAACGTTCATTTACTCTTTGCAGAGCCCGAGGTGAATGCCGCCGGGCAGAGAGTGTTCGATGTTTTTCTGAAAGGGACAGAGGACAATTCGCGCGGGGCAAAACCTCTGCTAACAGAGCGTGTCGACATCTTTCAAAGAACAGGCGCCAGGAATAAAGTTTTCACTCTTACCCGGCCGGTCCGGATCGACCAGGGCCGGCTGGAGCTGGAGTTACGGCCCGTGCGCGGAAAGACGCTGATCTGCGGGATCGTCATCGAGCCGGCAGGGCTTTAATTTATCAAGCCGGGGCGTGCACGTTTCCCTCCAAAAAACGTGGCAAGCCTGGCTTCTGCGCACTGGCCAAAGCAGCCGGACACCGCCGCAAACAATTAACCATAAAACCTTCACCGCTTCCAGGCTAGTATCTAGTGTTGCGTCCCGGAAATAAGTTTATTTTTTTACCAGGGGCGCACCGGTGTGTGCGCCCGCGGGCAGACACATGGGTCTGCCCCTACGATCTAGAGCAATTCTCAAAAGGAATGTCCGCATGATTGTCCTTCGAAGGACCGTTCCTTTCCGCGTAGGGTCGAGGCATGCCTCGCCCGCAAAGGATACAGCAGGCGCACAGGCTGACGGGCGACACATGTGTCGCCCCTACGATATCCTACGAACAACGGAAGTTTTTCCGTACCATTCTCAGGATTTTCTTTCCCTTGTAAAAAGACAAAACTTTTGAGAAACACTATAACTGGACTGGCGTTTCATGATCAACACCAAAATAGTTATTCGCTGTTTCGGGGACATAAATTTAATTCAACGAACTTTCAGGACGCAACACTAGCAAAAAACGCTAAAAGAATTTCTTTATCCAACGTTTATCCTGTTTCCCTCTATGGCCTGCCCGCTAGCAGTTAAAGACAAAGTAAGGGCAGCGCTCCAGGCTACCGCCCCCACCCCCCAGCCGTTTTTAAGCGGATCCGGCGGTAAGGACGGATAATGAGATCAATAGATTGACTGCGGGTGGATCAGAGTTAGATTATATTATCACACCGGCCGGGTACGGAACCGGCCACACCGATCACCCTACAGAGTTGGGCGCGGTGGATAGCTCGCTGTCATATATACAGGCCACGGCCAGACAGTATTGGTGGGTAATACTGTTGAGCGTCCTGCTGGGACTGGCGCTTCCCGGAATCAGCCTGGGAATGTGCCTGGTTGTCCTGGCCTCATTGGTAATCCGGCGCAAAACGACGTTGTGGCAGGACCGGTGGCCATACAAGCTTTTCGTACTGGGTATCGGGACGAGAGTATGTATAATCGGTCTCAAGTATATATTGAATGCGCTGACAGGGACCGGCCTGGCGATTTTCGGCGACAGCAATATGCATTTAGCCCAGGCTGAGATCGCTGACAGAGTATTGACTGGTTCACTCCCTTTTTGGGCAAGAATAAGCACTCCCCTGCATTACGGAGATTACGGCTATTCGATCACTCACTGGCTTTACGGGTCGATATATCTACTGTTTGGCTGGTCGCAGTTCCTGCTGTTGATCATCAACGCCCTTGCCGGCTGCCTGGCGGCTTTGCTGATCTATCTTATCGTTATGCGCATCTGCTCCCATAAACCGTCCGCCCGGCTGGCGATGGGGCTTTCCCTGTTCTTCCCATCGCTGATCATGTGGTCTGTCGAGTTGCTCAAGGAACCGATGATTCAGCTTTACACCGCGCTACTCATTTACTGGTTCATCGGCGTGAGCAACAAAAAAAAATGGATCTACCTGATTCCACTTGCAGCGCTGTGTTACCCTCTCGGGCATCTGCGTAAACTTATGCACCTTATCATGCTTGCCGTGCTGGGTCTTTCCAGCGTTCTCGTTATTCCAAAGCGTGTGCGAACCTCGGCGGTAATACTGCTGCTGCTGGCGGCGACCGCCGCTGCCAAACTCGGGCCATCCGGCATCTCGGCACGATGGCAGGCCGCTCAGGACAGGATTATCGGTTCCCAGATAGGCTTTATCACCACCGGCGGCTCGTGGTACAAGTTCATCCCCGAGAGATTTGAGAACAAAAACCGCAGCCCGCAGATGACTCCCACCGAG
>JAJRTS010000087.1 GCA_024278175.1 Gemmatimonadales bacterium | reverse complement strand
TAACCTTTTCCCAAAAAGCATCGGACACTTCCCAAGAGTGAATTATTGCCATAGCACCTCCAAGGTATAATTTTCAATACCTGAAGCAATATGACAAAATTATTTCAAAAAGTAAAGCTTATTTACGGATAAGTTCTTAATCAAAGAATTGAAAGAATCGTGAAGGGGAGAGACAAAACCTTTTGAAAAAGGTTTTTTTCTCTCCCCCTCACACTCCCCCACTCTTTTTCCAAAACTTCTTATCAAAGGGTATATCTTTGATCAAATCATACAGTTACAGCTAAGAGACCCGGGGGGTCTTTTGATCCACAAAAATGAGTGAACTGCAAAACTTCCTCATAACAATTTAGTCGTCCAATTTTTCAAAGGTCTCTAAGCATCAATCCCCCCGGCCCACATTTGTTAAGGGAGGAAGCCTAAATAACCGGATATTAATCCGGCAAGGAGCGCTTTTTATCCCCCCTTGCAAAGGGGTTCTTTCACGGCAAAAAAACCTGCGCAGCAGGCGGGGGTTGTTACTGCGGCAGTTGCGCCATGGCCGGGTTTCCTACGGTACCTGGGCACGGCTTTTTACCTGCGCAGGTGGCGGCCCTGCAACTGATGGGCCAGGTAGGAACTGCGCACTTTAGGCCCGGAGGCCACTTTGGCGATCCCGGCGCGGCGGGCCGCCCGGCCCAACTTGTCGAATTCCGCAGGTGTGTAGTAACGCTCCACGCGCAGGTGTTTTTTCGACGGGGGCAGGTACTGGCCCAGGGTAACGCTGTCGCAGCCCGTGGCGGCAATCTCGGACAGCACGCTCTCGATTTCCTGCTCGTTCTCTCCAAGTCCGATCATCAGCGAACTCTTGACCGAATATTTTTGCTCTGCAAGCCTCACCAGTGTGCGCAGCACGTCAAGTGAGCGCCGGTAGTCCGCCTCGGGACGGACCGAACCATAAAGCCGGGGGACCGTTTCCACGTTGTGGCCGATCACGTCCGCGCCGGAGCCGGCCACCGTGCTCAGCGCCTCGTTGTCACCGCCGAAATCGGGGATCAGCAACTCCACGCCGCAGCCCGGAGAGCGACTGGTTATCTCGCGCACGCAGGCGGCGAAGTGTTCCGCGCCGCCGTCGGGGAGATCATCGCGGGTAACGCTGGTGATCACCGCCCAGTTAAGCTCCAGTTCAGCCACGGCCCGCGCCACCGCGGCCGGTTCTCCAGGATCGGGAGCGGACAGGTGCCTGGCCGCGGGCACTCCGCAGAAGCGGCAACCCCGCGTGCACACATTGCCCAGCACCATGAACGTGGCCGTGCCCTTGTTCCAGCATTCCCACTGGTTGGGGCAGCGCGCTTCCCGGCAGACCGTGTTGAGACGGTGTTTGCCCAGCAGGCCCCGGACACGGGTGTAGTTTTCACCGCAGTCGAGCCTGACTGTCAGCCAATCCGGTAATTTTCTTCTGCGCGCGGTTTCGCCCATTTTTGATCTCGCTGACATCGAAACGCTTTTTTGCTCCCGGCCGCCGGGTAAGCCGGAAGTCTTCAAACTTGCTTTTTGGACCGGAAATCGTCAAATTCAACTTAAATGAGAAGAAATACCAAAGTGAACTTTGCTATCCCAGGCGTGTATTATCTCCGAACACTAAAATCGGAGTGCATTGTGGAAGGTTGCAATCTAACAGGCGTCAACCCCGCGATCAAGGTGGTGCGCACTTGCATGCTGCTTGCCGGGGTTGCGCTGCTTGTGAGTTGTTCAAAGAATTTGTCCACGAACGTGACGGAGGATTTCGACTACAACGGCTCGTACGTAGCCTCCCACGTGGTGGAAATACTCAATGATGATACGGAGTACGCTTATGGCGGCTCTAATCTCCGGGGGCTGTTGCTGATCCGCGATTCCGTTTATTCTCTGAGAGTCTCCATTCAGGTCGGCAGCGGTGCTTTTGGCAGGATCGACAGCGGAAGATTGGAAATTTCCGGGAAATACGTACATTTTAACACGGTTTTTGACTCCTTGCTGCAGAGTGTGCCCTGGGGAGAGTATCTTCCGGGAAAAAATGAGCTCAAGATTAATTACCTGAGGGATGACCGCCTCTGGACCGAGACCTGGAAACGCGCCCGGCCGGTAGCGGATTCCGACACCAGTTCAAACTATATTCCATACTAATTTCCCGCCGGCGTCCGGCATTTCGTTCATTCCGATCCCACGTGTCCCCTGCGATGAATGCATATTTGCGATGTTACAGCCTGCTTTCGTGCATTGTATTCGCGCAGGTTCTGCTTGCCTCCCTTTTTTACACCGCTCTTTGCGCCGGGCCTGACTCGACCGCCGTTGCCGATTCAGCCCGGGCGGTAACCGATTCGCTCACCGCCGCGGCGGACAGCGCCGGTGCGCCGCGCATGGAACCGCTCGATCCACTGGTCGCTTTGCGCGCGCGCGGTACTCTCTCGCTGTTGTTCGCCGACACGCTTTCTTCGCGCAATCTTTCGCCGCGGCAGTTCGCGCGCGCGTTTCCGTTCTACCTCGACGACGTGGTCCGGCTGCTGGGTTCCTTTACCGGTGGTGACACCCTGGGCAACGGCTATGCGCGCCAGATCAGCTCGCCGGGGGCGGGATTCGCCTCCACGGGGGTTTTTCTCGACGGGATGCAGCTTGCCGACCCGCTTACCTCGCGGGTCGATTGGCGGATACTGCCCGTGGAAATAGTACAGCGGGCTTCGTATATCGACGGGGGATCGCTGGGCGGCGTTGCGGGCTGGGCGGATGAGATCCATCTTTTTTCCCGCTACCCCGGTCCGGCCATCCCGGTTACCCGGATGGGAATCGGGGGAGGGGCCTACGAGATCAACAAGGTGGGTGGGGGGCTGCGCAGGAAGATGTTCGGCAGCGGGGCGATAAACGTGCAGATCAACAAGATCCAGCAGAGCACCGAGGATTTTAACGCCAAAGTAGAAAACATTCAGTACTACACCCGTGTACAGCAGCAGTTGTCCCCGGCGGCGCTGCTGGCGGTGGACGGCCTGTTTTTCTCCGACAGCTATCGTCGCTCCGGCTTCTCCAGGCGGCGCACGGCCGCCACCAGGATCAGGACCTCGCTGACCGGTGCGCTGGGCGGCGGCGGGTATGGCTATTCGCTTTCCTGGGGCTACGCCGATGGCGAGCAGCCGTTCGACGCCGATTCTCTTACTATTAACGCCGGGGCAGCGAGCCACAGGCTGAACGCCACCTTGCGCTCCGACCCCCGGCGGGCGGTGAACTGGGCGGTTGAGGCCGGGCTGGTCTCAACGGGGTTGAAAAATTTTCCGACTGCGTTCGAGGGTGAGGGTTCCCGCAGGCAGGCCAGGTTGGCCCTGCGAATGGGTATCGGCGGCCAGGGGCCCCTGCGTCTGCAAATGAACGCGGGAGCCAGGAGCGTGAGCGGCGGGGACTCCAGGGCCGTGGGCGGCTTTACGCTCAATTATGCGCCCTCCGGGATGGATGGTCTGTGGTTGAGCTGGCAGCGCGATGCCGTAGCCCCCTCGGCGGCGGCGGTGCTCTCGGCATACGGAACCCTGGTGCCGGATAGCGAATTCCGGACCGGCGTGCTGGATCATCTGGAAGCCGGCTGGAGCAGGAGAGCGCCGGGTGGCTGGCAGTTCAGCCTGGCGGCTTTCCAGCGACGCCTGGCGGCCATGCCGGTTGAACCGCCGCGGGCCAACCCGTTCCGGCGCATCTCGTTTCGCACGGCCAGCGCTAACCTGACCGGGTTGAGCTACAGGGCTGCGGGAACGCTGTTCGGTTTTCTGGAAACGGGCCTGATGGGGATGGAACTGTTCAACCCTCCGGACGATGTGCCATGGCTGCCCTCGCGACGGATCTCGGCCACGGCGGAAATACAGGGCCTGGGTTATGACGGCGACCTGGGCTGGTCGCTGAGAGGGGAGACGGTCTACGAGGGGGCGCTCTACTATCCGCTTGGGGCCGCACCGTCCGGTGCGCTGAGGGAACAGCCGGGCAGGGTGAATTTTTTCGGGGCGGCCAGTGTCAGGATTATCGATTTTACCATCTATGGCCGAGCCGATTTCCTGGCCAGCGATTACTACAACGGGATCGATCCCTTACGTCAGCCGGGCCCCCGGGTGGTGGTTGGAGTCGACTGGGTATTCCGGGACTGACCAGCCGGATCGATGCGCCAGACTCCGCTTGATTCCAGTCTCGCACGTTTTTTGCAATTCCCTCCTTTCGGTAACTCTGCCGGTCAAGGCAAGCAAGCAGAATATTATCCATTGCTGAAGCTGTTTGTATCGCCATAACATATTGGTATCTATTGAATAAGGTGTTTTTCCGAGTTTGGGCGGCAAGCTGTGTCCGTTCTCTCCGGCGGGCTCTCTCAGGGCTGAAACCGGCAGGTTTTTCTCGCTGTGGACAGCCGGGGGGCGGAGGATGGCGGCCGGTAAGTTTAAAGTAACGGCCCCCGGGTTTCGATAACTGATTTATGGGCCTTTGTGTCCGTTGACGCATATTTGGGGTTTGCCAGGAGGCGTTTTCTTGCACCGTAGCGCGATAGTTCTGTTATTACTCACGATGTCGGCTTGCTCGTTCGGCATGGTTATCGCTCAGACCTCCATCGTGCGCGGCGAGGCGTCGCTGATGGACCAGACGGGCAGCCAGGCGGTGGTGCTCGATGTGCTCACTCCGGGGATGAACGTCGAGGTTCTGAGCGTGCAGGGCAACTGGGCGCGGGTTCGTATCCCAGCCACCAGCGAAGTAGGCTGGGTGCAGACCAGTGCGCTGGCCCGTGCCGATGCCACTGAGTTGGATCTGCAGGGCCAGGGGGCCGGGATCGGGATGACGGGTAAGGAGCTGGAAAGAGTTGATGGCCGGGTGGAGACGATGGGCGGCGGTCTGCGGGCAATAGAGCGGCGGGTCGACAGCCTGTTGGCTCGCCTGGGCGTTGGCGATGAGGACGGCCGGGAGCAGGAACAAACACCGGCCCGCATGGAGCAGGCGCAGCAGCCTGCCTATCCGCCGTTCGCCATGGCCGGGCCGGGCCGACTTCGCTGGCAGAACCGGTTCGTGATGGGCACCTACCTTCGCGGCGGCCAGAACTACTACGGGTTAGAGTTGAGCCGCGCCCTGGACGAGAGTGGGCGAAGTCTGCTGGTGGGCAGAGCCCAGTACGGTCTGGGCGAGATGGGGGGCAAGGTCGATGATTTTATCGACTGGACGGTTGGGATGGATTTCAACCTGTCTCCGGAAACCTACGTGATTTACCCGTATGTCGGTGCGCATTTCGGGATGCGCAACCTGCTGGAAAATACCTTGCCGAACCGCAATTCCTTTATCGTCGCGCCCTCGCTGGGAGTCCGCGCGGAACTGGGGAGTATATTTACCCTGGGCGTGGAACTTCGCGGCCTGTTCCGTTTCGAGAGCGGCAGGCGCCGCGACGATGGTATTGTGGGATTCAATTGCGGCTACAGTTGGTGAGATATCTGACCCCATAGCATTTTCTGTTTTCTCTCCACGTTGTTACTTTGCATCCATTCCGGCCTGCGTTGCCCTTTACGCCTCCTCTGAAAGCCCAGAATGCTTGACTTAACGCCTGCGCATGTCAGCGTTTTGCAGGGGTTTTCCCTTGTGGCCGCCCGCGGGCGACCGGCCGGTTGCTCCGCAGGGCACAAGGGATCATTTATTTGAGTGTGTTGAGAGTTGTTTTGCAAAGTCCCGCAAAGAGATTGACATTCCCGCGCATGGATTTAAATTGATACAATATCGGTCATTGCGGTCTGGTTTCTGCCGAATTATGGCTAATTTCTAAGCTTGAACAGCGCAAGTAAGAATTGGCTCATAGACAATCTCTTCGGCGCTCCACATACCATTGGAAACAAGAGCCGGTTTCAGCGATCGTGGTGTAACAGGCTGATCGGACTGCGGCATCGGCCGGTCCGTTATTACTGAACGGTTAGCCCGCTGGCTAGTTCCGGACGGCAAAACAATCAAACATTAAAAGCGAGTTGGAAAATAACGGCAGCATGGGCATGCGGTTGTCAAGGGCCGTTTCCCGCTATGACAGCCCAAAACGGCGTGAGCGATGCAACTTACTTAGGTATAACATAAGTAACTGGATCAGCAAAAGAAACGGCTTGTCTTGCCCTTGAGAGCCAGCAGCGCAAAATATTTCATTCCGGGGCGTTGAGCTATTATTTCAACGCCCCCTCTAAAGCAGCGCCCGGTTAATCCGGCAACCAGAGATTACTTTTTCACGTATCAGGCCGCGTAGATTACGGTCAGATTTTAAGAAGAGGCTTAACGCTCGGGGAGAGTAAATGAGTAAATATTGTTCGGCAGTATTATTGCTTGCAGCGTTGTTTCTTTCCGCAGCCAGCGTTTTTGCCCTCAGTTCCTCGCTGGATGATTTGCTTACCAGCGAAGAGATTATCATGCCCGCTGATCTGGAGCAGCGTTACGCGGGCGCGGATGCCGTGATCGTGCTGGACAGGAAGGAAGTCGATCAGCAGCGTTCGATCGACCCGGTTTATATCCGTCGCCACGTGGCGGTCAAAGTGATGAATGAGCAAGGCGTCCGCAAGTTCAGCACTGTCAAGGTGCCCTATTACCGGGAAATAAAGGTCAACGACTTCAAGGCCCAGGTCATCCGGGGCTCTCAGGTGATTGCGGTCAACAACATCGTTAACCGTGAGGTGGACCGGCAGGGCGCGGACAAGGATTTTGTCTATCCGCTGACAATTGGCTGCAACGTGTTTTTCCTGCGTCCGATTGAAGTGGCGTACAGCCGCACCAGCACCGACCTGCTCAAGCTGACCTACACCGATGTTTTCCACAAGCAGCAGGATAAAGCCTGGAGAATCCGCCAGATCGATTTTCCGGATCTGCAGGTGGGTGATATTATCGAGTACGAGTACCAGTTCGAGGATAAGCGTGCCCAGATCTACAACCGTTTCTATTTCGAGCGGGAATACCCCGCGCTCAAATTGCGGCACATCACGATGAGCGCCCGCATGCTCAAGTTCGACTACCAGGTGAACAATTTTAAACGCAAACCCACAACGGTTTTTGAACCCAGGTTCACCAACCTCGAGGAACACGACAACATCCGCATCCGCAATGCCCTGCGCACGTTCGATATCAACAATCCTGACAGTTGGCAGTTCTACGGCCATCAGTATTTTGATGTCAGTCTCGACACCGTGGCCCCGCTTGCCGCCAACGTTCCGCTGGCTCCCCCGGCTGCGAGCTCGGCGGCCAGGATCGATATTCTGCTGAGTGATATTTATAACGTCTGGTTCGCCAACGACACCGACGCCCGGGTGCGGAAAGAGTATTTCAGCCCCAACTGGAAATTTGTTTTCAAGCGCCTTTCAGACCGCAATCTTCCCAACGAGGGCAATTGCCGTAATTCGATCAGAGCGATCAGCAAGGTAATCGCCTCGGCCAATTCTCCAGAGGAAAAAGTGAATGCGGCGGTGGCCTGGGCGCGGGAAAACCTGAAATGCGTCAACGAACTCGACAAGTGGGAAAGCTATTACTGTAGTTCAAAGGCCAAGTCGGCGGACAATCTGCTGCGCAATAAAGTCGGTAACCGTGACGATATCGCCCAGTTTCTGGTGGCGGCCCTGTGGTTCAATAACCTGCCGGTCTTTCCGTTCTACACTCAGAGCCGCGACAAGGGCCCCGTGCTCAAAGACGTCCCGATCGAAACACAGTTTGACCGTACCATGCTGGCCCTGGAAATCAGCAGGCGGCGTTTCAAATTCTGGCAGCCGACCCTGGATGTGCCGATGCCGGCGGACTATATCGATTACAACTATGAGGGCCAGATGGGTTATGTCAACCAGAGCGACGAGGAAGACGTGATTGTCGAGACCTCGCAAATCAAACCCAGCGACGCCTCCGGGCATGTATGTAAGCTCGATGGCGAGTTGGAGCTGGCCGCCGACGGGACTCTCAGCGGTACGCTGAGCAGCTCGTTCAACGGCCATTACGCCGCCGGGATCAAGCGTAAGCTGCTGATTGAGCAGGCGGCCGCCGCCGATGCCTGGGGCGCGATGCTCAGCGGCACGTGGGAGTCACTGGCCGTGCAGGGTGAGCCCTCGCTGAGCGGTGTACAGGAGCCGGTAGCCACGGTTACGGTGGGGGGAAATGTCAGTATTTCAGGTGTGGGCTCCGCGCAAGGCGATGGCCTGTTGCTTAAGACCGCGATTGTCACCGATCCCTTCAGCAGCGTGCTTACGGGTGAGGAACGTGAACAGCCGGTTGTCTTCCCCCACGCCGGCGACGTGCAGTCCTCGATTGAGATCACCATTCCCGCCGGATATGCCCTGCCGGACACCATGCCAGAGCCGGTGGAGCTTAAAACGCGTGGCTTCTATTACACCAGGGTCGTGGCCCGCCAGGCGGACAACAAGCTGCTGATCAAGCGCGATTTTGCGGTGGACGGCAAGCTGGGTATTTCCACCAGAATGTACAACCGGCGCTACGCACCGCTCTACAAGCAGATTCAGGAAGCGGACGCGGTGGAGTTGTTGCTGGTGAAGAAATAACAATTCCGCTACGATGCCGGGAAATGACAACTGGTAAGTAAGCTCTGGCAAAGCCGCCGGATCGGAATGTGCAAATCATGCGCTCCGCGGCGGCTTTCTCTTTTCTACTTAGACGGAGTTCCGGGAGGCTTGCGATGACTGCTGACGCTTTACGCACGGGACTTTTTAGCGGTGGGCGCTGGATTGAGACCGAGGATAAAATAGCGGTGGTAAACCCTTACGACGGTGCCGTGATCGCATCTGTCAGCGCCGCCTCGCCCGCAGAACTGGAGCAGGCGGTGGCCTCGGCAAAGCTAAGCGGCATGGAGCAGTTGACCGCTCACCGTCGCTACCGGATTCTCGACAGCGTATCCCGGCTGATCGAGCGGCGGAAGGACAAGCTGACAGGGTTGCTGGTGCGCGAGGCCGGCAAGCCATACCGCTATGCCGCCGGTGAGGTGGAGCGCGCGGTGCAGACGTTCGGTTTCGCCGCCGCCGAGGCCCGCCGGATCGGTGGGCGGACCATGGAGCTCGACGCCCACCCCGGCGGCAAGGACCATTTCGCCTTCTATCATCGTTTCCCGCTGGGCGTTATCGGTGCTATCAGCCCGTTCAATTTTCCGCTCAACCTGGTGGCCCACAAAGTGGCCCCGGCCCTGGCCGCGGGCAACTCTGTGATCCTCAAACCAGCCAGCAGCACACCGCTGATCGCCCTGGAGCTGGCGGACATTATCGACTCCTGCGGCGCGCCCGCCGGGGCGGTGAACGTGCTGCCCGGCGGCGGAGGCACGTTGGGCTCGGCGCTGGTGGAGCACGCTCAGGTGGCGATGATCACGTTTACGGGCTCGCCGGAAGTGGGCAGGCGGATCAGGCGCGAGGCCGGCATGAAAAAGGTCACGCTGGAACTGGGCTCCAACAGCGCGCTTGTAATCGACGACGAGAGCCATCTGGAGCAGGCCCTCTCGCGTTGCGTTGTGGGCGCGTTCGCCTACAGCGGGCAGGTCTGTATCTCCATCCAGCGGATTCTGCTGCGCTCTTCGCTGGCCGACAGCTTTCTGGAGCGCTTTATCCCGTTGGTTGAGAAAATCAGGATCGGCGATCCGGCCGATGAGGCCACCGAATTGGGTCCGATGATCGAGGAGCAGGAGGCGATCCGGGCCGGGCAATGGGTAGCGGAAGCGCTGGAGCAGGGGGCGCGCCTGCTCACCGGCGGCCGCCGCCAGGGTGCGCTCTACAGCCCCACTGTGCTGGACAACGTACACCGTGGGATGAAAGTGGTTTCCGATGAAGTGTTCGCACCGGTGGTGTGCATCGAGTACTACGACGAGTTCGACGAGGCGCTGGCGATGGTCAACGACAGCGGCTACGGCCTTCAGGCCGGAGTCTATACCTCTTCGCTCTCCAGGGCGATGGAAGCGTTCAGACGGCTGGAGGTGGGCGGGGTGATAATCAACGATTTTCCCACCTACCGCGTGGACCAGATGCCCTACGGCGGAGTGAAGGGCAGCGGCACGGGCCGCGAGGGGCCCCAATTCGCCGTTCAGGAGATGACGGAGCTCAAGCTGTGCGTGCTCAACGACTGGAGTGGCTAGCGGGCGTGGCTTGCCCACCGGAGGTTCGGAGCGTATTATAAAATAGATACGGTAGCCCACACCTCAGCAACGGCTGGCAGCGATGGCGCGACCGGTAAAAATATTATTGCGATTGCTCCCGTGGCTGGTTGGATTGCCGCTGCTGCTTTTGGCTGGATTGGTCCTTTGTGCCCAATGGTACCGGGCGGCCGATCACACCGATAAGCTGCTGGCCGCGCGCGGCGATAAGTTCGAGGCTGTGGAGCGCGAACTGGGCGAGGTCGCTGGCCGCCGGACCGTGGCTTTTACGCTGACCGATAACCTGGGCCGGGTGAGCAGCGGCTATCTAAGTATGCCCGCCACGGCCAGGGAGCCGATGCCGGCGGTATTGATTCTCGGCGGGCACGGTACCGGTGCGCGGGCGGTGGAGCTTGTGCAGCTTGAACCTCCCGCGGTGCTGTGCGGCATGGACTACCCGGATATCCCCCAGTACAGGGTTCATCCGCTGAAAATCCCCTCCCTTCTTTTCTCTCTCGACAGCCTTGTTACCGATGCCGTGGCGATGGCCTTTGCCGCGATCGATTATCTGCTCACCCGCCCGGAGGTGGACCCGGACAGGCTGACCGTGCTGGGGGCCAGTTTCGGCGTGCCGTTCGCGGTTATCGCCGGGCTGGACAGCCGGGTCGACGGCATGGCGCTGATCTATGGCGGCGCGGACATGGAGCGGATTATCGAGTGGAACCTGCGCCACAAAATCAAGTCCGGCCCGCTCAGAGGAGCGGCCAGTTATCTGCTCGGTACTTTTGCCTCCCCCTACGAGCCCTCGCGCTACCTGGCCCGTTTCGCTCCCCGGCCCCTGTTGCTGGTAGGCGGCAGCGACGACACGAAAATACCGCTGGAATCGGCCGGAATGTTATCCCGCTCGGCCAGGGAGCCGAAAGAACAGTTGTGGATCAAAGGCGGGCACATCCACCCCAGCAACAGCGAGTTGATAGAGCAGCTGACAACCGCAATATCTGATTGGATGGAGCGCCACGGCTTGCTTTGACTTTTGGCCCGGGAACGGATTGCGCTCCGCCGTCAGAGGAGGCTTTTTCCATTCAGGTTTCCTGGCGAAGAAGCAGAGTTTTTTCACCGATCTGCGAGCTCATTTTTAGCCGGGAATGTCGTCAAGAAAAAAATGGATAAAAAAGTTGATTTTTCGTCCACAATACAATATATAGTATATGCGAGGTTCAAATGGTACAAGATACCCATAATTCTGGCTCATGAGGGGATTGCAGATGCAAGTTGATAAGACCAGGAAAAAGAACGCCGGCCGGATAGTGCCCACGGATGCGACAAACCGCTTGCCACAGCAGAAGCCGGTAAAGGATAGTAAGCCGGCTGCCCCGCCCTCCGGCAACGCTGTTTTCGAGTATACGGAACGGATCGAACGGGTATTTACCCAAAAGGAGCGGGACGTTTACTCGCTGGTGAACTGGTCGCGCCGTTCGCTGAAAATGGTGGACCACGGCAAGGGCAAGGTGGTTTTTGAGGCCGACGATCTGGAATTCCCCTCTTCCTGGAGCGAGAACGCCTGCAAAATCTCAGCCAGCAAGTATTTCAAGAAGTCGAGCAAGTGCACGGAAACCAGCCTCCGCCAGGTGATCGACCGGATTGTCGATACGATTGCCGCCGAGGGAGGCAAAGCGGGCTACTTTACCGATACCGACGAGCAGGAAACATTCCGGGCCGAGCTGAAATTTATCATGCTCGATCAGCGCGCCTGTTTCAACAGCCCGGTGCTGTTCAATGTCGGCGTGCCCGGCGAAAGGCCCCAGGCCAGCGCCTGTTTTATCAACTCGGTAAAGGATGACATGGCCGATATCAGCCGCCTGATTGTCAACGAAGGCCAGATATTCAAGTGGGGTAGCGGTTCCGGAGTCAATTACAGTACGCTGCGCTCCGAGGGCGAGGCGCTCTCCACGGGAGGCACAGCCAGCGGACCGCTGAGTTTCATGAAGGTGCTCGACGCCAACGCGGGGGCGATCAAGAGCGGCTGCAAGAGCCGCCGGGCGGCCAAGATGTGCGTGCTCAACGCCGACCACCCGGACGTGGAGCGCTTTATCGACTGCAAGGTGCTGGAGGAGAAGAAGGCCCGGGCGCTGATCGAGGCCGGTTACGATGGCTCGATCGCCGGCGAGGCCTACAGCACGGTCGCCTATCAGAACGCCAACAACAGCGTGCGGGTGACCGATGAGTTCATGAAGGCCGTGGAGCAGGATGGAAAATGGGAACTCAAGGAGGTGGTGGGCGGCAAGGTAGTGCGCCAGGTGGAGGCCCGCAAGATGTTCCGCCGGATGGCCGAGGCCGCCTGGATCACCGGCGATCCAGGCATCCAGTTCGACACTACCACCAACGACTGGCACACCTGTCCCAACTCGGGCCGGATCAGCAGTTCCAACCCCTGCAGCGAGTATGTGTTTCTCGACGACAGCGCCTGCAACCTGTCGTCGATCAACCTGCTCAAGTATGTCGATGAAGGTGGGTTGCGGACCGGGGAGTTCGCCCACACGGTGCGCGTGATGATTACCGCCCAGGAAATTCTCTGCGGGTTCGCCGAGTACCCGACCCCGGAGATCACTCGCAACAGCCTCGATTTCCGGCCCCTGGGCCTGGGCTACACCAACCTGGGCGCGCTGCTGATGACCCACGGGCTGGCCTACGATTCCGACGCCGGCCGTCAGGTGGCCGGTGCGATCACCGCGCTGATGCACGGGCTGGCCAACGAGTCCAGCGGCTGGCTGGCAAAGCGGGTGGGGCCGTTCGCCGGCTACAAGGTCAACGAACAGCCCATGAGCCGGGTGCTGGACAAGCACCGGGCCGCGCTGACAACTATCGCTCCGCGCGAGGACCGGCAGGTGCCTCCGCTCTACCGCGAGGCTTTCCGTCAGGCCGAGGCCAGTTGGGAAAGGCTCTGCTGCCGGAAACTCTATGACCAGGGATACCGTAACGCCCAGGTTACCCTGCTTGCTCCCACCGGCACGATCAGTTTTTTCATGGACGCTGTCACTACCGGCGTGGAGCCGGAGCTGAGCCTGATTAAGTACAAGAACCTGGTGGACGGGTCCGTGCTGACGATTGTCAATCCGCTGGTGCGCAGAAGCCTGGAGTATATGGGGATCGAACCGGAGGTGGTCGAGCGGGCGGAGCGGCATATCGAGGAGCATGGAAACCTGGAGGAGTTCGGGGAACTCACGGACGAGCAAAAGAAAGTATTCGCTACCAGCCTGGGCCAGCCGGGCAAGCTGACCACGCTCCCCCCCGAGGCCCACGTGCGGATGATGGCGGCCACGCAGCCGTTCCTCTCCGGCGCGATCAGCAAGACTGTCAACATGTCCGGCGACTCCACGGTTGAAGACATCGAGAAGGTTTATTTCGACGCCTGGAAGATGGGCCTCAAATCAATCGCGATCTACCGCGATGGTTGCAAGCACAGCCAGCCGCTGGAGGGTAAGGGAGCCAAAAAGGACAGTCCCACCGAGGTGGCCATCGTGCCCAGGCGTAAACGTCTGCCCACCACCAGGCAGGCGATCACGCACAAGTTCGACATCGCCGGCCACGAGGGTTATGTGACCGCCGGGACGTACGAGGACGGCACGCTGGGCGAGATTTTTATCCTGATGCACAAGGAGGGCTCGATCCTCTCGGGTCTGCTCGACGCGTTCGGGATAGTCGCCAGTATCGCCCTGCAGTACGGAGCGCCGCTGGAGGTGCTGGTGGATAAGATGACCCATATGCGGTTCGAGCCGTATGGGATGACCAAGAACAAGCAGATCCCGATCGCCAAGTCGCTGGTGGACTATCTTTTTCGCTGGCTGGCCACCGAGTTCATGGACGAGCAGAAGCAGGAATCGCTGGGGATCAAGAATATCAGGGGATCGCAGAGCACCGTGGAGACCGGCCAGCAACCGGGCGGGCCCGCGGGTGAGCGCAAGGGGGGGGGAGCTGCCGGCGGCCAGTCCGGCGGCAAACCGGTGTTCGACCTGATGGGCGACGCGCCCAGTTGTGACAACTGCGGCGTGATGATGGAGCGGCGGGGGAGCTGCTACGTGTGCCCCTCGTGCGGAGACACGACAGGCTGTAGTTAACAGGGAGACTTGCAGGCAGGAAGGACTAGATTTTTTGTCGTGAAAAACCGTGAAAGAACCGTATCTGATTCGGTTTAGCTAAGTGTGCTATTTGCATGGAATCATATTCCATTTCAGGAGCCGCGGGTCGATATCTGACCCGCGGTTTTTTTATTGACAGTTATTTAAGGCCAAACCATGTGTTTGATCGTGTGTATATTATGAGTTGAGACCTTTGAAATAATCGCTGGTTGATTTTTCTCGAAAATTGTGATAGAACCTATTAACTTATTGTAGGCAAGCAAGTTAACCTGCAACGAGAGGGTTTTATCTATGATCGGCAAACAAAAGAGCCAGATTTCGCTGCTTGACAGTGCCTTCAGTAAGAGGAAAAAGCGTAGCCGTAGTGACGAACGACTGAAAAAGATAGATGCATTTGTTGACTGGACTAAGCTTGAAGCGATCTGCAAGGAAGCTTATAGCGGTACCAGGCGCGGCAGACCGACAATTCCGATAAAGGTTTCTTTGAAGTGCCTTATCCTTCAATATTTGTATAACTTGAGCGACCCGGAGTTGGAGGATGCTCTTATTGACCGTTTTAGCTTTCAGCGTTTTCTGGGCATAAGCTTTGACGAGGAGATTCCTGACTTTACGACTCATTGGCGTTTCAGGGAGCGGCTGATCAAGGCTGAGCTTCTGGATAAGATATTCGCAGCTGTTTTGCAGGACCTTGAAAAGAAGGCAATTATCCTTCGCAAAGGCACCCTGATAAATGCCACTTTGGTTCAAGCTGCCCGCAAGCCCCGCAAGCAGGATAATGGTCTATTGCGGAGTGCTGGACAAGGGCAGAAGAAACCGTCCTCTGAGCAAAAAGCAGAAGAAAGCCAACCGCAAAAAAAGCGGCGTGCGCAATGCCGTGGAAAGACCCTTCGCCTATTTCAAGAGAATCCTCGGTTACCGGGTTGTAAGGTATGTCAATCTTAAGCGCAACGAGCTTCATTTCACTTTCCTCTGCATTATCCACAATATTCAGCGAGGTATAACCATCAAAGCATTCGAGCAGTAAATCAAAGGACAAAGAACGGTTTCAGGGCTGAAACTGCCGGATTAACCGGCCAATCCGGTCCCGTTAAAGGCCAATGCACGTTTAAACAAAGGTGCGCTTCTGACCAAATAGACTGAAATTCTCAAAAAAATCTGAAAAATAAACCCAATCGAAAATATCCGTATATTTCAAAGGTCTCGAGTTATAATTATCATATTGAGGCATTCGCATCTAAACCGGAGGCATGAGATGAGAATATCCCCATGCTCCACCTCACCGGTCCGTTTCGTCTTTTACCTGCCTGCTCTGCTGTTATTGCTCTCTCTTACAATCCAGCCCGCGGAAATATGCGCTGCCCGGCCGCAGGGTCTGCTGGCTGATGCGGCTCAACTGCCGGAGACGGGTGACCTTCAAGCTGCACGGGGCAAATACATGGCTGCGTCGGTTTCCCGCGACCGGCCGACCAGGCTGGCCGGATTGATCGGTCTGGGCAGGGTATACCGGCGGATTCCGGGCAAGCGGATGGAATCTTTTCGCCAGTTGCGGAAGGCGCGGGAAATGGAGCCTGACAACCCGGAGATTCTCTATGAGATTGCCCTGACCGGTTTCGAGCTAAAGGAAAGCAGCGGAGCCATGATCGCCGACAATGCCCTGACGGAAATAATCTGTCAGGACCCCGGCTACCGCGACGCCTATGCGCTCTGGCATGGCAAAATCCGTGGCCGCTCGCTGGAAAACATGGAGAAAGTGGCCGAATGCCTGCCCGCGCATATCGCACGCAACCCAGAACTGAGCCATCTCTGGCTGGATATCGCCTACGATTGGTTCGAACTTTTCAAGACCGAAAACTGCCTGGCCGCGCTGGACAGCCTGCTCGAATCGGCGCCGAGGTATAAGCCGCAGGAGCGCCTGCTGCTGCGCGCCCGCTGTCTGCTGGCCCTGGGAGATGCGCCGGGGTTTGAGTACTATTACCGCCAGGCGCTGCGGGCAGCCGAGCGCGAGGGAGATTTCAGCCGTCTGATTGCCGAAGCGGGGCTGATATTCACTCCTGCCGAGGCCGGCAGCCTGCAAAGGCTGAAATCAAAGGGCCAGGTAGCCACATTTTTCCGCGTATTCTGGCGCAACAAGGACCCGGACCCGGTAACTTTCCACAACGAGCGGCTGGTGGAGCATTACGAGCGCTTGCGGGAAGCGGAGCGGAATTATCGGGTATTGACGCCGGACGGCCTGGTCGGCAGTTCGGACAATTATTTGCGGCTGATGTCAAGAACGACCGAGTTTGCCGCTGACATCGGAACCGCGGAGTACGAATATGATCCGGCTAAGGTCTTCAGCGGGCGTGCTCCTGACTTTAATCTGGATCACAGAGGCCTTCTTTTTGTAAGGCACGGGCCTCCGGATGTAATCGAGGATATTTACATCAAGGATAGCAGAGATGGTTTCGTGGAGAATCTGGGCAAGGGAGGTGGTGGTTTAGACATAACTAATTCATATGTGTGGCGGTACGGGAGAAGCATAATGATTTTCAAGAGCGGAATGGGCACGGGCGGATACCTGTATTATCTCTCGGTACGCCCTGAGACAGCCGATATCGAACGCGCAATGAACACCCAAACTTTCAAGGACCCCCTGCCGATAAAGCCGCAGGATTATTACAGCGCCGCTTTTCATCGCGCCGACGGCAGGCTTGACCTGGAGTTCTACCAGTCCGTGCCGGTATCCGTCTCCAAGGTTGCGGAGCCCCCCGAGGCCCGGATGGCACTCTACGACCGCTCCCTGAACGAGCTGGCCCGCGACAGCAGCATATCCGTTGCCGCCGGCTCCCCGGACGGCGATGTTTGGCTGGCGGTGACAAGCGTACCGGTTAAACCGGACCTCTGTTCGTTCGCGCTCAGCCTCGCCCTGCCCGAAGTGCGCTCGGCAGTGAAGAGCAATATCCGTCTGGAACCGATTGACAGCCGGGAATTGAGTCTGAGTGGGATCGTGATGGGTGTCCGGGCAGAGGAAGGGCAAGGCCTTTATCGCCGTGGCCAGGGGGAACTGCTGCCCCGGCCGTCGCTGGAGTTTACGCTCGATGAGCTGATTGATACGTTTATGGAAGTCTACAACCTTCGCCTCGGCCGCGACGACAGGCGCGAATATGTGGTGAGCGCGACAATAAAACTGATCGAGCAGGACAGGAACCAGGTTGGCAAGCTGCTGGAAAAATCCAGGCTGCTTGGACAGGAACGCGGCAGCGAGTTGACAATGAAATTCGAGCGGTTTCCCCCGACTGAGGATTCCGTGGTGACGGAGCGTTTCTCGATTAACGCCAGCGAACTTATCCCCGGTGTCTACCGGCTGAAAATCGAGATCAGGGATAAGTCCAGTGGCAGCCGCGCCAGCGCGGAAAGAGACTTCAAGCTGGTGGAGTGAAGGGAAAAACATCCGCGCTTGACAACCAAAGCCCGCGCCCTGTGACTATAAACGGCAAAGGGCCTTCCATCGCGATCGATGGAAGGCCCTTTTATGCTGGCGTCCCCAAGGGGACTCGAACCCCTGTTGCCGCCGTGAAAGGGCGGAGTCCTAGGCCACTAGACGATGGGGACGGCTCTGTTTTCCGTGTCCGAGCTTAAGAAGCGTATAACATATTTATGGCTGCCCGCGCTGTCAAGTAAAACCAGCCGTGTCAGTCAGGTTGATCGCCAAAGATCTGAGCGTAAAGCCGCCGGGTGATCTCGATTCCCTCATGCGATGAGCGAGTCCGGTTGGCCGCCGAGCGCTCGCCCGGCAGCAGGGGCGGCTGCCCCGCCACGGCCGGTTTCGCGGCCTTGATGGCCCCGGTCAGTTCACTGGTAATGGAGTCGTACGCGGCGGAGTCCACCAGAATATCGCGCCGCATGGCGATCACGCTCAGCCCGTAGTCGCTGAGCGAGCCGGGCACGGCGGTCGCCCCGGTCAGCGCGGTGGCCAGCAACTGGACCACTACCGCAAGCGCATAACCCTTGTGGCCGCCGAACGGCAGCAGGCAGCCGCCCTTCAGGGCGGCCTCCGGGTCGGTCGTGGGCTTTCCTGAACTGTCCAGGGCCGTGCCTTCCGGGATTTGCCCCCCCGCGTCCATCGCCACCCGGCAGTCTCCGTGGGTGGTGGCCGTTGTGGCCAGGTCGGCCACTATCGGTTCCGGCTCGTGGGGCAGCCCGGCGGCAACGGGATTGGTGCCCAGCACCGGCTCGGTTGCACCGTACGGCGCGGCCAGCGGCGAGCAGTTGGCGAACCAGAGGCTGAGATGGCCTGCCAGGGCCACCTTGCGGGCGAAATAACCGATCTGGCCGGTGTGAGTGGCGCCCCGGCAGCCGATTATGGCCACGGCGGAGCGCTCCAGCATCGCCAGCGCCTTTTCGGCCACGGCATGGGCCACCAGGTAGCCCAACCCGTCGCGGCCATCGTAGAGCGCCCGCCCCGGCTCATCGATCAGCCACACTCCGTCACGATGCGCCCGGTCGCGCAGCCGCTTGAGCTGAGGGGCCACGCGGATCAACCCGTGGGTTGGTTTGCCCGCTGCTTCGGCGTCGATAATGATCTCGCTCAGCACGGCGGCGTCACGCTGGTTCAGCCCGGCCTCGCGGTACAGGCTTTCCAGGCGTTCGCGCAGCCGCGGGATTTTAACTTTCGGCATTTTTTTGCTGTCTCCGGGGCGTTTTCGTCGCTGGTCATTGTTCGTTAATCGAGTTGGAAAATAGCGTGCGCGCTGGTTATATTCAACCTTCGCCGAGTAGACTGTAACTGATAATTAACCGGGCGGAGAGCGGACGATGGCGGATTTCGAGCTGGAAGAGGTTATCGGGCTGGCAAGGGAGGCCGGGCAACTGGCCAGAAGCTATTTCGGCAAGGTGAGCGCCAGCCGTAAGGCGGACAGCACGCTGGTTACGGTGGCCGACCGCGAGGTAGAAAGACTGGTCAGGCGGCGGCTGGCGGAAATCACGCCCGGCTGGCCCGTGCTGGGCGAGGAGGAGGGGGAGGGGGGCGAGCCGCTGGACCGCTCCAGGCCGTTCTGGGTGGTGGACCCCATCGACGGGACCAGCTCGTTTATCTGCGGGCTGCCCTGCTGGTGTTTCAGCCTGGGGCTGATAGCAGGGGGCCGCGCCCGGTTCGGGGTGATCGAGTTGCCGATGACCGGCGAGACATTTTACACGGACCCGCAAGGGCGAAAGGTTTATCTCAACGGTAGGGAACACCCGCTGGAGGAGCCGCTGGAGATCGACAGCGAGTCGGTGCTCTACGTGCCTAGCGACAGCCACCGGAGTTACCGGATCGAGTTTCCGGGCAAGGTGCGCTCACTGGGTAGCGCGGTCTACCACGGTCTGCTGGCCGGGCGGGGGCGCACAGCCGGGGCGTTGCACGGTCAAATCTATCTCTGGGACGCGGCCGCCGCTCTGGCCATTGCCGCCGCGTGGGGTGTCAGGGTCGGCGACCTTGCGGGGCGGGAGTGCGGCCCGGAGGACTGGGAACTGCAGGGCAAAAACCCGGGGCAACTGCTGTTCGCCCATCCTCGCCATTTTGATTGCGTGGCGGATTTGATAGAGAAGCGGTAAGGACAGGTACAGGGAAGGACGGGGAGCAAGCGCAAGTGGCAACCGTTGCCGCGTGGCTACTTGCTTTCACGGGAGAAGTGGCGGTAGAGCCACCAGGTGAGCAGGCTGGCGAAAATGAACACGGCCAGCGGAATTACCACTCCCAGGACGGGACTACCGATAGGCTGCAGCAGTTCGAGGTCCATTGAACGTCCTTTAAGTAGCAAGCGGGTGAGCGTTACTCCCATTCCACGATACGGTCCAGCTCTTCCAGGTACTGCTTCTGTTTCTTCTCGAAACTGCTGCTGACGGACTTCAGCTTGGGGTCGATAATCCGGTACATCAGCACCAGCTCGATCACGGTCTCCGCGGCCAGGATCCAGCCGGTCGTGTTGTTGATCAGTACCAGCACCGTGGCGGCCAGGCCGTTGAAATAGATCAGGGCCGACAACACGCAGGCCACCAGGTCATCGGTTGACCACTCCTGGTGAACTTTCCGGGAGTCGTGACGGCCTGAGGCGCGGTGGTACAAGTGAATCGCACCCCAGCTTATCGAAACCGCGTTAAGGCCGATTACCCACCATGACCAACCGAACAAGGTCGCCTCCTGAGCTATCGTGAGATTATCCCCGGTTGCATGCCGTACCGGGGTCGTTTGCAATATATTCCGCGGCTGATGGGCTGTAAAGAAAAAAGCGGCTTCCCTTGGGAAGCCGCTTTCAACCTAAGGATATCTGACGCCGGGCAAGTCGCCTAGCTCTGATTAAGCCGCTGCTCCAGAGTGTTCAGCTCGGCGGAAAGCTCCGCGGGCAGTTTATCGCCGAACTTGGGATAGTGCTCTTCGCGCACGGACTTTATTTCCCGCAGCCAGCCTTCCCGGTCCACGGCCAGCAACTCGGCCATGTCTTGCTCGCTCACGCCCTCCGGCCGGCCTATCGCGCCCTGGGCCGGCATCCAGCCGATCGGGGAATCAGTGGCCTCGCCCTCGCCGATGCAGCGCTCGAAAACCCATTTGAGCACGCGGCTGTTCTCGCCGTAGCCGGGCCAGAGCCACTTGCCGTCGGCTGTCTTGCGGAACCAGTTTACGAAGAAAATCTCCGGCAGCTTGCTCTGGTCCGCCTTCTGCCCCAGCTTGATCCAATGCTGGAAGTATTCACCCATGTTGTAGCCGCAGAACGGCAGCATGGCGAACGGGTCGCGGCGGATGGTGCCGGCCTTGAGGTCCAGGGCCGCGGAGGTAATCTCGCTGCCCACTATCGAGCCCATGAACACGCCGTGGTTCCAGTTGCGCGCCTGGTGTACTAGCGGGATCGTGCCGGGGCGCCGTCCGCCGAACAGGATCGCGCTGATTGGCACGCCCGCCGGGTCCTCCCATTCGGGAGCCATGGCGGGACAACTGGCCGCCGGCGCGGTGAAACGGGCGTTGGGATGGGCGGCGGGCTTGTCGGCGGTGGCGGCATCCCACTCGTTGCCGTGCCAGTCGATCAGCTTGCCCGGCGCATCATAGCCGATTTCCTCCCACCAGATGTCACCGTCGTCGGTCAGGGCCACGTTGGTGAAAATAGAGTCTCTTTCAACCGACTTCATCGCGTTGGGATTGGAGTCCATCGAGGTGCCCGGGGCCACACCGAAAAAGCCGGCCTCGGGGTTGATCGCGTACAGGCGGCCGTCCTGGCCGAACTTCATCCACGCGATATCGTCGCCCACGGTCTCCACTTTCCAGCCCGGCACCGTGGGGACAAGCATGGCCAGGTTGGTTTTGCCGCAGGCCGAGGGGAACGCGGCGGCCACGTATTTTTTAACGCCCTCGGGATTCGTGATCCCCAGGATCAGCATGTGCTCGGCCAGCCAGCCCTCGTCGCGGGCGGCCACGGAGGCGATCCGCAGCGCCAGGCACTTTTTCCCCAGCAGAGCGTTGCCGCCGTATCCCGAGCCGTAGGACCAGATCATCCTCTCCTCGGGAAAGTGGGAGATGTATTTTTCCTCGATAGGGGCGCAGGGCCACTGACCGTTATCGGCCTCGCCCTCGGCCAGTGGTTTGCCCACCGAATGCAACGTGGGAATGAACTCTTCGTCCCGGGCCAGCACATCCAGAACCTTTTGGCCCACGCGGGTCATGATATGCATGTTGACAACCACGTAGGGAGAGTCGGTGATCTCGATCCCGATTTTGGCGATATTCGAGCCCACCGGTCCCATCGAGAAGGGGATAACGTACATGGTGCGGCCCCTCATGCAACCGTCGTAGAGGCCCTTCATCGTTTCTTTCAATTGGTCCGGGTCGATCCAGTTGTTGGTCGGGCCTGCGGCCTCTTTTGTGCGTGAGGCGATATACGTGCGTTTTTCCACGCGCGCCACATCTGAAGGTGATGAGCGGAACAGGAAACTGTTCGGGCGTTTTTTCCCGTTGAGCCTGATAGCGATTCCATCGTCGACCATCAATTGCATCAGACGGTCATATTCTTCCGTGGTGCCGTCGCACCATTGAACGGTGTCCGGCCTGGTAAGGGCCGCAACCTCATCTACCCAGTCTAGCAGCTTTTTCGGACCAGCGGGTGGGTTCATTACAGAGCCTCCTGGCTGATTGAGTAAAGTAACCTGACTCGTTATCGATGTATTCAACTCTGGTGATCAAAGCAAACGCCGGGCGTACTTTTACGACAGCGTTTTGATTTGTCAGCGCCTGCTTAATCGTCTATAACATTCATATCGATTAAAGTTAATGTAAAGTTAATGTTGCCAGATTAATCGCAAGATGAATTGTTACCTGATCACGCACGCGGTAACACTCAGGGTGATGTCCGGGAGGAAGCCTGCCGCCCGCACGAAGGCAGGATAATCTCAGGCCCCGAACAAACCTTCTCGCTCTACTGAAGGAGCCTAATATTATATCGATTTTCCCGCGAGTATTCAAGGATTTTCGATATTGAACCGCGCGTAAGGGTGAGGTTTGCCGCTTTCGGGTGGAGGGCGGGGCTGAAAAACCCGGTGAAAACTCTGCAACAAGGCAGGGTAAACGTTGTCGGGGCCGCAACAAATCAGCGTTTGCGCCGGCCTTGTGCGCGTTGCTGTTCACGGTATTCTCGGTAATAGAACCCTGTGCGCTTCGGCTCATATTTTTCCAGTTCTTCCACTGTGGGGATTTTTTTCCTGCGCAGTTCACGCACCTCGCGGTCCTCCGCGGCCACCAGCTCCCTGATCCGCGAGGCGTCCAGGTCTCCTCCGCGGATATCCTGCCACATCTCCCGCCGGTCCTCGATGCGCCGCAGCAGCAGCGTGGCCTCGGTCTTCGTGGCCTCGGGCAGCTTGCCGGAGGCGATCAGCTTCTCGAGCCGCCGCCGCCCGTCGTCAAGGTTGTAGGCCGCCCCGCCACTGGCTGGAGCGCGCAACAGGAAGCGAGTGGCCAGGCTGAGTTGGGCGCGGCTCATGTTCAATTTCAGCAGCGGGTCCGAGGGGGCGATCCGGCTGGCGCGGCGCAGCAGGACTATCGCCAGCAGTGAGAAACCGGTGCGCAGGCTGATTTCCGCCAGGGCGTTGAACAGCCGCGCGGCCGGGGCGTTGAGCTTGCCCAGGCTCCTGCTGTGCTCCAGGGCCTCGGCGTAGCGCCCGGCCCCGGCGATCGACCGGTCGGAGGAAATCAGCCGGGCCAGCCCGCGCTCGATACGATTCTGCCAGCGATCGAATATTTTATCGTCAGTCATCGGTAATCCTGAAAATGATTCAAGAGTTATCAGGCAGGGCACTAAGATAAGCCGGGGGGAACATTTTGCGCAAGTGTCCGGTAGGTATCTTGGGGGGGAAGGGCTTTTGTCAGTTTCCCGCGGTGAGAGCGCCGATCTGCTCGTTGCAACGCAGGATCCACTCGCGGGCCGGGCCTTCCAGCTCGGGGCTGGAGAGCAGGTGGCTGAACCCGGTGATCGCCTTGCGCAGCTCCGCCACCGCGCGGCGGCTGCCCTCGCGGTCCAGCTCGGTGCGCATCCTGGCCCCACGCACTCGCGCGGCGCTGTCGGCCGTGGTATCGGCCGGCAGGGGAGCCGAGGCGCGCAGCGCAATCTGGTAGTGGCTCATCGCCTTGAGGTAGTGCAGGTACTGCGTGGGGCCCATCCGCACCAGCCGCAGGCCCTCGCCGGTGACAATCGCGGTCTGAGGGTACTCGCCGGCGGTATAGTAAAGGTAGCCCAGGTTGTAGTAATCCTGCACGCGCAGCATCCGCTGCAGCCGCTTGCGTTCTTCGATTACCAGGCGATACTTGTCCATCATCCGGCGGCGAACGGAGATGTCACTGGGGTCGCGCGCCAGGGCGTCGCGAAGCGCCGCCAGCTCGGCTTCCATGTTGCGCAGGTTCGAGCTGTCATCCGGGGTCAGCGATGGCGATCCGGGAGTGCTGTCCACCGGCGACGGCGGGACGGCGTTGAGGTAGTCGTACACCGCGTCCGGGTTCAGTCCACCTTTGGGTACGACAACCGCCAGGCCGGAGTCTTGGTTTGCGGCGACAGTATTGACGGGCGCGGGAGTGTTGCCGACCAGGACCGGTTCGCTGGCCGAGGGGTCGAAAACGATTTCCACCGGCGGGCCGCCGGCGTTGCCGATCAGGCCAAAGTAGCCCAGGATCAGCGCCAGGCTGGCCCCCAGGCCGGCCGCGGCGGCGAACCCGGCGGCAACCTTGATCAGCAGCCTGAATAACCCGGTTTTTTTGCAGCCGCGAGGCCGGTCGTCCGCGGTTGCCCAGCGCAAGTTGCGGCCGGTGAGATGACGGATATAGCGCAGCAAGTCGTCTTCGCTGCGGACTCCGTAGACTGTTTTTTCGATGATCTTGCCGATCTGGCGGAAATTGGCCATGCCCGCCCGGCAGGCGCGGCACTGGGCAAAATGCTCCTCGAGCCGGCAGTGGAGATGGTCCGGGATCAGATCGTCGTCCAGCGAGGCGAGAATCGTTTTCAGTTCTGGACAATCCATTGTATTCTCCGTGCATGAGAGCCGGCGGGAAGGAGCCGGCCCGTGGATGGGACGGACTAATTATGGACGATAACCGCTTCCGTGTCAAGCAGGCCGAAGCGCCGGGGAAGCGGGTGGTTGACAGGGGCTGCTCACCGGCTGCAAAAGCCGAAACCGTTGACAGTTGGGCGCGCCGGGTCTAACTTATTTTAATACCTGAAAACGTGGGAATTAATAACCGGCCGCCGCCCGGGCCGGCTTTTGACAGGCCGGGGGGGCGCGTGGACAGGAAACTAATATGGACAGAGTCGGTAACATCTGGCCAACGCTGGCCTTGCTTATCCTTGTAGCAGCTCTGGCGGCCGGATGCGGCGACCAGCGCAGCAACTACGAGCAGCGTGGGGATTACTATTACCGCAACGGCCAGTACGACGATTCGCTGGCCGAGTACCTGATGGCGGAAAAAACCAGCGGGGCCAGCGCCGGACTATTGCGCAAGATCGGCAAGGTCTACGTGATGCAGGGCGATTTTTTTCAGGCCAAGAGCTATTTCGACCGCTATTTCAGCGCCCGGGACTCGGTGCCCGACGAGGGTGTTCTGCTCGATTATCTCCAGATCGCCGTGGAGCGCGGCAGGTCGGGGGATACCACCACGATGGTCAACGCGCTGGAGGAAATCCTGGCCATCGACCCCTCGTTCAGCCTGGGCTCGTACTATTTCGTGCTGGGCGATTACTATTTCGCGCTTCCCGACTACCGCCGGGCAATAGCGTTCTACATTCGCGGGCTGCCCCTGGCCGAGGACGAGCAGCGCGCCGGCGATTGTATGTTCAACCTGGCCGAGAGCTACGAAAAGCTCGAGGACTTTTTTAACGCCTATCTGTACTACGACCAGTTCGTCAACCTCTATCCCGGCCAGGCCATGGCTGAGCAGGCGCTCTGGCACCGCGGAAGCTGTGGCTATCCGCTGGCCGTGCAAATGCGTGAGGAAGGCGACCTGGAGCAGGCTTTTTTCTATCTCGAGCAGATTATCTCCAGCAAGCAGCCGCAGCACCTGGTGGACGACGCCTGGTACCTGCGCGGAGAGATTCTGCTCGACGACAAGCGGCCCGCCGAGGCCAGGCAGGCTTTCGAGCGGGTACTGAAGTTGAATCGTTACTACTACAAGAAAAAAATCGCCGAGCAGGCCCGTAAGCGGATCGAGGAAATCGAGTTCAGCGGCAAGCAGTCTCTCTAACGGGCTCGCCGGAAAAATGGAGGAAAGTTGAATCATTTTCAGTGGACAATAAAATCTATCCTGGCCCTGTGCACGGTGTTGATTGTGCTGGGAGGAGCGGGATGCAGCAGCGTCCGGCGGTTCGATCCAACTCCCGAGGGTGAGTTTGAGGAAGCGTTCTACTACTACGAAAAGGGCGAATACGCCAAGGCTATCGAAAAGTTCAAGGACCTGATCTACAAGTACCCGGGTAGCGAGCTGGTTGAACAGTCGCGTTATTACCTGGCAGACTCCTACTACTTAAGCCGGGACTACATCCTGGCATCCAGCGAGTTCGAACTGCTTAACCGCGAGTTCCCCCAGGGGCAGTTCGCCGATATCGCCCTGTTCAAGGCCGGGCTGGCCTACGCCTCGATGAGCCGCCGGGTTGAACGCGATCAGAGTGAGACGAAAAAGGCGATGGACACGTTTCAGAACCTGCTGACAAAGTATCCGAACACCGAGTATGCCGACACGGTGCGGGATCATCTGGGTCTGCTCAGGGACAAGATGGCGCAAAAGGAATACAGAACCGCGCTGTTTTATTACGAAGCGCAGATGTACGATTCCGCGATTATTTACCTCAAAAGCATTATCAGTAATTATTCGGAATCCACAGTGTTGCCTGCAACCCTGTACCTGCTCTACAAGGCCAGCCGCAGCATGGGTTACCCCGATGATGCGCGGGATGCGCTGGCATGGCTCTGCCGGGATTACCCGCAGAGCGAACAGGCCAGGGAACTGTGCGGCGCCGGGCAGGAGAAGGAACAATCGCTTACCGGTGAGCCGGCGAGGAAAGATGGTTCGCGCCAGTGAACGCGGACGGTTCGGCGGGGTTGTAGCCAGAGGAGGCGTAGTGTGAGGGTAGCGATGTTGGGCGGCACGTTCGATCCCGTGCATATCGGGCATCTGATCGGGGCGCAGGCCGCCTGGGAACAGTTGAAGCTGGACAAGCTGCTGCTGGTGCCCGCCGCCAGAGCTCCGCACAAGCTGGAGCGTTCTATCGGCGCGGCACGGCACAGGGTGGCGATGTTGGAACTGGCCGTGGATGGCGATCCCCGTTTCGAGTTGTATCTGAATGAAATCGAACGCCCGGGTAGCTCTTTTACGGTGGATACTCTTCGCCAATACCGCGGCAGCCGCCTGAGCGAAGGCGACGAGTTGTTTTTCATCATGGGCACGGACAACCTGGCCGAGTTCGACACCTGGAAGGACTGGCGGGAAATCTGCAAGCTGGCCCGGATCGCCGCGCTCAACCGTCAGGGATTCGACACAGATCCGGCCGAGTTCGAGCGTCAGTTCCCCGAGCTCGACGTCTGCTGGATCGATATGCCGTTGATCGGCGTATCGGCCACCCAGATCCGCCGCTCCCGAGCCGCCGGCTGTTCGATACGCTGGCTGGTGAGCGCGGAGGTGGAGCGCTATATCCTCGCCAACGGTCTTTACGCCGGCCCCGCGAGTTGATTTCTTGTAAATAGCGGCTTAAATTCAATAAAGCTATATAGTTCCGAATTAATCAGGCAGGACGAAAGACGATTTCGTAAAAAGTCATATTTGCCGATGGCAAAGTAAAAAGCACCAGCTACGAGGCGCGCAAGGATCGAGGAATGAGGCGTACTCAAAGGTACTCCGCAACTGACGAGATATGCAGCGCAACGAAGTAGATGGACTTTTTACAAAGCCATCATGAAAGGCACTGGAATCCGACAATGATTACAAAGATACTCAAGCTCTTTCTTGGCGATAAGCACGCGCGCGAAATCAAAACTATCCAACCGCTGGTTGAGCAGATCAACCGGATTTACAAGGAGTTGGAAGAGCTTACCGACGAGCAGTTGCAGGAAAAAAGCCTGGCGCTGATGGAGCGCATTCGCGCTATCTCCGATCCCGACGAGCAGGAACGGGCTTGCGAGGAGGCATTGCCCGAGGCGTTCGCGATTGTCAGGGACGCCTGCCGCCGTAACATGGGCCGCGAGATAACGCTCTGCGGCCAGGATGCGGTCTGGGACATGATCCCCTACGACGTACAGTTGATCGGCGCGGTGGTGCTGCACAGGGGCAAGATTGCCGAGATGGCCACCGGCGAGGGCAAGACGCTGGTGGCGGTGATGCCGATGTATCTCAACGCGCTCAAGGGCAAGGGTGCTCACCTGGTGACAGTCAACGACTACCTGGCCAGCCGCGATGCCGAGTGGATGGGGACGATCTATAAGTTCCTCGGCCTCACCGTGGGCTGTATCCAGCACGACATGGACCCCTCACAGCGCAAGCTGGCTTACGACTGCGATATCACCTACGGCACCAACAACGAGTTCGGTTTCGACTACCTTCGCGACAACATGGCCCTGCGCCTGGAGGACCGCGTCCAGCGCAGGCATCATTACGCGATTGTCGACGAGGTGGACAGCGTGCTGATCGACGAGGCCCGTACCCCGCTGATCATTTCCGGGCCGGTGCAGGGCAGCGAGGGCAAGTTCAAGGAGTTCAAGTCGATGGTGGAGGATCTGGTGCGGGTCCAGGTCAAGAAAGTCAATCAGATCGTGGGCGAGGGCGCGCAGCTGCTCGGTCAGGCCGACAAGGAAGAGAACGAGAAAAAGGCGCAGGAATTCAATTACGAGGCGGGCAGAAAGTTGCTGCAGGCCCAGCGGGGAATGCCCAGGAACAAGCGTCTGATGAAGCTGTTGCAGGAGCACGGAATCAAGAAGCTGATTAAGCGGGTCGAGGCCGACTACATGCGCGAGAAAAAGCTGCAGGAGTTGGACGAGGGGCTTTATTTCTCGATGGATGAGCGGGGCAACCAGGTGCTGTTCACCGAAAAAGGGCACGACCAGCTCAGCCCCTCCGACCCCAACATGTTCGTCATCCCCGATCTTGCCACCGGGATCAGCGAAATCGAAAACGATTCCACGCTGACCCCGGACGTGAAACAGCAAAAAGTACAGCAACTCGAGCGGGAATACCTGGACAAGAGCGACAAGATTCACACGATCCAGCAGTTGCTCAAGGCCTATATCCTGTTCGAGAAGGACGTGGAGTACGTGGTGCAGGATGGCAAGGTGATGATTGTCGATGAGTTCACCGGCCGTCTGATGCCCGGCCGGCGGTTCAGCGAGGGACTGCACCAGGCCCTGGAAGCCAAGGAAGGGGTCAGGATCGAAAACGAGACCCAGACCCTGGCCACGATTACGTTGCAGAACTACTTCCGCCTCTACGACAAGCTGGCCGGGATGACCGGTACGGCGGAGACCGAGAGCGATGAGTTTTACGAGATCTACAAGCTGGACGTGGTGGTGATTCCCACCCACAGGACGATTGTACGCGATGACAGGGACGACAGAATCTATCGTACCAGGCGCGAGAAGTTCAACGCGATTATCGAGGAGATTTCCCGGCTCTACGAGCAGCAACGCCCGGTGCTGGTCGGGACGGTAAGCGTGGAAATCTCCGAGACGCTCTCGCGGATGCTCAAGCGCGCAGGTGTCCGTCATCACGTGCTCAACGCCAAGCACCATCAGCAGGAGGCCGAGATTGTCGCCCGGGCCGGCCATAAGGGCGCGGTTACGATCGCCACCAACATGGCCGGCCGGGGCACGGATATCAAGCTCGGCGAGGGCGTGTGCGATATCGGCGGTCTGGCGATAATCGGCACCGAGCGCCACGAGGCGCGCCGGATCGACAGGCAGTTGCGCGGACGAAGCGGCCGTCAGGGCGACCCCGGCAGCAGCGAGTTTTTTCTCTCGCTGGAAGATTCGCTGATGCGGCTGTTCCTCAGTGACCGCGTGGCCGGGGTAATGGATCGCCTGGGCCTGGAGGATGGAGAGGTGATCGCCCACCCGATGGTTTCCCGCTCTATCGAGCGGGCGCAGAAAAAGGTGGAGGGCAACAACTTCCAGATTCGTAAGCACCTGCTGGAGTATGACGACGTGATGAACCAGCAGCGCGAGGTGATCTACGACATGCGCCTGTTCGCCCTTGAGGGCAAGGACATGGACGAGGACTTCAAGACCATGCTCGATGAGGCGGTGGAGAACAAACTCAACCTCTATGTGGTCGAGGGTACGCCGCCGGAGCAATGGAACCTGGAGGGCCTGAGCACGGACCTGCTGCGCAGTTTCCTGCTTAATATCAGTTTTGATCAGAGCAATCCGGAAGAGCTGCGGGCCGACGACATCCGCGAGAAAATCATGAAGCTGGTGGACCAGTTGTTCGCTATCAAATGCGAGCAGCTGGGCGAGGAACGCCGTGCTTTTCTGATGCAGCACGTGATGATGCGCGTGATCGACGAGAGCTGGCGCGAGCATCTTTACATGCTGGACCATCTCAAGAGCGGAATCAACTTCCGCGCCTACGGCCAGAAAGACCCGCTGATCGAATATAAAAAGGAAGCGTTCAGCGCTTTTGTTGTGCTGCTGGAAAAGATCAAGGAGGATGTGGCCAGCCTGTTTTTCAAGGCCCAGTTTATCGACGAGAACGAGCTGGAGCGCCGCAATCGCGCCCCCAAGCCAACGCAGATGGCCGTGCACCATGCCACGGTGTCCGCGTTCAGCGGGGGCGATGAAGCAGCTCTTGCGCCCCAGCAGCCCCCTCGTCAGCAAACGGTCCGTCACGATACACCCAAGGTTGGCCGTAACGACCCCTGCCCCTGTGGCAGCGGCAAGAAATACAAACACTGTTGCGGACGAAACGCCTGAGCCCGGAGTCCGGGTTCAGGGGGAGTGATACCCCCATGGTGGAAATCAGATCGAGCCAGCCGGATACCCTGCTTAGCAGGGAGCAACTGCACGAGGTCGAGCGGTTTCAGGCCAGGTTTGCCGAGGTTGAGAGCCAGTTGCACAACTGCGTTGACGAGTTTCTCGGTGTACTGAACCGTCACTATTTTAACCGCGAAAACGGTTATATCGACGAGCAGGTGGAGAACCTCCGCGAAATTGTGACGATCCAGAGCAAGCTGGAATCCCTGGCGGCCGACATGAGTGCGGGCGCGGGTGAACTTAAGACCCGGATGCTGGAGATTCAGCGCCAGTTGCAGAGTAAACCCGGGGCGACGGCGCACCCTAAAGAGCCCGCCCCCCCGGCGGATACCGAACCTGCTGCCGCGGCCCAGGATAAAAAAACCGGACAGGCAAAAGAGGACCAAGGCGATAGCGAGCCCGCGGCCCGGGCTAAAGCCCCTGCAAAGGGCAAGCCGGCCCAAAAACATGCACTGATCGGCGGTGAGGGCGAAAAGTTGAGCGACGGCTCGGAGGCCGGCGGAGAGATTTCCCTGAAGCTGGTGTTCGAGGGCATGTGCCTGACCGATCCGGCCAACGCGGAGGCGCTCAACCAGATCAGCAGCGCCCTTCGCAAGCTACTCTACGAGCGCAAGCTGATCGGCTACAGCAAGACCTCGCTCGTGTTCGGCAAGAACAGGACAGTCGACGAGGTGCTCGCTGACCTGGAGCCGATATTTTTCTCGGATTCGATCAAGCAATTACTGATTGGCCTGGGCCTGATCGACCCCGGAGAGAGTGGGCGGTTGAGGCTCGCCTGTAACGTCAGGCGCGAATTGATCTATATCAGCAAACAGTAATTCCGCTTTTTCCCGTAGCGGGAGCGCGCGTCGATACCCCGGGCCGGATTACCAGGTAACGGCCAGGGGTTTAGTTATTGAATGTGATGGAAAACATGCAGGGGGGGTGATTTATGAGAACTTATTGCTTTCCGTCAGGTAACTAATAATGACCCCTTGCCGGAGAGAAATTAGTAGAAAATGAATGATTTTAACGGCGATAGTGTTTTGCACCCCTGATTTTTTGACAGCGCCTGAGCAACATACAAAACATGTACGAGGATGTAGATGCCGGAGTTACGCAAAGGAATATTCAAGATAATCAAGCAGTACGACGGCCTCGATATGGACGTTATCGAGCGCGCGTACGACCTGAGCGCAAAAGCCCATGAGAACCAGAAACGTCACAGCGGCGAGGCGTTCATTACCCATGGGATAGAAGTGGTGAAGATTCTCACCGGGTTGAGATTGATAGACACGGTTTCAATCTCCAGCGCCTTGATCCACGACGTGGTTGAAGATACCAGTACAACCATGGAAGAAATCAGAGAAGAATTGGGGGAGGAGATCGCTCAAGTTGTCGATGGTCTGACGAAAATCGGCAAAATAGATGGTTTTTATTTCAAATCGATAGAGGAAAAGCAATCAGAGAACTTGCGCAAGCTGATCCTTTCGATGTCCAAGGACATTCGTATCGTAATAATTAAATTGGCGGATCGTCTTCATAATATGCGCACCCTGGACGCTTTGGATGTGGAGCGGCAGAAGAAAATAGCAAAGGAAACTCTGGAAATATATGCTCCGCTGGCTCATCGGTTCGGAATCGCTTTTATTAAGTGGGAGCTGGAAGATCTAGCTTTTAAATATCTTGAACCGGACAAGTATCACGAGCTGGCGAAAAACGTAAGCCTGAAACGGAAAGAAAGAGAAAGGGTTGTTTTAAAATACAGTAAGATGCTCGTGGAGAAAATCGGCGATTCCTGTATTAACGTGGAGGTTAAAGGAAGGCCGAAACATCTCTACAGTATCTATAAAAAGATGTTGCGGTATTCAAAGCAGTTTACGGAAATTTATGATTTGATTGGGATAAGGGTTCTCTGTGAATCGGTTAGTGATTGTTATCGGGTGCTCGGTTTGGTGCATTCGCTCTGGGTGCCTATACCGGAACTTTTCGCGGACTATATTGCAACTCCTAAATCCAATATGTACCAATCGTTACATACGAAAGTAAACAGCCAGGAAGGCAATAAAATAGAGATCCAGATCAGAACCAAGGAAATGCACAGAACTGCTGAATATGGGATAGCGGCACATTGGAAATACAAGGAAAACAAGGTTCGGGCCGATGAAAGTGATAACAGGATTACCTGGTTGAGCGAGGTCCTGGAGTGGCAGGACGAGACCAAGGACCCCAGGGAGTTTATGGAGTTTCTCAAGGTCGATCTGTTTCACGACGAGGTGTTCGTGTTTACACCCCGCGGCAAGCTGATTAAACTTCCGGCCGGATCCACCCTGGTCGATTTCGCGTTCGCGGTTCACACCGAGGTTGGATTGCAGTGCTCGGGGGGCAAAATCGATGGGAAAATAATGCCGTTACGTACCCGAATCAAAAGCGGACAGACAGTAGAAATTATTACAAAAGCCAATGCCAAACCCAGCAAGGACTGGCTAAAGTTTGTCCGGACCGCCAAGGCTCGCAGTAAAGTACGTTCGTGGGTCCGGGAGCAGGAGTATGCCGACAGCGTAAAGCTGGGCCGTGAAATGCTGGAGCGCGAGCTGAAAAAACAGCGTTTGCCCAGGGTGGACGAGCATAAACTGAGCCAGGCCGCCGGGCAGCTCAATGTCAGCCCCTCGGCCGCCAAATTGTACGAGGCCCTGGGCCAGGGCAATGTGTCGCCGGGTCAGGTGATACACATCATCTACCCCGAAGAGGTGGAGAAAGACACCGCTTCCCCTGCAAGCTCGGTCATGGACCGCCTGATGGACAGGGTTCGCAAGAGCGGGGGTTCGGGAATCAAGCTGCAGGGAATCGGCAACCTGATGGTAACCTACGCGGGTTGCTGCCAGCCCGTACCGGGCGACAAAGTGGAGGGCTATATCACCCGCGGCCGGGGGATTACGATCCACCGCACGGACTGCCCGAACCTGCTGCGCATGGGCGGCGACCCCGACCGCCGCATGCCGATCGAATGGGAGTCTGGCAAGGGCGACGAGTTTATTGTCCGGCTGCTGATCTCCGGTACGGACCGCAAGGGTGTGCTGGCGGAAATGACCAGCGCGATTACGGACAGTGGCACCAATATACGCGGAGCCAGCACGAAGAGCGGCGAGTTTGATTTCACGGCCACTTTCCTGGTGGAAGTCAAAGATCTCAAGCAACTCAAGCGCGTTATCACGGTACTGAAAAAAATCAAGGGCATTGACAGGGTGCAGCGTAAGGAGTCATTTTCAAGCGAGGCTCTGCAATCTCCTTAAGTGAGTCTTTCAGGCGGTGACGGCCGGCTGGTCATTTAACGATTTCGGGAGGCCGCGATGGATACTTTGCAGCAGCTTGCCACCTGGATTGTTTTCCGGTTGCGGGACGGCGTTTACGAGTACCTGCTGCCGCGCGCACAGCGCTGGAAGGAAATCCAGGGCGGCTGGGCGGAGTCGTCCCGCGAGTCCTCCTCTTATGTGGCCTGGGGGCTGGGGATAGTGGTTGTATTCGGATTGTTGTTCGCTATCGTGCAAAGCCGCCGCGAGAAAAAGAAACGCCATGAGCGTGAGTTGCTCTATTTTGACCGCAAGGCAGTGGACAAGGATCTGGACCGCAGACATATCGACCTGTTGACCAGGATGGTCAAGCAGGTATCGATCCAACAGCCATACCGCGCGCTGGAATCATACGATGTTTTACAGCACCTGATCGAAACCTACCACGATCAACAGAAATTCAGCGAACAAGAGCACAAGCTTTTTCATCAGCAACTCGATGAGATCAAGAAAGTGCTGGGCTACAACAAGATCGAGGAAACGGTCCAGTTGCAGTCAAGCAAGGAAATCCGCAAGGGCCAGCGTGTCAGCCTGACCCTTACGCGCGGCGGCCAGCAATATCAATACGCCTCCTCGCTGCTGTTCAATACCGATGAGCGCATGACGTTTGACGCCGGTTCGATTGACCTGGATACGATCAAGCCGGCCGGGACAACCGTGGATGTCCAGTTTTACCGCGAGAATGACGCAGGCTACAGATTCACCGCAACCCTTTCAGAAGCGCCCGACAAGGAAAAAAAGGAACTCTACCTCAGGCATCCGGGCAAACTGATCAGAGACCAGGCCCGCAGTTTCAGCCGGATGGAGGTCCATTTCGCTTTCAGTTACTACCATATCCCGAGAAACCAATTCAATTCAATAGAGATCGACACGAACCTGGAGCGTTGCGCAAACCGGCCCGTGTTCATGGGTGAAAGTATAGATATCAGCGGCGGAGGTCTGGCGTTTTTCACCCGACACTACATCAAAAAAGGCGACTTCCTGTATCTCAATTTTCAGCAACTCAGCGAGGAGCACAGTGAGCCGGTGCTCTCCGAGGTTGTCTACCAGGGTACTGACAATGAGCGCAAGTGCTATATTATCCGGGCGAAATCCTTCAATATCAACGAGTCCGCGCAGGATACAATTATGCGCTTCATCTACCAGATGCAGCGCAAGGCCGCCAGACGGCTCAAGTTCGCGCCCAGGCGCTGAACACACCGGCTATCACGCGGCCCCGCAGAGAAATAAATATGCCCGGAACTCCACAAGGGAGCGCCGGGCTTTTTCTTGCAATTTTGGCTCAATGTCCTAGAGCGTACCGGGCTGATAGAGAATCCGGCCACAATGGTTGCAGAATTCGATCACATCCTTCCTCTGTGTGATCAGCTCGCTGCCGGTGGGTGCGGATACGAAGCAACCGTAGCAGATCCCGTTCTTCACCGGCGCCAGCGGCCGGTCGTATTTATTGGCGATCATCTGAAATCGGTGGTGAAGTTCAGCGTCGAGCTGTCCGGTCACTTCCCTGATCGCCTCCTCTATCTTCTCTTTCTTCTCAAGGTCGAAACCCATCTCCTCGTATTTCTCTACTACCTGGAAATCCTCCATTTCCTTCTTCAGCATCAGCAGGTCCTGAAGGAACATCAGCAATCTGAGCTGATTGTCCTGCATCTACAAGCCCCCGGAAAATATTCGTCAATTGCCTGCTTCTTCCAGCAACGCCAGGAAATCCTCGACCTTTTCCAGCTTGTCCAGCTTGGCCGTGATATCCGTGGATTTACAGAACTGGGCCACTTTACCCAGCACCGGAAGATAATAATTGGAAATTTCAACCGGCGGAGCCACGATCAGAAAAAAGTAGTTAGCCGGCTTACCATCGATCGAATTGAAATCAACACCCTTGGTGTGCCTGCCGAACGCCACGTTAAGCTTATCGACAACCAGCGAGCGGCAGTGGGGAATGGCAAACCCCTTGCCGATACCGGTGGAGCCAAGGTTCTCGCGCTTCTTCAGCATCTTGAACAGCATTTCCTTGGCCTTCTCGTCAAGCTTAAGCAGGCTGATCAACTCCAGCAGTACATCGTCTTTTTCCTCGGACCCCAGTGCCAGCTTGACATTGGAGGAATTGAACAGTTCCTTGAGTTCCATCTTTTCTTGCTCCGAATTGGTTGATAGTGTTCCGAACAAGCCCGGGCCGGATTGGCCGGGGCTGTTTATGGTACGGCGGGGCGATGCAACGCAAACGGCCAACATCGCCCTGCGCACGGCATTGTTAACATGCCTGCGTGAGAGATAAGTGTCAAGTGTTTTAATGCCTGAATTCCGGCGCCGGCGCATAGCGGTCGCGGGTTCCGCCCTAGGGGCCGTAGTTCACCGCGCGCACGGCCTTCAACTGAGCCTTCCTGTCTCCGGTTGTAAGCCTGGTATCGGCAAGCTGGGAGTCCGGCGGACAGCGCTTCTCGATCAGTGCGCCCCAGAGCTCCGGGCGGCGGCTGAGGAAATGAATCGCACGCCCGTCGGCGGAGCCGTTGATCGTGTTCCACCAGTCGCTCTCGGAGAGGAAGCGCTCACTGAAATCAATCTCGGCGATAATCACCGTGTCCCTGGCTCCCACGGCCTCGGCCAGCACCTCGCCGGTGGGCGAGATTATCCCGTTACCGTCGGTGCCGAGAATCACCGGGGCCAGCCACACCCGGTCGTCGGTGGCGCGGGTCAGGTAGCGATGGGCGCTGGCCAGGCCCCCGTCGCGGTTCTCCCGGCCCATCGTGGGATGGAGAATCAGCCGTGCGCCGCCCAGCGCGTAGATGCGGTTGATCTCTGGATAGGTTATCTCCCAGCAGGTGGAGATGGCTATCGGGGAGAAATCGGTCTGGAAAATTTCGTATTGCGTGCCAGTACTCACCAGCCAGGTTTCCATTATCGGCAGCACCGTCTTGCGGTGTTTACCGATCAGTTCGCCCTTACGATTGAAAACAAGGGAGGAGTTGTAGACCTTGCCGTCCTCTTTTTCGTAGATCGGTGCAACCACGTACATCGAGTACCTACGCGCTATCGACGCGATCCTTTCGCTCAGCGGGCCGGGAACTTCCACGGCCAGCGAACTGAACAGGATTTCACCCGTGGCCGGGTCTTTGCGATTTACGTGAAGGCCATAGCCTCCGATACCCTGCATGTCCTCGGGGCCGCAGACAAGGTCGGCCCCCAGCTCGCCCGCGCGCTCGAACAGGCCGAGGAGCTTGTCCAGGTGTGCCTCGCTCATCGGCCGTACTTGCGTTGAATCGTAAGCGGCCACAAACGGGTCCTGGCGCGGGGAACTCGTGGCCTGGATAACAGCGATTTTCGCCGTGCTACCCGTAGCGGAAGCGGCCAGTGCCGGGGTAACGCACGCTATAAGAAGCGTGAGTGCCGGTAAGCGGAGGCTTGTCATCGTTGATCTCCTTCCATTGAATGTACGAAGGCAACCATTCAATTTTCACACAAGCGGGTGTGGTCATCAAGCCCGGCTCAGATATCCATGAACCTGCGCAGGTGTTTGTTGTCTCCCACCAGCACCAGCACGTCATCTTCCTCGATCACATCATCGCCGCGGGGCACGAAATGTATCTCCGTGCCGTTTGTTTTTTTGCCTTTTTCGCCGTTGTTGCCTTTTTTGCGGATCAGGATCACCTGCACACCGTAGCGGTGGCTGATATCGAGTTCCCGGATAGTCTTGCCGCGGAAGTCCCAGGGAGCTTTGACCTCGATCATCCGGTAGCCGTCCACCAGCTCCACGGTTTTACGTTCCGGGTCGCGGACCAGGTTGTGCGCCACGACCTCGCTCATGTCCTGATGGATTACGGCGCTGCGGTAGGCCTGCATCACGTCGTAGTCCCGCACCACGCCGATCGGTACTCCGGGGTTGGCCGGATCGGTTACGGGCATTTCCTCCAGCGGATGCCCGTCGAACTTGCGGACCACCTCATCGAGCGATTCTTCCGGGTTGAGCACGGGGAACTCCAACTGGGCCACGTCCTGGGCCACCAGAATATTGAGCAGGTCTTCGTCACGCATCAACTCCAGGATTTTCCGCAACGGGATCAGGCCCGAAATTTTTCCGTTTTCGTCCAACTGGACATAGGTACCGTGAGGATGGGCTATCGCCCGGCGGACCAGGAGCGAGAGAGGTTCTCCCTCGCCGATAGCGGACACGTCCCTGTTCATCACGTCGCCCACCTTCAGGCCCCGCAGCACGTTCAGGTCGCGGCCCCGGAACAGGTTGATCCCCAGGCGCACCAGCTTGCGCGTGTATATCGATTCGCCACCCAGCAGCCGGTGACTGACCATCGTGCTCAGGATACACCCCGCCATCACCGGCAGGATAATCATATAATCGCCGGTGAGTTCGAAAATAATCAGGATCACGGTTATCGGAGCTTGCATCGTCCCGGCGATCATCGCGCCCATCCCGGCCAGTGCGTATGAGCCGTAGGGGGCCGTGAGCTCGGGAAACGCCATATTGAACAGTGCGCCCACGGCTCCGCCGAGCATCGCGCCCATGAACAGCGCGGGAGCAAACACGCCGCCGGAACCACCGGAAGCGATTGTGATCGAAGTAGCGATAACCTTGACGAATATCAGCGTGGCCAGCATTGCCAGTGTCAACTGGCCGTTAAGCGCCAGGTTGATTGACCCGTAGCCGGAACTGAATACATAGGGAAGCCAGATGGCGATAATTCCTACAGCCAGCCCGCCGAAAACCGGTTTAATCCACTCCGGAAGCGGAATTTTTTCAAATACATCCTCCGAGCGGTAAAGCGTGGAGACAAAAAACCAGGCGAGCACTCCGGCGGCCAGACCCAGAACCGCGTAAAAAAGGTATTCATAAGGGCTGGACATCGGGGGCGGGTGAAACTCAAACGATGGGAAATCTCCCAGGTAGTGACGGCTGACAGCCGTTGCGGCCACGCTGGAGATAATAATCGGAGTAACCTGGGCCAGGCCGAAATCGCCTAAAATCACCTCGATCGCAAAGAGCGCCCCGCCCAGCGGAGCGTTGAACGTGGCCGCCATTCCCGCCGCGGCCCCGCAGCCGACCAGGGTTTTCATTCTGTCTTCATTGAAGTGAAGGAGCTGTCCTACGCTTGATCCCAGCGCGCTGCCGATCTGGATGATCGGTCCCTCACGGCCCACGCTTCCGCCGCTGCCCAGGGTGATCGCGCTGGCCAGCGACCTTGTCAGCATCGTACGTGGAGTAAGCTTACCGCCCTTAAGCGCGATAGCCTCCATAACCTCGGGGACTCCGTGACCCTTGGTTTCCTTGGCGAAATACTTGATCAGCGGCGCCAGCACCAGTCCACCTGCGGCCGGTATCAGCATCCGCTGCCACCAGGGGAGCGTCCAGGCGTAGCTGAGCAGGTCGCCGCCGGCGCCGCCCTGGAAAAACAGCAGCTTCAGCAGATCGATCAACTTGCGGAAACCAACCGCGCCGTAGCCGCCCAGCACACCGATACCCACGGCCAGGATCATGATCATATTCGTGTGCGACCAACCCGGATGGGCGAGAAGCGAGGATAACATGCCGCTGATTTTTTTTTGCATGGATGTGCAGACTTGGAGCTGAAGGAATAGAATGCATAAATTACAGATTTCTAAGATAACTAACTTCGCGGGATTATTCCACTGTTTTAGCGCGGGTTCTTAAACGGCTGCCAATGGGGGGGAGGAGTGAAATTTCAGGGCGCGAACTCTTGACAAACAAGGCGGCGTTTTGTATTATCCAAGCCCAATTATGATTATTTAAGTTATCCGGGCGGGAATAGCTCAGTGGTAGAGCGCCACCTTGCCAAGGTGGATGTCGCGGGTTCAAGTCCCGTTTCCCGCTCCATTTTTTTGTAGCGGCGGCGTGCCCAAGTGGCTAAGGGAGAGGTCTGCAAAACCTTTATTCGGCGGTTCGATTCCGCCCGCCGCCTCCAGAGGTGAAAAGCCTGACAAGGGAACTATTGCCCATGTCGGGCTTTTCCACACCTCCCGCTACGCGAACGGCCCGCCTCCAATGGCGGGCCGTTTTATTTTGGCAGAGAGAATTTAATGGAAGCCATGTAATCAGGAAGCTGAAACTGTCACCCGCTCGCCAAGCAGAACATGGTAGCAGCGGGCGGTGGATAGAACACCAGTCCGGAAATAGTAACAAGCTCCGCTCCAAAGACCACCAGTCCTCCGCCTATCCGGTTTGCTCCGCTATTTTACGTTCCATGCAACAAGATTTTGCCTTTGTAAGAGCCGGCGGTTCCAAGGCTGTGGTGGGATGAGGGCACGACATCGCGACCCGCCGTCCCGGTGGATTTCACTCCGGTGGCGGCAGTGTATCCCTGGCGAACTGGTTGGCCAGTAATTCGCGCAGCTGAGTGGTGAGAGTTATTTTCTCAGCCGAGAGCTCGTTGCGCTCCAGGGGATCGTCGATCACGTTGTACAACTCGCTCTCGCCCTGGTCCGGCCTGCCGCTGTTCCGGATCAACTTCCAGTCGCCGCGGCGCACGGCCAACTGCCTGCCGGTGTTCCAGTAGATCGTGCGCTCCACCGGCTCATGGCCATCGATTATAAACGGCAGCAGGTCAATTCCCTCCACCTCCATCGCCGCGGGAATCGATGCTCCGCCCACGGCGGCCAAGGTGGGCATCAGGTCCATCGCGTGGGCGGCCTGGCGCACCTTTGAGCGTCCGATTTTGCCCGGCCAGAACGCGGCTGCCGGGACCCGGATGCCGCCCTCGTACAGGCTGCCCTTCCAGTCGCGCAGCGGACGGTTGTCACCCAGGACCTCGTAGGGTCCGTGGCGGTTTTCGTACTCGTTGTGCCTGGCGATCCAGTCGTCCTGGGCGCCGTTATCGCTGATAAAAACGATCAGGGTTTCTTCCGAGATCCCCTTGTTCTCCACGGCCTTGATAATCCTGCCGATCGCATGGTCCATGTGGGTCATCGACGCGGCGTAGATCAGCCTGTCGTGGTTGGCGATTTTACCTTTGTAGGGCGCGGTCCACTCCTCCGGTTCCTGGACAGGGTAGTGGGGCACGCTGAACGCGGTGTAGAGGAAAAACGGCTTGTCAGCCGTGCTGTTTTCCACCAGCTTGACCGCTTCAGCGGCCAGCAGGTCCGTGGCGTGGCCCTCCTCCTGAATAAACTGCCCGTTGCGATGCCAGCTTATGTCACCGTTCTTGTAGGCATGGGTGTACTGGTCGATCTGGCCGTGAAGGTAGCCGTAGCTGGTGTCGAACCCGTAGCTGGTGGGCCCGACCTCGGGCCGCAGGCCCAGGTGCCACTTACCTATCTGGTGGGTGCTGTAACCAGCCTTGCCCAGCACAGAGGCCAGCGTACCGCGGTCGCTGGGGATGGCCAGAGTGCTGCGGCCGGCGATCGGCCCCAGGATTCCGTAGCGGCTGGGCGGCCGGCCCATCATGATCGCGGCCCTGGTGGGCGAGCAGGTGGGACAGGCGTAGAACTGATCCAGTTCCGCTCCCTGGGCGGCCAGCCGGTCGATATTGGGCGTGACTATCTCCGAACCGTGGTAGCCCACGTCGTTCCAGCCCGTGTCGTCGGCGATAATCAGGATGATATTCGGTTTGGCCCTCTGGTCGGCCCGTGCTGCAAGGCCCAGTGGTGAAACGGCCAGGGCGGCGGCCGCCGCAGCGCCTGCGCGCAGGAACGCGCGGCGGTCAAGCAGATGTTGTTTATGGTTGTCCATGGCTCCGGTCGCTGGCTAGAAGTTATTGGGAGACGAGAGTTACTCAGTTGGTTCCGCCGGGGGGAGGATCCGGTCAGCTATGAAGTTATCAAAAAAGTGAACGGATTGCAACGAAAGGTGCAAGCACGCGGCTATGGAAACGTGTATTTTATCGTGGCGGCACCAGGCTGTCGCCTGCCCGCAATTATGGATGACAAGTGTTGATTTCCGAACACTGTTGATAAGAAAATGCGCGGATTCCCCCAGTGGCGGCAAGGGCTTAAAAACGGTCGGCTTTCAACTGCCTTGATAAAAAGAGACTTACAGGTTTCAAAGTTGAAGGCACGGGATATGCATTGGTCGAATAAACAGTAATATTCACGACGCCTGATTTGCCGGCGGAAGCAGGGAAGCGGTGGCGCGGTCGTACTGCCCGCTGGCGCAATCCACATCATTGAGGCGGCTATTGCTGAGGAAGCAGGCGAGGCCGAAGGTCAAAATAGCGCCGGCTTGTTTGTCTTCGGCAAAAAAAGAATCCCCGTCTTCCACGGACAAAGCAGTTCTGTGTTAGTGTCGTGTCCCAGAAATAAGTTCACTTTTTGGGAGGGGCGCACCCATGTGTGCGCCCGCGGGCAGACACATGGGGAAAGCCCCTACGATCTTTACTGGACTGGTGTTTCATGATCAACACCAAAATAGTTATCCGCTGTTTCGGGGGCATGAATTTAATTCAACGAACTTCCAGGGCGCAACACTAACCCGCTTCATTGCTAAAAGGGATAGAGATAAGGCGCTATTATTTTATGAATAATGCGGGATAAAAGCTGAAAGCTTTGCATCCGAACAGTGGACGTTAAGGCGTTGGAGCCCAGGGCAGGGCGCCCGGCACATTTCGGCGGTCAACTGGAATCATAATGGTAGGGGCGGATGATGACAGGTATCGAAACCAAGATTGCCAGGTCGGGGATGAGAAACCTGGTTGTCGATATTTCGGGAATCGAGATCAGCGACGACCCGGAAAAAGTGATCGTAACCTACTCGCTCGGTTCGTGTCTGGCGCTGGTGGGCTACGACCCGGTGGCGGGAGTGGGAGGCATGGTGCACTGCATGTTGCCGATGTCCAAAATTGACAGGGAAAAGGCCAAAAGCAAACCCGGTATGTTTGTCGATACCGGTGTGCCGACTCTGCTCGACACCATGTTCAGAATGGGGGCCACCAAGCAAAACCTTGTGCTTAAGGCGGCAGGGTGTTCCAAGCTGCTCTATACCAAAAATATGTTTCGCATCGGAGAGAGGAACAACGCCGTACTCAGGAAATTACTCTGGAAAAATAATCTCTTACTCACCTCGGAATCAATAGGCGGGACTATCAGCCGTACTTTGCGCTTGTACATGTCCACCTGGGAAGTATCGGTGACCACTGGTGGGAAGGAGACTGAGCTATGAGTTACAGGGAAGAAATAATCGAGCAGGTTAACCTTCTGCCGCCGATACCTCACGTGGCCATGAAATTGAGCGTGCTGCTCAACGACCCCGAAGTGGATGTCAACGATCTGGTCGATACGGTCAAGTACGATCCCGGCCTCACCGCCCGGCTGATTGTGATGTCAAACTCGGCCTATCTGGGCGGCGCCGGCAGTATTACCAGCCTCAAGGAGGCGCTGGTGCGGCTGGGCACCAAGCAGGTCTACATGTTCGTGGTCTCCACTTCGGTTCAGCCGATGATGAACAACTCGCTCGATGGTTACGGTCTTACCGACGGCGAAATGTGGCGTAAAAGCATTGTCACGGCTGCCGCTGCCGAGGCGCTCGAAGCCAAACTGGGGGGGAGCCAGCGGGAAACGATTTTTACCGCGGCGATTCTTCACGATATCGGCAAGCTGGTCATGGATTCGTTTGTCCTGCGGGAATCCGGTCCGCTCTCCCAGGGCGCCCATTGCGGCAAGAGCCCGTTCGAGCACCAGGAAACCGAACTGCTGGGTATCAACCACAACGAGGCCGGCGCCCGCCTGTTGCGGCAATGGGGACTTCCGGAGGAATTTGTGTCCGTGGCTCTCTGGCACCACGACCCTGATATCGCCGAGCGGGACCGGCATCTGGTGGATGTCGTGCACCTGGCCGATTCAGTGTGCATGAGTCTGGGGCTCGGGCTCGGTAACGATGGGTTGTGCTACAAGCTCAGCAGTGAAGCTTTCGCTCGCCTGGGTGCAACCGAAAAAATGCTGCAGGAAGTGGCGGTGGAAACTCTGAGCGACATGGATGGCATTATCGCCATGTTCAACCTGAAAGCCGATGGGGCTGAGAATGTATAATATACTGATAGTTGACGATTCCAGGACGATCAGGGCAGTGATCAGCAAGACGTTGGAGATCGCCGATGTGCCCACCGGCAATGTATGGGAAGCCGGCAACGGTCTGGAGGCGATGGAAATTCTGCGCAAGGAATGGGTCGATATTGTTTTCGCCGATATAAACATGCCGGAAATGAACGGTATCGAACTGGTGGAGCAGATGAGCACCGAGGGGATGCTCGACAGTGTGCCTGTGGTGATAGTTTCCACCGAGGGCAGCCGCAAGAGGATTGAAGAACTTCTCGCCAAGGGCGTCAGGGCGTACCTGCGTAAACCGTTCGCGCCTGAAGATCTTAAAGGCGTAATCATGGAAATCCTGGAGACCAATCATGCCTGATGTCCAGCGTAGGGACTGCGAGTTTTTAGCCGAGAGCCTCCAGTCGGTTATCGAAAAAATGGTGTTCATGATCACCGATGCGCTCGATGACGATGAACTCGATACCGGGGCCGTGGACCTGCTGCGGGCCGAGATGGAATTCAGCGGCTCGCGCAGCGGCAAGGCGGTCCTGGCCGCCCAGAGTGATCTGTGCGCGGAAATCGCGGAGAACATACTCGGCATCGACCACGATGATGTCGATCAGAGCAGTCTGGAAGATGCTTTGCGGGAAATCCTGAACATGACCTGCGGGCAGTACCTTACCAGCCGCTGGGGCGAGGAGCAGGTGTTCGATCTGACCGTGCCCGGTGTAACCACGATCGACACCGAACAATGGACCGAACTGGCGCAGGATGAGCAATCCGTGGTGATCGATGCCGAGGGCTACCAGATGGTTGCGGCTGTTTACATTTAAGTTCAGGGAGAGAATCAGATGCCGATAAAAGTGCTGATAGTGGACGACTCGGCCATTGTAAGGCAGATCCTCAGCAGGGAACTGGCTCGCGACCCTGAGATAGAGGTGATCGGCGCGGCCGCCGATCCGTATATCGCCCGCGATAAAATTGTCAAACTCAAGCCCGACGTCATCACTCTCGATATCGAAATGCCCAGGATGGACGGGCTGACTTTCCTGCGTAAACTGATGCGCCATTTCCCGCTGCCCGTGATTATCGTCTCCTCGCTTACGGCAAAGGGCAGCGAGCTGGCGCTGGAGGCGCTTGACGCGGGTGCGCTCGATGTGATGTGCAAGCCGGGGGCCAGCTACACCGTGGGTGATATGGCGATCAGCCTGATCGACAAGATCAAAGCCGCCGCCCTGGCCCGCATGCCTGAGCCCGGAGCGGTCAAGCCCAAGTCCGGGATCCTCAAAACATCGCTTACGCGCACCACCAACCAGGTTGTCGCTATCGGCGCATCAACCGGCGGAACACAGGCCCTGACGTCGATCCTGGAACGGCTGCCCTCCACCTGCCCCGGGATAGTTGTCGTCCAGCATATGCCAGAACATTTTACCCGCTCGTTCGCCAACAGGCTCAATGAAATCTGCCAGATCGAGGTCAAGGAGGCCCAGGACAACGATTCGGTTACTCCCGGCAGGGCGATTATCGCCCATGGCAACAACCACATGCTGCTCGCCCGCAGTGGTGCGCGCTACCATGTAACTGTCAAGGACGGGCCGCTGGTCTGCGGCCACAGGCCCTCGGTGGAGGTGCTGTTCAACTCGGTGGCCCGGACAGCGGGACGCAACACGATCGGCGTGATCCTGACAGGGATGGGCCACGATGGGGCCGCGGGGATGCTGGCGATGAAAGAGGCCGGAGCGGTCAATATCGCCCAGAGTGAAAAAAGCTGCGTGGTGTTCGGCATGCCCAAGGAGGCGATCAAGCTCGGCGCGGCCGGGCATGTAACCGACCTCGACCAGATACCGGAGAAGATTATCCAACTGGCCGAACAACACAAGGACGGAGTCCCCGTCAGCTGACAATCGCCGGCCGGGTTCTTTCAATTAATACATGGCAAAGTTCTGGCGCTAGTGACCGTACGTTGCGATATTCTTTACGGGCGTACGCTCTTGACAGGGCTTTTTTTTTGTTTTATTTTGTACATTAATTCGATTGAGATGATGAACTATTGGCCAGGCAGCGTAAGCGTGCAGATTTCAAACAAATGCTACTACGCCCTTCGGGCGCTGTTCGAACTGGCCCGCTGCCATTGCGTTCAACGTCCGGTTAAAATCGGCAATATCGCCACCGCCCAGTCGATCCCCAAGCGCTTCCTCGAGGTGATCCTCAACGAACTTCGCCAGGGAGGCTTTGTCGAGAGCCACCGCGGAGTCAATGGCGGCTACGTGCTGGCCCGTGAGCCGGAAGCTATCTCCGTGGGTGAGATAATTTGCTTTGTCGACGGTAACCTGGCGCCGACGGACGGTGTGTGCACCAGTGATGGAAAAAATTCGGGTTCTCTGAAGGGCAACAGCCCATACTATGATTTCTGGGGTATGGTCGGCCGCCGGATGGACGAGATTTACCATGGGACCTCGCTGCGTAATATTCTCGAGGACTGGGAACGCCGCAACGCCGGACGGAACCTGAGCTACGATATCTGAGCAGCCGCGAGCGGCAGGGCTGCGGATAAAACGAAGGGAAACGATATGAATGAGAACTGGAGGGCAGTGGCCTGGTCCCGGGTCTCGTGCGGATGGTGCGTTGCCGCGCCGCTTTCGTGCGGGTTCGGTCCATGCCGGGGCACGATGACTGTTCGCCCGGAGGGGTAATCTAGGCATGGTTATTCGCGAAATTGTTAAATTGTTACAGATGTCCTTACCATTTATAAAAGGAGTACCCGCTAATGAGTGACGAGTTCATCAGGGGAATCGTAACCAAGGCGTTGCACGCCGGCCAGCATCCCGATCCGACCACCGGCGCCCGCGCCGTGCCGATCTACCAGACTACCAGCTACCAGTTCAAGGACACCGAGCACGCGGCCAACCTGTTCGCGCTTAAGGAATTCGGGTTTATCTACACCCGGATCATGAATCCCACCCAGGATGCTCTGGAACAGGCCCTGGCGGCTGTCAACGGTGGCAGCGCCGCCCTGGCCGTGGCCAGTGGGCAGGCGGCCTGCACCATCGCGATTCTCAATATCGCCAGCGCGGGGCAGAACATTGTCTCCACCAGCTACCTCTACGGCGGAACGTATAACCTGTTCCACTACACCCTGCCCAAGCTGGGTATCGAGGTCCGCTTTGTCGACAGCAGCGATCCGCAGAATTTCGAAGCCGCTATCGATGATAACACCCGCGCGGTGTTCACGGAGATTATCGGCAATCCGGCGAACAATGTCGACGACTACCGGGGAATCGCGGAAGTCGCCCACAAGCACGGTATTCCGTTCATTGTCGACGCCACTGTTGCGCCGCCTCCGCTGCTGATGCCCTTTGAGCTGGGGATCGATATTGTCATGCACTCGCTGACCAAGTTTATCGGTGGTCAAGGCACCTCGATCGGCGGGGCGATTATCGACGGCGGCAGGTTCGACTGGAACAACGGCAAGTTCCCGGAGCTGGTGGAGCCCGATCCCAGCTACCACGGCGTGAGCTACTGGAAGTTTTTCGGCAACCACGATGAGGCCGTGGTGCCGGGTATCGCCTACATCATCAAGGCCAGGGTACAGTTGCTGCGCGACCTCGGCCCGGCGATCAGCCCGTTCAACGCGTTCCAGATTTTGCAGGGGCTGCAAACTTTGCCGCTGCGGATGAAAAAACATTGCGAAAATGCGCTGGCGGTGGCTAAATTCCTGGAGAACCACCCGGCCGTTACCTGGGTCAACTATCCGGGTCTGGAGAGCCACAAGGACCATCAGCGGGCCGTCGAGTACCTCAAGAACGGCTTCGGCGCGATTATCGGTTTCGGGATCAAGGGCGGAGCGGATGCCGGCCGCAAGCTGATCGAAAGCGTGACGCTGTTCAGCCACCTGGCCAATATCGGTGACGCCAAGAGCCTGATCATTCATCCGGCCACCACCACGCACCAGCAGTTGACGCCCGAGGAGCAGAAATCAACCGGCGTCAGCGACGACTACGTCCGCCTCTCGGTCGGTATCGAGGATATCGATGATATTACCGCCGATCTCAGTCAGGCGCTGAAGAAAAGTCAGGAGTAGCAGGTATGACCGATCGCCCGCAAAAGGGGGGCGCCCGGCAGCCGGAAAATCGCAAGGGGGTCAAGGGTCCGGAGCATCCTCAATCGGTGGGCCGGACCCGGCCCCGGCGCGTTGAGTTGGTGGGACCGGACGATGAGCCCTTTCGCCTGGAGGCGGGTGGAGCTGTCGCCCCGGTAACAGTTGAATACGAGACTTACGGGCAGCTCAACGAGGCCGGCGATAACGTGATCCTGATCGTCCACGCCCTCTCGGGCGATGCCCACGCGGCGGGTTGGGACGAGGAGGCGGGCGAGGGCAACCGCAAGTGGCGTACCCGCAAGCCCGGCTGGTGGGACGAGCAGATCGGCCCCGGCCTTCCGCTCGACACGGCTCGCTTCTATTTTATCTGCGCCAACGTACTGGGCTCCTGCTACGGCACCACCGGCCCGATGGATCCCGATCCCTCGACCGGCGAGCCCTACGGCCTGCGCTTCCCGCTGGTCACGATCAGCGACTGGGTTCGTCTGCAGGCCCGGCTGCTCGATCATCTTGGAATCGGCAAGCTTTACGCGGTAATCGGCGGTTCGCTGGGCGGCCAGCAGGCACTGGAATGGGCGCTGGCTTTTCCTGAGCGGGTGGAGCGTTGTATCATCCTGGCCTCCAGCGCCAGGCTCAGTCCCCAGGGGCTTGCGTTCAACGCCGTGGCGCGCCACTCGATCCTCTCGGACCCCAATTTCTGTGGCGGTGATTATTACGGTAAAAGCCTCCCCGACAAGGGATTGGCCGCCGCCCGGATGCTGGGCCATATCACTTACCTCAGCGATGAGGCGATGTACCAGAAGTTCGGCCGCAGGCTGCAGGGCAAGAGCGCCCCGGAATTCAGTTTCGGAATCGAGTTCGAGGTTGAGAGCTACCTGGCGTATCAGGGACGCAGTTTTGCCGAGCGGTTCGACGCCAACGCCTACCTCTACGTTACCCGTGCGATGGACTACTACGACGCGGCCCACAACTGGGGTGACGGCGACCTGACAGTCGCCTGCAAGCGGATTATGAGCAAGATGCTGATGGTCAGTTTCAGCACGGACTGGCTCTATCCGCCACGAGAGTGCCGCGAGCTGGCCCTGGCGATCAGCCGTAACAGTCACCCGGTTACCTATGTCAATATCCTCAGCAACTACGGCCACGATGCGTTTCTGGTCGAGCACGACCAGCTCGGCGGACTGCTGCGGGACTTTCTGGAGAGCCGGCAGGAGGGAGGGGCGTGATGGCGGGCGGTAACGACAAGCTGACGGAAATGCTGCGCCTGTGGGCCAGCCGCTATAGTGCTCCGATTGAGAACCTGAGCACGGACAAGCTGGTGGCACTGATCGAGCGCTTCCTGACCGAGGAAAACGGCGCGGTCAGGCGCCGTCGTCCCGACTCCCGCAAGCGCTGGGACCATGAGGTTATCGAGCACACTATCCCACCTGATTCGCGTGTGCTGGACCTGGGATGCGGCGGCGGAGAACTGCTGGCCCGCCTTAGCGCCGATAAGAATGTCCGCGGCCAGGGGATCGAGCTCGACCCGGAAAAAGTATATGAGTGCGTGGGCCGCGGTGTGAGCGTGTTCCAGTCCGATCTGGATGCGGGTCTCGAGGGCTGGACCGAAAACCTGTTCGACTACGTTATTCTGGAAGAAACCCTGCAGACTGTCTACAATCCGGTCAGGGTGCTCTCCGAGATGCTGCGCGTGGGACGGCGCGGGATAGTGAGCTTCCCCAATTTCGCCCACTGGCATATCCGGCTGGAACTGGCACTGGGCGGTAAGATGCCGGTCAACGCCTCGCTGCCGTACCGTTGGCACGATACCCCCAATATCCGTCTCTGCACTATCGAGGATTTTATCAACTGGACCACCGGCGCCGGTGTGGTCATAATCGAGGGCCACGTGCTGGCCGAGAATGAGGTGCGTCCCATTCGCGAGGACGATAACCTGTTCGCCGAGGAAGTACTGTTCGTCCTGGAAGAAAAGCAGAATCGTTAGCTGGCCGGCGCTGTTTCCCGCCTCCGGAAATTTGCGTCATCACCGCGCTCTTCGGCGTATTCTGTAGCAATAACGGGCCAACCCCTCCTGATATTTTTCATCCGCCTTTCCTTTGAAAACGTTACGAAAAAAGTAGAAACTCCTTTCTGACGAGCCATTTTTTTTGTATGTTAAAATTTTATCACAAAAAAATCCGGCGGGACAATGACTCTCTCAGGATTCCTTAACTCGTAACTGTATTGATAGTAATGGTCAGGAGGCTTGATGTCCCTGTTCAATCACGGGAAATATCATCTCATTACTGTTATTTTGCTGCTGGGTCTGCTTACTTTCCTGCCTGTTACAGTTAAAGCCGATGACGGAGTACTCTACAGGGAAGACATAAATGGAGACGGCCGGGTTACTCTTGCCGACGCCATTCATCTGCTGATTAACGGCCGGGGCAACCTGCTCAGTCCCCGGGCGGATTACAACGGGGACGGCCGCTTTTCGGCTCTGGACGTTGTGGACCTGGTAACCAATATCATCAACGGAAACCTGACCGCCGTGCCCGGCGATGCCTTCTGCCTTGAAATCCGGGACCATCCCCGCTTGATTCTCGCGGGCGCCGAGCTTGAGGACATGCGGGCCAGAGTACGCACGACGCGCAAGGAGATATTTGATAAACTGCTGGAGAATGTGGATACTTACGCGGCCGGCGATGTAAACACCATCAACAAGAACTCCCTCAACGTGCGCGTAAGAAAAGTGGCGTTCGCCTACCTGATGACAGGAGACAGCACTTACCTCGATGTGGGCAAAACGTACCTTCAGGAGGCCGCCAGCTACTACAATCAGCTCGCCGGCAGTGTTGACGTCGCCAACTGGGAAGTTGTCGCCTACCGCCGCAACGTGGCTTTCGCCTACGACTGGCTCTACAACGGCATGACCACCCTGGAGCGTTATTATATCGGGCGGGATATTTACAAGGCTGGCGTGGCCTCGGTGGTGAGCGGCGCGTCCCCCTACAACGGGGGCGGCTACGGCTGGATGGAAGCCAGGTTCTATCCGGCGCTGGCGCTGGTGTGCGATGGCGTGAATGACAAGTCGGCGAAGTACTGGTTTGAAGCAGCCCAGAGAGACATGGTAAAATGGAAAAACGTCCAGTTGCAGGTGGCCGCCGATGACGGTGGCGTGCAGTCGGGGATGAGCTATGCCCTGTACAACTACATCCGCGCCCCGCTGTTCGTGTTCGAGAGCTGGCGCTCGGCCACCGGCAATGATCTGCTCCAGGACAACACATATCTCAAGTATTTCACGATTTACTGGATGTACAGCCTTCGCCCCAACGGCGAGCTGAGTAAAATCGATGACCTGCAGTCCGTGACCCAGAAAATCTGGCCCTGGCATTTCAAGTACATTGCCAATCGCTACAACAGCCCGGAAAGTAAATGGCTGGCGGAAAAGCTGGAGCCGATGGCCTATACCCGCTGCTGGGACGTGATCTGGGATACCAGTGATCTGCCGTTCGAGGCCGAGGGGCCTGACAGCACCTGGCCGCTGGCGCGGCATTTCGAGGGTATCGGTTGGGTGGCGATGCGCAGCGGCTGGGACGAGGACGCCACTCATGCGATTTTTAAGTCGGGTAACTTCTATTACGGCCATCAACATGCCGATGAGAATTCTTTTGTAATCTTCAAGAAGGGCAGCCTGGCTATCGACTCCGGCCGTTACGAGTGGGGCTCGGATCACCGCTCCAACTACATGGCCCGCACGATCGCCCATAACACGATGCTGCTCTACGACCCCGACGAGAGCTTCGGGGGCTACTCCAATGATGGCGGTCAGACGTTCCCGGTCGAGATGCCGCCTTTCTACCAGGACCTGGAGGATACGCGCTGGGACCGGGGAGACATCACTTCTTTTGAGACGAACCAGTGGTACAGCTATGCGTGCGGGGACGCCACCAACGCCTACAGTGCGAGTAAGATGAAGCTGTTCCTGCGCCAGTTCGTCCACCTTCAGCCCGACGCCTTCCTGGTTTTCGACCGGGTGGAGGCGACCAGCGCGGATTACGCCAAGTACTGGCTGCTGCATACGATGGATGAACCGGAGATCGATGGCCGGGTGGCGACGATTACCGAACGTGAGGGACGGCTGCTGGTGCGCTCGATCCTGCCCGAGCAGGCGACGATGAGCAAGGTGGGTGGAGCGGGCCGCGAGTTCGAGGTGTTCGGGACTAACTATCCTCCCTCCGTGTCGTATTACTCGTTGCAAGAGGGTGAGGAATGGGGAGCCTGGCGTCTGGAGGTCACTCCCGATCAGCCCGCCGAGGAACACTTCTTCCTGCACCTGATGTTGACTGGCGACACCACGCTGGAGCAGATCCCGGAGGTCGTGACGGAAAAGAGCGACGGGCAGGTGCAAGCCTCTTTCAGCTATCGGGAGCATGATTACGCCGTTACGTTCAATACCGTCGGCCAGGCGGGCGGCCGGATAACGATCACCGATAGCGCCGGCGCGGTTGTTCTCGATCAGCCGCTGACCGAACAGCTTCAGCCTCAGGCCGGTATCGGGCGCTGAATTTTTTCAGGCGGCCCGTTAAATCACGAAAAGAGAAAACCAGATGACTGATATCCCCAAATGGCAATACGATGAACTGATCCAAACCGGCGTTGATTACGCTGATTGCGACGTTGTCGCCGGCTACGACGAGCACCACCTTCGCTTTCGCGATTACAGGAAGGACGCCGGGAAAATCCTGTCCTCCCTGGGTTTAGGGCCCGGGCATACGGTGATCGACATGGGCTGCGGAACAGGGGCCTTTACCCTCCACGCGGCGCCGTGCTGCAAAAAAATTTACGCTGTCGACGTTTCAGCGGCAATGCTCCAATACCTTAAGGAGAAGGTGGCCCGGGACAAGCTGGATAACATTGATTGCCACCGGGGTGGCTTCCTGACCTACGAGCACAGGGATGAACCGGTCGACGCCGTTGTATCCGTCTTTGCGCTGCACCATCTGCCCTATTTCTGGAAGCTTGTCGGACTCGGTCGGGTTGCGCAGATGCTCAAGCCCGGCGGACGGATGTTCCTGTTGGACGTTGTGTTTCCGTTCGGCGCGGCGGAGCACACAGAAGCATTCGACCAGTGGGTTTCGTCAACCGAAACGAGACTTGGTAAGGAGTTGTCGGATGAGATCGTAACCCATGTCCGCGATGAGTATAGCACCTGCGACTGGATTCTCGAGGGGATACTTGAGCGATCCGGCTTCTCTATCGATCAGCAGAGAACCCTCGAAACGGATTTCGTAACCACATATATTTGTACAAGGAACAAGCTTTTAAAAAACTGAAGGCCGTTGCCCAACCGCTAATGAACGGGGAGAAATCGAATGCGTTTTACAGGGCTGGCATTTTTGTTGGTAATAGCGGTGACTGTTTCCTGCCGGCAAAGTCAACCGGACAGGAGCGAGTTCCGGATGCTGGCCGACCACGTTAAAAGCCGCATGGAGCTCTCCTACAATTGCAGCGCGGGCGGGGCCGTGGTGATGCAGGGCGGGAAAATCGTGTACGAGGAATATTTCGGTACTCAGGCCGCCCGGCCGGGCAGCGCGCCGGTTGATTCGGCCTCGCGCTTTCCGTTTTTCTCTGTCAGCAAGGGGTTCGGCGCGGGCGTGCTGGCCGCGCTGGTCAGCCGGGGAGCGCTCAAGCTCGACGATCCGGTGAGCAAGTACCTGCCGTATTTTACCGGCACAGGTCCCGAAGGCGAGTTCGAGCGGGGCGGGATGACCGTCCGTCAGCTGGCCAGCCATTCCAGCGGTGTGCCCCAGGACGACAAGCCGCCCCGGACGTGGCCCGGCGGCCAGCCATTCCACGACGTTACCCTGGAGTTCGAGCCGGGGACATCTTTTCTCTACAGCGAGTTGGCCATGAGGTTGCTGGGCCGGGTGATGGCCGCCGCCGCCGGGCGGCCCTACGAGCAACTGCTGACCGAGTACGTAACCGGGCCGCTGGGCCTTGCGAGCGTGGGCTATATCAGCCCCGGCGACAACCTGAGCCAGATCGTGGAAACCGGCGTGGGGCTGGATACCTCGCGGGTGACTTTCAGCGATCCGTTCGGGGCAGGGCCGTATCCGGGCAGCGGCCTCTACGGTAACCTTCGGGACATTGCCCGCTACGCCCAGGTCTGGCTCGATGGCGGCGCTTCGGCCAACGGCCGCAAAGTGTGGGAGGATTCATACACGCGCACCGCCTGGACCAGTCAGCCGGAAGGCCGCGAGCCGGAACCGGCCTACGGACAGTTGTTCTGGCTGTTCCCGCAAGCTGGCTCGGTGGTGTTCAGCGGGGCCGCCGGCACTATCTGCGCCATGCTGCCCAACGAGAACATGCTGCTGGTGATGGGCCTCAACCAGCGCAACCATAGCCGGGGCTGGAGTTTCACCACCGAGAAGCTCAATCTGGCGCGGATCGGCCACGCCATTCTGGCCGAGCAGCAATGGAAACCGGAGCTGGCGAAGTAGGGGGGCTTGGTTTTCCGTAACAAAATGATTCTGCAGTAGCCCAGGGCCACGGCACATGCCGTGGCCCTTTCATTCTATAGTGTTTCTCGAAAGTTTTGTCTTTTTGCAAAGGAAAGAAAATCCTGAGAATAGTACGGAAAAACTTCCGTTGTTTGTAGAAAATCGTAGGGGTGAACCTCGTGTTCGCCCATCAACCTGTGCGCCTGCTGTATTCTTTACGGGTGAGGCATGCCTCGCTACGCGGGAAGGAACGTTCATTCGAAGGGTAATCAAGCGGACATTTTTTTTGAGAAACGCTCTAAAACTCCCCCAGCCTCGGCAAACTGTCCTGTGCTCCCAGCCGGGTGGTGGATATCGCCGCGGCCTGGGAGGCGAATTTTATCGCATCTGCCAGAGTGGCTCCTGCGGCCAGCCGTGCGGCCAGCGCCCCGTTGAAACAGTCCCCGGCGGCGGTGCTGTCCACTGATTTTACTTTTTCCGCCGAAAAGATTTTCTCACCATTACTATCCACCAGCAATGAACCATGTTTGCCGCGTGTGATCAGTACCGCAGCCACGCCTTTCCCACGCAGGGCGCTGGCCTGGGCTCTGGCTGCCTCCAGCGTGTCTCCGGCGATCCCGGTCAGCAGTTCGGCCTCGGTCTCGTTGGGAGTGAGCAGGGACACGTTGCTCAGCAACTCGCCGGGCAGTTCACAAGCCGGGGCAGGGTCGAGGATAACCCGCACCCCGGCCTCGGCGGCTAGCCGGGCGGCCTCGGCCACCGCGTCCAGCGGAACCTCGAGTTGCATCAGCACCGAGTCGGCGCTTTGGATAACCTCGCTGGCCCGGCGGATATCCTCCGGGCAGAGTTGGCCGTTGGCTCCGGGGGCCACCACTATCGCGTTCTCGCCGCTATCGTCCACCGTGATCGTGGCCACGCCGGATGCATGGGCCTCATCTATCGTCACGTGATCGGTGCGGATCCCCTCCGCCGTAAAATTCTCGAGCATTTTTTTCCCGAACGGGTCATCGCCCACCCGCGCCACGAACCAGGTTTCAGCCCCCAGCCGGGCCGAGGCCACCGCCTGGTTGGCCCCCTTGCCACCGGCCACCATCACGAACTCACCACCCAGGATAGTCTCGCCGGGACGGGGGATGTGGCCGGTCTTGATCACGAGGTCCATGTTCGAGCTGCCGATTATCACGACATGTTTCGCGCTCATAACTGAATGCTCCTGTAGCTGCGTGCGGATATTTTGTGGGTGCGGGTGGGGGATTACTGCTCCAGCAGCTTCTGCACCTTGCCGTTAAGCCGGTCTATCCAGTCCTGATCCTGCTTGCCGTTTGTCTGGCTGGCGCGGCCGAGGAAGTTTTCCCAGTCCTTGCCCAGGATCACGGTCACATGGGCCATCGCCATCTCGTCATGCCGGGCGCTGAGCTGTCCGCATCCCAGGGCGGCCGCCACTGAGCGGCCCACCTCGGGACGGTCGGTGTGGTCCACGACCAGCGTACGCTCGTAGCCGAAATGGTCGGCGTTATCGGCGATCACAACGTCGAAACCCAGGTCACGAATGCGGGTGGTCATCTGACGGCTGGCGCCGGGGGCGCCGCAGCCGTTAAGGATCCGCACCTCGATTGTGGAGCGTTCCACCGGCGGAAGGGCCGCGGCCTGACCGATTTCGGCCGCTGAGGGGCCGGAGCCGCCGGAGTAATTGAAACCGTACTGCATAAACGCGGAGGCCAGGAACAACAGCAGCGCAGCGGAAGTGACAATCAGCCCCAGAGTAACCATGATATTGCCGCCTGCAAGGACCGCGGCCTGCGCGTTGGCCTGCTTACGTTGTACCGGCTTGTGCTCCTTGCTGGCGCGGCGTACGTTTTTCAGGTGCTGCCGCCGTTGTCTTTTTACGGGCTTGTCCGTCATCAGGTTCCTAAGTTGAGAAAAAATGTCCCGGAACGGTTGCCGGGAGTAAGACCGGGTAGTTTTGTGCTCAGGTCGTCGGGATTCGTCTCGACAGTCAAGATACACAGCGGGCAGTGGGTTTGTCAAAGATTGCCTGCGCCGGGCGATGATTGATTCCTGCCGGTTACCTCGTTCCAGGCGGCGATCCCGCTGGGGTGCAAAGGTTTGCCCTTGCCGATCGTATATACGAGTTTTCGTCCGAGCACCTCGCGATACACCGCGTCAAGGTCGGTTTTGGCCTTTTTACTCAAGATGCTCAGATCCGGTTCGCTGGCATGGTTCTCCCGCGATGGGTCCAGGTAATCCGCGCAGAAGAGTATTTTCTCGGCCAGGCCGGCCCCGGGGCGGCCGGTGGTGTGGTAGTAAACCGCGCAGAGCGTTTCCTCGTCGCGCACACCGCAGCGGGTACGAAGGTAATGGGCGGCAGGGGGGGCATGCAGCAGCCCGCCGCCGGCCTGCCGGGAGAACTCGTCGATTGGAATAGCCTCCCGCCGGATCAGCTCACGCAACTCTTCCTGCGGAAATTTTTTGTAGAGGTCGTGGGCCAGGGCGGCCACGTGGACTCTCCGGCACAGAAGCGTATCATTACAGTCTATCGAGCCGGCGATCTCCACGGCGAATTCAGCCACTGACAGGATGTGTCTGGCCAGCGGCTTACCGGCGTAGCGCTTTTCGACTTCCGAGCGAAGCTGTTCGACAATCTTCTCGTAGTCCCTCATCTGCTTTCCGTTATCCACCGGTCGGTCCGTTAATTTTCAAGCAGCGCTTTCATTTCCCGCACCGCTCGCTCCAATCCCACCAGCACGGCCCGGCTGATAATCGAGTGGCCGATGTTGACTTCCTCCACCTGGGGGATAGCTACCACGGGCGGCGTGTTGACGTAGTTCAGCCCGTGGCCCGCGAACACTTTCAGCCCCACTCCGGCGGCGGCGGCCGATGCTTTTCGCAGCTTATCCAGCTCGGCTTCCACGGCCTTCTCGCCCCGTGCGTTGGCATAGGCCCCGGTGTGAAGTTCCACCGCGTCCGCGCCGGAGTCCGCGCAGGCTTTCATCAGTTCCGCTTCCGGGTCAACAAACAGGCTGACCCTGATTCCGGCCTGTTTCAGGCACGTTACGGCCGGGGTGAGCTTGCTTTGCAGGCCGGCAACGTCAAGGCCGCCCTCGGTGGTGACTTCCTCGCGCTTCTCCGGCACCAGGGTACACTGCTCCGGGCCGGTTTCCAGGGCGATCCGGACAATCTCTTCGTTGAGCGCCATTTCCAGGTTGAGCTGGGTCCGGACTGTTTGGCGCAGCACCTGAAGGTCGCGGTCCTGGATATGGCGGCGGTCCTCGCGAAGGTGAATCGTGATCTGGTCGGCCCCGGCCAGCTCGGCCAGCAGCGCGGCGGCCACCGGGTCGGGCTCCACGGTGCGCCGCGCCTGGCGAACCGTGGCCACATGGTCGACATTGACACCCAGTCTGATCAAGAAATCCTCCCGTCTCTAGAATCGTGTTGCAATATTCGAAAGTATGGGTGCACGGTTGTCAAGGGCCGTTTCGCGTTATCCTGTCTGAAGCTGGCGTGAGTAATCTCATTGCTTGTAATAAAACGAATAGCAGAACCGGTAAAAGAACGGCTTGCCTTGCCCTCGACAACCTGCCCAAGCGAAATCTATCATCACGGGGCGTTGAGTGTTTTATTTCAACGCCCCTCTAAGCTGATTTTCGTACGGCGTGTTTTTAACCAGTTGCTGGGCCAGTGGCCGCGGCATCCGTACCCGCATCAGCAGCACGCCCTCCTCGACCCGGTGCTCCAGGACCCGTCCCAGGCGATGGAACGCGGCGGCCAGGCGGCCCTCCCGTGGTTCAAGCCTGATGGAAAACTCGCTTTCGCCGGCCTCGATCAGGCCGCTGAGATGAGCTTTAAGATGTTTCAGCCCCTTCGGCCCATCCACCGCCGAGCTGAACGTGGCGTCGGGATAACTGTCCGCGGCACGGAACAGCAACTGGCGGTCGGTGACCAGGTCGGTTTTGTTGAACACCAGCGTACGCTCGATCTTTCCCGCGCCGATCTCGCTGAGCACGTTTTCCACCACCCTGATCCGCTCGGCGTAATGGGGGTTGGAAACGTCCACCACCAGCAGCAGGCGGTCCGCGCCGACCACCTCTTCGAGCGTAGCCTTGAACGAGGCCACCAGGCGATGGGGCAGGCGGCTGATAAAGCCGACAGTATCGGAGAAAAGCAGCTCGTGGCTATCGATTTCCACCTTGCGCGTGGTGGTATCCAGCGTGGAGAACAACTGGTCGCGCACGAGCACATCACTGCCGCTGAGCGCGCGTAGCAGTGAGCTCTTGCCGGCGTTGGTGTAGCCCACCAGGGCAAACGTGGGGATGCCCTGGCGCCCGGCCAGCCGCACGCGATGCCGGCTCTCGATCTTGCGCAACTTGCGTTTGAGCAGGGTTATCTGCTTCTGGATCAGCCGCCGGTCGGTTTCCAGCTGGGTCTCGCCGGGGCCGCGCAGCCCGATCCCGCCCCGGATGCGCGAAAGGTGAACCCACATGTTCTTAAGCCGGGGCAGCAGGTATTCAAGCTGGGCCAACTCCACCTGCAGCCGTGCTTCGGTGGTACGGGCGTGGCGGGCGAAAATGTCGAGGATCAACTCGGTGCGGTCCAGGACCTGCACGTCGAAGAGCGCCTTGAGGTTGCGTGCCTGGCTGGGGGAAAGCTCGTCGTCGAAAATGGCAAGGTCGGCCTCTTCATCCTGGATTATCTCCTTGATTTCTTCGGCCTTGCCCCTGCCGATATAGGTCACGGGATCGATCCTGCGGACCCGCTGCACCACCCTGTCAATCACTTGTGCGCCCGCGGTTTCGGCCAGCCGTCCCAGCTCCTCAAGCGGCAACTCGCCCCAGAGGTCGTTTTCCGGCCGGTCCGTACCGAACAGCACCGCTTTCTGCGGCGCCTGCTGGACATCAATCATATTCAAGTAGTTCTTCCCACTCCCCGTAAGCTTCCGTTATGCGGTTATCGAGTTCCTTGATTTGCGCCGATAACTCCTCGGCCCGCCCCGGGCGGCTGTAAGTAGAGGGGTCGGCGAGCTGGAGCTGGAGCTGCGATTTGCGCTGCTCGTGCCCGGCGATTTCCTGCTCCAGGCTGTCCTTGCGTTCACGAAGCTGGCGCAGCTTGTTTTTTGACAGTCCGCCATTGGCCGCTCCGCCGCCACCGCCACCGTCGGCATGTTCCTGCGGCTGGTCCTGGGCGTTTTTTCCCGCGCCGCGCCGCTGCTGCATCTGCTGGGCGAGCCGCTGTAACAGCTTGTCACGCTCCCGCTTATAATAAGAATAATCACCGTCATATTCAACCACTTTATCGGCCCCTCCATCGATTTCAGCGGGCCGGGAGAACTCGATCATCCGCGTGGCCAGGCCCTCCAGCAGCATCCGGTCGTGGGTGATCAGCACCAGTGTGCCGGGGAAGCTTTCGAGGGCCTCGCGCAGGGCCTGGCGGCTGTAGATGTCAAGATGGTTGGTCGGCTCATCGAGCAGCAGCAGGTTGGCCTTGCTGTGGATCAGCCCTGCCAGCAGCAGGCGCCGGTATTCGCCCTCGCTGAGCACGGACACAGCTTTCTCGACCTCATCGCCACTGAACAGAAACCTTCCCAGCAGGCCGCGCGCCTGGCCCAGGCTTAAATCCCCGGCCCGGTTGTACATCCATTCCAGCACGGTCTGGGCTCCGGCAGGCCGCTCGATGTGCTGGGGCAGCATTGCAATACTCACATCGCGGCCCCGGGTGAGAGCTCCGGCGCAGGGCCGCAGCCTGCCGCCGAGAATGTCGAGCAACGTGCTTTTGCCCGTGCCGTTGGCCCCGATAACAGCCAGCGTCTCTGTGCGCATCAGGTTCAGGTCAAGGTTCTCGAACAGCAGCGGGCCGCTGTCGTAGCGAAACGCCAGTTCACGCGCCTCGATCACCAGCGAAACCGATTGTTGCGAGATCCGGATTTCCCACTCCGGGCGTGCCGGGCCGCGACCGGCCGCAGGGGGCGGCTGCATTCGCTGGAGCATCTTGCGGCGGCTCTGAGCCTGTTTGGTTTTCTGGCCGTAGATGTTCTTCTTGATGAAATCCTCTAGCTGGTCCACCTTGCGCTCGTAGTTTTTTCGCTCGCGCTCGGCGCGCTCGGCCTCGGCGGCGGCCCACTGCGCGAACCGGCTGTAGTTACCCGGGCGCATGCGCACCCGTCCGCCCATCACCTCCAGGGTGCGGGTGGTAACATTGTCCAGGAACGCGCGGTCGTGGGAGATAACCACCACGGTTGAGGAAATATCGGCCAGCAGGTCCTCGAGAAACTCGATAGCGTGCAGGTCGAGATGGTTGGTCGGCTCATCGAGAAACAGCAGGTCCGGCTGGTTGAGCAGCGCCCGCGCCAGCGAGAGCCTGCTTTTCTGGCCTCCCGAGAGCGAACCGGCGCTCTGGCAAAACGTTTCCGGTCCCAGGCCCAGGCCGGCCAGGATTTTTTCCGCCCGGCTGCGCAGGCTGTAGCCACCCAGGCGCTCGAACCTGTCGAGCATCTCGCCGTAGTGGTCCAACTCCCGCTGCTCCACAGCTTCCCCGTCGTCCAGGCGGTTCTGCACGCCGGCGATCCTGCGTTCGAGCTCCACTATCTCCGTGCAGCTCGAGAGCAGCTCATCGAGTACACTTTTCTCCGAGCGCAACGAGGGTTCCTGCTCCATGTAATGAAGCTTCAGGTTTTTGACGTGAGTGATCTCGCCACTGTCCGGGCGATCGAGGGCGGCGAGCACCCGGCAGAGGGTGGTTTTGCCCGCGCCGTTGGGCCCCACCACGCCGATCCTGTCGCCCTCGCGGATGATCCCGGTCACGCCGGAGAACAGATTGGTTCCGGAAACTGTCCGGCAGATATTGTTAAAGCTGACAATTGTCATTTGTCTGGTATATCCATATCGTGCAAAAAGTTACGGCAAAACCGGAGAAACGGTTCAAGTTCAGTGTTCATCCTGCCGATTTACACAAAAAGAGCCGGTTGGCCGACATTGAATAGTTGATAATATAGTCAAATGATGCTATTTTGCTTTTTTGCTATCCAAAGGCTGTTAATCAAAACAGGATTCAAATGAAAGAACGTATATCCAGTAAACTAAACGGTAACGGTACTCTGGACCCCGACAGGAGTCCGCTTTTCCAGTTACTGGGCCTGTGCAAGGAACTGGTTGCCGCCGGCGTTCTCAACAAAATGGAAGCGGGTTTGCTGAAGAACTGGCTCGCGGCGAATCGGACGGCGCCCGCCGGCGATTCGATTGCCCGGGCCGACTTGTTGGTCTCTAAGATGATCAGCGAGGGCAAGCTCGGTGACAGTGAGCGCAGGGAACTGCTCGAGATTATGGAACAGGAGAGCACCTGATTAATCAATATCCGCTTAATTAACCGCCGTTCTTTTCCTTTGCGCGCAGTTGCTTCCAGAATTCAAGCCGCTTGACGATTTCCTTTTCAAAACCCAGTTTGGTCGGTTCGTAGAATTTCTTTCCCGCCAAGGCTTCCGGCAGACACTGCTGGCCGGCGTAATGATACGGGAAGTCGTGGGGATACTTGTAGCCCCCGCCGTAACCCAGTTCCTTCATCAGGCGGGTCGGCGCGTTGCGAAGGTGCAGCGGGACGGGTTCGCTCATGTGCTCCTTTGCCGCGGTCTGGGCTGCGCGCAGGGCCTTGTAGCTGGCGTTGCTCTTGGGAGCGGTGGCCAGGTAGCATACGGCCTGGCTCAGCGGAATTGCTCCCTCCGGCAGGCCGATCACACTGACCGCCTTATGCGCGGCCACGGCCACCTGCAGCGCCTGCGGATCGGCGTTGCCCACGTCTTCGGCGCTGAAAATAATCATCCGTCGCAGGATGAACAGCGGGTCCTCGCCGGCCTCCAGCATCCGGGCCATGTAGTACAGGGCGGCGTCCGGGTCGCTGGCGCGTATGGATTTGATAAACGCGCTGATGATGTCGTAATGCTGCTCGCCGTCGCGGTCGTAGCGGAGCAGGCGCTGTTGCAAGGCCTGGCGCACGGTTTCCTCTTCGATCACCAGCGCTCCGTCGCTTGGCCGCTCCTGCTCAAGATAGAGCGCGGCCATCTCCAGCCCGGTCAGCGCCGCGCGGGCGTCGCCGTCGGAGGCCCGCAGCAGCAGGGCGCGAGCCTCATCTTCAAGGCGGATATGCCGCCCGCCCAGGCCCCGCTGGCTATCGCGCAGGGCGCGGTCCACCAGAGCGCCCAGGTCGTCCTCGCCGAGGCGCTCCAGTACGAACACCCGCACCCGGCTGAGCAGGGCGCTGTTGACCTCGAACGAGGGGTTTTCGGTGGTTGCGCCCACCAGGGTGATCGTCCCGTTTTCCACGTGGGGCAGCAGGGCGTCCTGCTGGGCCTTGTTGAAGCGATGGATCTCATCGAGAAACAGGATCGTACGCTTGCGGTAGAGCTTGAGCTGCTCGGCGGCCTCCTTGACCGTCTGGCGCACCTGGGGCACTCCGCAGCTAACGGCGCTGTGGTGGACAAACCGGCTGCCGGTGCCGCTGGCGATAATCCGGGCCAGCGTGGTCTTACCGCTGCCCGGGGGCCCCCAGAGGATCATCGAGCTGATCCGGTCGCTTTCGATCATCCGCCGCAGCACGCCGCTTGAGCCCAGGATATGCTCCTGCCCGGCGAACTCGCTCAAGGTACGCGGACGCATCCTCTCGGCCAGCGGAGAATATTCTCCCGCGCGGCCCTCATCGGTGGGCAAGGCGAACAGGTCTTTGTTTTTCCCGGCCACGGGCGCGGCTCACACTTCAGTTCATGGACAAATTATTTTGCCGATGCTATTTTTAGCGCAATGATCTATAGTTGGTAACGACCGCTACGGTCCGCTGGAATATAGCACCTCATTCCGGTTATTTTCAAGACAGTCAACAGGATAGTGAACGTGAGCGAGACGGAGCTGGAGTTCGACCGTTTCCCGGTGGCGGTGCTGGGGATCGGCGTGGACATGATCGAGATCGAACGGATAGCCGAGGCGCTGGGGCGCGGGAGCGGCCCACGGTTCGAAAAGCGCGTGTTCACCGCGGGAGAGATAGAGTACTGCCGCTCGATGAGTAATCCGTACCCTCATTTTGCGGCCCGGTTCGCGGCCAAGGAAGCGGTGATGAAGGCGTTCGGCACGGGCTGGAGCGCGGAGGTGAGCTGGGGGGGGATCGAGGTGGTGCGCGACAGCCGTGGCAAGCCGCATATCAGGCTTCATGGCAAAACAGCCGGGCTGGCAAAAAAGCTGGGCGCGAGAGTGGCCCACGTGTCGCTGAGCCACGACAAGGGCCGGGCGGTGGCGATGGTGCTGCTGACGGGAGAGGTGGAGTGAATAATTCTCACAACCACTCCGGAATTAAATCAAAGGTTTTTTATCATCAATAACCCTGTGCCGGGCGGGCGCTGTTCTGCGCCCGCCCGGTCTGGTAAACTCAGCCGGAAGGAACCGCACCATGGGAACAGCCCTTTTCCAGTTTCTATGCGCCCTGACCTTGATCACTCTCTCCTACGGCAGATATGACCTGGTCGTTTACGGCGGCACATCGGCGGGAGTGACAGCCGCGGTGCAGGGCGCGCGGATGGGGGCGAAGGTGGCGCTCATAGAGCCGGGGATTCACCTGGGAGGACTCTCCGCGGGCGGGCTGGGAAGGACGGACTATGGCCACGAGCAAACAATCGGCGGGCTTTCGCGCGAGTTTTACCGCACGGTGGGAACGCTATACGGCAAAACAATCGCCTGGGATTTCGAGCCCCATGTGGCCGAACAGGCTTTCGGCCTGATGATCGAGCGGGCCGGCCCCGGCTCTATCGAGGTGGTTTTCGGCGAGCGTCTGGCGCTGGACCGGGAAACCGGCGTGGACAAGGACGGGGCGCGGATAAAAGAGATTGTCATGGAGAGTGGCAGGCGTTTCCCGGGGCGCTCTTTTATCGACGCCACCTACGAGGGCGACCTGATGGCCGTGGCAGGGGTGAGCTACCATGTGGGCCGTGAGTCGCGTGACACTTATGGCGAGTCGCTGGCCGGCGTGCTTGAGCCCGGCGAGGGTGAGTTCCGCCAGCCCAAGCAGTTCTTCCCCCCGGAGGTGAACCCGTATATCGTACCCGGTGATCCTACCAGCGGTCTGCTGCCGGGTATCCAGGACACCGTGCTCGCGCCTCCCGGCTCGGGTGATGACAAGATACAGGCCTACAACTTCCGGGTCTGTCTTACCAGTGAGCCCTCCAACCGCATCCCCCTCGAAAAGCCCGCGGACTACGATCCGTTGCTCTACGAGCTGCTGGCCCGGTGGATCCAGGCTTGGCCGGATATTGCCCTTGTCTGGCGCGGCGACAACCACGGCATCTTCATAATAAGTTCCATGCCGAACAACAAAACCGACATCAACGACGGCTGCCCGGCGAACACGGACTACATCGGCGCGAACTGGGACTATCCGGAAGGAGATTACGAGACCCGCGAGCGGATAGTGCGCGAACATGCCTCCTACACGAAGGGCCTGCTGTGGTTCGTGCAGAACGACCCGCGCGTGCCGGAACGTATCCGCGCGGAGTTTGGCCGGTACGGCTACCCGAAGGATGAGTATCCGGACAACGGGCATTTCAGCCACCAGATTTACATCCGCGAGGCCCGCAGGATGACCGGGCCGTATGTGATGACCCAGCAGGACTGCCGCCGGGAACGCCTCAAGGATGATCCGGTAGGTCTGGGCAGCTATGGTGTGGACTCGCACCATGTACAGCGCGTGGCGATCAGTGGTCGGGTGATCAACGAGGGCAACTTCCTGGCCGGGCACATCAGCTACGAGATACCCTACCGCAGCATTACCCCCAAATCCGGAGAGTGCGACAACCTGCTCGTGCCCGTGTGTATGAGCAGTTCGCATATCGCTTTTGGCAGCCTCCGTATGGAGCCGGTGTTCATGATACTTGGCCAGTCCGCGGCCACGGCGGCGATTATGGCCGCCGGGCAGGGTGTAGCCGTGCAGGAGCTTGACTACCATGAGCTTCGCGAAAGGCTGCTGGCCGATGGCCAGAGGCTGGACCTGAACGAGTAAGCACAATGGCGAGTGCTGCCGGACTTCAACGACAGCTGCGCGGGCGCGGGGGGGGTATCGGGGCGACGGGGCGCGGCCGCCGGGCGGTGGCGATGGTGCTGCTGACGGGAGAAGTGGAGTAATTAAGAGCATAATATAAACTGCGGAAGAATTTTTTCCGTGGATTATTTTGCCCATTATCTTATGCCTTATCCAGGAGCGTGTTGGAAAAACGCTCTCCCATTGATCCCTGAGCAAAATTCCCTTACCCGTTACCATCACCCCGGAGCACCCCGATGAGCAAGCTGCCAGTTTTTTTTGCCGTGTTAGTCTGTCTCTTTGCCGCATCTTTTGCGCTTGCTCAGGAGAACCTTCCCAACCCCTACGCGGTAGCCACGTTCGAGTGCCTGGGACTCTATTACACCGTCCCCCCCTCGGACGATCTAAGCCAGTGCGCCGTGCGCTACCGCGGGGCCGATGGCGGCGCGTGGCGCGAGGTAATCCCCCTGTTCTACAACGTGCGCGACAGCCAGTTCCGTGGCAGTATTGTCGGGCTGGAGCCGGACACCCGGTACGAGGTCGAGTTGATTCACAACGGCAAAACTTTGAAGCTGACTGCCAGTACGATGAGCGAGGATTTCCCGGTGGGCAGGACCACCTTCCTTGACGACGGCGTCAGCGACGGCCTGCTGGAGATAACCCGGAGCGGCACACCCGAGGGCTGGCATCTGGTAACCGTGCGGCCCGGGGCCAAACACGTTATCGACCCGGAGAAAACCCAGGCGCACAACATCGTGATCGAGGGGAGTTATATAATCGTGCGGGGGTTGGAGCTGCGGATGGCCGGGCAGGACGCGATCCTGATCCGCAAGGGCAGCCACCACGTGGTTATCGAGGACTGCCGTATCACCGAGTGGGGACGCGGCGATCGCAGGATGGCTTGGCTGGGCTGGGGCGACAGCGCCGTGCGCGCGGGCGCGGGCGTGGGTGATCTGGTGATTCAGCGTAACCTGATCGAGAACCCCACCGGCTGGAGCAACGACTGGGACACGGGCCATCCCAGCGGCCCCCAGGCCATTACCCTCTGGAATTCATCGGGCCACAACATCATCCGTTACAACGAGATTACCTCCACCGAAGACCACGGCTACAACGACGCTATCGGCGGGGGGAGCAACTACTCCTGGCAGGGCGCTCCCAACCGTGACAGCGACATCTACGGCAATATCGTGGCCAATGTGTGGGACGACGCTATCGAGGCCGAGGGCGCGAACATGAACGTGAGGATCTGGGGCAACTACATCCATCATACGTTCACCCATATCGCCACGGCCACCACCAGCCGCGGGCCGCTCTATATTTTCCGCAACGTGCTGGGCCTGAGCCGAAGGACGCAGAAAGACCCGATCGGCGGGACGATGATCAAGGTGGGAGGCGACGACCGCCAGTGGCGCGGCGGGCGGCGCTACGTGTTCCACAACACCGCTCTGCAGCCGCGCGGGGCGTTCCGCGTGTTCAGCGGCCATCAGCTCTCCGATGTAATCAGTCGCAACAACCTCTACGACTGTCCCGGCGTGCTGACCGGAGTCCGTGATCCCATCGAGCCGCTGGACTTCCAGTACGATTTTTTTACCGGGATATCTAACGGGAAGCGCTGGCTTAAAAACAGGATCGGCGGCGGCAAGCCCGCTTTGGAGCCGAGTCAGGGGCTGGAGTGGTTCCCGGCCGTCACTACCACGAGGATCAAGTGGGGACGCACAGAGGTGGAGCATGGCGGCGAGCACTGGACCCAGACCGACAAGGTGATCCGCGTGCCGAATCCGATGATCGACTCCGGGGCAGAAATACCGGGGTTCAACGACAGCTACGCGGGCGCGGCGCCGGATATCGGGGCGTTCGAGCGGGGACGCCCGCCGCTCAAGTTCGGCCGAAGGGCCGGGCGCAAGGTGGTTATTGCCCCGTGGGAAGTGCGGTAATTCAAAACAGCGTAGGGGCACGGCATGCCGTGCCCCTTTTTATACATTCAAACCAAAGTAGCTGAATTCAAACTTTCCATCGACTCTACGAATTGAATTTTATCAGAGAAGATCAAGGCTTCATTACCGACTCTATTTGAAGTGCTTTGAGAAATTTTATATATAATTTTTTTCTTCTCTCCAAAAAGTTTCAAAACGAATTCATGATTGTCGTAAGAAACCATCCACATGTTGGGCATCTCATTAACATATTTTGAAAGTCTTATGTGATCCTTATTTGTATAAAAATTCATATATAGATCAGCCCCTTTTTTATAATATGGAGGATCTAGATAAAAAAACACTTTCTCCTTGCTTTTATTTGTATTCTTAACAAACTTCAATCCGTCCAAAGACGAAACAATGATTCGATCTTTATATCTTGATATTTTTTGAATTCTCTCTATCAAGTCACTTTTATTAAATCGAGCTCCGATTTTATAATTCCCCTTTTGCTCTTGGCCTCCTATAACACCGCCCTTTATAACACCTGAAATATTAGTTCTGTTGAGGAAAAATGTAGATTTCGCTAAGGTGAAAAGGTTTTCTGAATTCTTGTATCTTTGGATTTCCTTACACTTGAACCAAGTGTTCATTGTAACGTCAACGTCAGATAACCAATCACAGAATCTATCTGAATTCTCTACGACTGTTTTCCAGAAAGCAAAAATAGACCTATCTAAATCATTAATGTAAATTCTATTAACATATTCTTCAAATAATAGCCTTAATGCCAATCCAGCACCACCTGCATACGGTTCTGCATAGTTGATTCCAACCAAGTTATTCTCGTAGAAAAGCTTGGATACAAAATTGAAGATGCAGTTTTTTCCGCCTGGATACCTTAACGGTGAATAATAGTTGCTCATTTAATATCATCTTTTCCATGCGTTATTGTAAGCATTGCACCAAGAATAATAGAAATTGCAATAGTTTGATCCTTGTTTGATGCTGTAGTATAGTTATGTGCCCCAACATGCAGCAATTGAGGAATGCTCTTCTCAGTTACATTTTGGGTAGACAAGGTCGTTGTTGTGTTCTGGTCAAGGGACTTCTTGCCTTTAATAAAATTTTCCTTTGTATACTCCTCCATTTTCTGATCAAGATCATTCGCAGCCATTTCGCACAACAAGCGTAATGACATCCTGATCAAAGCAAAAAACGATGGGTCTAGGGTTTTATCGTTTTCCGTATAAAACTTGTGCAGTTCAGAAATGTCTCTGTATAAATTATTGGTTAACCCTGCACTTAGATAGAGTTCGCCGCCAAATAACGTATGGCCAACGTTCTTGATCCTTTTTGATTGCCGGGGCTTCTTGAGCGCTATTTCATTGCCTGCAGGTGAAAAATTATAATTAAACGAGTGCATACTCTGCTTTTTATTGTTATCTATCAGTTCTCTATTTGAGGGTTCGAGATTTTCTAATATTTTTCCACGCTGCTTCCTTGTGGTAATAGTCTTTGATTCAATTTTTTTGGAAATATCTGATAGAATGGCTTTGGCTTCTTCATCCTGATGCCTAGTTTTTAACAATCCATCTGCAACGTCAAATCCCATTCTTATTAGGTGTTCATTTGAAAAAATTTCCTTCTTAACAAACCCCTTATTTAAATGAGGATGCGCACTTATTAATCCGGTGCTTTCTTCTATTATCATAAATGTGCTTTTTCTTTTCCCCATGTACTTATTGAGAAAAATATCTCTTTCCAGAGGATTCCAAGATCCACTATCCCCGTGTTTTCTTAGAACGTTTTTCAAGGCAATTCTTTCAATGCAGACATTACACGGTATGTTTGTAGGAAAATCTGGAATAGTAATATTTTGCGTGTTGTCAACTTGAACAAGTTGATGTTTGATTTTGCCTAAAATCATCCTTCTGTTACCGTCATACACAACGGGTTTTTCTCCGTGGTATACTACGGTTGGCAATTCACTGTAGTCATAGTATTCACCCATCTCGCTTGCCAGCTTAGACAATTTCCACCTTGATTGATGACTATTGATAGCCAAATCAGCGATTTCCTGATCAGTTGCATTTTCATCAATTTGATCGCGTGGATTTTCAGTCCATAATACAAGGTCTGCTATCGGTATGTAATTTACTTCTTGGTCTTTCACAATCGGCCCTCCACTTCTGTTTCACCTGAATTAATACGGCAGATTGTTAATTGTTATCTTATAAATCCTTGATAGCCGTGATTTTCAATCACGGATTCTTACGATTATAGCAGCTACATAAGTTAATGTCAAGAATAAAACTTGACTATTTTGGTTGATATAATGACATGGATATTCCTCAAAAAGCCGTTCTTCAAGGCCCAACTTATCGTTGATTAGTTAGGCTGTTGTGTTCTTTTTGCCTCCCCCTTTGGCAAAAGGGGATTGAGGGGGATTTGCAGTTTCTGCTAAAACAACCCGTAAATCTTGCCGTCCTTGTCCACGCCGATATTCTCCGCCGCGGGCCTTTTGGGCAGGCCCGGCATGGTCATGATATCCCCGGTAAGGGCCACCAGGAATCCCGCGCCGGCCGAGGGGATCACCTCGCGCACGGTGATGTTGAACCCGCTGGGCCGTCCCAGCAGGGCCGGGTTGTCGGATAGCGAGTACTGGGTTTTGGCCATGCAGATCGGCAGGTTGTCCAGCCCGGATTTCTCGATCGCCTGGATGTTGCGCCGGGCGGTGGTGCTGTACTCCACGCTGCCGGCCCCGTACATCTCCCGCGCAATCGTCTCGATCTTCTGCTGCACCGGCTCCTCGGCGTCGTAGAGAAAGCGGAAGTCCGCCTTGCCGGAGCTTATCTGCTCATCCACCTTGTCGGCCAGGTCCAGGCCGCCCTCGCCGCCTTTTTCCCAGACGTCGGTAATCGACCACGGCACGCCCAGCTTCTGGCAGTGCTTAGCCAGCAGCTCGGTTTCGCCCCGGCTGTCGGTGATGTAGCTGTTGAGCGCCACCACCACGGGTACGCCGTATTTGCGGATATTCTCCACGTGTTTATCCAGGTTGCCCATCCCGCGGATCAGCGCCTCCAGGTTCTCCTCGTCCAGCTCTTTTGGGGCGGCTCCGCCCTGGAACTTGATCGCCCGGGCGCTGGCTACCAGCACCACGCAGTCCGGGTGAAGGTTGCCGTAGCGGCACTTGATGTTGAAAAATTTCTCCGCGCCCAGGTCCGCGCCGAACCCGGCCTCGGTGACCACGTAATCGCAGAGTCCCAGGGCCAGCCGCGTGGCGGCCAGGCTGTTGCAGCCGTGGGCGATATTGGCGAACGGGCCGCCGTGGACCAGCGCCGGGCCGCCCTCCAGGGTTTGCACCAGGTTGGGCTTGAACGCATCGCGCAGCAGCGCGGTCATCGCTCCGGGGGCTTTTACCTGCCCGGCGAACACCGGTTCACGACCCATGTCGTAGCCCACGATGATCCGGCCCAGTTTTTTCTCAAGGTCCTTGAGGTCCGTGGCCAGACACAGGATCGCCATCACCTCGCTGGCCACCGTGATCAGGAAGCGCTCCTCGCGGGGTACGCCGTTGAGCGGCCCGGCCAGCCCCACCACGATCCGGCGCAGGCTGCGGTCATTCATGTCCAGCGCCCGCGGCCAGACCACCCGGCGGGGATCGATCCCGTTGGAGTTGCCCTGATGCAGGCTGTTGTCCACCATCGCGCTGAGCAGGTTGTGCGCGGCCGACACCGCGTGGATGTCGCCGGTAAAGTGGAGGTTGATATCCTCCATCGGAATCACCTGGCTGTAGCCGCCGCCCGCCGCCCCGCCTTTGATCCCCATGCAGGGACCGAGCGAGGGCTCGCGCAGGCAGAGCATCACGTTTTTCTCCCGCCGCTTGAGCGCCTGGGCCAGGCCCACGCTCACGGTCGATTTGCCCACGCCGCTGCTGGTGGCGCTGATAGCGGTTACCAGCACCAGCTTCCCTTTCTGCTTCTTGTTGTTTTTCAGCACGTCCAGGCCCACCTTGGCCTTGTAGTGGCCGTAGTGTTCGAGCTGGTCATCGCCGATACCGACCTGGGCGGCGATTTCCTGTATGGGGCGGATATTTGCGCTCTGGGCGATCTCGATATCGCTGGGTACTCTGGTCCTTTCGGTTCCGCTCTCAGCCATCGTGGCCTCCACTAAATAATTTTGTTTACTGATTGTCGTCCCGGAAGAATAGTACGTTGCAGTTGTCCGCTTGTGTTACATTTCCGCTATAAAGTGCAATCGGGCAGAGAAATATTCAATGATAATCAGGAAACAAGCCATGCCCGGCTATCATTATAACCCCGGTTGGCCCGGATGCAAAAGGTTTGACCTCAAACCCCTATTTGCATACTTTACAAGCTTATTCGCATTAAGCGAGACCCGAGTACCAAAAATAACATGATTTCGAGATAAAGGGAGGCAGCTTGTCCGCGGAGATGGACAAACAGTACGACCCCAAGGTGGTCGAAAAAAGATGGTATAAATACTGGGAAGAGCAGGAATATTTCAAGGCCGATGCCGGCTCGGACAAGCCGACGTTCACGATAGTCATCCCGCCGCCGAACGTAACCGGCGTACTGCATATGGGCCACGCGCTCAACGAAACTATCCAGGACATCCTGATCCGCAGCCGCCGCCTGCGCGGTTTCGAGACCCTCTGGGTGCCGGGAGTGGATCATGCCGGAATCGCCACCCAGAACGTGGTGGAAAAGCAGCTCCGGGGCCAGGGCCAGAACCGTCACCAGATTGGCCGCGAGGCGCTGATCGGCAAGATCAGGCAATGGAAGGACGACCGCGAGCGGACAATTGTCGAGCAGCTCAAGAAGATGGGCTGCGCCTGCGACTGGAGCCGCTACCGCTTTACGATGGACGAGGGCCTGAGCCGAGCCGTGCGCCGCGTGTTCGTCTCGCTCTACGACAAGGGGCTGATCTACCGCGGCAAGTATATCATCAACTGGTGCCCGCGCTGCCAGACCGCCCTGGCCGACGAGGAAGTGGACCACCTGGACCTCAACGGAAAGCTCTACCATATCCGCTATCCGTTCGCCGATGGCGACGGGGGTTCGATCACCGTGGCCACAACCCGTCCCGAGACCATGCTGGGCGACACGGCCGTGGCGGTTAACCCGGAGGATGAGCGCTACAGGGAGCTGATCGGCCGCAAGCTGCGTCTGCCCGTGGTGGGCCGCGAGATAGCTATTATCGCCGACAGCCACGTGGACCCCGGGTTCGGCACCGGACTGGTCAAAGTGACTCCGGCCCACGACCCGAACGATTTCGAGATCGGCCGCCGTCATGGGCTGGAGCAGGTGCAGGTGATGGCCGGGGACGGGACGATGAACGAGCTGGCGGGCCCGTACGCCGGCATGGACCGTTTTGAGGCCCGCAAAAAACTGGTGGCGCAACTGGAGGCCGAAGGCCTGCTGGAAAAAATAGAGGACCATGCCCACCCGGTGAGCCACTGCTACCGTTGCGACACGATAGTGGAACCGTACCTGTCCACACAGTGGTTCGTCAGGATGAAGCCCCTTGCCGGGCCCGCGCTGGAAGTGGTGCGTAGCGGGAAAGTGAAATTTCATCCCGGGCGCTGGACCAAAATCTACTACGACTGGCTTGAGAATATCCGCGACTGGTGCATCAGCCGCCAGATCTGGTGGGGCCATCAGGTGCCTGTCTGGTACTGCGAGAGTTGCGCGGAGATGACCGTCAGCGAGACCGACCCCGATAAGTGCGCCCATTGCGGCAGCGCGGATATCCGTCAGGACGAGGACGTGCTGGATACCTGGTTCTCCAGCCAGCTCTGGCCGTTCTCCACGCTCGGCTGGCCGGACGATACTCCCGACCTGCGAAAATTCTAC
>JAJRTS010000086.1 GCA_024278175.1 Gemmatimonadales bacterium | reverse complement strand
CGTGCTGCGCCTTCAGCCGCCACTGACTGTAACCGACGATGAGTTGGACAGGGCGCTGGAGGTTTTACAGGTGGCCCTGAGAGCATTTTGAGCTTTCGATTAAACTGGAAGGAAGTGACGGTACGCTATTCCGTGCCTGAGCCGGACAGCTTTTATAATCAGAGACCTTTGAAAAAAGAATTCCGTGTACCCTTAAGGGCGACCGGCCGGTCGCCCGCGGGCGGACACATGGGGAAAGCCCCTACGAAATAGGTGATATGTTTGGGCTTGAAGTCCATTTTATCATTCATATTTCGATTCAGGGTTGCTAATAAATAATTCTCACAACCGGTCCGGGATTAAATCAAAGGTCTCAATCAGAAGGAGATGCCAGATGAGCACAGAGTTGAACAACACCGCCCCGGGCAGCGAGCACGTAATATTCAATCCCGCTGACAGCAGCGAGCTGGGCCGTGTCCGCTGGTCCACGATTGAGGAAATAGACCGGGCTGTTGCTACCGCGGCGGAGGCTTTCCCTGCCTGGAGCGGAATCACTTTCAAACAACGCGCCCAGGTGATGTTCAGTTTTAAAGCGCGGGTAGAGGATAACCTGGACGAACTCTCCGAAATTTGTTCCGCTGAGAACGGAAAAACCGCCGCCGAGGCGCGGGCAGGCATAATTAAAGGCGTGGAGGTAATTGAATACGCCGCCAGTATCCCCCAGCTTATTGCCGGACAGTACCTGGAGGTGAGCAAAGGTGTAACATGCCGCTCGATCCGCGAGCCGCTGGGGGTTACCGCCGCAATCACACCGTTCAATTTCCCCGTTATGGTCCCGTTATGGATTATCCCCCTCACCCTGTGTCTGGGGAATACTCTGGTACTGAAGCCCTCGGAGCAGGTGCCGTTTTCCGCGATCCGGCTGCGGGAGCTGCTGCTCGATGCCGGGCTGCCGGAAGGGGCTTTACAACTGGTTCACGGGGGCAGAGATGCGGTAGAGCGCCTGGCGGTGCATCCTGAGATCAAAGCGGTGGCTTTTGTCGGTTCGAGCAAGGTGGCCGAGATTGTCTATAACAAGGGCACCGGCTCAGGCAAGCGCGTTCTCGCTCTGGGAGGGGCCAAAAACCATCTGGTACTTCTTCCCGACGCGGACCCGGAACTGAGTACCTCGAACATCGTGGACTCATTTGTCGGTTCCTGCGGTCAGCGCTGCATGGCCGCCAGCGTGCTGCTGGCTGTGGGTGACGTGCAGCGGATAGTCGATGCCATTGCCGAAAAGACCCGCGCCGTGATTCCCGGAAAAGACACCGGTCCGGTAATCAGCCGGTCCGCCCTGGAAAAGATTACCGGCTATATCGACCAGGCTGAGAGAGACGGAGCCACCGTTCTCGTGGACGGACGGGGAGTGAGGGGTGAGGGCCATCCCGCCGGCTGCTGGATCGGTCCCACGATCCTGGATAATGTCCGCCCCGAAATGAGCGTGGCCAGGGAGGAAATTTTCGGCCCGGTGCTTTCAATCATCCGCACCCCAACCCTGGAAGAAGCCCTGGAGATCGAGCGCAACAACCCATACGGCAATGCCGCTACGATCTATACCCAGAACGGCGCTTTGGCGAAGCGTTGCGCGGAAAGCTTCAACGCGGGCATGATCGGGATCAATATTGGCGTGCCGGTTCCACGCGAACCTTTTTCCTTCGGTGGCCGTAATAACTCGCGGTTCGGCTATGGAGATATTACCGGCCCCGGGGCGATCGAGTTCTGGACCACGACCCGAAAAATTACCGAGCGCTGGGGTGACTACAAAATCGCCGGCTGGATAAGCTAGAGCAACTGCCGATTTAATCCAAAGCAGGGAGATTAGTAGATGATATCAAGGCCTCCCGATAACTCTCGCAGGCTTCGGGTGCGCGAGCTGGGAGTGAAAATCGGCCCATTCGCCACCGGGCCGGACAATGCAATTACCGACGTGAAGGGAATCAAAGTCGGTCAGGTCACACTCTGGAAGGGTGAGGGAAAACTGGTTCCCGGCAAGGGGCCGGTGAGGACCGGCGTTACTGCTGTACTGCCCCACAGCGGAAATCTCCTCTCGGCACCAGTGGAGGCGGGCTGCCATGTTTTCAATGGAGCGGGCACAACGGCGGGCCTGTCCCTTCTTGAGGAGTACGGCCGGATAGAAACACCCGTGCTTCTCACCAGCACCCTGGCGGTGGGGAAGGCATTTGATGCGCTGGTGAAATACGTGGTGAAAAAATATATTGAAAAACCCGAAGAAAATAGCTGGTTTAACCCCCTGGTGGGAGAAACCGATGACAGTTTCCTCAATGACTCCCATGGATTGCACCTGCGGGCCGAGCATGTTTTTCAGGCCATAGACACGGCAGAGGGCGGCCCCGTGGCCGAGGGAGTTGTGGGTGCAGGGGTGGGTATCAGGACCTGTGGGTTCAAAGCGGGAATCGGCACATCCAGCCGGATAATCGCGGTGGGTGGCAGGCGGTTCACGGTGGGCAGCCTCATCCAGAGTAATTTCCTCGGCACGCTGAGAGTGGACGGAATACCGCTGGGAAAGGAGCTGGGTGTTGTTGCGCAAATGGACGACTGTCCGCAAGGGGGCTCCCTGATGGTGATAACCGCCACTGATCTGCCCCTCAACTCACGACAGCTAAAGCGCCTGGCTGCGCGCGGCGTTTTGGGTATGGCCAGGACCGGTGCGGTGGGGAGCCATTCCAGCGGGGATTATTTTATTGCTTTCAGCACGACTTACCGTCAGGAAAACCTTGCAAGCGGAGAACCTTTCCGCAAATCCGAGATACTGTTGCGTGACGAATACCTGACACCGGTATTCGCAGCCGCAGCGGATGCCGTGGAGGAAGCGATCCTGAATTCCATTTTCAAGGCAGTGACTGTTGTCGGGCGGGATGCCAACAGGGCCGAGGCGATCGATATCGATAAGGCGATTGAGGTTTTAAACAAGTACCGTCAGGGCTCACAGAGCTAAACAAAATATTAAATCAACAGGAAACCTCTGAATTTCTTTTGCCGGCTGCATGGTTACCCTAAAAGGAGACTGGATGCTAAATACCCCCTTGATCAGCCCTTTGGACTACTGGATCCTGTGGTCGATTCTTATCACGTGGGCCGTTTTATATCTTTTTTTTGAACAGCGTTACAAGTGGGGCTCACGGCTCAGCGGACCGGTTATCGCCCTTGTCGGCGGGCTGGTGCTTTCCAACCTGGGGATTATTCCCTTGCAAAGTCCTGTCTACGACACGGTATGGGACTATGTGGTCCCTCTCTGCATCCCGCTCCTGCTGCTGAAATGCGACCTCAGAAAAATCTGGAAGGAGACCGGTAGAATGCTGGCCGCCTTTCATCTCAGCGCCCTGGGTACAGTGATCGGTGCGCTGCTTGCGTTTGTCATGATGGGTTCCGTGGTGGATTATATCGCTGAGGTTTGCGGGATAATGACCGCCAGTTACATCGGCGGGGCAATGAATTTTCTGGCATCCGTATATATTTTCAACCCCCCGGAATCCATTTCCAATGCGTTGATTGTGGCGGACAACCTGGTAATGGCCGTGCATATTATGGCCATGCTGGCTTTACCCGGGTTCGCTTTCGCTTCCCGCTGGTTCAAATCTCTTCCCGATGAGGACCTTTTTGAACTTGATAACCAGAAAGGCACGGGCAGGAACGGGTCTCTTGACGAGGCAGTGGATTTCTGGGCGCCAAAGCCGATCTCGATCATCGATTTAGGCAAGAATCTCTCCCTGGCTTTTATAATCGTGACAATCGGCACCGAGTTCAGCTCGGTATTCAACAATTCCCAGTTAGTTGCCGGGTTCAAGGCGGGAGTCGATAACAGGGGGCTGAACATTCTGTTGGAGATGATCATAACCCTGGTTGGCAATAAGTACCTGCTATTCACCGCGATTACAGTGGGGTTCTCATTCCTGTTCCCCGGTTTCAGCGGCAACCTGAGAGGAACTCAGGAAATGGGTACTTTTGCGATCTATATCTTTTTTGTGCTGATCGGGATTCCGGCCAGCATAAAAAGCATCTTGCTCGAGGCCCCATTACTGCTTGTACTCTGTGCCGTGATTGTAGGGGCCAACGTACTGGTAACTTTCACTCTGGGCAGACTGTTCGGGTTCAGCCTGCAGGAGATGATACTGGTGTCTATCGCCAATACTGCCGGCCCGATGAACTCCGCGGCCATCGCTATCTCCAAGAAATGGAACAAACTGGTTTTGCCGGCTTTCCTCGTGGGGATCTGGGGTTATGTGATAGGCACCTATACCGGGTATGCAATGGGGAAAGTATTGCAGATTTTGTCTCGGTGAAATAATGAATACAGGAGAGATATATTACCAGACCAGCGTGAACACTTATTCCTGGAGACTTGCCCGTGGAGAAAACAATCCTGGTTTTGACTATGGCGGTCTATTTCCTTGCCCTGGTGCTGATAGGCGTTTTCAGCCGGGAGGGCAGCGATTCAGTGGATGGATACTACGCTGCAGGAAAAAAGCTGAAGTACTGGATAGTCAGTTTCAGCACGAATGCAACAGGTGAGAGCAGTTGGCTATTACTGGGTCTGACCGGTATGGGCTATGCAGTGGGGTTGCATGCGATATGGGTAATTCTGGGAGAAGTGCTGGGAGTGGGAGTGAGTTGGGTTTTCATGGCTTGCAGATTTAAAGTATACACTGACAGGTACGATTCGATAACAGTGCCTGATTACCTTGAGGACAGGTTCGATGACCGACGCCACGTATTGAGGATCATCTCCTCGGTGATCCTGGTCACCATGGTAACCAGCTATATCGCCGCCCAGCTTACTGCTACGGGCAAAGCGTTCAAATCTTTCCTGCAAATCGACTTCCTCACCGGAACTGTTATCGGTCTGGTAATAATCCTGTTCTACACCGTAGTGGGTGGACTGAAAGCAGTGGCACGGGCTGATTTCATGCACGGGCTTTTGATGCTTGCCGGCCTTGTTGTCTTGCCGGTAGTGGCCGTGGCGCAATGCGGAGGATTGTTCGAGATGTTCTCTCTGCTGAGGGAGCTAGATCCTCTCCTGCTCACTCTATCCGGAGCTGAGGGCTATTCCGTAGCAGGATTGGCTGCTATTGCGGGTTTTTGCGGAGTGGGACTGGCTTTTATGGGTGCACCGCAGCTTTTCGTGCGATTCATTGCGGCTAAGAGCCAGAGAGAGATTATCTACGGCCGATGGGTGGCAGTGCCGTTTGTCCTGGTGGTGGATATAGGAGCAGTGCTGGCCGGGATGGCCGGGAGGGTGCTGTTCGATGGATTGGCGGATCAGGAAATGATCATGCCCCTGCTTTCAACAGAACTTTTTCCCACGATTGTTACAGGGATTTTTATTGCCATTGTGCTCGCGGCGATAATTTCCACTGCCGATTCTCTGCTTATTCTGCTCTCATCGGCTGTGATCAGGGACGTATACCAGAAAATAGTAAACCCTAACGCCAGTCCGCAGCGCATAGTTTTCCTTGGCAGAGCGATGATTGTGATAGTTGGAGCGGTAGCGTTCCTTTTTTCGCTCTCCGAGAGCAGGCTGATTTTCTGGTTCGTGCTTTTCGCCTGGAGCGGGATAGGTTGTGCTTTCTGCCCGGTGATAATCATGTCTTTATTCTGGAAGCGCACTACCAGAGCTGCCGCGATTTCAGGCATGTGCAGCGGGTTCCTGATTACAGTGCTCTGGGCCGTGTTCTTCAAAGAATCCACCGGACTTTACGAGATGGTACCGGGTTTTTTCGGTTCGCTGGCAGTAATCTGGCTGGTTAGTCTTTTTACCACACCGCCAGCAGGGGCGGATCAGGAAATGGCTGAAGTTGTGAGGGAAGTGAAAGAGTACCGGATATAGTGGAACCCGGCTATGCGGCGGGATATTGGAGTGTTGCAGAAAATATAATTCCAGGGGGTAATTGCAGGCAGTTTGTCAAACAAAGCGGATTGGGATTGACATGCGGCATAGTTTCTCATGAAGACAGCTATCAACCTCGGGGGAGTTCTATCGATTAAACATTTTTAAACTGGCGGGGCCGACGGGACTATTTTCAAACTTTTCTGCGCAAATATGAACTCGTTTCCTGTGGGGCAGGTCACCAAAATCGTCCAACCTGTGCTGAAGGGATCTAGAAGCGTGTTGAAAAAAACGAAGAATGGGAATAAGGGTTGTCAAGGGCCGTTCCTCGTTATGCTGGCCGAAAGTCGTCGTGAGTAATGCAACTACTTGGTATAACACAAATAGCAGTATTCTAAAAGGAACGGCTCGTCTTGCCCTTGACAACCAATCGAGCGAAATTTTTCATTTGAGGGCGTTGAACGTTTTATTTCAACGCCCCTCCAGTCAAGAGAGACAAACCCTTTTAGCTGAAGTCGATGCGACCACTTCGATTTCGAATAACAGGTCATCCCGGCAAATGTGGCAGATTAGAGTTGGCCAGGGCCAGGGCAGGTTTTCCTCGCTGCACATTTTGTTGAATACTCTTTCCACTTCCGTGTTTTTGCAGTAGGCAACCATCTGTAACAGATCGTCCCGGCTTTGGCAGTCCCGTTCATCCAGAACCGCCTGGATATGCTTGAAGGCCGATCTGATCTGGGACTCAATATCACCCACGTGCTCGGTCAATCCGTTCCTGTCAATGGCTGCCGTACCGGAAACGAATAAAGTATCCCCGGCCGGAGTAACCGCTTTCACGGCTCTGGAAAACGACGACCCGTAATCTAACGAGAATCCCTGTTCTCCGGCCGCCGAATAAAACTCACTTGAATTCCCCGGCTCGATAACAGCATAAACATCCAGCGCACAGCTGGCGCCTCCCGACGGGGTGATGCCCACCCCTGTGCTGGCCGGCATATGCTGTATCCTGTTTCCATCGATGAGACCCTGCCTGGTAAAAAACCGAGTCCTGATTTGATTGAAGTCATCGTACCAGGAAAGGATATCATCGAGCCAGACCCAGGTCCGTACTACTGAGCTGATATCCCCACCCGCTCCCATCAGTGCGGCTTGCGCTTTTTCGAAAAAGGCCCGGGCCTGATCCGCGGCACTCCCCTGCCCGGCGGCGGTGACACCGGACAGAGTGACATATTTTTTTCCATCATGCCGGAGCACCCGGCCACAGGCGGCTCCGTCAATACACAGAACTTCCGGCTTGCCTGGGCTGGATACCGCATACACCTGTACTCCGCCGAGTTGTCCCCTTGCTCCCCGCGGAACGACCAACCGGGTCGGAGCAACTCCGTCGTCAAGATTCCCGTATACCTCGGAACGTATCGAGGAGATAGTGTCCATCGCGCTCCGTTCGGCGAAAATGCGCTCCTGCATTATCACCGCGTTTTTTTCCAGGAGAGTTTCTCTGATCCCGTTAAAAAGCTCTTCAGCCTGTGGCTCGACGTTGCCGCCGGTTTGAGGCACCGCGGAAATATAAATCTCCAGGCTCTGTGCCGATTCAATCATACGTGTTTCCAGCGCCATAACATCTTCCCGTATCCAAAGTATCTGAAATTCGCTGTACCCGATTGCAGTTTAACGGCCGATTGGCTTCTGCTCAGGCCGCTATTATAACCCAGTCAGACCATCAACCGCCCGGCCCTTTATTGGTACTGTTCGCTGCCCTGCAGCGAGCCAATGTTGCGATTCGGCCTGGGCGCTTTTGGAGAGGCGGAAGTGAGCGGAAGCTTGACGTCGATTTGCCTGGATGACATGGCTGCCTCGGCAAGTTCCCGTTGACTTACCCGTACCGGCTCTTTAACCAGTTCCGGAACGGAATAGGCTTTGAGAAACGAGTCGTAAAACAGTGGATCTTTCTGCGGCAGCACAAACGGCGCGTGAGCTTCTCCGGTTTTATCCACATAGCTGATAAAAAGTTTCGTATGAGGTTTCTCCCATCGTTTACTGCTGAAAACCAACCAGCGGCTGTTGCTCGACCAGGAGTGCCACGATTCGGACTGATCGCTGTTAATCCGCAGTTTCCGATATTGGCCGCTGGCCAGATCCAGCAGATAGAGATCACTACTTGGTCGATAGATGGGGAAGTTACCGTAGTCGCACATGCAGAATACCAGAAAGCGTCCGTCAGGTGAAATGCGTGGCAGAAGAATGCTCAAGCCGGTTTCTTGCGCGCTCAGCACGGTTTCCAGCTCGCCCCACGTATCTGTTTCCACGTCGTAGCTGATCCGCATCAGGTCGTAACGCACGTTTTTCAGCTGATCGTAAGTTGCGTTTTCGCTGCTGTCGGGCGACCAGAGCATCGGTGCGCTGCAGAAATACAGATAGCGCCCGTCCGGACTCCAGGTCGGGTAGGTTTCCATCCGGTTTCTGTTGGAGATGGCCGGCGTGGTTTTTACCTCTTTTTCGTCCAGACTGTAATAGCACAGTGCGGATGCCGCATCTAAAACGTCACGCACCTGAGGCCCGGCGGTATGGAAAAAGCCGAATATCTTATTTACCGAATAGATGACCAGCCGGCCGCTCGGGTGCCAGGCGGCGTAACCGAATTTCGTCCCGATCTTTTCCACCGTGTCGTCGTGAACCAGGATTGCCGCGCTACCGTAGATTTCGCTGCGCGTGCTGACCAGCATTCTCTCGGTGCTGTTGTTGGCGAAAGTGTGACAGTTGAGGCAGCCGTTGCTGAAGGATTTGCCGTGGAAAACCTCGGATTGGGTATAACTTTCCAGGTCCCTTTGATAGATCCCCACGTTCCGCCACCAGCCGTGGATCGGTTTGATAAGACGATAAACAAGGTACGGATCTATCGGCTCGGCGGCGATCGTATTTACGATGGACTCATATCGTTTCCGGCTGCCGTCTTCCCCCCTGGAGTAAACGTCAACAAACAGCTTGCCGCCGGGATTGGATTCCAGCAGTAACTTCCAGCTATTGCGCGGAATGGTTATCCGGGGGCCGGCGCTGAAGATTTCGAATCCCGTATCGTTCTCCGTATACATTTTTACCAGAAAGCTGACGCCCGGCTCCTTGATTGCAAAGTTCAATGGAGTAATGTTAGGCGGGATGACTATCCCGGCATAATCGGGGCTGATCTGCGGAGTCCGCTCCAGACGGGTTCCTCCCATAAAATCATCAGCGCTACGTTGCGCGCAGCCGATAAGTACGGCCAGCAGCGCGGCACCGACTGACAGCAAAAAATGTCCGCGGCTATTGCTCATGTTTTTTCCCTGATCTGCCAAACATGCAGTAGAAAAAGTAGCTGTCCGCGAATTCGTTTTCAAGCTGACGAAAAGCATCCGCATTGTTTTGTTTGTACCGCGTATACAACTCGCGGAACCTGTAAAAACGTTCATATGTTTCCGCGCTGATCGTTTTTCCCCTCAGGTCGACTTCCCTGCCACTCTGGCTTTGGCAAACGAGCACGGCTTCCTCGTAGAGCGGCGGAATACCCGGATAATCGAAGTCGCCCAGGCGCTGAATGCAGCGGGCGGCTTTCTCCAATTCGAAGGACAGCAGGTAGTAAGCCATCAGGTATTCGAACGCCATCCGGTTGTGCCTGTTATGCTCCAGAAGATCAAGCAGGATGATTTCGGTGTCCGCGTTCTGGACGTAATCGTTCACCGGGATATTCGAGCGGATTTTATTTAAATGCTTGTCTGTTGAGAAAAGCGGGTCCGTCTGCGACAAGCTCAACTGCTCAACCGCCCACTTGCCCATGACCGGATTCTTGCTCAGTGCACGAAGGTAGACTCTGGCGGTCTCGGCATTCCCCTTGGCCATGTTGATGAAAAACAGTTGTTTGAGGATCGAGGGGTGCTCGTTCAGTTCCAGGTTGACATAGGCGGTAAGCTCAGCCGGGTTTATCAACCCCAGCTCAAAGTAGACATCGCTGAGCCTCGACAGTTCGGCCATGGCGGAACCGCTCTCCGTTTGCCGTCCGAAGCCGAAATTGAGGTGAAGTAACGCCCTGGCGCCTTGAGAACGGACCTGTGTATAGGCGAACAAATCGCACGGCAGGCGGCCGCTGTGAAAAAGGGCGTTATCAATGTCATGGCTGGTCAAAATGTTGTAACTGCCGGCTGGCAGACGGCGGGCCTCTTTCAGAACCTGGGACCACATCTGCCGGCGGGCAAAGCTGTTGATGCTCAGCGCGGTTTTCAGGTCTTCGTCAAAACGGAAATAAACCACTGAACTGGCAGCAATGATAATTGCCAGCATCTCGAAGACGAATACGACCTTTGTTGCCCGCTGTCTTCGGGCCGGGGGTTGATTGGCAGGCTCTTCATTAAGTACGGACCTGCCGGAGAAAACACGCCTTGCCAATCCGGCTGCCGGCCGTTGAATTACCACCCAGAGCGCCAGCGCCGGAAAAAAAAGGACAAGAGCCCGGGCCGCAATCGATTGATTGCTGTAACTTTGCGGGTGGAACGGCAGAGAGAGTGTATATGCATCGCTAATGCTCAGATTGAAGAAGACGGCTCCCACAACGTAGGGCATGAGTATGGCCGCAAGAAGGTATGTCAGGCCCGGGAGGAGACGTTTATGGTTTTTATACTCCAGGGCAGTGCACAATACCGCATAGATCAGGAAAGCCCCACCCGCGAGATAGTACAAAATAATCGAAGTGGTCAGAAAGACGGCCGCTCTGGAGAAAGTGGCCCGGCCGGTGACAGCCATGTAGCCCAGGACGCCCAGCAGCGACAGCGACAGTCCCACACAAAGAGCGAGGCAAAGCGTGTACTCGCAGAAGATGGTAAGTATAAGCAGAACTGGGAGATAGCTGATAACCGCGAAACGGAATCCACTTGTATCGGAAATTATTTTATTTGTTGCCAGATAGATGGTAAGGGCCACCGCAGTGGCAATCAGCGCACCTGCCGAGGGGTAGAAGTAGTACTGGTAAAGGAATGCGGAAAGGTATTCAACCATCCCGCCCGGAGCTGCTGTCAAATCGGAAAAAAAAGCCCATCCACTATAGAATACTGGCAGCGCCGTCATGCCTCTGCCCTGATATAACATGCCTAGTGAATGGTATATCAGCGAGGTATCGACACGCAGCCAGATAATAAGATAGAAAAAGATTAACATGCCGGCGAGGCGAATAACTTCCCATGTCGGTTTTTTTTTCATGGCCACAGTCGAAAATAACTTCCAAAAACACACCGGGTAGTCATGGTGGGTTGTCCACAGACAAACGGGGTTTCAGACCGGATTCAACTATTGGAATCAGAGCATATAAAAGACGAAAATAAAGTATCATCCAGTGTTATTGCAACTGTTTTTTCATTTTGCAAAAGTTTACTGCCTTAACTCATTTTATATCGCCGGAACATATTGGACAGTGAACGCCGAAAACTAAGCGACTGCGTCAGGAGTCAAGCGGAACTTTGCTTAAAAGGTGTCTGGTTTTTCGATCCTCCTTTCCCGAAGTTAAAACCCTTTCTCGTCTTAATAGTTTTCCGCCTGACCATCTTCCCAGTGACAGGCTCTGTTTCTATCCTATTGAGACCTTTGAAACATTGGGCGACTGAATTGTGATGAGGAAGTTTTTTGGATCACTCATTTTTGTGTATCAAAGGAGAATTCAGGGGTTGTTAATTGTAACTACATGATCTGAT
>JAJRTS010000085.1 GCA_024278175.1 Gemmatimonadales bacterium | reverse complement strand
TCCTCGCTCTTTTTCCTGGTCAGAGCGGCCAGGAATTCTCGCTGATCCTTGTCCACGATAGGGACAACCTGCGCGCTCATGAGAGTCTCCTGATCTTGTGGGGGGCGCTTATCAATCAACGCCCATCATTACATCCCCCGTCCGTCTACGGCGGACCCCCCCTTTATTAAGGGGAAGTTTGTTCTTTGCGCCCCGGCGCGTAGCGGTAAACTCATTGCCGCCAACCCACCCGCTAGGCGATCACCTTGTTCAGCGGGTACTCGATAATGTCGCGGCCGCCGAGTTTTTTGAGTTCGGGGATAATCTTGCGCACCACGTTCTCGTCGATTACCACCTCGACCGCGACCCAGTCGGGGTCGTGAAGGGCGTTGACCGTCGGGTTTTTCATCGCCGGCAGGATTTTCATGACAGCCTCAAGCCCTTTACGCGGCACGTTGAACTTGATTCCCACCTTACCCTCGGCGTCGATAGCGCCCTTGAGCATCATCGCGATATTCTCGATCTTCTCGCGCTTGGCCGGGTTTTTCCAACTGGCCTTGTTGGCGATCAGCCGGGTGGTGCTCTCCAGCACGATGTCGACAATCTTGAGCTTGTTGGCGCGCAGGCTGCTGCCGGTCTCGGTAACTTCGATAATGGCGTCGGCAAGCACGGGCACCTTGGCTTCGGTGGCTCCCCAGCTAAACTCCACGTTGGCTTGAACGCCGTTGGCTTCCAGGTACCTGCGGGCGATATTGACCACTTCCGTGGCGATTTTCCTGCCCTGCAAATCCTTGGCGGAGTTGATGTTCGACCCCTCCGGGGCGGCCAGCACCCAGCGCACCGGGCGCATGCTGCACTTGGCGTACACCAGGTCGGCCACCTCCACCACGTCGGCGTTGTTCTCGATCACCCAGTCGTGGCCGGTGAGGCCGCAGTCGAACACGCCGTCCTGGACGTAGCGGGCCATCTCCTGGGCGCGGATCAACATCGCCTCCAGATCCGGGTCGTCAATCGACGGGAAATAGCTGCGCTCGCTGACACTGAAATTGTAGCCCGCCTTGCGGAACAGCTCCAGGGTCGATTTCTGGAGGCTGCCCTTGGGTAGTCCTAGTTTGATCACCATCAATCTGTCCCTTTCTCAATCTTCTTAATTTGTATATGATGGCTTTGTAAAAGTCCATCTACTTTGTTACTTCGCCATCGGCAAATACGGCTTTTAACCGACCTGATCGTATATGACGCACGATAGAAAATATCGGATTTAATTTGCTTTCCCGGCAAGATTCTCTATCCCGGGAAAAGTGAGCAAGATTAAACATGCGGCTGATCAGCGCCGCGCACCGCAGCCACGAACCGCTTTATCTTTTCGTGATCCTTGATCCCCGGTTCGCGCTCCACCGCGCTGGAGACATCAACCGCGTAGGGCGCCGCCGTGCGGATGGCCCCGGCCACGTTATCCGGCCCCAGGCCCCCGGCCAGGATCACCCGCCCATGCGAGCGGGCCAGGGCGGCCCACTCCCAGTTGAATTTCCTGCCCGTTCCGCCCGGCACACCCTTTACGTACGAGTCCAGTAAAAAATCTCCGCCGGCTGCGTAAGCGGGTATTTTGCCAAGGTCTTCCCGTACGGCCAGCCGGAACCCCTTGATCCAGCTTACGCCCAGAGCGCGGCAGTATTGGGGCGATTCATCGCCCGAAAGCTGCGCGCGGTCGAGTCCGGCCGTTGATACGATTTGCCGCAGCTCTTCAGGCGGAAGATCAACAAAGACGCCCACGGTTGTCACCAGCCGGGGTATTTTGCTGATTATCCCGGCTGCCTTTTCCGGATCAAGATAGCGCGGGCTGGGCTTATGGAACACGAACCCCAGCGCGTCGACCCCCAGCTCGCAGGCCGCAAGCGCGTCTCCCAGCCGGGTGATCCCGCAGATTTTGATCCTCGTGCTCACTGGTCCCGTCCCATCAGCTTGCGCGTGGCTGCCGCCACATCGTCGCGGCGCATCAGGTGCTCACCCACCAGCACGGCGTCATAGCCCGCTCTGGCCACTCTGAGCACGTGGGGATTGCCGTGGATTCCGCTCTCGCTGACCTTGATCGCGCCATCGGAGAATTTACCGGTCAACCGCTCGGAGACTTCCAGGGTGACCTCGAACGTGGTCAGGTCGCGGTTATTTACTCCGATTATTTTACTGTTCAACTCTGTTGCCACTTCAAGTTCCGGTTCGCCGTGGACCTCCACCAGCGCGTCCATGCCCAGCTCCCGGGTAAGTGCGTAGAGGTCCGCAAGCTGGTTCTGCTCCAGCACGGCCACGATCAGCAGGATGCAGTCGGCGCCCAGCAGACGGGACTCGTAGACCTGCCACGGATCGAAAATGAAGTCCTTGCGCAGCACTGGCAGAGTGCCGCCGCCGCGCTTGGCCAGCGAGATATTCTCGGAGTGGCCGAGGAAATAGCGGGTCTCTGTCAGTACACTCAGCGCATCGGCTCCACCGGCGGCATAAGCGGCGGCCAGGGATTCCGGCTCAAAATCCTGGCGGATCAGCCCCTTGCTCGGGCTGGCCTTCTTGATCTCGGCGATCAGCGCGGCGGGTTTTTTGCCGGTCAGCGCGGCGGCGAAATCGAACAGCTCGGGCAGTGGTTCGCTGTTGATCCGGCCCCTTAGTACGTCGAGCGGGTGTCTGCGCATCTCGTCGTCAAGCTCTTCGCGCTTATCGCTGATAATGCGTTTCAGCACGTTCATTGCGCCTCCGGGTTGGTCAGTTCCACGAGGGCCGCGAGTTTTTGCCGCGCTCCGCCGCTGTCGATAGCTTCGGCGGCGAGTTCAACTCCCCGGCCGATAGTCATTCCCTGATGAAACGCGCTGACAGCGGCCCCCGCATTGAGCAGCACGGCGTCGCGGTAAGCGCCCGGCTTGCCGCCCAGGATATCACGGATGATCGCTGCGTTGGCCGGGGCGTCTCCGCCGGCTATCGCCTGAAGGGGCCGGGGTTCGAACCCGAACTGTTCGGGCCGGATTACGCGTGTCGTTACCCGCCCGCCGTCCAGTTCGCTCAACGTTGTCGGTCCGGCCAGCGAAATCTCGTCCAGCCCACCGTGGCCGTGGACCACACAGGCCCTGCGGCTGCCCAGAGCTGCCAGCACTCCGGCCAGTGTTTCCGTGAGCGACCCGGCAAAAACGCCCAGCAGTTGATATCGCGCGCCGGCGGGGTTGGTCAGCGGCCCCAACACGTTGAAAACAGTGCGGATACCCATCTCGCGACGGGGTCCGATAGCGTGTTTCATCGCCGGGTGGAACAGGGGCGCGAAAATGAAACAGATCCCCGCCCGGTCGAGGCAGAGTTCTACAACTTCCGGGGCGGCCTCGATATTAACCCCCAGCTCCCTGAGCACGTCCGCGCTGCCGCAGCGGCTGGAGACCGAGCGGTTGCCGTGCTTGGCCACGGGCACACCGGCCCCGGCGGCCACAAGCGCGGCGGCGGTGCTGATATTGAACGTCCCGGAACTGTCGCCACCGGTGCCGCAGGTGTCGAGCAACTCGCTGTGACGGCCGGGCGAAACACGGCGGACCTTGGCGCGCATCACCCCGGCGAACGCGGTTATCTCCCGGACGGTTTCGCCTTTCATGCGCAGAGCGGTCAGGAATGCGCCGATCTGCGCGGGCAGGGCGCGGCCTTCCATGATCTCGGTCATCGCCTCTTCGGCCTGCCCGGCGCTGAGGTCTTTTCCGTCCACAAGCCGGCGGATTGCATCGACAATCATCGTTGTCACTCCCGTGGCGGGGGTATCACTAAAATAGAAAAGTACGATCTTGACAAAAATGCAAATACAAAACTTTATGCTAGAGCGTTTCTCGAAAGAAATGTCCGCTTGATTTTTCTTCGAAGAGCCGTTCCTTGCCTTGTAGGGGCGAACACAAGGTTCGCCCCTACGACTTTCTACGGACAACGGAAGTCTCTCCGTACCGTTATCAGGATTCGCTTTCCTTTGCATTAAGGACAAAACTTTTGAGAACCACTATAACAGGCATTGTCGAAGGTTAGCTGATTACATTACACACCCCGCCCGCTGTTACAACCCCCGTCCGCCGGTGGCGGATACCCCTCTTAAGTTAAGTAGAGGGGAATTTTCGCTCCTCAACCACACCCCAAAACCGCGGGAGGGTGGCTGCCGTGCCGGGTCCCCTCTAAAAAGAGGGAAGACAGGGGTGTGTTGCCTTAATGCTGTTATTGTGCAAACTTATCGCTGGATCGCCGATGATGCAAAAACTAACCGGACGATGCTGCAAACTAATAAAAGCCCTCAAAACTTTATAAGCAAAAAAAACTAATCCAGCCGCTCGAAACCCTCGGCCAGAATTTTTACGGCTCGTTCCACCGTTGTAGCGGTGGAGATAAAATCACCAGCACGTCCCAGACTCACTCCCGGCGCGGCGGCCTGATCGCAGAGAATCCCCGGCAGCTTCCGCCAGAAATCGCCCAGCAGCACCAGCGGGCGGCGGGGGACGATTTTCTTATTGACGTACTCCCAAGCCATTGCGATCTCGGCCAGCGTGCCGGTGCCGCCCTTGCAGGTCACGTAACCGTCGCCCAGGCGAAGCAGGGTTTCCAGGCGCACCAGCAGGGTGTCGGTCCAGATCACTTTGTCGAGGTAGGCGTTGGGCTGCCTGCTGAACAGGCGGCAGGCCACGCCCACGCTGAAGCCCCCGGCGGCCCTGGCGCCCCGGCTTGCGCCTTCCATTACGGCCGTATATCCACCCGTGACAACTACCCAGCCCCGTCCGGCCAGCAGCTTGCCAAGTTGCTCGGCCTGGTCCGTGCTGGCTCTGTCCGCGCTGTCGCTGGTGCCGAACACGCAGACCCAGCGCGCTCCCGGCGGCCCGACAGTTTTTCTGATCTGTTCGAAATCGGGCAGGCCGGTCATTCACTCTCCCGTCGAGTGCGCCGGAGGAAATTGCCGAGCAGTTTCTTGCCCTCGAAAGTGAGGATCGATTCGGGGTGGAACTGCACGCCCTCGACAGGAAACCGGCGGTGGCGAAGCCCCATGATCACACCGTCGTCCGTGCGGGAGGTCACCTCCAGGCAATCCGGCAGGCTGTGCTGCTCAACGACGAGACTATGGTACCGGGTGGCTTCGAACGGGCTTGGCACATCACGGTAGAGCTCCGACCCGTCGTGGTGGATCATGCTGGTTTTGCCGTGCATCAGCGAGGGCGCCCCAACCACCCGGCCGCCGTAGACCTGTCCGATACACTGATGTCCCAGGCAGACGCCCAGAAACGGGACTTTCGGTCCCAGCCGCGCGAGCAGATCGAGCGAGACACCTGCATCATCCGGCGTGCCGGGACCGGGGGAGATGATGATCCCGGCCGGCTCCGTGGCCTCGACCTGATCCACCGTAATTTTGTCGTTGCGATAGACTTCCAGAGTCGCCCCAAGCTCGCCCATGTACTGGACGAGATTATAGGTAAAGCTGTCATAGTTGTCAATAACGAGAATCATAGGAACTCTCCGCTCTGCTGGACCGCCTTGAGCAGGGCGGTGGCTTTGTTAAGCGTTTCCTGGTACTCGCGTCCCGGATCGCTGTCGGCCACTATTCCGGCCCCGGCCTGGATGTAAGCCGTGTCGTCCTTGATCACGATCGTGCGGATAGCGATACAGGTGTCCAGGTTACCGCTGAAATCGATATAACCCACGGCCCCGGCGTAAATTCCGCGCTCCTCTGTTTCCAGCTCGTCGATAATCTCCATCGCCCGTACCTTGGGAGCGCCGCTCACCGTGCCGGCCGGGAAACACGCGCCCAGAATATCGAGCGCGTTGGCGTCGGGGCGGGCGACTCCCTCCACGTTGCTCACGATGTGCATCACGTGGCTGTAGCGCTCGATTTTCATCTGCTCGGTCACCTTAACGCTGCCGTAGCGGCAGACGCGCCCCAGGTCGTTACGTCCCAGGTCGACCAGCATCACGTGCTCGGCCCGCTCCTTGGGGTCGGCCAGCAGCTCGCGCTCCAGGCGACGGTCCTCGGCCTCATCGGCTCCGCGGGGCCGCGTACCGGCCAGCGGACGGTTGGTCACCACTGCGTTCTCCACCCGCACCAGCACCTCCGGGCTCGATCCGGCCACCTTGAGGTCGCCGAACTTGAGGTAGAACATGTAGGGCGAGGGGTTGACCCGTCGCAGGGCGCGGTAGAGGTCGAACGGGTCGCCGGAGAGTTTGGTCGACAGCCGCTGGGAAAGCACCACCTGGAAAATATCACCCGCGTGGATATAGTCCTTGGCCTTGACCACCATCTGTTCATACTGCTCGCGGGTGGTGTTGGAGGTGGTCACGGGGTTTTCGCCGCCATCGGCTGCCGAGCCGATATTTTGCGGCGCCAGTACTATCTCGTTGAGCCTTCGCACCAGCCATTCCACCTTGGCGCGGGCCCGGCGGTACTGCTGGAGCGGGTCCTCGCCCTGCTCGACAAACACGTTCTTGATCACGGTGAGCGTGTGCTTGACGTGGTCGAAAACGATCAACTGGTCGGCCACCATCAGGTAGCAATCAGGCAGCCCCAGCGGGTCGGGTTTGGTGCGGGGAATCTGCTCGAAACAGCGGATCGTATCATAGGAGAAATAACCCACCACCCCGCTCTGCAATGGCGGCAGGCCCGGAATCGGCGCCAGTTCGTAGCGTCCGATAAAGTCCCTGATGTACTCGATCGGATTGCCCGTGCTGGTGGTCAGCTCCCCGTCGGTTATCTGCTCAATCTTGTTACCGCGGGCGCGGATAACCGTACAGGTGGCCAGTCCCAGGAAGCTGTAGCGGCCGATTTTTTCCTCCATCTCCACGCTTTCGAGCAGAAATGCGTACTCGTTCGGTTCGCAAAGCTTCTTGAACACGCTGATCGGAGTTTCCGTATCGGTATAAAGCTCGGCATAGACCGGCACGATTGTTCCGGGCCGGGCCTTGGCAAGAAACTCCTGCTGGGTCGGTCTGATATTGGGCATCGTATTTCCTTTCGTCCATCGGCAAGGCCAGGCCTGACCCGGATGGGCAAAAACAAAAAACCGCGGTCACTTCAGCAGTGCCCGCGGCTTAAAATGAGGTCGTAGTCAGATACTATCTCTGCGGGCGTAGATATCCATATGCGTGGTGGTGTGCACCACGCCAGTGCCAGGCCCAATGAATCAAATCGGGGAATATTCTGCTAGCCATGGACATCGTTTTCTCCATTATACCCGCGATTATACCCGCAATAACCAACTAAAGCAAACTTCATACCAATACCACCACATATTATAGCAAGTATGTTTTCCTGTCAATATTTTCGACAGATCGATTTTCCGCGGGTTATCTTTTGAAATGATTTGCCCTTTTTCATGGTTTTTTGTATAATTTCTTTTCTTCAGTCAACATTCAGCCACAAGAGAAAAATATGCAATTCGCGTTACGAGTTAATCCGGGTAAGGATGCCCAGAGTTTTCTGGAGAGCAAGATCGCCTCGTTGAAAAAGCTTGATCCGGCCACCAGCCTGACCAAGCTGGACGAGGAGATCAGCTTGATATTCGGCGGGCATTTCGACAAGCTGCAAAAGGACTCGCGGTTCAATTCCTATTTTCTCACCCCCCGTAAAAACCTTCAGGGCGAAAAGGCCAGCCGCGGCGCCACGCTAACCGGCGCGTTCGAGATGATGGCCATTGTCTACAGCGACAGCGCGAAGAACGCCCCGGACAAGAGCGCAAAGCAGAACGAACTGGAGATTTTTTTCAGCGACAAGCTCGCCGCGCTGGAAGGGGTGTTCGCCGCCGACACGAACGTTTTCAGCAGGTATTTCGTCCGGTTGTTCATGCTCAGCACGTTCCATGCGGAGAAGCTCGGGAAAGATAAGCTGGACCAGGCCCTGGAACGGTTCGAGGAGTTTTTGGGCGAGCAGGGCGTCCTGGTGAGCTTTTTCTGCTGGCTCCACCAGTTCAACCTGCTTAATCAGGAGCGCATCAGCCTGGACCTGAAGAAGAAGTCCTCGCTCTCGCAGCGGCTGTAGGACCAGATCAACCACGGTGAGCCGCTGGCGAGCCTGCGCCGGCAGGTGTTGCTCTGCGCGATACTGAAAAAAATCTTGCGCACTCTGGTGGAGATTGCCGGCGACCATCAGCCGCTGGATCGGGTCAAGCGCGTTCTGGACGAGGTTTTCGACAGCAATGGCGCTCACGAGCAGGGGTGGGGAGTACTGGACAGATTTCAGCAGTATTACCGGCTGGAGATCGAAAAAATCCGCGAGGCCCTTGTGTTTAAGCGGATCCTGTTCATGAACGCCGGGCACAAGGAAGCCGCCGTTAACAGAACGCAGTGGCTCGGGGAGATCGATATCGCCACCGCCGGCAAACTGGTGGAGTTGCTGCAGGTACCTGCTACCGGCAACGGAAGTCTTTCCAAAGAGCAGCAGGAACAGCAGGAACTGTATCAGAAACTTCGTGGGCAAATCGATGAGCTTGAGCAAGAACAGGAAAACGGCGAAAGCGAGCAGGGCGAACAAGCCATGCCCGCTGGGCTTGATGAGGGTATGTTGAACCTGCTGATTCTCCGGCTGGCTAATCCCACGTTGCTGGAGGCGCAGATCGAGAAAGTCCAGGCCACACTGGAGGAGTCCCGCCGGGAGCAGAAGCTGGATTCGCAGAACAATATGGTTAAGACATATGGCGAGAATATCAAGAGACTCAGCCAATGCCTGTACTACTATATCGAGATCGGCGCGTTGAGAAACAAGGCGGTGGAGAACCGGGCCGGAGAAGTGTTCGAAAAAGTAAGGCGGGAAGTGGAGGAACTGGTGCGGGAGCTGGGCGGCGACGGCGGTACCGGTGGCGGGGACGAAAATGAGCTGGCGGGCGAGAGCACGCCTCAGGGGGGCGGGCAGCCGGGCGAAAGCGCCACCGACGAGGACAGGGAGGCAGCGCAGGCAAGGGATGTGAAACAGAAACAAATAGACCCATCGACGATAAAGGACCCCGTAAAGCGCGCCGAGGTTCTGGCCTCCCAACTCAAGGACATGCCGGACAGCAACAAGATCAAACCACTGAAGGAACTGGCGAATACCGGCGGGCTCGATGCGCTGAAGCACATTCTGCCGCTGGCGCAGTACAAGAGCGTATTTCTTCGCAACCTGGCGCGGGGCACTACGATCAAGATTGTCCTGCGCCTGCTGCGGGAAAACGAGGAAACGCCGATTCTGGGTATCCGGCAGAAAAAGAAGCTGATCGATTTCGTGGTCGGTCTGGACAGCCGCTTTTCTTATCTGCAAAACATGGAGATTCCCAACCCGGTCACGATCCGGAAGATACTGGATATCCTGATCCGCGAGGATAAGGATTTCACGGCCAGGACACTGGCCGATATTATCGTGGACGAGGACGACAAGGTGCGGGCAACCACGGTCAAACTGATCGCCGAGATGCTGGATCAGCACGAGAGCAGCCTGTTGATGAAGATGCTCAACGATAAGAACGCCCGTGTGCGCGCCAACGTGATCGAATCGCTGGAGGCAATCGGCAACCGCAACGTGATGGGAATCCTGATGAAATACAAGTACGATAAGGACAACCGGGTGCGGGCCAATACGCTAAAAGCAATCTGGAATTTCGGGCACAGGGATATCCGGGACTCGCTGGAGGACATGCTGCTCTCCAAGGACGGAAAAATGAGAGCCAGCGGCGTCTGGCTGATCGGAGAAATAGGACAACATCAACCGGAGCTGAAAAGCCTGCTCAAGGTGCCGGAAAAGGACAGCGAGGAAATTGTGCAGCGCAATCTGAAGGTTGCGAGGAAGAAAATCGCCCGCCGGGAAGAGGGGATCAAAATCCTGGTGGCCGACGACGATATCAGGTTCTGCAAGGATATTTGCGCCAGGTTAAACCACGAGGGGTTCAAGGCGACAGCGGTTTTCAACGGAAAGGCGCTGCTCTCGGCGGTGGCCCGCGAAGCTCCGGACCTGGTGATGCTGGATTTACGAATGCCGCTGGTCAACGGGCTGGAGGCGCTCAAACAGTTGCGCTCGGCCGAGGCGACAGCCGAGACCCCGGTGATCGTGATGAGCGATGTGAACAGCGCGGTCCTGCTGCGGCAGATCGAGCGCAGCGGGGCCAACGATTACCTGATCAAGCCGTGCAACTACGAGCAGGTACGGGAAAAGGTCAAACCCTATGTCTGATTTCTCACCGCTGTACCCGATTATGCAACGAAACCGGTATCCGGTTCTTCCACCGCGGGCTCCAGCAGGGTTACGGCCGGGCTGCTGCCGGCTTCCAGACGGGCCTTGACCCCGATCGGCAGGGTCAGTTTTTCTGTCTCGTGGCCGATTGGCAGGCCGTAGATCACCGGAACTCCCAGCGGGGAGAGCCAGTGCTCGAACACTTCGGCCAGGGCGAACGAGCGTTTCATCCTGCCGCCGCGCTTGCAGTCCACACACCTGCCGACAATGATCCCGGCCACCTCCCGCAGTTTTCCGGCCAGAGCGAGTTGGTTGAGCATCCGGTCTATTTTGTAGGGCTCCTCGTCCACGTCCTCGAAAAAAAACAGGCGGTCCGCGGTCCGGAGCTCGTAAGGCGTGCCGATCAGGCTGGCGATTATGCTCAGGTTGCCTCCCACCAGGCGGCCCTCGGCCACTCCGGGGCAAATTACCCGCAGCTTTCTGCGCGGCGAGGGCGCGGAGCAGGGCAAGCGTTGCGTTGCGGCGGTTGCGCTGATAACAGAGAGCAGGTGCCGGATTTTAAACGATGTGAGCGACCGGCCCAGGTCGTAACCGGCCATCGGGCCCCAGAAAGTGACCATCCCGCTGCGCTGGTGCACGGCGTTGAGCAGGGCGGTCAGGTCGCTGTGGCCGAGCAGCACCTTGGGGTTGGCGCGCAGCAGGTCCCAGTCCAGCAGTTCCAGCAGCCGTCCGCTGCCGTAGCCCCCGCGCAGGGCCATCACGGCCCGCACCGAGCGGTCGGAGAACATGCGGTGGATGTCGTCGGCGCGCTGGCTGTCGCTTCCGGCCAGGAACCCGTGGCGGCGGCGGACGTTCTCGCCCTCGAGCACCTGAAATCCAAGCGAGGCGAGTACCTTGCGCGCCCGGCCGATGTCGCGCAGATCGATCAGCGGGCTGGCCGGAGCAACAAGACCGATTGTATCGCCCGGGCGAATGGCCGGGGGACGAAGGGGCTGATAATTTTTTTTATTCATTGATAGATATTATGGGAGGATGGTGGCAGGTAGAATCAAATGCCGCCTTACTGCTGCGGCTGAAGTTTTCGGATTTGATCGTTCAGTTGCTCAACCTTGCCGGTTAGTTCCTTTACCTGCCGGGCCAGTTCCTCTTTTTCACTGCTCAGCCGGGAGATTTCCTCGTCCTTGCTGGTAATTTCCCGCTTGTGAATAACTTCCTTTTCCAGCGATTCCAGGTATCTGAGCGAAGTGCGTTTCAGCTTCATCACGACACAGTCCAGGATCAGGAACAGCTCCAGGGGCGCCTTGCGCAACATTTCGTCCATCTGCCTCTTGCTGAATACCACCGCCTCGCCGTCATCGAGCGCCTTGACCGTAAAAAACCTCACGCCCTCGTCGAACGCGCTGATCTCGCCGAACACCTCGTTCACCGTCAGGTCGTCGATCTCCACTTCTTCGCCGGCCACCGTTTTGAACACGCGCACAGTGCCGCTTTTCAGCATGAACAGGCTCATCGCCTCGGCGTTTTCACGGATCAGCGTCTGTCCCTTGCTGAATTTTTTGGGCAGCAGTTGAAGATCCACGGCCGCGTTCACCGACTCGGCCAACTGGTCGTCTGTAAGCCTGCCCTCGCCGTTATCGGCTTTGGTCAGCTTGATCGCTTTGGGCAGGTTCCGCGGGTCCAGGCCCGCGTGGGAGATGATATCGTTGGTCTCGCGAAGGCGGTTCGAGAGGCGCTTGATCAGGTTGGAGATACCGGCCGAGGTACCCTTGAGGTAGTTGTCGAAACCCTCGCGGTCGAGAATGATGATTTCGCAGTCCTCGATAGCCCTCACACTGGCCGTGCGGCGGCTGAAACGCTCGTCGATCTGGCTCATCTCGCCGAACACTTCGTTGGCCCCCAGGGTGGCCAGTTGCAGCGCGCCGGTGGAACTGTTTTTGAAAACCTCCACCCGGCCGGAGCGGACGATATAGACATTTGTCCCTACCGAACCCTCGGCGATTATCACCTCACCACGGGTGAATTTTTTCAGTACTCCGGCCATGTTAAACTGCCGTTGGTTAAGTGGTCCGGCCGTGGTATGGCGGCCGATCAGTTCTCGGCCACGTTGAAAGCGATCACCCAGCCGCGGACATTCGTGTTGGTGTCGATAACATTGTACCACGCCCCCTCGCGTTTGAGGACTGTTAGCTGGGTGCCCGCGTCCAGGTAAGTCACAACCTCGCTCGATGGGCTCTTTTCCACGTAAAGCGGGGTTTTGTCGTCGGTAACGGTAACCGAATACTCCGAGCCGCCCCGCTTTGCCAGAATCCAGCCCTGGATCTGTTTATCCGGCGCAAACACCTCGATCCACAAACCGCGGCTGGAAAGCATGAAAACCTTGTCATCGGGAGTAAGAGTGTCCACCGGAGCGAACCTGTCGTCGTGATCGGGATAGAGCGGGACCGGGCTTTCGACCTTGTACTCGGTCATGCTTTCGGTAATGTCGCGCCGGGTGATTACTGTCGTATCAATCACGGAGTCGGCCAGTTTCTGCCTGTTTTGCTGGATTTTCTCGTTACAGTCCTTGAGGAACAGGATAAACTCGTCCACGTCCTTGGAGTCGAAATAGAGCCCGTTACCGGCCTCGGCCATGCAGTTCAGGTTGTCATAACCGGCGGGGTCGGTTTCAACACCCAGCGTGTTGACGGAAATGCCCTGGGATGCGCTGGCCAGTTGCTCCACCGCCATGCAGGGGTTGCCGCCGCAGGATTCGTCGCCGTCCGAGACAACGATGATAAAACTGCACTGGTCATCGGCAACGGGAAAATCTCCTGTCAACGCGTCCATGGTCAGCGCCAGCGAGCTCTGGCCCTTGGCGGTTACTCCCTGGACCGCCAGCAGGATTGGGGTCATCGTGTCCTCGATATCACCGAGCGGGATTTCCAGCGTGGTATCGTCGCAGTTTTTTTTCCACTTGTAGAACTTGGAGCCGAACACGCGAAGACCCGTATCCATCGATCCGGCCTGGTGGCTCTCGATCGCCAGGTTCTTCAGGATCGTATCGACAGTTCTCTTGGCGATGTCAATCTTGCGCACCGGGCCGATGATTTTGTTCATGCTGGCAGAGCAGTCGAGAATGAAGATGATATTGATGTACTGCCGCCCGTCCAGCGTGCTGCTGTCGAACACGGCGCGTACCGGCGAAGTTGTCGCCGTCAGCATCAGCAGCGCGGCCAGCAGGCTACGAGCGGATATTTGCCAGAGCTTCTTTTTCATTTTCGTATAACTCGGCGTACTGGGTCAGGCCCATGATTTTGAAAGTTTTCGCGATAACAGGAGTGCAGTTGCAAAAGATCACCTTGTCGCCGTCTTCCCGCACCCGCTCGATCAACTCGATCAGCACGGCGATGCCGACACTGTTGACAATCGGGGATTTGGCCAGGTTGAGGATAAATACCCCGATCCCGTCGTCGAGCATCTTGTAGCATTCCCGGGCGATTTTTTCCCCGCCCGTGTTGTTGATGTAGCCTTCGGTGCGAAGGATCGCGTAGGTGGCCTCCCGCTGTACGATTACTTCGAAATTGTCGGGCATTGCTTCACTCCGTCGGTGACGGTTAAGCGGACGCCTCGCCGGGAGAAGCTGTCCAGTGCGGCTGGACTTAAGTATTCCCGTGGCGGCGCGGCCGGAATCTATGGAAAATAATGTAGAGCGGCCTCAGCCAGATGTCAATCGTTCCCGCCCCTGCGGCCGGGGGCGGATTAATAACTCAATGGTAAATAATTGCTTATCCATCGTCATGGGAAAAATCTTACCCCAGGCCGGGCAGTACTTTAGCCTGTTTGATCAGGGTCACCCGGGTGCCTTTGGCGCTGCTGTCGACTATCACCTCGTCCATCAGGCTGCGCATCAACTTAAGTCCCCAGCCCCTTTTGCGTTGATTTGTACCGATCTTCTCTGCAATGTTGGGCGCAGCAACCCGCGAGGGGTCGAACCCGCGGCCGCTGTCGCCCACGGTTACCGCCAGCCTGGCGGGTCTGCTGCCGGTGGAGAAAGAGACCTGCACCCGGCCCTGCTCGTTGCGGCCGTGTTCGATCGCGTTGATCACCGCCTCGATCACCGCCAGCCGCACCTCGTCGGCCTCGTCGGCGCCAAGGCCCACGCCGCGCGCCAGCTCGAACGCCCGCTCGGCCACCTCCAGTTCCCGGTTCGGCTCGGCGGGGATACTCATGTGCTCCACCCGGTCGAACGTGTATTCTCCGGCGTCGTTCGGGCTCATTGCGCTTCACTCGCTATTTCAAAGATTTCGACAGGTTTTCGCTTGCCCTTAACCATGATCTCGCCGATCCGGCGGCAGGGGAATTCCTCTCCCAACTGGCCGGCCACGCTGCGGGTGAGCAGAATCTGTCCGGGAGCGGCGTTGTCCACCAGGCGGCTGGCCAGGTTGACCGCATCGCCGATCACCGTGTAGTCCATGTGCTTGGCCGAGCCGATATTGCCACTGATTACGTTGCCGCGATTAAGCCCGATCCCGATCTTAAGCGGATCCTGTCCGCTGCCGGTTCGCGCGGCGTTGTATTTTTCAAGCTCGGCAAGCATCTCCATGGCGCAACGCACTGCCCTCTCGGTGTCGTCTTCCAGCGGGAAGGGAGCGCCGAACAGGACCATGATCTCATCGCCGACAATTTTATCCACTGTACCATTGTAGCGGAAAACCACGTCGATGATCAAGTCAAAGTAACTGTTCAGCAATTCGACCACTTCCTGGGGTGAGCGACGTTCACTGAGCGAGGTGAAACCGCGGATATCGGCAAACAGCACAGTGACCTCGCTGAGCTTGCCGCCCAGCACAAGCTGATGGCCTTCCGCGAGCACCATGTCGGCCACGTTGGCGCTCACATAGCGCCGCAGCGTGTCCTTGATTCTGGCCCCCTCGCTCACGTTTTCCAGCGAAATCACCAGTCCGGCCCCGCTGTCGGTTTCCAGGCCGCCGGGATCCTGCCCGCCGCTGAACGGGGTGACGCTCACGTTGAGCGAAAGTTCATCGCCGCCGGGGCCGGAAGCCGTTACGTTCATCTCCTGGAAATGCTCGCCTGATTTTTTTATCGCGGTAATCTTACCGGCCAGCTCACTCAGCTCCAGTTGGGAGAACAGTGCCTCCACGCTCATGCCCACCGCACGGGTGGGAGAAATCCCGAATATGCGGGCGGCGGAGTCGTTGAAACTCACCACCCGGTTGTCGCCGCCGGTGGTAATCACCCCGCTGGCGATACTGGTCAGGATATTTTCGTTGAAATTCTTCATCCGCAGCACGTCGCTGTAGAGCCGCGCATTGGAAATAGCCGCGCCCGCCTGACCCGCCATCGCGCTCAGCAGGCGAAGGTCGTCGTCGCCGAAGGTTGGCTCAGGCTCGCTGCGGCTTTCTTTGTCGCCCACCAGGATCGCGCCCAGCAACTGCCCCTTGTACTGGATCGGCACGACCATCAGGTTGCGGCAGCCCAGCTCCGCGGCCAGGGCGGGATCATTGATCACGGTGGGAGAGTTCTCCAGCAGGTTGGCCGCGGCCTGTGGGCAACCTGCCAGCGAGTCCACCAACGTTTCCTCCAGCTCTTCCAGCCCGAAACTTTCCACCACCTCCGGGCGGAATTCGCCTGCCAGATTGTCGCGGCCCGGCGCGTTGTCGAGCAGTACGGCGGCGCGGTTGACATTCAGGATCGAGATCACCCGCATCAGCAGGTCGCCGGTGAGTTGCTTAAGGTCCAGGCTGCCGGCGAACGCCATGCCCACATCCTGAAGCGTTTCCAGCTCCAGGGCCTTGAGCCTGCTCTGGAAGCTGGTCCGGCGGATTGTGGACACCAGGCTCAGGTGGCTCAGTCCCAGTGCGATCTGGGCGGCCGCCAGTCTCAACAGGTTAACCGAACCGGCCTCGCTCACCTGCTCCAGTCCGCCCGCGTCCAGGGCGATCAGGCCCAGCACCTCGCGCGCGGAGACCAGCGGGTAAATGGCCACGATCCGGTTGCGCTTGATCGCCACGTTGTTGCACTCATGGAAATTCCACCACGGGTGGGACTGGCTCAGGGCTTCCAGTTCGAATGGCTCGTCCGCGATCCGTCCCCTGGCCCCGGAGAGGATTTCAAACAGATGGTTTGGCATGGCCAGCCTAGTGAGACCCTGCTCCGCCGGGCCGCCGAATGGTTCGAACACGGCCCTGGCCTTGTCATACAGGTAGCCCTGCAACTCCACCCCGCCGCAGATCCGACCAACCGTTTCCAGTACTTGCGGGAAAACCGCCTGAGCTCCGGGTACGCGGTCGAACGAGCGGCAGAGCCCGTCCAGCTCTTCGAGTGCCGCGGCCAGCTCCGGAAGGGCGGCTATGGATTTTTGCTGGTTCATCGCACCTTGATAGTCACTAAAGTAACGTCATCGTCCTGGGGCACGCCCCGGCGGAAGTCGTCAAACTCGCTCAGAATCTTGCCGGTGAGCGACTCGGCGTCCAGGCCTGCGTTGCCGGTCACCACCTGTTCGAATCGCTCGAACCCCCACTGCTCGTTCTCCGGGTTTTGGGCCTCCACTATCCCGTCGGAGAAAAACACGAACGAATCACCGGGGGCGAAATTTACCTCGGCGGTCCTGAAGCGGGCCTTACGGGTAACCCCCAGCGGATAAGCGCTGATATCGAGCTCGCTCAGCGTACCGTCGGCCGCGTGCACGTGGTAGGGGAACGGGTGGCCGGCTATCGAGTAAACCAGCTTGCCGGCGGCCGGGTCGATAATGGCGTAGCAGAGCGTCATCAGTAACTTTTCGGCCAGCGCCCCGTAAACCATCTCGTTCATCGCGCTCATCACCTGCTCCACGGCGTGGCTCGTGCGCAGTTGATTAAATATACAGCTTTTGGACATTGTAACCAATGTCCCGGCGCTGACCCCGTGCCCGCTCACATCGCCGATGACGAACACCAGTTGGCCCGAATCGAGCAGCTTGTAGTCGTAGTAGTCCCCGCCGACCTCGGTGGCCGGCGACAGATAGGCGCAAAAGTCCAGTCCGGGAATATCCGGCTTGCGCTCGGGAAGGATCGCCATCTGCATCCGGCGCGCGGTATCGAGTTCCTGCTTGAGCCGCTCTTTTTCAGTCTCTTCCTCGTAGAGCCGCGAGTTCTCCATCGCCACCGCCGTCTGCTCGGCGCAGGTCTCCAGCAGCATCCTGTCGCGGCTGTTGTAACGCTCGCCGTCGCGGCGGGGTCCCAGCACCACCAGCCCCACCGGTTCGCCACGGGCCAGCAGGGGAGCGAGTACGCAGCCGGCGGGGAAGCCGGAGGTCTCCGCGGCGCTTTCCGTTGTTTTTTCCACTATCAGCGAAAGGCGCTCCAGAGCGGCCGCCGGAATTTTTTCCGGCAGATTGGCGACGGTTCCGCTGCCACCCACGCTTTCGAGCACTAACAGCGGTTCTTCCCCGTCGTTATCGGCGGGCCGCGCGGTGAGAAACGCGGAGTACTCCGGGTGCAGAATCGATTCAAAAAAGCTCAGTACCCGCCCGGCCAGCTCATCGAGACGGAACGAGCGGCTGAGTTCGTCGGAGAAGCGGTGCAGCGCCTCGCCGATATCGTACTCCTGCCGCGCGGCGATTGCCGGGATACTGGTGGCCGAGGCGATCCAGCGGCCGAGCAGGGTATCGGGCGCGGTCAGCGCGGCGGAGGGCGTGTCCAGTTTTACCAGATTGCGCTCCGACAGGTCGGCCGCGGCCTTGGCCAGTTCCTCGGCCAGCATCTCGATTCCGTGGCCGGCCAGCACGGCGCGGATATCGCCCACCGCCATCGAGCCGCCGTCGCCTTCCGCCCTGATTTTGTACATCGCGGCCAGCACCAGTTTTTCGCGCCGGGGCAGCTCCTCCCAGCTGTCAAGCAGCGGCAGCGGGGGATCGGCCACCAGCCTGGCCACAGCGCGTCCGGCCAGTTCCAGCGTAACCAGTGAGCTCTGCCCCGCGTTGATCACCTCCACCAGCTCGCGTCCCAGCCATTGCAGAAGGTAGGGTTGTCCGCCGGAAAGAGTGGCCAGCATCTCCAGCGCCCTGGCGTGGATCACCGCGCGGCCTTGCAGGGGATGGGCTAGGATCGCGGCCGCTTCATCCATATTGACCGGCCCCAAGCGGTAGAGCCTGCTCATCTCGAACAGGGTTTTCGCGCCCTCGCGGAAAGAATCCAGCTCAGCGGTGCCGAACACGAACGCCGCCGCGCGGTCCTTGAGCACGGCGGCCCTGAAAAGGGCCACCAGGCGTTTGCCCTGCTCGCTGTCACGCTGAAGCAGGCGGCCGAGCAACTCCGCGTTATCGAATATCAGCACCATCGGCTCGGTACCGGTTTCCAGCAGGGCGGCAAGAGTATCCAGCGGATTATTTTTGCCGTGTTCGGCCGCCGTCTCATCATGCGCTATTTTTGCAGCCAGGCGCGTTGCCAGTCGGTCCACGCCGGTAAACGCTTCCGCGGCCAGGTCGAGATAAACGGTTTGCGCTCCCGTGTGCCCAGCCAGGTTGCGGCACTGCAACAGGAAGCTGGTCATGCCGATCCGCTCGCCGCCGTGGATTATCACCGAGCCGTGGTCCTTGCCGTCAAACAGGCCCGCCAGCCGCTCCAGCAGTTCGTCCCTGCCACGGAAACGCTCCTGTTCGCTCTGGGGCGCGTTGGGGTTGAACGGATTGGGCGTAACGGGCCGGAAACGGCGGTGCCGGACTATGCTGAGCCACCATTGCAGGCGGCGGCGCTGCCAGAGGCCAAGCGCACCGCCGACGAGCACAAACGTGGCCGCCCAGAAACGCCAGTCGCCCAGCAGGGTGGGGATGTCCACGTAGAAACTGTACGATGCCGGGGTGGGGTCCAGCCTGAGATAGGGGTCGCGAGCGCGCACTTCCAGCACGTGAGAGCCGCGTGAAAGGTCGAAAACCGTAAGATGACCGCCCGCCAAGTGGCTGCTCCAGGGGTCGTTGTCCAGCCGCCACTGGAAAGTGAAATCGGACCGGGGCGTGTTCCACCACGGCGTGACGGCGTGTACGCTCAGATTGATCCGGTTGCTACGCACCGTATCGGCTCCGGCCGGGCCGGCCAGAGCAGCGTACCGGCTGTTGCCCAGCATCAGCCTGCCTTCGCCCGAGGAGTCGGCGCGGGCGAGCCGGAGCGGTTCTCCAGCGGGGCCGAGCGCGCACAGCACACCGGATGGTGTTTCGAGATAGGTTTCCGGCAGCTTCAGCCGGCCGGTATCGAACCTGAGCACGCCGTTACGGTCACCGGAGAGCCACAGCGCACCGCCGGAATCGACAAACACGCTCCTGACAGCGCCGGGATTGAGCCCGTCCTTCCCGCTCAGGTTGCGCCAGCTTAAACCGTCGAAGATGCTCAGTCCCGCCCGCGTGCCGAAAAACAGCCGCCCATCGCTGTGGGTCGCCACGGCATAGACCTCGTTGGAGCCCAGGCCGTTTTCCACGCCGAACTTTTCCCAGTGCCCGGCCGCGTCTCTTCTCCAGGCCCCGTCGCCCGCACTGGCCGCCCACAGCGCGCCCCGGCTGTCCATCGCAAGGGCGGTGTAATGAACGGCCGGTGGCCCGGGCTCATCCGTTGCGTTATCAGCCGCCGGACCCAAAACCATCCCCCCCGTGATCAGGGCCAGCCCCCGCTTGGTGGCCACCCAGACGCTGTCGCCGACAGCGGGCAGGGCGGCTTGCACCTGGTTGGCGGGAAGGCCTTCAGCGGTTGTGTATGTCAGCAGGGAGTCCTTGTATGAAAGGGTAAGTCCACCACCCTCTGTGCTGAGCCACAGGCCGTCGCGGCTGTCCAGGGCGAGATGGTTGATCGTGTTGCTGCGCAGGCCGAGGTCTCTGTTCAGGTATTTCCAGCGGCCGCCGGAGAGGATGCCCGCTCCCCTGTGGGTGGCGAACGCGACAGTGTCTCCCGGCCCGAACAGGGTAAACGTGACCAGGTTGTCCGGCAGGCCGTTTCGTCTGTCGAGGCGGCTCCAGCGGCGCCCGTCGTATATGGCCACGCCCCCGAACGTGGAAAACCAGATGCGGCCATCGGCGGACTGGTTGATCTGATACACGGATTCAGACGGCAGGTCGGAGGCGGCGGCGAAGCGCGTGGCCAGGCCACGGTCGTGGAAATAGACGCCGCTTCCGCTGGGGGCCAGCCACAGTCGGCCATTCCGCCCGGCGGCAGCGACAATCGGCGCGGCGGCGATTTCCTCGGGTAGCGGCAGCTTTTCCCAGGAGTTGCCCTGCCGGACGTAGAACCAGGCCCCTTCGGTTGTACCGAAAAAGAGATCGCCGCCCGTTAGTTCGGCGATACAGATCACGCCCGCGCCGCCGGACACGGGCAACGGAGCGCGCTGCCAGCCGAACCCGTCCCAGAAGCCCGCTCCCGCTCCCGCGGCGCCAATCCAGACCAGGGCGTCGCTGTCGGTTATCACGCTGTAGATTTCTTCGCTGCCCGGCCCAAGCGGCTGGCCAAAGCACTTCAGGGCGCCGCCGGTTACCCGCCAGATACCCTCACCGGCGGTGGCTGCCCATACTCCGTCGCCCGGTGCGCTGGGTGCCAGCGCGTTAATGTCTCCCGGCCCGGCGGCGGCGGTGTCCGGCGAGGTGAACTGCTGCCAGCGCTCGCCATCGAAACGCCACAGACCGGCCCCCTGGGTTCCCACCCAGAGCGAGGAATCGCCCGCAGCCAGCAGGCAACTGACAGTGCCGCCCGCAAGCTCCCCGGGCAGGGGAGCGGGCCGGTGGATCGAGCCGTCGGCGTCCAGCACCGCCAGCCCGGCGGCGGTGCCGATCCAGAGCTTGTCGCCAAAGAGAGCTGTTGCGGTAACGAAATTGTCCGGCAGGGATGAGTTTTCGCTGTCGTACACCTCCAGCCAGGTCCCGTCGAACAGCACCAGACCCTGGCTGTCGGTTGCGAAGGCGAGCCTGGAGCCGGGGCCGGGGGCGATTTGCATCACGGTGCCGCTTCTGAGCAGGGGGCCGTCGGGGAAACGCCGCCAGCGAAACGCCTCCCGGCGTGCCTGGAGATGTTCGAGCTGCTCGCGCAGCAGGCGGTTTTCACGCAGCAGGGAGTCCCGGTCCACACCGCCGGCCTGCCCGGAGACTGACTGGCACAGCGTGCAAAAAATAATCAGGAGAACGGGGGGGATTTTCCTGACAGTACTTATCAAAACTGAGATCTCCGGAAGAAATCATCGGATAATATTTTCACAATATCTGATGGCAAAGTAACAGTGTACCCTATTTTCCGCTTATGAGTCAAGTTCAAATAACTATTCTGCCAGTCTGCCCGGCAACGCGCGGTGCGGCCCGCGCGGGGTAATTAACTTGACTTCCGCTAGCCGCGGGATTTAATATTGATCAACCCCGCCGAATAATTCATCCTCGCGCTCGCCGGGAATCCAAACAATGGCCCCCCAGACCTTTCTAATCCTGTTCGCAGTGCTGCTGCTGACAGCATATGTTCTGCTGCGCGGCGGAAGCAATAAGCCTCCGCCCAAGATCGAAAGGGTGATCCGTCAGCCGCGCAGGCACACCCGGGCCGCGACGAATGGGAGCGGTAACCCGGTTGACGGTATCGTGGAGCGCAGGCAGGCGGACTCCAGGGGTGAGGGCGCTCCCGCGCCGGCCACCGGCGCTGGCTGGAAGCCGTTGGGGCGCGAGGAGATAGAGGCCGAGACTCTCTGGCGTCTGGAGCACGCGATCCGTCTCATGCCGGAGATCGGCCGGGAGCGGATGGTGCGGCTGGATTTCAACCTGGAGCCGAAAGAGCTGGCCGACGTACTGGCCTCGAACCCGTTTTACGCCGGGAAAATACTCAAGACTGTCAATGCGGCCGCCGTCGGCCTTCGCACCCGGATCGATTCGTTGCCCAGGGCGATAACCTACCTGGGATACAACCAGGTGAAAAACATAATTTTCCAGCAGATGGTGGACAAAGGGCTGGACTCGCGGCAGGAACAGCTCGGCGAGCGGTTCGACCTGCTGAGGTTCTGGATGCACTCGCACGTGGTTAGTATCTGCGCGGAGTACCTGTTGCGCGATGTGATCGGTCAACCGGGGCAGATCGGCGTGGTCACCACAGCCGCGCTGCTGCACGACATCGGCTGGGTGGTTTTCGAGCGCTATGACAGCGACCGGGCCGCCGTGCTGCACCAAAGACTGAGCGGCGATGAGCCGGAGCCGGAACCGATGCGGGTGGAGCAGGAACTGTTCGGTTTCAACCATCTGATCGTGGGCAGGCTGCTGGCCGAGCATTGGGAGATACCCCGTTCGGTGTGCGAGATGATCGAACTACACCACTGTGCCGCTTTCGGTCTCGAGAGCAACGTCGGACAGGGATTGGCGCTGGGGGCCTGCGTTATCTCCCGGGCCGAGCAGCTCAGCGCCGGGTTGGGTTTCGCCAATCCGCTGGCCGAGCCCCTAAGCCTTGACGTTGACCTCTCGCCGGTAATCGGTGCCCGGGCGGCCGCCCTGGAGAGCGCCCCGCTGAAACTAAAGGCAGAGGTGGAGAAGACGATGAAGTTTATCGAGGAGTTCAACCGGAGCTGAAGGAACCGCCCTTGCACTGATCTTGATACAGCGGCAGGATGAAGGATGTCGTTGGCGGCTGCTTCAGCGCGAATGCCTGACCCCGGTGCGCGGGCAGAGATGGGCCAGGGGACAGCGGGAGCAGAACGGGGAAACGGGCTTGCAGAGGTTCTGGCCGAACGCCACCAGCAGGTCGTTGATGATGATCCAGTATTGTTGTGGCAGCTTATCGCGCAGGGCGAACTCGGTTTTGTCCGGAGTTTTGGTGGAGAGGTAGCCCAGCCGGTTGGAAATTCTGTGGACGTGAGTGTCCACGCAGATGCCGGGCTTGCCATAGCCGAGAGTCAGCACCAGGTTGGCGGTTTTGCGGCCCACGCCGGGCAGCTCCAGCAGAGGGTCCAGCTCAGCGGGAACCGCGCCGCCGTACTTGTCGAGCAGGATCCGGCAGATTTGCAGAATGCTCTGTGCCTTGGTGCGGTAGAACCCGACCGGATAGATCAGTTCTTCGATCCGTTCGGCGCTCAGTTTCAGGAGCGCCGCCGGGGTGTCGGCCTCGGCGTAAAGCCGCTCGCTGGCCGCGCCGGTGGTCTCGTCCTTGGTGCGAAGGCTCAGCACGGTGGTGATCAGCACTTTGAACGGGTCGCGCGTGCGGCGGGTCATCTCGGTAACAATCGGCACGTTCCAGGCGCGCGCGGCTGTGGTCAGTTTTTCGATTACCTCGTGGATCTGGTGGTCTTGCATGGCTTGGGCCCGCGCAGGGGTTGAAGTATGGGTGGTTTATTGGCAAAACTACACGGGACGCGCCTGCCGGGCAAGGGCCGTGAAAGTGTGACACCCGCGCCGCGGCCGGGTAATAGCCTGTTGGCGGCGATATTGCTGAAATTTAAAATAACGGCGGGGCGAAAATAAATGATAGATTTCAGCGGCAAGCTTGTGCTGGCCCCGCTGGCCGGTGTGAGCGACTCGAATTACCGGCTGATCTGCCGTCGGCTGGGCGCGGACATCACCTGGAGCGAGATGGTCAGCGCCGACGGACTGGTGTACTGCTGGGAGAAGAACCGGTTCCTGCTCGACTTCAGCGACGGGGAGCGCCCGCTGGGAATCCAGTTGTTCGGCTCCGAGCCCGGGGTGATGGGCCGGGCGGCGGCCAACGTGGCGCGGTTGGCCCCGGACTTTATCGATATCAATTTCGGTTGCCCGGTCAAAAAAGTGGTCCGCCGCAACGGCGGGTCGTCACTGCTGCGCACCCCGGAGCTGATCGGCAGGATAACCGAGGCGGTGGTGAAAAGCAGCGGAGAGGTTCCAGTGACGGCTAAAATCCGCAGCGGCTGGAGCGAGCGGGAACTCAACTACGCTCAGGTCGGCAGGATCCTGGTGGAGGCGGGCGCGCGCGCGGTGTGCATTCATCCCCGCACCAGGGTCCAGGCTTTTTCCGGGAAGAGCAACTGGGAGCATATCGCGCACCTGGCCGACGAATTGCCCGTGCCGGTAATCGGCAGTGGAGATATTTTCGAGCCGGAGGACGCCGTGAGGATGTTTGCCCAGACAGGCTGCGCCGCGGTGATGATCGGCAGGGGAATCATGGGCAACCCGTGGCTGTTTAAGCGCACCCGCTGTGTGCTCGACGGCAATCCTGACCCGGGCGCTCCGGCCGAGCGCGAGCGGCTGGCGCTGGCCCTGGAGCACGCCCGGCTGACAGTGGCCCAGCGGGGAGAGCGGCACGGGGTGGTATTCATGCGCAAGCATTTCGCCAGTTATACGAAGGGGCTGGCAGGGGGCGCGGCTCTTCGCCGTCGCCTGTTCGAGGCCGTCAGTCTCGCCCAGGTCGAAAACCTGTTTGAGAGCTACCTGGATCAAGCGGAGAGCGCCCGTGGTGAATCCGATACGGCAATAACGGCGGCTGGTTGCCCGGTGGATACCGCTGCCGGCGTGACTGATACAACCAAAAGTGATAATTGAGGCGGTAAGCACCGCCCCACGGACAGCAGGCAAATCACAGCACACGAGCGGGAATACAGCGATGCACACCAAGGCGCAAATTCGTGATCAAATAAAAATAGCACGCTACAACCGCCTGATCGAGCAGGGCGAGGAGGTTGTTTATTTTTCCCGGATAATCGAGGCGATAGCCGCCGGTAATTACAGCGCCCTGCTGACTATCTCTTTCGAGTTCGGGATCAGCCTGGGACCGCTCAACAAGGCGCTTGATACGTTGGCCCGCAGGGTTTACCGGTTCGACAGGATGCCGCTCAGTTGTGAGCTGGAAACCCTGCGGATTCTGCTCAGCCCGGATGCCGGGAAACTTCAGCTGGAACAGCTCGGCTCAGCGAAAGAGGTAAGCGACAGCCAGGTGCGCCGACTCTATTTTCTGATCACGGGAGCGGCTAATCCCGGTACGGTGATGGAGTTTGTCCACACTCTTGAACTGGAACCGCTGTTCCGCTTTATCTGGAGCCGGGGGATGCAAAAGTACCTGGAGCTGCGCTACCGTGTGCTGAAAGGGCCGCTGGAGGAGGACCTCGGGATTCGGGAAATAATCGGCCAGATCGGTTTGCCCGCCATTTTCGACGAGGCGATGTTGATTCAGCGCTTTAGCGATCAGAGCGATAAACAGAACAGCGAGGGGGGCGGTATCCGCGACCAACTGGCTCACGAGAGTGTTATCAAGGCGGAGGCCCTGACGAAAATCAGCACTGTTTTCCGCTTGTTAAACTCCGGGGAGATCGATTTCGAAAAGCTGGAGCGGGCGATGAATGACGCCGGGATGGAGCTTGAGATCAGCAATATCCAGAAAGCGGGGATCGAGGTACTGGCCGATTACGTGCGCGCCAACTCCGTTACCGGGGCCAGGGCGATCGCCCTGCGCTACGAGTTTGTCTGTCCCGGCGCGCTTGAATCTGATCTTGCCCCGGCGGGAGCTTCGATAGCCGGAAGTTTTTTCAACCAGTCCCGCAACTCTAAAAAGGGCCGCTTCTACCTTCGCTCCGAGGTGCTCTACAACCTTCGTCCCTTTATCGCCTCCGGCGCCTGCCACCGCCTGCCCGGCAACTACATGCTGGCACTGCTGAGAGCGGTGGACGGCGAGGAGCATTATCTGATTTGCAAGCAGAGTTCCAGGCAGGATCAGGATCTGTTCAACATCAGGATGCTGGCTAATTTCTACCTGCACGGAAAGCCGCGGAAGGCTGTTGCCCGGCTGATCAATGATTACCTGGAGCTTAACTCCGGCGGGATCAGGACCATGCAGGCGATCCGCAAGGTGTTGTTCGCCTCGCCGGTCGTGGTCAGTCTGGCCGTGCTGATTTCGATCCTGTACTATATCGTTTTTTCCGCGATGGGGGAGTCGATACTGATCGGAGCGGGGTTATTGCTGATCGGTTCACTGATAGCGGCCAAGAGCGGCTACGAGGAAGAAATTAACCCGCTGGACCATCAGAAAATCCCCTCGTATCTCTCCCGCAAGGACGGCAAGGTGACAGCCACCACCCAGAGCCTTGATTTAAACCCTCCCGACAACGGGCAGGAGGAGCAGGAGCCCGCCGGCACTCAGGACGAGTCCGGTTCGCCGCCGGAGCAGCAGGGTTAGCCGGCGGAATCTACCCGGATCAAGCGCAACGTTCCCGCTGAGTTGTCCACTTTCATCGCAAAATCGAACAGGTCGCGCTGCAGGCACCACGTCAGATCGCCGGGCGGAAAATGCTGCTTGTCCGCCCGCAGGAATTTGCGTGCGCTCTCGTGGGCCATGATCTCCTCCAGCGCGGCCGCGTGGTCGTAGCTGAGGTCGGGGTCCAGCAGGGAGTGCAGGTAGCGCGCACACTGCTCATCCTCCGGAGTTTGTTCCCGGCCGCCCCAGCCCATCGCCACAATCTGCACCTGGCGGGGGGACTCGCGGGTGATCGCCCTCGCCAGCGCGCCGGCGGTGGTATACGAACCGGCCCAGATGGACTTTGCGTGCTCTCTGGCGGCAAAAATACCCCGCACCCCAGCCGAGGTGCGCAGGACCACTTTGCGCCCGGCAAAAAACTCCCTGCCTCTGGCGGCGATCTCGCCGGGCGAGTTACCCAGGTCGAACCCCTCTAGCGGCACACCCTCATTTTCACCGACAGCCAGGTATCCTTGCCCGCGCTTAAGAAGCAGACACTGCCGGGGGGCCTGCTCCAGCCTTAGCTGCGCCGGGCGATAGTGCAGCATGATACTGGCGCAGGTGAAGGCCCGGAACACATCGACAATAACCGCGCAGCCGCTTGCCTGGGCGGCCCCGGCCAACAGGCTTTTTCTCCGGATATCCATTGCCGCAAAGCTACACGGCAGCGATTGCGCATGTCAAGGACGGCGGGAGGGTGTGGAGGATTTATTTTTGACTTGAAATGACAATGAGGTTATATTTCTAATTTCCATCTTTTACCCAAAATGGGCTGATTCCTGCCTGTTAAAATCCGCATGATGAGCGAAAGATCTAGAGCGAAGAGCGTTTTTTTCTAAGGGAGCCGGTATCGATGAGTGCATTTACCGTCAGGATCGACAACATCCGTAAAATCGACATGCTGTGCGCACAGGGCGATGGCGCTTCGGTGATGATTAATCGCCAGGGCTGCGAGGTGATCGGCTACCGGATCACCGACCGTCGTAAAAAGGAAGATAACGTGGTTGGCCTGATGTACCGTGATTCCCAGATTGAGCCGCCCGAAAACGGTTGGAAAAACCACGCCACGGTTCTTTTTCCCATTGTCGGCGGAATCAAAAATAATGAAAGCCGGCTGGGCGAGAAGGTTATCACCTCGCCGGGTAACCACGGCGTGGCCCGCCACAGTGAGTTCGCGCTTGTGGAGACCAGCCATGAGAATAGCGCCAGGATCAAGTACCGCCTTGATTCAAACAGCTATACGCGCGAATACTACCCGTTCGAGTTCCGCCTTGAACTGACTTTAGAGCTGGTGGGTAACAGCCTTTCGGTACTGTTCGAGCTGACCAACACCGGCACGGAAACCATGCACGCCTGCTGGGGCTGGCATCCCGGTTTCCGCGCGCCGCTCGTGCCCGGCCAAGGCGCCAAACAGGACTGCAAGCTCGTGTTCGGTGCGGGTAAGATCACAAAGTACCACAACAACGAACACTGCCGTCTTACCGGCGAGACCACGGAGCTGGAAGTGGACGGGGCGATTGAGTGGACCGAGGACGAGTTGGAGGCCACGCTGATGTACGCTATCGACGATCCGGCCATGCGCCACGTGAGTCTGGAAGACCCCAACGCCGGAATAGCCGTGCGGGTGGATTTCCCCGACATGCCGCATCTGGGCTTCTGGTCCGAGCCGGGTGATGAGTTTATCTGTATCGAGCCGTGGCAGGGTATGGACGACCACGAGGAACAGGAGCCGTTCGACAGGAAAGTCGGCATGACGGCTATCGACCCCGGTGAGAAGAAAACGAGCAAGGTTACGGTGACACCGGAGTTGCTGTAAAGTAGGGCTTTTCAGCGGATGCAGTACTTTTGATTTAAATCATAATGATCTGAAGCGGAGGTGTTGGTAAATATGGCGGCGACGAATATTGAGCTTTCCGCTCCGGCGGTGCGGATGGCGGACAAGCTGAAGCTGGATAAGGACAAGCTGAAACGGTTGATCGCCGACATTCTGGCGGTTGGCGAGAAACACAACCGTAACCTGGCCGGGCAGATTGTCTGCGGACTGGATGTGAACGGCCCCATTGTCGATTGCGACGACAGCGAGCTGACCCCGTACCCCGGCGCCGCCGAGGCGATCAGCTATCTGATCGGTCAGCCGGACATCGAGGTCACGCTCTGCACCGGCTGGGACCTGAACTCGATGGAGTTCTTCAAGGAACACCGGCTCAAGATCGATGCCCTGGGTACGGTGGGCGAGTACGGCATGGTGTTCGAGCGCGGGGGCAAGTTCAATTACCTCTATCCCTACAACGAGCAAGAGGCGTTTACGTTTGTGCGCGACGTGCTCTCCGCGGCTGCCGAAACCGGCGTTAAAGTGGCCCTCCAGGGCAATTTCAGCACGGGGGCGGGAGCCACCTATATTGAGGGCGACGTTAACGGCAACGTGCTGGAGCACCCGCTGGTCAAGGGACGCCGCCCCGGCATGGAACAGCTCTGCCGGGCTATGGTTGAGAACGGCAGTGAGGCGGAGTTAGTTGACGGCAAAATAATTTTCGGCGAGGGCGTGCCCAACATGAGGGGTGTTTACCAGGCGCTGGTCAAGGAGCACCCACTGATCTCGGTGCGCGTGGAGCGCGAGGGCGGCAAGTTCAGCATCTGGATCGACGATCAGGACGCGCCGGGTTTCGATTTCGAGAAGCTCAAGCAGGTCGCCCCGGTGTTCGAGAAACGCTGCGGGCGCAAGGCGCTGATCTACGAGGATTTCGGTGTCGACCTGATCGCTCCGGCGGTGGAGAAAGGCAACTACGGCAAGGACTCCGGACTGCGGGCTTTTGGCCGCGATGCGTTCGGCAACGATGATTTTCTCTCGATCATTATCGGCGATAAGCGCAGCGATATTCCCAAGACGCTGGATAAAACCCTGATGGCCGCCCAGAAAGGCTCACAGGCGGAGCAGATCGCCAACGACGAGGGGATCCCGTCGTTCAACCCGCTCGACGTGCGTGATTTCGCACTCGCGATGGCCGAGGCGCACCGCCTCGCCGTCGGCGCGTAAGGTGCAAAGCGGCGGGGAAGTGTATTAATTCTTTATCCAAATCGTACAGAACAGTTACCGATGGAGGATTTAAAAATGCCGGACGCTTTGCTTGAACTGATCCAGGCCTCCGCTGAGGAGCAGCAGCAGAAGGGTACCCGGTACACGCCCGCTGAAATCTACCAGCAGCCGGAGATGTGGCGCCAGACCCTCGCAATCCTTGAATCGCAAAAAGATGAAATCACAAAATTCCTCGGTGGCGAAACCGACCGCAAGTTTCTGCTCACCGGTGCCGGTACCAGCGCTTTTATCGGTATGTGCCTGGAGAACCTGTTCAACAAGAACAGCGGCTACGAAGCCCGCGCGGTGGGCACCACCGAGATTATCACCGACCCGGACGCCACTTTTCTGGCAGGCAAAAAGTATTTTCTGGTTCACTTTGCGCGCTCCGGCAACAGCCCGGAGAGCGTGGGTACGTTCGTGCTGGGTGAGCAGAGCAAGGCCGATATCAAGCATATCGTGATCACCTGCAACAAGGACGGCAAGCTGGCCGTGATGGGCCGCGAGAAACAGGACCGCAGTCTGATTGTCCTGCTGCCGGAGAAGACCAACGACAAGTCGCTGGCGATGACCAGCTCGTTCAGCTCCATGGTGGTGGCCGGACAGTACCTGGCATCGCTGGGCGATACCGCCGCGTTCGCCGGTGTTGTCGATCAGATGGCCGGGGCGGCAGAGAAGATCATGGCCGATTACTCCGGCGCGCTGGCCGATGTCTGTCAGGCCGATTTCAAGCGGGTCGTGTTTCTGGGCTCCAACACGCTCTACGGTTGCGCCAAGGAATGCCACCTCAAACTTCAGGAAGAGACCGACGGCAAGGTGGTTGGTAAGTTCGACACCTTCCTGGGCCTGCGTCACGGACCCGAGGCGGTTATCCACGATGATACGCTGGTGGTGTTCCTGATGAGCGAGGACCCGCTGGTCCATCGCTACGAGCTCGACCTGATGAACGGTGTGAAGAAAAAGGGTATCGGCCTGGTGAAGGTGGCCCTCTGTAAGCAGGCCGACGCTGATACCAGGGCGGCTGCCGATGTGGTGATCGAGCACGGCTGCGACCTTCCCGACGACTACCAGAGCCCGGCCTACGTGGTCCTGGGTCAGACCCTGGGCGTGTTCAAATCTTTGTACTACGGCCTCAAGCCCGACAGTCCGTCCGAGTCGGGCGTGATCTCCCGCGTGGTCCAGGGTGTGAAAATCTACGACCACCCGGCCTTCCGCGCCGACGGCAGCCTGAAAGTTGTCGCCGGCTGATCTGTGTTGGATGGATAGCATTATTGTTTTGAATTGAATCCGGTTATTTGTAGGGGCGACGCCTGCGTCGCCCGCCGGGAAATCTCGTAGGGGCGAACCTTGTGTTCGCCCGTGATTGTGAATATAGCAAGCAGTTCATCAATAGAACCATACGGAGTTCAACGATGCAAACAGGAAACGCGGTAGTCGGACAGTCCGGCGGGCCGACCTCGGTGATCAACGCCAGCCTGGCGGGTGTTATCGAGGGCGCGATCCGTAGCGGGGCGATCACCGGCGTGTACGGCATGCGCTGGGGGATCGAGGGTTTCATGCAGGAGATGCTGGTGGACCTCAAGGCCGAGGACCCCCGTCAGGTGGCCCTGCTCAAAAGCACGCCGTCGAGCGCGCTGGGCTCCAGCCGTCACAAGCTGCAGGACGAGGATTTTCCCAAAATTCTGGCAGTGCTCAAGAAGTACGACATCCGCTATTTCTTCATGATCGGCGGAAACGACTCGATGGATACGATCAACCGCGTGGCGGCCTACTGTCGCGGCGAGGGCTACGAGCTAAACGGGATCGGTGTGCCGAAAACAGTGGACAACGACCTGTTCGGCACCGACCACACGCCCGGTTACGGCAGCGCGGCGCGCTACGTGGCGCTCTCGGTCCAGCAGGGGGGACGGCTGGCCCGCGACATGCAGAAAGTGGACCAGTACTCGGTCTACCAGGCCGTGGGCCGCGACGCAGGTTGGCTGGCCGCAGCCGCTGTGGCCGCCAAGAAAGATGAAGCCGATCCGCCGCACATTCTGCTGATCCCGGAGCGCGCGTTCGACAAGGGGAAATTCCTGGACAAGGTGGGCGAGGTGCAGGGCAAGTACGGCTTCTGCTCCATCTCGGTGGGCGAGGGCGTGAGCTACGCCGACGGCACCCCGATCTCCGCCAGCCAGACCGCCGACAAGTTCGGTAACGTGGAGTTCGGCGCCATGGGCGGCACCAGTGCGGCGATGATGCTCCACAAGATGATCGCCGGGCGCTACGAAAGCTGGCGCGGTGAGTTCCAGGTGGTCGAGAGCCTGCAGATGTGTGCCTCCGACCGCGCCAGCGCGCTGGATGTAGCCGAGGCCTACGCCTGCGGCCTGCGGGCCGTGGAACTGGCCGAAGAGGGCAGGGACGGCCTGATGGTTTCTATCGTGCGCGGCAGCGACGGGCACGGCCACTACCGTACGGAGCTGGGCACCGCCGAGCTTAAGGACGTGGCGGTGCGGGCCAAGCCCATGCCCGATGAGTATATCGACGAGTCGGGGATGTGGGTAACTGATAAGTTTATCGACTACCTCCGCCCGCTGGTGGGCAAATTACCCGAGTTTGCCGATCTGGCCTACAAACCGGTCAAGTAGTAATTTTGCCGACAAAACCGAGTGTTTTAAGGGCCGCTCCGGTGTGGGGCGGCCTTTTTTACTATCCATTCCAGTAGTAAATGCTCACTGATCCGGCAAAAAATCTTCGCGGACCGGAGTGAATACGTCCAGGATGGCCCCGGCCTGAAGGCACTTGACCCCGTGGACCACGTTGGGGGCCACGTAGTAGCTGTCGCCCGGCCCGGCTGTTTTGCCAACTCCGTCAATCGTGACCTCGAACCGGCCTGAGCAAAATACGCCCACCTGCTCGTGGGGGTGGCTGTGGGGCTTGCCCTCCGCTCCGGCCTCGAAACTGAACTCCACGGCCATCAGCGCTCCGCCGTGGATCAGCAGCCGGCGGGTGACTCCCTCGCCCAAATCCTGGACTACGGACTGCTCTTTGGTTTTTAGCACGGTGACAACTCTTCGCAAGGTTTTGTTAATAAAAAAAGCGGTCCGGGAACCGCCTGTGAAATCAATCTTTATAAAATAAGCCTCCTGCTCAGAACTCCTCGTCCAGCCATTTTTCTTCGTCTTTGTAGGGGGCCGGGTCGTGATGGTTGGCCAGCAGGCGGTCCATGTCCCAGAGCATGCCTTCGCGGGAATATGAGCAGATATCCAGCCGGCCGCTGTCCATCCGGATCGCGTCCTCCGGGCAGGCTTCAACGCAGAACCCGCAGTACACGCACCTGCCCATGTCGATCGTGAATTTAACCGCCTGCTTTTCCACGTTGGGGTCGGGGTGCTCGGTGGGCACGATATAGATACATTTGGCCGGGCAGATCGTCTCGCACATCATGCAGCCCACGCAACGCGGGCCGTCGTCGTTCTCGCGATGAGCTAGGTAGTGGGCCGTGCGCAGGCGCTTGTGGTAGCCCCGGTGCTGCTCTGGATACTGGATAGTCACCGCGCCGGGTTTGGCTTTTATCCTGAACAGGTTCAGGATGTGACGGGTCAGGTTGACCACGAAATGACGGTTGGTGATCCACAACCCCCGGAGAATCTCCCGGAGATAGGTCCGCTCCAGCAGGTTCATCTTCGGGCTTGCGTCTATTTTCTTGACCGTGATAGCCACTGCAATCCTCGGGAATTTTTATTGTTTCTTTCGTTGTCAAAGGCATGTAAACCTGCCTTTGGCCGAGCCATGAGAAACTTAGTTCCCATGGAGACTTTAACATGCTCCTAGAGGTTTAACACCAGCACAACCGCCGCGGTTACGATGATGTTCAGGAACGCGAGCGGCAGCAGGAACTTCCAGCCGAAACTCATCAACTGGTCATAACGGAAACGCGGCAGGGTCCAGCGCACCAGCATCAGCACGTAGATCAACGCGCAGACCTTGATTCCGAAAGCCGCAAGCCGCAGCAGCCAGACCACCATCGGGCCCAGTTCCAAGGCCAGCGCGCCGCCGAGGCGGAACCCGTCATCGGCCAGCCACGGCACCTGCCAGCCGCCCAGAAAAATGGTGGTCGTCAGACAGGCGACCAGGATTTTTTCGATAAAGTCGGTGAACATGAACGCGCCGAACCGCATGCTGCTGTATTCCAGGTTGAAGCCGATAATCTCGCTCTCGCCCTCGGGAAGGTCGAACGGGACGCGCTTGGTCTCGGCGGCGCCAGCCACCAGAAACAGCAGGAACGCCAGCGGCTGAAGCACGATACCCCACAGCGGCAGCCAGCCGTTATAGAGCTGGCCCTGCCGGATAACGATTTCCTGCATGTTGAGCGTCCGGTAGATCAGCAACGGCCCCACCGCGGCCGCCGCCAGCGCCACCTCGTAGGATATCATCTGCGCCGTGGCTCTCATCGAACCCAGCAGCGCGTAGTTGTTGTTCGAGGCCCAGCCGCCGAGCACCACGCCGTAGATTGCCATCCCCATCATCGCAAACGCCACCAGCAAGCCGATCTCCGGATTGGCCACCTGGAGCGTGACCTGATAGCCTGCAACGGTCAACTCAGGGGAGAACGGGATCACTGCAAAAGCAGCCAGCGAGAACAACCAGGCAATGAACGGCGCGAGCAGGAACAGCACCCGGTGGTCCGTGCGCGGGATGAACTCCTCCTTGGCGAACATCTTTATCCCATCGGTCATGATATGGAACAGGCCCAGCAGGCGGAACCCCAGAATGCTGGCCCGGTTGGCCCCGATCCGGTCCTGCATCAGCGCGCTCTGCTTGCGCTCCACCCAGGTCAGCACGCCGCCGAACGACAGGATGCCGGTCAGCACCGCTCCGGCGATCAAAACTTTTGTCAGCAGTTCAATCCACATATTTCGTTCCACCTGTAAAGCAGGAAGTAACCTAACCGTTTACCTTAACGCCCAACTCGCCGATATCTCCGTAGCTCAGACCGGCGAACTTGTCTTCTTTCTGCGCCAGCTCGTCGAACACTTCTCCGGCTGAGCCGAAATCATACTCACCGCCAAGCGCGTTACCCAGCCGACGGAGCAGCTCCCAACCGGCAAGCGCCTCGCCCAGCGGGTCGAAAGCGCGGCGAAGTAACTGGACCCTGCCCGCGAAATTGGTCACAGTGCCATCGTACTCGGCAAAAGCCGCCAGCGGCAGGACCACGTCGGCCTTGCGGCTGGTTTCATTTTCGTTGGTGCCGATAAAGACCTTGAACGGCACCTTGTCCAGCGCCTCGCTCCAGCCCCGGCCGTAGAGCTCGGGCAGTCCCACCGGGTTGTGGGCGATAACGATCAGAGCGCTCAGATTGCCTTTCTTCGCGGTCTGCAGCAGGTACGCATGGTCTTTCACCTCGGCGTTGGCCGTGGTCAGACTCAGGAACTCGGCGCCGGTGGTATTGGGGTTCTTGTCCGCCTTGCGCAGAATATCGTCCTGGGTAGGCTCGTGTTCGTTGAGGCTGCTGAACGCGACAGAAGTGCCCGGTAGTTGCTCGGCCAGCACACGCTTGAGCAGGTAGAGTGCCTCGTTGGCCAGCCGGGGACTTACCAGCACGGCCACGTCGCCGATCTCGCTGGCTGCCTGCCTGAGCCTTGCCGCCGCGGTTTCCAGCGCCGCCTCCCAGCCGGAATGGGCCTGCGCGCCCCCGGCGGCTGAAAGCGGGACGGTGAGCCTGTCGGCGGCGTCCACGAAATCGAATCCGAACCGGCCCTCGTCGCAGATCCACCAGTCGTTGACCTGAGCATTGTAGCGCGGGCGAAGGCGGCTGAGGCGGCGGCCATCGTTTTTCCACGGCCGTCTGATATTGTAGTCGATCAGAATATTGCAGGCTCTGGAGCAGCGCATGCAGACGGATTTTACCGTCTCAAGATACCAGACACGGGTCTTGAAGCGAAACTCCTTGCTCAGCAGCGCGCCCACGGGGCAGAGGTTGATCACGTTGGCGGAGTAGGGATTGTTCAACTCACGGCCGGGGAAAATGTCGACAACCTCGCGGTCGCCGCGGTTGAACATGCCCAGTTCGCTGGTCTTGGGAATTTCGTTGCAGAAGCGGACGCAACGGCTGCAGAGGATGCAGCGCTCCTGGTCCAGCATCACGTGCGGGCCGATCTGCGTGGCCTTCTTGCCCTTTTTTACCTTGTTCTCGCGCACGCGGGAGATGTAGAGCCCGTGCAGCATATAGTAGTTCTGCAGGCCGCACTCACCGGCCTGGTCGCAGACAGGGCAGTCCAGCGGGTGGTTAACCAGATGGAACTCCAGCATCGCCTTGCGCGCCCGCTTGACCCGCTCGTTAGTTGTATAAATGACCATCTCATCGCCCACGGTCATGTAGCAGGCGATCTGGAGCTTGGGCACTTTCTCGACTTCGATCAGGCACATCCTGCACGCCCCGGCAATCGACAGGCCCGGATGGTAGCAGTAGTGGGGGATCTCGATCCCCACGCTTTTAGCGGCTTCGAGGATGGTCGTACCGGCGGGGACTTCATACTGGTTCCCGTCGATAGTAACTTTTACCATTTTCCGCTCTTCGCTCAATTCTCCTCCGCTTCGGCCTGGGTAACCACGGCCCCGGCATGCACCCGGCGCGGCCCCACCTGCGCCTCGAAATCAGCGCGGAACTTGCTCAGGAAACTGACCACGGGCAGCGCGGCGGCATCACCCAGCGGGCAGACGGTGTTGCCCATGATCTGCTCGGCCACTTCCTTCAGGTCGTCGATATCCTGCACTGTCCCCTCGCCCTTTGCGATCCGTTCCATGATCCGGGTCATCCAGCCGGTTCCCTCGCGGCAGGGCGTACACTGGCCGCAGGACTCGAATGCATAAAAGCGGCAGATCCGCCATAAAATCTGCACCAGGTCGGTGGTCTCGTCCATCACGATCAACCCGCCGCTGCCAAGCATACTGCCGATCCCGGCCAGACTGTCAAAATCCATGTTGATGCTGGCGGCTTGCTCGGCGGTGAGCACGGGGCAACTGCTGCCACCGGGAATGACCGCCTTGAGCTTGCGGTCGTTGCGGATGCCGCCGCAATGCTCGTAGATCAGTTCTTTCATCGGCGTGCCGAGCGGCAGCTCGTAGATGCCGGTCCGCTTGACGTGCCCGCTTACGCCGAACAGCCTTGTTCCGCCGTTGCGCTCGATTCCCAGCGAGGCGAAATACTCCGCCCCCTTGTCCAGGATGATCGGCACCTGGGAGAGCGTTTCCACGTTGTTCACAATCGTGGGTTTGCCGAACAGGCCCTTGATCGCCGGAAACGGCGGTTTGAGCTTGGGCCAGCCCTTGCCGCCCTCCAGGCTGGAGAGCAGGGCGGTTTCCTCGCCGCAGATATAAGCGCCGGCGCCACGGTGAAGGTGGACGCGCACGGTGTGGCCCGAGCCGAGAAAGTCCTCGCCGATATAGCCTGCCTCGGCCGCCTCTTCAATTGCCTGCTCCATGATCCGGGCCGGCTCGTAATATTCGCCGCGGATGTAGATATAGATGTCCTCGGCCTCGATACAGAACGCGGCGATAACAGCGCCCTCGATCAGCAGGTGCGGCGCGCCGCTGATGATGTGCCTGTCCTTGAACGTGCCCGGCTCGCTCTCGTCTGCGTTGACCACCAGGTACTTGGGACCCTCTATGTCCTTGGGGACGAAGCTCCACTTCAGGCCGGTGGGGAAGCCCGCGCCGCCCAGGCCGCGCAGGTTGCTGGCCTTGAGGATGTCGATAACCTGCTGAGCGTCCCAGCCCTCGCCGATGATCTTGCGCAACGAGCCGTAGCCGCCGGCGGACTCGAACTCCCGCAGCCGGTGGCCATTCTCTGTCTCGATAAAGCGCTTGATGAGCTTGACTTCAGGCATCGTCTGTTTGCTCCACGGCGTCCAGGGCCTCGTCCAGTTTTTCGGGGGTCATCCGGCCGTACAGTTTTTCGCCGATCATCACGCAGGGGGCCAGCTCGCAGGCGCCCAGGCATTCGACAGTCCAGAGGGTGAATTTATCGTCTTTGGTGGTCTCGCCGGGGCCGATCCCCAGTTTTTTTGCGAGATGCTCCACGAGTCCCGACGCGCCGCAGAGGGTGCAACTCACGTTGTCGCAGAGCATGATCAGGTTCCTGCCCACGGGATTTTGCAGGTACATGTTGTAAAACGAAACCACCTGGTGGACATAGGTCACCGGCAGATCGAGCAGGCCGGCCACGTAGAGCTCCACCTCGGGGCCCAGATGGCCGAAATTCTGCTGGGCCATATAGAGCACGTCACCGATAGCGGCCCGTTTTTGCGGGTAGTGCCCGATCAGCTCGGTTATTTTTTTTTCATCTTCATCGGACATGCGTACTGACATTTTTTCTCCACAAAACTGTATAACTGCGTACGCTCTGCTAACGGTCCAGTTCGCCGGCAATCATGTTGATCGAGCCGAAAGCGGGGATAATATCGGCAATCATGTCGCCCACAATCATCTTGTGAAGAGCGGCCATGGGGAAGAAGCACGGTCCGCGGCAGCGCGAGCGCATCGGACGGCCCTCGCCGTTGGAGACCAGGTAGAACCCCAATTCGCCGTTGGCGCCCTCCACCGCCTGATAGGTCTCGCCCACGGGCGGCTTGACTCCCCAATGATCCATGATCTGCATAAAATGGGACATCAGGCCCTCGATGTTGCCGTAGGTCTCTTCCTTGGGCGGCAGGCGCAGGGAGCGGTTGCCGGTCAGGTTGATATTACAGGCGCTGGCCGCGTCGGTGCCCTCCAGCGTCAGGTCCACTTTGGCCTTGGAATCGATATACTCCTTAACCTTTCCGCGCTTGGCCAGCTCCACCATCTCGGCGCCGCTGATCTGTTTGCCGTAGCGGTCTACCGCGATAGCGCCGGGCGGGATCTGCTTGATGGCTTGCTCGATAATTCTGGCGCTCTGGCGCATCTCTTCCATGCGCACCAGATAGCGGGCGTAGGCGTCGCAGGTATCGGCCACGGGAATCTCGAAATCGAACCGGTCGTAAACCAGATAAGGCATGTCCTTACGCACGTCGTAGGCCTCGCCGGTGGCCCTGAGCAGCGGGCCGGTGATCCCATAGGCGATCGAACTCTCGCGATCCAGCGTGCCGATCCCGCTCATCCGGTCTATAAAGATTCGGTTGCGAGTGAGCAGCTTGTCCACTTCGCCGATGATTTTACGGATTTCCCTGAGCGTCCCGCGCAGCTTGCGCTCGAAACCGTGCGGCAGATCGCCCTTAACTCCGCCCACGCGCACGTAATTGGTTGTAATCCGTGCGCCGGTGAGCCACTCGATTATGTCGTAGAGGTATTCGCGGGCCTTCATGAAGTAGAGAAACGCGGTCATCGCCCCCACCTCCATCGCAGCCGCGCCCACACAGGTCAGGTGGTCCACTATCCGGCTCAGCTCGGAGGCGATCACCCGGATATACAGGGCGCGTTCGGGAACTTGGGCGCCGAACAGCTTTTCCACGGCCATGGCCCAGCCCACGTTGTTGATCAGCGGGCTGACGTAATTCAGCCGGTCGGTGTAGGGGAACGCCTGGTTGTAGCCCAGCTGCTCGCAGTTTTTCTCGAAACAGCGGTGCAGGTAGCCGATTTCGATTTCCGCGCCGAGCACCTTCTCGCCTTCCAGCTCGGTGAGGATGTGGATCACCCCGTGCATGGCCGGATGGGAGGGGCCCACGTTGAGAAACGTGTTCTCGGTGCGCCGGTTGGTTTTTTTATTCGTGGTATCGCTCATCGGTTTCCCATATTTCCGGCTAAGGCCGGTCTCAGTTGCGCGGCCCGATCAGGGGCTGACGGCGCTCTATCGGATAGTCGCGGCGCAGGGGATGGCCCTCGAACGGCTCGTACATCAGGATTCTTTTCAGGTTCGGATGCCCGTCGAACACGATCCCGAACATGTCCCAGGTCTCGCGCTCCAGCCAGTCGGCCACGGGGTAGAGATCGCTGATCGTGGCCACTTCCGGAGCTTTGCCGCCTAACTGCACGCGCAGCCTGATCCGCTCGCCGCGGCCCATGGCGTGTAACTGATAGACCACCTCGAAACGGGGCTCGCGCGGCAGGTAGTCCACACCGCACAGGTCGGCGAGCATCTTGAAGTCGTGCTGGTCGCGAAGCCAGGCGATAATATCATGCACGGCCCCGGGAGCGATAACCGCCACGGCGTCGCCCCGGTCGATCTTGCTCTCGATCACACTCTCGCCGAACTTCTCGGCCAGGGCGATCAGGGTTTTGTTGTCGTTATCTGGTGTCATCCTGTGCAGTTACCAATCCTGTTTGCCGTTGGCGATTTTCTCCTGGAGCATCATCACGCCCTGAATCACCGTTTCGGGCCTGGGCGGACAGCCGGGAATATAAACGTCCACGGGAACAATCGTATCGATTCCCTGGACAGTGGCGTAATTATCGTAGAAGCCGCCGGTGCAGGTACAGACGCCAAAGGCGACTACCCACTTGGGCTCGCACATCTGCTCGTAAACCCGCTTGAGCAACGGGGCGATCTTGTGGCTGATCGTGCCCACGACGAACAGCATGTCCGCCTGGCGCGGCGTGAAGCGCGGGAACGCAGCGCCGAAACGGTCGAGATCGTAGTGGCTGCTCGAGAGCGACATGTACTCCATGCCGCAGCAGGCTGTGACAAACGGGTAGGGGAAGATGGAGAACTTGCGCGCCCAGCCGATAACCTGGTCCAGTCGGGTGGTGACGAAATTATCGTCACCCAGTAACGGTTTCAATGCCATTCGAGTCCCCCGCGCAGCCACTCGTAAATCAGGCCGAAAGTCAGTACCAGCAGAAACGCCATCGCGCCGATAAAACCGTAAAGCCCCACCTCGTCGAACGAGGCGATCCAGGGGTAGAGAAAAATCACCTCGATGTCAAAAACGACAAACAGAATCGCGACAACGTAGTAGTGGACCGGAAAGCGGCGTCCCGGCTCCTCGATCGGGACCAGGCCGCATTCGAACGGACGTTCCTTTTCCTTGGTTTTTGCGGGGCTGGGGCCGATCAGGGCACTGAGCAACAATGCACCGCCAGCCATCAGGGCGGCTACGATAATCGTCAGGAATATCGCTACGTAATCGAGCATGAGGGATGAGGTTTTCCTATATCGGTGTGAGGTTAGCAATGAAGCTGGCTAAGATAATATAATTGTCCCACTGCTTTGTCCAGTAAAAATTGAGTTTGAAAAGGTCTTTTTTACTGATTTTCAAGAGGGCGTTGAAAAAAGATATCAATGCCCCTCTATAGATGGAGCGCACGTCCCAGCGAGTCCAGGGCGGCCTCGCCCAGCGCCTCGCTGAACGTGGGGTGTGGATGAACAGTCGAGGCCAGGGCCGCCACATCAAGATTGAGCCGGGCGGCCAGCGCTGCCTCGGGGATCATTTCCGTGGCCTCCTCGCCGATAATATGCACTCCCAGCAGGTTACCGCCCTTAGCGGCGATAACCTTGACAAACCCCTCCTGCGCTCCGCTGGCAACCGCCTTGCCCAGTGGTCTGAACGGGAAGCGTCCCACCGAGTAGTCCAGCCCGCGTTTTTGGGCCTCGCGCTCGGTGAGCCCCACGCTGGCCACCTGCGGCTTGCAGTAGACGCAACTTGGAATCTGCTCATGGGTTACCGCTTGCGGTGTTCTGCCGGCGATAGCCTCCACTGCGAAAATACCCTCGCTGCTGGCCGCGTGGGCCAGCAGCACCCCGCCCGTGCAGTCTCCGATAGCCCGGATGTTACCGGCGCTGGTGCAGAATGAACTGTCCACCCGGATAAAACCCCTGTCGGTCTCCACCCCCGCCTCGGCCAGCCCGGTGTGCTCGATATTACCGGTAACGCCCACCGAGAGCAGGACTTTCTCGGCGACAATGTTTTCCACGCTCTCGGTGTCGATGGCGCGGACCGTAACGGTAACGCCCTCGCCGCCGGTGTCCACGGCCTGCACGGCAGTGGAAGTCAGGATCCGCACGCTGCGTTTTTTGTAGATCATGCTCAACTCCTCGGCCAGCTCATGGTCCTCGTGGGGGAGAAGCTGATCGAGCAGTTCCACCACGGTCACTTCCGTGCCGAAAGCCGAGAGCAGATAGGCGAATTCCATGCCTATCGCGCCGCCACCCACAATAACGACAGAGGCGGGTCTTTGTTGCAGGAGAAGGGCCTCGCGGCTGGTGATCACTTTCTCCCCGTCGGCAGTTACGCCCGGCAGCATCCGGGGACGCGCGCCCAGGGCCAGCAGAATGTTGCCGGCGTTCAGGGTCGTTTCGTTCCCGCCCTCCACGCGCACCCGGCCTTCTCCCTGGAGCACCGCGTGGCCCTCGAACACCTCTACGGCGTTCTTTTTCAGCAGGAATTTCACTCCGCGCATTGTGCGCTCCGAGCTCTGACGGCTGTGCTTGACCACCTTTTGCCAGTCGTACGACGGCTCCCCGGCTACTATTCCGAATTTGCCGGCAGCCTTGATCCGCTCGTATAGAGCGGCGCTGTGCAGCAGGGCCTTGCTGGGGATGCAACCCCGGTTCACGCACACTCCCCCCAGCTTTTCCTGTTCCACGATTGCGGTTTTCAGCCCCAACTGGCTGGCGCGGATAGCGGCTACGTAGCCTCCGGGTCCGCTGCCCACCACTATCAGCTCGAATTTTTTGCTCTCACTCATGGTAATCTCCACGCTTGATTATGCAACAATCGCACACGCACCGCACAAAAAGCAGGTAACCCGGATTATTCATAAACTGTCGTCGCAAGGTGAAACAAGTGGCACACCAAGGAATTCAATGCCGCAGTAGATATTTTATGAATAATCCGGGCTGATAAAACTCCCGGTCGCTATAGATTGGTCAGACCGGGGCGGATGTCAACATGTTTTTCACCCCTCGCCGGGGAGCGTAGCCGGGGTTCGCGCGAGGGAATGACTTGAATCGAGCGGGCAAAAAAACTATCTTTGCCCGTGTCCGCGGCCGGTATCCGGCGGGGCGGGTGAGTTGTACGGCCGGGGAGTGTGAAATAACTTTTCTTAGCGGAGAGACGATTGTATTCATTGCTGGCTGCTTCTTTTCTGGCTTCGCTGACGGCGCTGAGCAAGGTCGCGATTGTGATTATCGTTGCGGCATGGCTGGTGCGGCGCGGCGTCTTCAACGAGAGTCATACACGGGCGCTGACAGCGGTGGTGGTGAACCTGGCCCTGCCCTGCCTGATTTTCGGCAGTATCATCCAGGATTTCAACGTTGCCGCCTACCCCCACTGGTGGAAATATCCGCTGGTGGGCGCCGCGCTTACACTGGGCAGCCTGGGGGTGGCCCGGCTGGTGTTCTGGCGCTCCCGGGAGCGTGGTCTTACGCTCAGCGCGCTGGCCAGTTTCCAGAACGCGGGCTACCTGATCCTGCCGATCGGCGAGGCGCTCTTTCCCGAGCGGTTCACCCAGTTCAGCGTGATCCTGTTCCTGATGCTGCTCAGTTACATGCCGCTGCTCTGGAGCGTGGCCAAGTTCCTTGTCTCCCACCGGAAAGGCACAAGGATCAGCCTGAGCCAGGTATTTACCACCCCGTTCTACTCCTCGCTGCTGGCGATTGGCCTGGTGTTTACCGGGCTGGACAGGTTCGTGCCGGCAATCGGCCTGGGAGCGGTCCAGTTGGTGGGAGGAAGTTGCGTGCCGCTGGCCACGATTGTCCTGGGCATGACCATGGGTGCGCTCAAGGTGAGCCACCTGCCGTCGGTTTGGGACACCACGCGGGTTGTGGCGCTCAAGCTGGTGCTGATCCCGGCGTTGATGTTCGTGGCGCTGAAATATGCGGGCTTCAGCAGCGGGCCGCTGGAAAACTCGTTCTGGATTCTCGAAGCGTCCTCTCCACCGGCCACGGCGCTGGCGCTGCAGGCTATCCACTACGGCGGCGACGAGCAACTGGTCTGCGGCGTGCTGGTGATTTCCTATCTGGCCGCCCTGCTGGTGATGCCGCTGTTTTTCAGTCTGGTGGAGGTGTTGCTCTGAAGGCGTTGAGGAAGATGAGCGCGCGAGGTTTAAGCAGACGAGAGTTCCTGCTCGCGCTGGGCGGCGCGGGCACGGTAGTGGCCCTGGGAGCCGGAGCAAATTGCGGCGCCGCCCAGCCGCCGGTTGTCGGCATCACGGCGTCCGGCTTGCTGATCGGCGGTAAAACCGTTCCGCTCTACAGCGCGGGGCTGGATTACTGGAGCTACGACCCGTCACTGTGGGATACCCTGCTGGAGCGATTGTCCCGGATCGGGATCAACACGGTGGGCGTATCGGTGCCGTGGTCGGAGCATGAGCTGGCGCCCGGGCAATACGATTTTGGCGCTCTCGAAGCTCGCCGGAACGTGATCAGGTTTATCGAACTGGTGGCCGGCAGGCAACTGAACGTGTTGCTGCGCCTGGGGCCGTTGCTGCCGTCCCTTGCCGGCTGCGGCATTCCCGCCAGGCTGCTGTTCGACCAGCGGGTGGCCGCCCGCACCGCCCGGGATACCGTGGCCGTGGCGCACACGCCGGATGGGCAGTATCCGCAGCCCAGTCTTAACAGCGCCGCCTTGCTCCGGGAGCTGACCCTCTGGCTGGACCAGTTGGCCCTCCGGCTTACGCCGACGCTGCACCCCGGCGGCGGTCCGGTTGTGGCCGTGATGCTCGAGAGCGCCCTGAGCTTTTTCGGCTCGCTCGATTATCCTTACTCCACGGACTACCATCCCGACACACTGGCCCTCTACCGTAGCCGCCTGGCGGAGCAATACGAGTCAATCGACAGCTTGAACCGGGTCTATGGCGCCGCCTATCAGAGTTTTGAGCAGGTGGAACCCCCGCGGGAGTTTATGGCGCGGAGGCTGGACAACCTGCCGGCCTATCTGGAATGGGTTGCTTTCAGGCGCTGGGCGGACAACCACGCCCTGGACAGAGTAGCGCAAATGCTGGCCGCGCGGGGGATAACCGGAGTGCCGGTGATCCGCAAGGCACCGGCGCCGCTCTCCGGCGGGCCCGGCCAGCAAAGCGCCCGCGGGCCGAGTGTGATTCCGGCCGACAACCCGCGCACCCGGATGAAATACGTGGCCAGGGTCAGCGCGGGAAGCTGCGACTATCCGCTGGGAAGCGCTCTGACAGGGGGGGAAGCGTTTCCCGCCCTGGAGGGAATCGCATCTTCGGCGGAGAACGAGTTCGTGGCGATGATGGCGTTGATGTACGGGGTCAAGGGACTCGACAGCCGGTCCATGGTGGAAAGCAACGGCTGGCTGGTTGCGCCCGTGCGCGCCGACGGCCGGGTGCGGAGCGATTATTTCAACGCCTGCCGCAGGGTCTGCCGGTTCCTTCGCGAGTCCCATTTCGAGCAGTTCACCAGAAAGGTCGAGGCGGTAGTGCTCAACAGCAGGGCGCTCGATACGATGCTGGCCGCGGCCGGCGAGGCAAGCGCGGCTTGCCCTCCCCTGAGCCCGGAAGCCGCTTTTATCCGCCTCTCCGAGATGGGCGGCAAGACAAGCGTACATGCCTGTCGGCTGTGGAGCGCCCAGGTGGAGGGTTTGCTTGCAGATACCGGATTCGACTGGAACCGCGCCACCGCCGGAGCCGCCGCCGATAGGCTGATGCGCTACAAGGTGGCTGTCCTGCCGTCCGTCGATTTTATTTTCAGCGATGAGGCGGCCTGGTTGAGCGAGTTCGTGAACTGCGGCGGCACGCTGGTCTATGGACCGGGGCGGCCGGCGCTGAACGAGCGGATGGAGCCGGACCCGCGGGTTGACGCTCTGTTCTCCACAGCCGCTGAAAGGGCGGGGCGGGCCGGGGGTGTGCCGGGCGATTCCCTGCAAGCCGGGCAGGCACTGCCGAGAGAAAGAGTGGTCAGGCTGGAATCACCGCTGAAGATCGGTGACCTGCTTAAAGAGTTGGAGGTGGCTTTGCCCTTTACCCGGACCAACCCACGGGTGGAGCTCAGCGTCCACACTCACTCCTCGGGCAGGATGCTGTTGTTCGCGGCCAACAGCACCGGCAGAGCGCAGCGCACCGATATTTTTTTCCAGGGGCGGTTTGATTTTCGCGACGTGCTGGAGCATTCCACGTTCAGCGGCGAGGGTAAGATCAGGATCGAAATCCCCGCCCGCCGGGTGCAGGTGTGGGAGGTGAGCGCGTGATAGCACGGGGCATGGAAATCATCGATATCGAGCCGGCCGGATATGGGAATTTCCTGGCGCTGCTGGAAAAACTCTCGCCCTCGCGGCCGCGGGCAGTGCTCTGGCACGAGCAGGGGATAGTGCGGCAACTGACGTTGGGCGGCGAGGCTTTGCGCTTGGAAGTGCGCTCTGTGCGCGATGCCCGTCAGAGCGCCAGGCAACTCTTCGCCATGCTGCGCGGCAAAGCGAAACAGGTGGTTGTCACCGACAGGCAGGGCTATTTCCGCATGTGCGACACGCTGAACCTTACGCCCCTGTCCGGGGAAGAAAAATACGGCTACCAGAGCAGGTTGAACGAGGAGTTGAGAACCCTGGCCGGAGAATCGTTCGCGATTTATCCGCAGCCCACTCTGGACAGGGGACCGCTGGACTACGGACAGGTGAGCGGATTTTTTTCCGGCCACGCAGCCGGCTCCTCGCACGTGATCCTGGGCGTGTTCGACAGGCGGGAGCTGTATTTCAGTTTTGTGGTCAGGCTCAGCGGTGGACAGGTAGAGTGGGCGAGCAGTTTCGACCACTGGCCCGCCATGATAGGGGAGGTCGAGTTCAGCGCGGAGAGCTTGGAGGCGGTTGTCCGGCGGGTGGAGCAGAGCCTGGGCGCGGTGGCCTGTGCTCTGCTGCTGGCCCGCAGCGACATGGAGCGCCTGTTCGACGGGCAGCGTCACGACTCCCTGCCCGTCTCGCTGATCGTCGGTTCGCGTGCGTTCGGGATCTCGTACCTTCCCGGCGTGGCCGAGCGGGCGTTTCTCAATACCGCCGGACTGTTCGCCTATGCGCCCGTGTTCGTAGAGTGATATTTTTCCTATAAGAAAACAAAAGCGGGAGTGGCCGGTCAGCTGTCCCCGCTTTTGTTAACGAAATGTCATAGCAAATGGTAATAAACAACTCTTGACTTTGTTCAACCTGTCTGGTTAATTGGGGTGGTAGTTACTACCATCCCTCTTTTTTATACACAATATAGGGCCAGTAAATGAGTTATGATTGCTTGTTGCTTTATTTTTCAGCCATTGCCGCAGCAGGTGCCATTTTTATAGTCGTTCGTGATGCCGTAGTTTCATACCGCAATAGAATAAAATTTGAAATTAGAATCTTGGAAGAAGCCGATCACTCCAGCCCCGACTACAGCAACCGCAACCAAAGAATTACCTTCGAGATCGCAAATAAAAGCCCCAAAGGTACCGCACTTAAACAAAAGATTTATTTAGAAGGCTATACCCCAAAAGGGAGAAAAGTCTCAATGGTTTTTAAGGTTAGACGGGGTGAATACGATGTCCCCGGCTATACTCCCAAAACCATTTTTGCGCTTGCTGATAAAATGGATGTCTCTTTTTGCTCGTTGTTATATAGGTCTTATAAATTTGAATTTTTGCGCGGTCCAACACAGACCATTTTTGTTGATTCACATAACGGGAAAAGACTGTCCCCCAAAGAATATCGAGCCGGTCTAAAAACCTTCCTGAAGTCGTCCAAACAGCAACATATAGATCGCAAGCAATAACAACCTATTGGTGGGGCATTCCGTTTGCTAATGCCTGAAAAATTTATTCATCCAGTAGCAGGTCTTTCATTCTCTGCTCGTAGCCCTGGAGCGGTCCCAGGGCCGGCGAGGGCAGACTCTGGTACCAGTAGGCGGTGGCGCAGAGATCCTGCGGGGCCTCGAAATTCTGCCAGCCCTCGTGGATTTCCGGATCGAAACGGACGTGCCCCACAACCAGTTCCGGGTAGTTCTCCGGCTTGATTTTTTCCTTGATCCGCTCCGCCATCGCCCCGGACATCTGTTGCAGGGTGACCCGGATATCGCTGTAAAAATAGACCGGGTCGGGGATGTGGTAGCGGTAGAACCCCCAGAGTCCATTTTTGGTATCCCCCAGCAGGCAACCCTGGTAAAGATGGTCGAACCGTCCCAGGCCCCAGGCGCTGCCCACCAGGTCCTCCGTGCCGGTGCCGACTAGGGTGGGATGTTCCCGGTCGCCGTCGAGGTAGATTTTCAGCTCCCCCTCGCCGAACCACGCGGCTCGGTAGTCACCCAGTGCGCGAATGCCCACGTTACAGCCCAGGAACCGCCCGCGGCCCGTTACGCGGGGCAGAATTTCGAAATCCTGCCTGGGCACTGTGGGGTTCCGGCGGCTCCAGTAGGCGTGGAAATAGGGCAGGTCCTCCGGTAGCTTGTCGCCGATAGTGTAGTTGATGTCGAAAAAGAGGCTGTTGCAGTCGACCGGCGACTGGTTCTCCACCTCCACCACGGCCTTGCCCTTAAACGGCATCGGAATGAAGCAGTTAAGCGAGCGCCCCTCCGGGTTGGAGAACAGCGCCGACTCGAACCGCACCTGGCGGGCGAACGGAACTCCGAAAAAGTCCTGCAGGGGAGCCTCGACCGAAGGTGTCAGCTGGCCGTCCCAGTAGATCCTGATCACCATCCCCCGCAGGATTTGCGGTTCCGCCCGCACGGTCATCCAGATTCTACGGATCACTCCCGGACCCTCAATCTCGGCGATGCGCACAAGCTCACCGGCCTTGATCACCCGACTGGGCGCGCCCTTGCGGCCCTCGTTTTCCCGGCCGCCCTGCCCCTTGGCCCCGCTCGGATTCTCGAACGAGATCCAGCGCGAATGTACTGCGTCGGGCAGGTCGAACAGCTCCGCCGCGCGTGCCGTGAGTGAGGATGCAAGGATTATCGCCGTGGCCAGAATCAGGAAGCGGGTTGTACTGATTTGCATCGGGCACCCCTGCTGATTTGAGTTGAAATGGTATGCAAACGGGCCGGGAGGCCGTGTCCAGAGTTATTATAATTGCTCCGGTTGGCAAAGACAATCGCCCTTCCGTAGTGATTGTGCGCGCGGCCCTGCATTTGTATACTGGTTTGCGGACGGCAGGTTCAAGCTGGAAAAAAGTGAACCGTGGAACGGGCTGGCTGCGTCCTACCTGTTGAGAACGCCAACGACGGGAGCGCCGGTAGCGCAATAATGATCTTATGGAATACAATGGAAAAGCGCGTGGACAGTCGGTTCGGCAGTGACGAGAGCGCTTTGGTGGAGGGCCTGAGGCAAGGCGATCCCGCTGCCGCGGACGAGTTGTTCAATCGCTACTGCAGGCCGCTGCATGCGTTTATCATGCGGATGGTGGGTGAGCAGTCAACCGCCGAGGACGTGTTCCAGGACACATGGGTGCGGATCGTGCGCAATATTGACGGTTTCCGGGGTGACTGTAAATTTTCGAGCTGGATGTTTCAGATTGCGCTTAACCTGTGCCGCAATATCGCCCGCTCCGCCTCGCGGCGCGAGTTTGTGGAGCTTGACAAGGTGAGAGACTTGTCACAGGACGCGGACGCGGACGCGGCAAAAATTCTGCAGGCGCACAGGATGAAGAAACTCGTGGACAGCCTGCCGGTTAAAATGAAAGAAGTGATCGTGATGCGGTTCTATCACTAGAAAACGGACGTGGAAATAGCGGAGGTTACAGGGTTGCCGTCCGGGACGGTCAAGAGCAGGATTTTCAGAGGGATGAAATTATTGAAGGGCAAAATAGAAGCAACCGGCATGGCCGGGATGGCCGAGGAGGTGGAATGATGGACAGGATCAACGACGAGCTGCTGGGCAAGCTGCTGGATGGATACCGGGTGAGTCCTCCGGGCGGGGACCTGCTGGAGCGCACGCGCACGATAATGCACCGTGAGCTGGCCGCGCACCGGGAGGCACTGTACGCCGGTGCCCCGGTAGTGCGCAAGGCCGAATGTCCGCTGGGGCTGATCGTGAGCGTGCTGATGCTGGCGCTGCTGGTTTGCTGTAACCTGTTTTACGCAGCTACGGTGGGCACGGTGCTGGGGCTGTTGCTGCCCGGTTGGGCGGACGTGTACCTGGCCCATAGCCTGATCGGGATCTCGGTGGCGGGCGCGGCTCTGGTGATCGGGATGGTGATGACCGCCGTGGGCAAGGTGTTCCTGGCCCAGCGTTGCCGGATTCAGGCGCCCGTGGTCCGCTGAGAGCGGGCGTGTTGCCGGGTTGGTTTGAAATGAATGCAGGTTATTGTATAAAAACAAACAGCGGGAGATTGATCAAATGGACGCCAATGAAATGAAAAAATGCCCGTACTGTGCTGAGATGATCAGGGCGGAAGCGGTTAAATGCCGCTATTGCGGCAGCATGCTTGCCGGGGATCGCCCGGGGGGGCTTGGGCCTCCACATGGCTACTGGCACAGGGTGGCCGAAGGAAAAAAGATCGCCGGTGTCTGCACGGGGATCGCCCACCAGTTGGATGCGCCGATGCTGATCCTCTGGCTGAGGGTGTTTTTCGTCATCAGCATTATTTTCTACATGTTCGGGCCGATCCTCTATGTGTTGTTGTGGTTGCTGATGCCGGCTCCGTTGGAGGAGCGGCAGGCAGGCCAAGGCGCGGCTGGGCCGTCCGGCGCGGGCGTAGGACCGCAGGATGGCTCGCCTTTCGCAGCGGGTGAGGCTCCCCCGGCGGTAGCGGATTATCCTGGCAGCCATGCGGCCGCCCCGCCGCCGGTAACGCCGCCAGGCGTTAAGATGAACGATGCAGACGTCTCCGTACAAACCGCCGGGGAAGCCCGGGATGAGGGCACGATCGTTCCGGACGAAAAAGAGCCGGACAAGCAGGAGCCAGAGCAGCGGTAGGGGAGGCGGCGGTGGTGGGTGCCGCTAAGGTGCCCAGCTAAGAGATTGGAAGAGCAATCCCATAGGCGATCCGGCTATTTCCGGATCAGCCAGCAAAAGCAGGCCGGTTTTTTCCACCAAGCGGCCTGCTCGTCTCCGGCAGGTTTTACTTGCCTGCCGCAACCGGGTTTGATTCGGTACTTTAAATATCACAAGCTGACAATGCCCCCGCGCCGGGCCGCTTCCAGGATAGCCAGGATAACTTCCACGTCGTGGCCGCAGGCCTCGGTGCTTACCGAGGGGGGCCGGTTGCCGGTAACTGCCCCGTGGAATTCGACAAACTGCAGGTAGTAGTCGTCCTCGTCTTCCAAGGCGATCACCCGCACAGCCTCGCTCTCGTTGTCCGTGCGGAGGATTTTTTCCTCGAAAACCGTCAGGCTCGCCCTTTCTCCGAACACCAGCAGCGGCGTGGGCTGGGGTGCCCGGGTCTGCCAGCTCATGTTCAGGCTGCTCAGCACACCGTTCTCGTGGGTGAGCAGCGCGAACGCGCTGTCGACCTTACCCAGCCGGGAGTCGATAGTCCTCGTTTCCGCTTTTACCGCGCTGATCCGCCCGGCCAGCATCTGCAGCACGTGGACGAAATGCACGCCGCCATCGAGCACGTAGCCGCCGGGAAACACGTGTTCGGTGCGCCAGCGGGTCTGGGCGTACTTGTTGCTCATCGCCATGAAATTAAACACGTTCCACTGGATCAGGGTCGGTTTGCCGATCTCTCCGCGGTGCACAAGCTCGGCGGCGCGGGCGAACCGTGGAACGAACTCGATATCCTCGGCCACCATGAACGTCACTCCGAACTCCGCCGCAAGACCTGCGGCTCCCCGCGCTTCCTCCATGCTCTGGCCCACGGGTTTCTCGCACAGGACGTGCTTGCCCGCCTCGACGGCGGCCCGGCTCACGGGGTAGTTCAGCTCGATCGGCAGAGCCAGCAGCACGGCGTCCACCGGAGCCTCGGCCAGGAATTTTCGCCAGTCCCGCCATATATTATTGCTGTCAACTCTGAGGTCTTTGGCCAGCGCTTCCGCCTTGGCCGGTGTACGGTTGCAGAGCGCGGTGACCTCGAAGCGCTCTGTCAGCCGCTTAAGCGCCGGAGCATGGGCCTCGCTGACGATGATGCCGGTACCGATGATGCCGAGCCTGATTTTTTGCATCTTTTGCAGCTTTTCCTCTCGAAACTCTTCAATAAAGAGTGTAAAATGCTTGTGGATATGGTCGTTTTAAAATAATGGCGGTCGAACTGATAACAATATGCTTGCCCCGGCAGATAAGTTCAAGCGTTGCCGGGGGGAGGGCGAAAAAATATGCCGCGGCGAACTTGACTAACGGCGAATATCTTAATATTTTAGGCACTTCCAAAATAATCGCTAAAAAGAGCAAAAACGCCACCATAGCTCAGTTGGTAGAGCAATTCATTCGTAATGAATAGGTCCGCGGTTCGAGTCCGCGTGGTGGCTCCAGCTAAAGCGCCGTATATCCGCTATTTCAAGGGACGTGCGGCGTTTTTACGTTTGATTCCAAACGCCCGGCAACCGGGCGGTCTCTCCCCACTAGTTTCATTCCTGCGGCGAAAAGTCTCTAATCAGACTTTTTCCTTTTACAGCGATCAATTCTAAACTGCCAAGGGCCAGCCCAACCTTGCTGCATGGCCTCCTGCAAAACCTCTATTGCCTTTTCATAGTTTCCCTGCTTTTCATATATTATCGCTAATTGCTTGAAACCATAGTGTTCTACCGTAAGATTACCATTCTTGTCTACACCTCCTTCGGCTCGATACTTTTCAGCCATTTTTTTAGAAACCGATATTTGTTCTTTGCAGGCTTCAATAGCCTTGCCTAAGGCCTCCGGGTATTTATCTCTCAATTTATAATATCCTTCGATTTTACAATCCGCTTCACAATGAATTTTTTTTATGGGGTCGTCCCATGGATATTTGTAATGACAGATTTCCGACTCCAGAGTGCCGTCATACCATGGAAGGATAGTTCTGGTGCGATTGCGGATTTTATCAGCATGTGCGCTATTTTGACTCAACCGAGGTGGAATTGAACTAAATAACCTTTTAAACAATTTGGGCAGCGATATAATCAGAAAGGCAAAAAACAATGCTAAAATGACATAGTAACCTACCACGAGAGCACCTCTGTATAATCAATCCCACCTGTGTTTTGAAAGGTATAAAATTTTCCGCCCATGTACCCTTAAATATAAAGCCGGGGATTTGTGGCCCGCCCACCGCCACGCCTCTCGTAGAAAGATAGATTTTCCTGTGAACGGTACATATGTACCGTTCACGATCTTCTGTTAGATTAATCCCACTGGCGATGTCCTTGGTCGAGCGAAGCCTATTACTAACCTTATTGCTCGTATTCTCGTTCAGCCATTTGTAAACTCGTTTTTTATGCCTACGCTCTAAGAACTTATTGCGAGCATAACTGCATAACCTAAGTATTAGGGCAATCACTAAACCGGCAATAATTGTAATCACAAAAGTTGACAACTCCATGATTGACCTCCTTCACTATTTCTTTATTCATCCGACATTAACCATTTCAAAATTGAAATAGGAAACGAGAGTCTTCTTTTTTGATTTTGAGCGAAACCATTCGTTCTTTTCATAATACCGAAATGCATGTTATGTCAAGTAGTCCTTTGGAATCTATCAAGATAGCACTTCCCCAACTTTCCGCATATTCTGCAGTTGGCCCTGTATGCGTTGGACTTTTTGAAGGATGGGCGCTAGCTCATTCACTTAGCTTTTGAATCAGGTTGCCGTTTGTGTTCAAGGGCGAAAAACGCCGCCTTTTCAAGGGCCGTGGTCACGTCAATATCTTCTACATAGATGTCGTCCGGGAGGTGCAGGCGCCGGGGGGCGAAATTGACGATAGCCTTGACCCCGCCGCCGGCCAGTTTTTCCGCCACGGTCTGGGCCTCGCGGGCCGGAACGCAGATTACGCCGACAGCGATTTTGCGCCGGCGAGTGATACTTTCCAGTTTGGCGATAGCGTAGCACTTGCAGCCGTGGATCACCCTGTCCACCTTGCCGGGATCAACATCGAACGCGGCGGTGATAGTCAGATGCGGCCGCCACCCGTCAAAGTAAGCCAGTATCGCCCGGCCCAGGTTGCCCAGCCCGACCAGGGCGACCTCTTGCCCGTCGGGATCGTCCAGGAAGCTGGCGATGCTCCCGGAGAGCTCGTCGATCCGGTAGCCGTGGTAGGGTGTGCCCCTGTAGCCGATCGCCATCAGGTCCCGCCTGACCTGCGCCGCGCTTCCGCCGGTCAGGGCCGCCAGCTGGTGTGAATAGACGTTGGATTTGCCCTCGTCCCTGAGACGTTGGAGTTGGCGGCGATAGACACATAGTCTGCCGATAGTTTTGCCGGAAATCGAGGGCATGCGGGGCCTCCAGGGTGAAAATCATAACTATGTGACAAAAATCACAAATGTGATACTCAATTATGCCCGGCCTGTCAAGGGAGAAAACGGTGACAGCGTCAAAATGGAGCGGGTTGAGCCGGCGGTAAAATCGTTTAAGCCCGCCTTCAGTGAGCGCCAGGTTGCATATCCTGTGTTGGCGATGTTAGATTGCAGCTTGCTGTTGGGTGAACGTTCAACCCCGCGTGGCAGCAAAAACCTATCGGCGGGAGGTTTATAATGATGCCAGTTGTTTCTAATCGCGGAACCATCATGATAATTCTGGCGCTATGCCTGGCGGTGTTTACCGGCCTGAGGGCCGAGGTGATATTCAGTGAGGATTTCGAGGACATGGACCTGGGGGAAAGCTGGGAAATCCTTCACGATGATTCCGTTCACGCGGGATTCGAGACGCACGCCGGGTTTGTGCGCTCGGGCAAAGCCTCTTTCCGCCTCACCTCACCGACTCCGGAGGGAGAGGCATACGAGATCAACGGCTACCAGTACCGGGAATCGGATAGTTGGATCAGGACCTGGTTCCTGCCCGGCTACGACCGGGTGTACGTGCGCTGGTATGCCCGGTTCGACAAGGACTTCCGGCAGGGCAAAGGGATGCACTGGTGTGGTCTGGGCGGCCATCGCACGGACAATCCCCGCTCCGGTTTCGGCAAGGCGGGGATTCGCCCCAACGGTACTGACAGGTTCGGTACCAGTATCGAACCGGCGTTCACCAAGGGCCACGAGCCACCGGGCCGGATGTGTTTATACTCGTACTGGCCGGAGATGAAGCAGGCCGGTGACGGTAAGTACTGGGGTAACCGTTTTTACGCCGAGCCGCCTTTCTTTATCGAGCGCGGTCGCTGGTACTGTTTCGAGATGATGGTCAAGTTGAACGAACCGGGGGAGCGCGACGGTGAGCAGGCGCTGTGGGTGGACGGGCGGAAGATCATCCACGAGCAAGGCTTCCGCTGGCGCGACAGCGAGATCCTGATGCTCAACACGTTCAAGTTTGGGCTCTATATCCATTACAGCGAGCACGACTGCACTTACTGGGTGGACGACCTGGTCATCAGCACCGAATACGTGGGACCGGAGCAATAGCATGGGGCTCAGCGGGCAGGGCAAAAACAGTGGCTGCGCGCCGGGCCGGGTCCTTTACAGCGCGGAAGCGGTAAACGGGGCGGTGCGTGAGCTGGCGAGCAGGATCGCCGCGCGCCTCGGCGGCGAGGCGCCGACCTTGCTGATCCTGCTCAAGGGCGGAGCACGCTTCGGCTGCGACCTGATCCGCGCGTTGCCGGGAAAGGTTAATTACGACTTTGTAGGGGTTTCGTCATACGGCGAGGAACTCTCCTCCAGCGGGAAGGTGGAGTTTTACCTCTATCGGCCCGAGCGGAGCCTGATCGATTCGCGCCCGGTGGTTCTGGTCGATGACATCTGCGACAGCGGAACCACGTTCAGCGCGGTTTCCGGGTGCCTGAAGCGGGATTTCGCGCCGGCCCTGCTGCTCAGTTGCGCGCTGATCCGGCGCGACGGCGCTGGGTTCACGCCGGATTTCCACGGGTTCCACTACCGGGGCGATGAGTTTCTGGTGGGTTACGGCCTGGGGGCGGGGGAGCGCTACCGGGAACTGGACGAGATTCTGGTGCTGAACCGGACGTGAATAAAAAAGCCCGCTGACCATCAGGCCAGCGGGCTTTCACAAATTTTCTTACTTTGCTGCCGGCTGCTCAGCCTTCCTTGATCGCCGCGTTCAGATCGACAATCGCCTTTTTCCCGTCGCCGAAATACATCAGCGTGTTGTCCGCGGCAAAAAGCGGGTTGGGAATCCCGGCGAAACCGGGGCTGAGCGAGCGCTTGATCACCACCACGGTTTTCGACTTGTCCACGTCGATAATCGGCATGCCGGCGATCGGGCTGGTGGGGTCCGTGCGCGCCACCGGGTTGACCACGTCGTTGGCCCCCAGCACGATACTCACGTCCACGTCGCCCATCTCGGAGTTGGCCTGTTCCATCTCCAGCAGCTTGTCATAGGGGATGTCCGCCTCGGCCAGCAGCACGTTCATGTGGCCGGGCATCCGTCCCGCCACCGGGTGGACCGCGAACTCCACTTTAATCCCTCGTTCTTCAAGCAGGTTATAAAGATCGCGTACGGGGTGCTGGGCCTGGGCGACAGCCATGCCGTAACCCGGCACGATCATCACCCGCTGGGCGCCCTCGAGCACCATCGCCAGCTCTTCGGCGCTGGTGGACTTGATCTTGCCCTCGTAGATTTCCGCGCCCTTCTGCGCTCCGCCCACAACCTCGCCGCCCACCCCGGCGAACATCACGTTGGCCAGCGAGCGGTTCATCGCCTTGCACATGATAGTGGTCAGAATCAGCCCGCTGGCTCCCACCAGCGAACCGGCGATAATCAGGCCGTTGTTGTTCAGCACGAAACCGGTGGCCGCCGCGGCCAGACCGGAGTAGCTGTTGAGCAGGGCCACCACCACGGGCATGTCCGCCCCGCCGATCGGGATCACCAGCAGTATGCCCAGCAGGCTGGCCACCGCCACCATGTACCAGTAGGTGGAAACAGCCGAGGGGTCGACAACTATCCACGCTCCAAGGCCGATGGCGGCCAGCAGGACCAGGATATTCAGCACGTGCTGACCCGGGAACTGCACCGGGTTACCGCTGACAACTACTTCCTGGAGCTTGCAGAAAGCCACCAGGGAGCCCCAGAACGTGACCGCGCCGATAATACCGCTGATCGCGGTGGCAACAGTCATCTGTGTGCCGGTGGCGCTGCCTGTGATATTGGCCTCCAGTAGCGCCGCGCCAGCCACGAACAGACTTGCGCCACCGCCGAAGCCGTTGAAAATGGCAACCAGCTGCGGCATACCGGTCATCGGGATTTTGATCGCCATGATCGCGCCGATTGCCGATCCGACCACAATACCGATAATAATCATCTCGAAACTGATAATACTCTGGTCGATCATCGTTACCAGGACCGCAATCAGCATGCCCACCGCGCCAATCAGGTTGCCCCTGACGGCGGTGCGGGGATGGGCCAGGCCCTTGAGTCCGAAGATAAACAGGATAGATGCGACCAGATACGCTATGTTTATGATGGATTCTCTCATGACCTACCCTATTTTCTTTGGAACATCTTCAACATGCGGTGGGTGACCAGAAAGCCGCCCACAACGTTGATCGTGGCGAAAATGACTGCGCACAACCCCAGGACGGTAGTCACGGTGCTGTGCTGTGCTCCGGCGGAAATCAACGCGCCGATCAGGGTGATGCCGCTGATGGCGTTGGAGCCGGACATCAACGGCGTGTGCAACGTCGGCGGGACCTTGGTTATCACCTCGAAGCCCACGAAGATGCTCAGTGCGAAGATGGTTAACGATATGACGAAAATATCCATGGCTACTCTCCCTTCTCCTGTTCTTGTGCCGCATCGGGCGGTGCGCTCCGGGCCAGCGGTTGCAGGCCCAGCAGTTCACGCACACGGCCGTTGACAACCTGGCCGCCGGTGGTGAGCAGGGTTTCGGAGGTGATCTCGTCCGAGCCGTCGATTGTTAACTGGCCGTCGCTGACCAGGTGCCGGAGGAAGGTGATTATATTTTTCGAGTACATCTGGCTGGAGTGGAACGGAACCATGGCCGGCAGGTTGACCGTACCGATAATGGTCACGCCGTGCTCGACAACGGTCTCGTTGGTCCTGGTCAGCTCGCAGTTGCCTCCACGTTCGGCAGCCAGATCGATAATCACCGAGCCGGGCTGCATACCGGCCACCATTTCGGCGGTGATCAGCACCGGCGCTTTCTTGCCGGGGATGGCGGCGGTGGTGATCACCACCTGGTTCTCGGCCACCACGCGGGTCATCATCTCGCGCTGCCTGCGGTAGAAATCCTCGTCCATCGCCTTGGCGTATCCGCCCTTGTCCTCGGAGCTTCCCGTTTCCAGTTCCATCTCGACAAACTTGCCGCCCAGGCTTTCAACCTGTTCTTTCACCGCCGGCCTCACGTCGTAGCCGCTTACGATCGCGCCCAGGCGCTTGGCTGTGGCTATCGCCTGCAGACCCGCCACGCCCGCGCCGATAACGAACACCCTGGCGGCGCTCACCGTGCCGGCGGCGGTCATCATCATCGGGAACATCCTGGGCAGGGTATCGGCGGCCAGGATCACGGCCTTGTAGCCCGCCACCGACGCCAGCGAACTGAGCGCGTCCATGCTCTGCGCCCTGGTTATCCGGGGCATCAACTCCATCGAAAACGCGTTCACCTTGCGCTCGGCCAGTTTTGTAACCGCATCAGGCGCGGAGAGCGGATCGAGGAAAGCGATCACGCTCTGGCCCTCGCGCAGCAACTCCAGGTCGTCCATCCCATGCTCGGGATTGGCCCCGAACGCCTGGACCTGGGTGACAACGTCAGCCCTGGCGAACACTTCGGAGCGGGACTGAACAAGCTCGGCCCCTTTCTCCTGGTAGGCCTTGTCGAGGTAACCGGCCTGCTCACCGGCGCCGGACTCGACAATCGCATCGAGGCCGGATTTTTTGAGCATGGTCACCCCGTCCGGGATAATCGCCACCTGGCGCTGACCCGGAAAAGTCTCCTTTGGTATTCCGATTATCATTTAGTTAACCGGCTCCTTCAACAATGAAAAAGGCGACCCACGACAAAGCTGGAAAGGTGGGACGGTAATATGTAATGGGACAGTATCCAATAAAATATTACAACCTGTAAATTCCGCCCGAAGGCAAAAAATATAGGCATGGCTTAAGTGGGTTGCAAGAATTTTATTAAATGCAGGAGTTTATAACATGAATCATATTCGATACTTCAAACCAGCTGGCTAAATGGACGTGATTATGTTTATGGAGCAAAAACTTTTAAAGCGTATGATTTCCTTTCAATCTGCCTAAAATATTCATTTGAGGAAAAATCACTCTGTATTTTTCCAGCTTTCCCAGGGAAACTCTTTCAGGCTGTGCGGATTGAGTCCCGGTTTCCGGGCTGTATAATCGAAATACCAGTGAATACCCTGGTCTTCGTCCGTACCTTCTCCGGCCAGGTCGTAGCGCAGCGGCACGGACTGGAACCAGGTAGATGCGTGAAAAAATACCGAGAGGCCCGTGCGCGAAAGTGCAGCATCCGCCTCTGCGGCGTATTCCCGCTTTTTGGAATCAGGGAAGACTCCCTTCTCATCGTTCCTTGCAAGCATTTATTATCTGTACCATGCGGTTGTGGCAGGCTGAGTCGATGCTCGTGCCATCGGGTGAAAAAGGATCGTTGCCACCCTCGGTATTACCTCCACTGCTGCCCTGGTAGAACACCGTAATTGTGTTTATACCATGAGCTTTATAATCGTCCAGCATACCAATCAGATTGTCGGTCGTGTTCTGGTTTTTAACTGCGTTCGCGGTCCGTACTCCCCACATATCGAACAATTCTCCATGCAGAAAAAATCTGTCTCCCTGCACGCTGACGGTGTTAACGGCACAGTAAAGAATTTTTACCGGCCATATCAGAAAAAGTAGCGAATAAAGCCATACCAGATGAGGTTTTATAAATTGCCGCATCAACATTTTATCTCCCACGCTGATTTGATTCGTCATCTTAACGTCCGGGTGCTTCATCATAGTAGCACTATTGCAAGCGGGCAAGTTAGTAAAATTGCTGGCCTGATAAGCGTGGAGATAGTATAATTTATTAAGTTTAAGCAGTAACCACCCGCAATTCTCCAGCCGTTCCTGTATCTGCGGGCGGGCATGGGAGGACTCTTGAGCGCCAGAGATTCTGTCAGCGGCAGCCGGCCGATGAGGGTGGCGGTGGCCGGAGGTGGGCCGGCCGGGACCTTTTTCGCTTATTGCCTGTGCCGGGAAGCCGCCAGGGGTGGCCGGGCGGTACGGGTGACTATTTTCGAGCCGAAAGCTTTCGAGTGCCGCGGCGCCGCGCACTGCAACTACTGCCAGGGTGTGATCAGCGACGGGCTGCTGGCGGGGATGAAGAAGCTGGGCTTCTGGATCCCGGACCAGGTCATCAGGGCCAAAATCAGGAGCTACGGCCTGGTAACCCTGGGTGGCGAGGTCAGCATGCCGGTACCGGAAGGACAGCGTATATTCACGGTGTTCAGGGGCCACGGGCCGGTGAAGGAGAGCGCCGGCGCAATCAGTTTCGACCAGTTTCTGCTGGACGAGGCTGTCCAGTGCGGCGCACGCAGTGTTCAGGCGCGGATCGAGGCTGTCCGGATCGAGCCGGGTGCGGCGGACCCGGTGACGATCACCGCCCATAACGGCGATACCCACCACGCCGACATGCTTGTGGGCGCGTTCGGGGTCAACTCCAGCCTGGGCGAGCAGTTCGAAAAGCTTGGGGGCGGATACCGGATACCGCACACCGACAGCGCCATTCAGGCCGAACTTCACTACGACAGCGCCGCCGGGGAGAATACCGGCCAGCAAATCAGCATATTCGCCCTGGGGCTGCCCCAGGTGAGGTTCGCGGTAATAACGCCCAAGCGCAGTTATGCCACGGTTTCGCTGATCGGCGAGCGGCTTGGCTCACAGCATCTGGAACGCTTCCTGGAGCACCCGCTTGTGGCCGGCCGGATCAGGGAGCTATCCGGCGGCGAGGGTAAGGTGCGTTGCAACTGCGCCCCGCGGATGCCGATTGGCGACGGGGGCGTGCTGGCCGGCGGTCACTGGCTGGTTATCGGTGATGCCGCCGTTTCGCGCTACTACAAGAACGGTATCGAGAGCGCTCTGCGCTCCGCCGAGCTGGCGGCGCGAGTACTGGTGGAACACGGGCCGGAGCGTGGCGAACGGCTGGAACGGCACTACTCGCGGCGGGTGAAGAAAATGTTTGGTCTGGATAATATTCTGGGTCGGTTATTGTTCGCCATCCACGACAGAATTTACCGTCTGAAACCGGTGGCGGCCGGCTACCTGGCTATTGCGCGGGGCGATCACGGGATGACGGGTTACAGCCGCCGTAAGCTGCGCTGGATTCTGTGGAACATGTTCACCGGAGATGCCAGCTACAGTAAAATATTCGTCAACTGTCTAGACCCGATCCTGCTGACCAGAATCGTGGCCGTATCGCTTAAAATCATGTTGTTTGGAAACAGGATGGGGGAGAGTGAGGATGAAAGGTAAGGACAATCCGGACAGCCTGCGGGTGCTGATAGCCGGGGGAGGCCCGGCCGGGTGTGCCTGCGCTATTTCACTGGCGCACATGGGAGCCATGATGGGCCGCGAGCTAAGCATAGTGCTGTTTGAGCACAAGCAATACGGCATCCACTACAACCAGTGCATGGGAGTGCTCAGTCCACCGATAGAGACTATTCTGAGCGAGCACCTGGGGCTTCGTCTGCCGGTTGAACTCGTGCAGCGCACTATCGAGGGGTACTGGCTGCACTCGGAGCATAACAGCATTCATCTCACCAACCACTCCGGCGAGCATTCGGAGCACTCCATGGCTACCCGCCGGGTCCTGCTGGACCGCTACCTGCTTACCCAGGCGCTCAAAGCAGGTGTGGAGGTCTATCCCAACCGGGTTATCGACGTCGAGTTCTGCGACGGCGGGGTCTGTGTCTATACCGAGGGCGGCAGCTTCGAGGGCGACATGCTGGTGGGGGCTTTCGGCCTGGACCGTCAGCTTGGCGACGTCCTTCATCGCCGCACAGGATACCGCGCCCCGGATTTTCTGGAAACGGTTATCACCAAGATTCATCCCGGACAGCACAATGTCGAGGCTCAAAAAAACAATATCCACGCCTTCCTGCCCGCCGATCCGGCTATCGAGTTCGCGGCGCTTACGCCCAAGGGCAACCATATTACCGCCCTGGTGGCAGGCCAGAGGGTGACTGGAAAAACGCTGCGCGAGTTTCTCGATTCATCGCTCTGCAGCCGGGTGATGAATTTCCCGTACCAGATTGATGACCTGTACAAGGGCAGTTTTCCGATCTGCCCGGCCAAGCGTTTTTACGGCGACAACTACATTACTATCGGTGACAGCGCGGGGCTGTTAAGGCCATTCAAGGGTAAGGGAATCAACACGGGGCTGCTTAGCGGCTGGTACGCCGCAAAAAGCATTCTCGAACGTGGAGTGAGCCGGGAGGCGTTAAGCCGCGTGGAAATTGACTTCGCCGAGCAGATCGGCGATCTCTGGTATGGACGGGCCGCCCGGGCGATGGCCGGAGTGATGGCCCGCTTCTCGCTGCTGGACCCTGTGCTCGAGGCTGCGCGCAGGAGTCCTCAACTGAGTCAGGCCCTGTTTGACAGTGTATCGGCCCAGGACACCTACCGTAACATCATCCACCGGATCGTCGGTTCGCCTTCCACCTTAACCTCCCTGGCCAGCGAGAGTGTGAAGTGGTTGGTTAACGGGCGGCCCCAACGCGAACAATAAGCCGATTTCAGCTCTTTTTATCAAGCCAGAATTACGCGGGAGAGTATTGTCGATGGCGGAACCACGCTGTCCATTTTTCGGCCAATGCGGCGGTTGCAGCTTCCAGCACGTGGATTACGAGCAGCAGGTGGAAAGCAAGCGCCGTCAACTGGTCAATGCGCTTGAGCACGAGCATATCGAAGTATTCACCGGTGACCGGTACAACTACCGCAACCGGATGGACATGGTGTTTCACCCCGGCGGCATCGGCCTTCGCCGCAAAGGAAGCTGGCAGCGGATTATCGATATCGATCACTGCCATATCGCCGGCGAAAAAATCAATACGCTGATCGGGGAAGTGCGCGGCTTTTTTAGCGGAGTCGATTTTTTCCATGTCAAGAGGACCTGCGGCACATACCGCTACGCCGTTTTGCGTACCCCCGGCGACGACTCCTCGGTTTCGATCGTGCTCAACTCGGATTCGACAAAGCTGCTGCCGGCCCGCGAGCATATCGCCGAGTTCGCACAGCAAACCAGCGCGGCCAACGTGCTGGTCACCTACGTGCCCCGCAAGACGGACATCAGTATCTCCGCTGATTATTACGTGGTCAAGGGTACGGATGAACTGGTGTCGACTATCCTGGGGCGGAAGTTCTCGTTCAACGCCCAGGGATTTTTCCAGAACAACGACCGGATGATCGAGCAGATGCAGACCTATGTGCGTTCTCTGCTGAAGAAGTACGACACGGCGGGCGGCCATCTGGTGGACCTCTACGGTGGGGTGGGCACGTTCGGGATTATCAACGGCGAGCTGTTCAAACAGGTGAGCGTGATCGAGAGCTTTCCCCAGGCGGTGGTCTCCGCGCGCAGGAATATCGAGGTCAACGGCGTGGACAACGTGACGGCCGTGGAGCTGGACGCCAAGCGGCTGAAAAACGCCGGGTTGCCGGGGCGGCTCACATTTATCCTCGACCCGCCGCGCAGCGGGATGAACCCGAAAACGATCACCGAGCTTACGCGGATCGCCCCGGAGCTGATAGTCTACGTGAGCTGCAACGTGAAGCAACTGGCAAAAGATATAAAAAAGTTCAAGGACTACAGAATCGCCTCGGCCGCCCTGTTTGACTTTTTTCCGCACACGCCCCACAGCGAGGCGGTGGTCGAGCTGGTGCGCGATGGCGAAACCGGCGGGGATGAAACTGATTGACCGGGGGATAAATCGGAGATATTTTTATTGTCAAAACGGACACTGCTTAAAAAGCCGGGGTGGTGAAATTGGCAGACACAAGGGACTTAAAATCCCTCGGAGCTTAGCTCCTTACGGGTTCGATTCCCGTCCCCGGCACCAGATAAGCAGGCGGCCAAACCCTCAAGCGCCGGGTTTGGCCGCCTTTTTGTCTTCGGCGCAGGTAGTCTCCCGCCCGTAGTAGCCCCGGCGCAGGTGTGGACATAAACCGTCATCTTGTATAAATTTCAGCGGATGAACGGCTCAGGAGTACCGGGCATAGCGCGCCGGCTTTGTTGACGGCGCAAACGGATCTGTCCCGCCACGGGATCAGGTTCCCGGTAATGGTAAGCTGACGATAAACAACCGGATGGATGGTAAGCGGCATGAACAAAGCATATGGGGCCGGAGACCTGATTATCCGGGAGAACACTCCCGGCGACAGCGCCTATATCATCATCAGGGGCAGTGTGGAGGTCAGTAAGGTGATCGACGGCCAGCGGGTAGTGCTCGATACCCTGGGGCCCGGCAGTATTTTCGGGGAAATGTCGCTGATCGACGGGCGGCCGCGCTCGGCCACTGTAACCGCCGTGGAGGCCACCACCCTCAGCCTGGTGGACAGCAAGAGATTTCAGGTCATTCTCAACGCCATCCCACGCGAGGTTCGGCCGCTGTTCTCCTCGCTCAGCGAACGGCTGCGCAACACGAACAAACTGGTCAGCGTGCTCAACCAGCGCAGCCGCCTGATCTACAGCGCCTGTTCGCTGCTCAGTCTGATGCAGGCCGAGGCAGGGGAGAAAAATGGAAATGTCGTCTCGATCAAGCTCGAAGACGTGGTATATGAGGGCTGCCGGGTGCTGGCCGTGGACAGAGAACGCCTGGGGGAAGTCTACCGGGCGCTGGCGCAAACCTCCCTGGCCAATCTTGACAAGAGTAATGGTGATGAGCGCCTGACTGTGGATGACCCCGCCATGCTGAAGGCGTTTGTCGGGTTCCTGGCCGAAAAGATGAGCTATATCCCCGGTTTTCCGCCCCCGTCGAAAAAATTCTCCACCCTTTCCCCTAAAGCCCAGCAGGTGTTGTTTCACCTTCGTAACGTGGCCGCGCAACTGCCCGAAGACAAAGCGGGCTATTGCCACTACGATTTCGATAAATACGTCAAGCAGGCCACCAGTACGCTGAAAATGGGCGTGAAAGACGTGATAATCACCCTGCAGAACCTGGCAGGGTCCGGCCATGTCCGCCTGGAAAAGTTCAGCGAGGAGGTCCAGAACAAGGCGGTGGTCTTCCGCTCCCGGGACATCTCCCGCGCCCAGTTGATCCTGCTGCAGGTCGAGGAGTTCGAACAAATCTACGAAGCACTCTAACTTTTTTTCCCGTTCGGGTGGCGATTGGGTTACGCGCCGACGGTAAAATCCTTTGCAGTTGTCAACTGTGTGACACTTTTTTATGTGAACGGAAAAAACCAGGTGAAATACCACCAGTTTAAAAGAATAGTGGACGAGATTATCCCGCAACTGGAGGGTGCTCGCGCCCAGAAAGTGTTCCAGCCCGATGATTTCTCGGTCCAGGTCGAACTGTACACCGGTGGTCAGACCCGTTACCTCACGGTCTGCACCCGCACCGGGCAGGTGGCGCTGTACCTGGCCGACAGCCGCACGGGAACGAAGGGTGCGGCCGCCAGCGATCTGGCGATGAAGTTGCGCTCGCGCCTTAGCGGCACGGCCTGTGCCCGCGCGGCTCAGGCTCCCGGCGACAGGGTGCTGCGGCTCGACTTTTCCTCGGCAACGGGCAGGTGTTCGCTGGTGGTCGAATTGTTCGGAGTGGGCGGGAACCTGTTCCTGCTCGATGAGCAGGAGCACGTGGCCGCTGTGATGAATCATAAAGCCGCCTCATCGCGGGGTCTGCTTCCGGGGGCGGCATACTCCTTCCCGAAGCCACCGGATCAGATCGATGGTGCAGTTGATAAAAAATCCGATCCGCTGGCGCAACTGATGGAACGCGAGGAACTTCCATCTTATAGCCGGGCGGCGGAGCTCTACTGTGCGCGCCTTGCCGCGCAGGGCGCGCTCGACAGACGCAGGGCGGAGCTTCGGCGCCAGCTCAATCGTGAGCGCAAGCGGTTGGTGCGGCTGATCTCCGGCTATCGCAAAACTATCGCCGAGGCGGAGAACGCTAGCTGGTACAGCGAGTGCGGCGACATTCTGGCGGCCAATTTCAGGAACGTCCGCAAGGGTCAGTTTCAGGCCCGGCTGCCGGACTATTATGCCGACGCCCCCGACCAGCTGCGCGTGATCCCGCTGGAGGAGAAACTCTCCCCGCAGCAGAACATGGAACGCTATTTCAAGAAGAGCAGGAAACTCAGGGGCGGGGCCGGGTTTGCCGTCGCCAACCTGGGTGGGATCGAAACAAAGCTCGGGCAAATCGAACAGCAGTTGGCTGCGGTCGATTCCGCCGCCGGACTGGAAAGTCTTGATCGGATCGCCGCCGGGGCCGGCCTTGAAAGCAGAGGACGAGCGGCGGGGAAAAAAGGGAAACAGGGGCCGCAACGGCATTCGCCCTACCGCAGGTTCGAGGCCGCCGACGGGAGCCTGATCATGGTGGGCAAGGGCGGCAGGGACAACGATGAGCTCACGTTCAAGGTGGCCCGCGGACGTGACCTCTGGTTGCATGTGGCCGATTCTTCCGGCTCTCACGTGGTGCTCAGCAGCCCGGATCAGGATCAGATCAACCACGAGGCCCTGCTGGACGCCGCCCACCTGGCCGTGCAGTACAGTTCGCTCAAGGGAGAGCCCCAGGCCGATGTAAATTACACCCGGCGCAAGCATATCAGCCGCCCGCCGAATTCAGCGCCCGGGCTGGTGACAATGGCCAACCGCAAGACCATCCGCGTCAGAATGGACCCGAAACGGCTGGAACGCCTGTTCGGGAACAGACGGCGCTGAACGTGCTGGAAGACGTCCGGTTGGCTGATGTATTACCTCGGAACAATGTTTTTACTGAGGTATATTATCTTGTAACTGGTTTCAGGTTGCTACCCGGCAGGGTCAATTCCGGGCAATTCCGGGAAAAAGAGCGAGATAGCATGAGAAGTTCAAGTGTAACTACGGTCGCTGTTCTTATTACGGCGGCCGTTTTATTATTTGCCCGCGGCGCGACCGCCCAATCTCCGGCCGGGGACTGGGGTGCGCGGGTAGGGATGAGTCTTCGCGCCGCCTGGCATGGATCCCGCCATCCGGGCGCTGCTACCATGTTGAGTTCAGTGAAACCCGAAACCGGCAGGGCTAATGTTTTTGTCTTATTCGATGGCGAGCCCACCGCCGTGCCGGGATTCAGGATGGTTTCACAAAGCGGCAGTGTTGCCACCGGCGTTCTGGAACTGGAAGCCCTGCCCCGGCTCGCTTCCTTGTCAAATGTTCGTTATATCAGCGCCGAGAGAGTGTTTTACCCCACCGATGATCCAGGTGTTATCTCCGTGCGCGCCCCGCGCACACGCACGCGGCTGGGAGTTACGGGCAAAGGTGTCCTGCTGGGTATTATCGATACCGGTATCGACTGGACTCACCCGGATTTCCTTGATAGCGAAGGCAATACAAGAATAGAAGCCATTCTCGATTTCAGCGAGCCGCCCGATAGCCTGGGTCCGGGCGATCTGGGCGAGCCGGGCCTGTATGGGGGGATCGTGGTGTCCCGGGAGATGATCGACGCGGCGCTCGGCGGCCGGGGCAATATCCGCCAGAAAGACTACATGGGCCACGGCACTCACGTAGCCGGCACAGCCGCCGCCAGTCCCTCCGGCGATACGCTCAACTCTCTGGGCGGAGTAGCCCCCGGCGTGTCGATCGTGGCGATTAAGGTATCTCGCACTCCCCGTGACTCCAGTTTATCTGATGGAAATATCGCCAATGGCGTCCTGTTTCTGGATTCCCTGGCCTGGTCGCGCGGCATGCCATACGTGGCCAATCTGAGCCTCGGCGGTGTGCTGGGTTCCCACGACGGCACAAGCCTGTTTGAGCAGTACCTGGAAGGGTTTCTCGATGAATCCCACCGTGGCAGGGCGATAGTGGTCAGCTCGGGTAACTCGCGCGGCAGCAGAGCGCACGCGTCCGGTGATTTTTTATCCACCGGCCCCGACAGCACGGTGCTGGAGCTGAATCTCACGGGTGCGCAGGCGGATGAAGACTATGCGCACGTTCAAATCTGGCTCTCGAAAAACCATCGGGGGGTGGATGTCGAGATTCTCTCCCCCGGCGGTATCGCAACGGCCTGGATAGATGACGGTGACACGCTGATGGCGGTCACTGATGCCGGTGTGATAATTGGTGAGAATGCTTTTGGTGGCGTGCATTCCCTGGCCGGTGACCGGTTGATCAGTATTATTCTGGCGGACAAGGGGGCCACTGATCTGGACACCTCAAACATCGATGCGCAGCTTGCCACCGGCGCCTGGCGTTTCGTGATGCGCCCGTCAGAGGGAACCATGTACTCATCCGGGGATGCATGGGACGCTTATGTCTACTCGAACAATGGAACAGGGGCCAGGTTTGCCAGCCACGTCGATGAAACCGGGACCGTGAACGAACCCGGTACGGCCGAGGGCGTGATAACCACCGGGGCGTACAACGTGCGCACGGGCTGGTGGTCGCTCGATGGGGGAGCGGGGTCGCTGGGCGTCGGTCTGGGCGGGACCACACCGGGAGAGCTGACTTACTTTACCAGCCTGGGGCCCACCCGCGACGGCAGGCTGAAACCGGAAATAACCGCCCCCGGCCGCTGGGTGCTCAGTTCGTTGAGCAGCGATGCCTGGCCCCTTACCGAACCGCTGTCCATCTTTTCCCTGTCGGGTTCTTTGCCGTTGCTGCTCGTGGCCAGTGACAGCGTTCACGGAGTGAGCCAGGGCACCAGTTTCTCCGCGCCGCACGTGGCCGGGGTGGTGGCGCTGCTGCTCGAGGCCGACTCCACTCTGACCAGCGCTGAGATCAAGACGCTGATCACCTCCACGGCCGCTCTTGACAGCCAGACAGTTGGTGCGCCGGATAACTACTGGGGTTATGGCAGGGTGAACGCGGCCGGAGCGGTGGCTAAAGCGTTGGGTTCCCCGAGCGGTCCGGTGCTGCTGAGCGCCGCGCTAAACCCGCCGGACACTCTGGCCGCCGATTCGCTGCGCTATAGGGTGTCGGTGGATTTCAGCGCTTCGCTCCAGGCGCTGGCTGGCTGCCGCCTCAGGATAACCTGGCCGCCGGACGTGCTGAGGTTGCACGGCGCACCGGATACCTTATCCGCTGACGGGGCACTGTGGCTGGATGCGAAACTGGACTCCTTGAGCCTCGGAGTGTTAAACCTTAACGCCAGCGCCACTGTTTTTGCTCCCGACCGTTACGGCCTCGTGAGTCTCGCTTTCCGGCCGGTCAAGCCTATCGATGCCGACAGCGTGCTGGTCGGTTGCGAGGTGCTCTCCATCAGCGGCGATCTGGGAGGGGAAGACCTGCTGGGGGCGCTGAGCGTGACCCAGGCAGGGCCGCTGAGCGTTCGGCTGGAGGGGGTCTGCCTGGTTGCCGGAGACCTGGACGGCAACGGCGCGCTGGATATTTTCGACCTGCTGGAGATGCTGAAAGTTATCTCCGGCAAGCGCGAGGAAAATCTTTGCTCGGACCTGGACGGCAGCGGCGGCACGGACATTTTCGATCTGCTTGTGCAACTGGGCGAGCTTGGCAGGAAGTAGGACGAGCGTCAGGCAAGCAGCGTGTGTTCCAGCAGGATTTTCGTGCCGATCCCGATCAGGATTAGCCCGCCGGCAATTTCCAGGTAACGCGGATTGGAGCTTTGCAGCCGGTTGCCGAAATACATCCCCAGCAGGGTGAAAGCGGCGGCCACGATCCCGATCACCACGCTGGGCAGCAGGATTGGAACGGCCAGCAGCGAGAGGCTCAGCCCCACCGCCAGCGCATCGATACTTGTCGCCACCGAAAACAGTACCAGCCAGCGGCCCCGTGTGGGGTCGCAACCGCCGAACGGCTGCTTGTCCCCGCTGCCGCCGCCCCTGAGCATCCTGAGCCCGATAACGGCCAGCAGAGCGAACGCCACCCAGTGGTCGAAATCCCGGATGTAGCGCTCCACCGTGGTCCCGGCCGCCCAACCCAGAACAGGCATCATGAACTGGAACAGTCCGAAATGGAACGAGAGGCGGAAGAACTGCCTGACGGAATTCCAGCGAAACATCAGGCTGAGGCCCACGGCCACCGCCAGCGCGTCCATCGCCAGGGCCACCGCCAGCAGGATGATCGAAGATGTGCTCACCGGGGGAATCTCCGCTTCCAATATTGTTTCCCAGCAATCGCTGGAATAAAAAACGGCAACAATAAAAATGCCACCCGGGCATCATACCCGGATGGCATCTCGCCAGTGGCAAAACTGTTATTCCTCCAGCTTCATTTTCACAACCTTGCGGAAGCCTTTGGTGATAATCCCGTAGTAAGTGATCCCGAACAGCATCCAGTACGAGACGTATTTGAGCACGGCCGGGTTGAGGCTGAGGAAAATCCCGCCGATCACGAGCATTCCCAGTACGGGCATCAGGAAATAACGCCACAGTTCGTATATCCCAAAATTCTCCGGGCGTTTGCGGATAACATACTCGAACAGCACGCACAGGTTGACGGCGAAAAAGCCGAGGAACGCGCCGTAGTTGAGCACTTCAGCCGCACGTTCGAAATTGAGCAGGAACGCCAGCAGCAGGCTGACCAGGCCGATCAGCAGCAGGTTGTAGGCGGGGATCTTTTTCCTGGGGCTGAGATAGCTGAAGAACTTGCGCGGCAGCACCCCGTCGCGGCCCATACCGTACATCAGCCGCGCGGCGGCTGTCTGGCTGGCCAGGGCGCAACTGAGCCCGGCCACGATCATGATCGCGAACACGAAGTAGTAGAAGAACGTGCCGCCGATCCGCTGGCTGATCAGCAGCACCGCGCTCACATCACGCGGCAGCCCGCTGTAGTCGGGCCATACCAACTGGGACAGGTAAGCCACCAGCACGAAAATAACCGCGCAGAGAACCGCCACCAGGATAGTGGCCCGGCCGATATTGACCCGCGGGTTTTCCACTTCCTCGGCCAGTGTCGAGACCCCGTCGAAGCCCACGAAGCTGAAAACAGCTATCGAGGCCCCGGACATGATCAGCGTAAACTGGAACGTGTCGGGGTTGTAGAACGGCTTGGTGGAAAGCAGTGTGGCCGCGCCCTCGCCGTTGACCAGCGCGATAATTGCAAAAACGACAAAAAGAATCGCCGCCAGAATCATCGCCGCGGTCATGATCGTGTTGGCGCTGGCGGTAACCTGGATGCCGAAAAAATTGATGCCGGTCATAAATACGACAAAACTGACAATCCAGACCCAGGATGGAATCTCGGGCAGCCAGGACACCGACTGGCTGATCTGCACGCACAGGTCGCGCGCGGCGATAACGCTCAGCAACGGCACCAGCAGGTAGGTCAGGAACAGCGCCCAGCCGACCACGAATCCGGCATGAGGGTGGATCGCCCGGTAACTGTATGAGTATGCCGAGCCGGAAAGCGGATGGCGGTAGGCCATCTTGGCGTAGCTGGTGGCGGTGAAAAACAGGGCGATAAACGCTACCACGTAGGTGCTGGCCAGGTGGCCGGCTGTTACTATCGCCACGATACCCAGCATCGGGAACGGGGCCGTGGGTGTGACGTAAGCCAGGCCATAGGTCACCAGGTGCCTGAGCTTAAGCACGCGCTTGAATTCCTGCTTGTAGCCGTACGAGCTTAGAGAGTCGTCCTGCGGTTGAGCTACGGTGTTTTCAGTCAATGCTGCCTCCTGGACGTGGCTGTGCTTTGTGTTGCCGCCAAAGATTCCGGAACGGGAAAATATTAACCCGCCTCGCCTGCCGGGGCAAGTAAAAGCTGCCGATGCGCCGGAGAAGGATATTTACATTCCGGCGGCCTTGGTGTACAATATCAGCAGTTTTTGCCATCATACTCCCGCGGGATTCGCTGCCGGCGGGGAGCTAACCAGCCAACACAGGAGCACTGTCAGCTTGATTTGCTTCCAGGACATCAGCGCGGCAGCCAACCGGATAAAGGACGCCGCCAACCGAACTCCGGTACTGACCTCGCGCACTCTCGACAGCATCTGCGGTGCGAGAGTTTTTCTCAAGTGCGAAAACTACCAGCGTGCCGGTGCGTTCAAGTTTCGTGGAGCTTTCAACGCGTTGAGCCTGCTCTCGGATCAGCAGCGGCGGGCGGGAGTTGTGACCCACAGCAGCGGCAATCACGCCCAGGCCCTGGCGCTGGCCGCCCGTGAGACCGGTGTGCGCGCGGTGATCGTGATGCCCCGGGGCGGTAACCAGGTCAAGATCGAGGCGGTGCGGGGCTACGGCGCGAAGGTGGTGCTCTGCCGCAATACACTACAGGCGCGAGAGAGTGCCGCCGATGAATTGGTTGAGCGCGAGGGGCTGTCCCTTGTACATCCCTACAACGACGAGCGGGTGATGGCTGGGGCGGGAACCGCGGCCAAGGAGTTGATTGAGGAAGCGGGGGAGCTGGACATGGTGCTGGCTCCGGTGGGTGGGGGAGGATTGCTCTCGGGCACGGCGGTCAGCGTAAAACAGCTCTGTCCGCAGGCAGTGGTCTGGGGCGTGGAGCCGGCCGGAGCCGACGACGCCTGGAGGTCCCTGCGCTCCGGCAGGCTGATATCGCAGACCGATCCCCACACGATAGCCGATGGGCTGAGGACCTCGCTGGGAGAGAAAACATTCGCGGTAATCTCCAGCCGGGTGGATGATATCGTGCTGGTGGCAGAGGCGGAAATATTGGACGCGATGCGTTTTTTATGGGAGCGGATGAAGACCGTGGTTGAGCCTAGCGGAGCGGTTTCACTGGCTCCGCTGCTCCAGCGCCGTCTTCCGGAGCATGGGGGCGGCTCTCTGAGAGTGGGCGTAATAATCAGCGGCGGCAACGTGGATTTGTCGGCCTTTTTCGCAGCTATAAAAACATAGCCCGGGTAATTCACGAAGCCTGATTTGTTCGAGAGCAAGGAGGCAGTGGTGCCGCTGTACTTACGTACCGCAATCCACTGATAACGCAGCTAATCGGACAAAGCGGGCGAGCCGAAGGTAAAATATCGCCGGCTTGTTTTTCTTTAGCAATAAAATAAAACCCGTCTTCACAGGACAAAATATTTCAGTGTTAACTCGCTTCATTGGCAAAAGTTATTAAAATGAGGCGATATTCTTATGAATAATGCGGGCTAAGTAGCCAGGTGGCCAACCCATGAAATCGAAAGAAAAAAAATCGAGCGGCAAGTCCTTTCAGAGCCGGGTCAGAAATTATGTGCGGGACCTGCTCTGGCACGAGCGCGCTCAGATTATCGAAAGCGCCCGCGTTTTTATCGTTTTTCTGCTCTCGATCGGAATCATGATCGTTTCTTTCGGGCTCGGGCTTTATCTGATCGAACACATCCAGGGTAACGACCGTACGCTGGTAGAATGCTTCTATTTCATCTGGATAACGTTTTCGACAATCGGCTACACGGACGATGGGTTTGTCACCGGCCCGGTTATCCGCTTGATGATCATCCTGATCGGCTCATTCCTGATAACCCGCTTTATCGTGCTGAGCGCCCATGTTTACGCGCGCGTTGTTGTCGAGGAAGTTTATAACCTTAAAATAGTTCGTGAGATGGAGAAAGTGCTCGATCAGGCCCAGGGGCATTTTTTGATTTTCGGCGATGATCGCGAGCTGATCAACAAGATTATCGAGGGGCTGATCAGGCGCAACCAGGTATTCCTGGTCAGCGAGGATGGGAAGATGCTCAAGGAATTCAAAACAGAGTACCCGGGGCTGAATTATATCATGGCCAAGCCGACCAAGGCCGAGACTGTTGATCAGTTGCGTCCTGATGAAGCCTCGGGAGCTTACCTGCTCTACCGCAAGGATGAGAAAAATATCCTGCTGGCTGCGATGTTGGAGAAGCGGGTGAGAATTATCAGCAGTTTCAGCGGGGATACCGCCTCTGCTCCACGGTTTCGCAAGCTTGGCGTAGAGCCGATCTCGCCCCATTTCAGCGGCGGGCTGAAGATGGTTTCCTGCATGATCCGTCCCCAGGTTACCGAGTTCCTGGACAAGTTTCTCTTTCCCGAAGCGGCGCTGCTGGATTTCAGGAGTATCCCCTACGATGAGCTGGACTCCTGCGGGCCCTACGCTCCGCTGGCGGCGCTTGAGGACGGACGGATGGTATTCGGCAGAAATTGCGCGCCGGGCGGTGAGCAGGTGGTGATTGGTTTCAGGGATCCATCGAGCGCAATTATGAAACTCGGACACCTGGAAAGTTCCGCACTGCCGCTGAACAATGACAAATACCTGGTGGTGGGCGGAGGAATGATCGGCGGTACGGTGGTAGCGGAACTGGACGCCACCTTGCGTCACTCGGTGGTGATCGAGCCCAGTGAGGAAAAGGCCAATTCAATGCGTAAGCGGTTAGGGGATGAGCGGATCGAGTATATTGTTGGTGACGCCCTCAGTGGCGAGTTCGATGTCAATGAGTTCGATGGAGTAGCGGTCTGTACACCCGAGGACGAAAAGAATTTTTCGCTCGGCCTGGATTTTATCGGCCACAAACTGATCCGGATAATCCGGGCCGTGGACGAGGACATGGAGTTCCACTACCGACGCATGGGTGCGGTGCCGGTGTTCGTGGGCAGAGTGGGTTCCGGACGGATGCTGCGGGAAGTGACCAACCAGTTCGCCAACCGCGTGCTGCAGGATATGCTGATGCAGAATTACCGCCTGGACCAGGTCTTTATCAATGGAACCGGCACGCGGGCTGAGCTTGAGGAGCAATACTCCATTACCACGATCGCCCTGTGCAGGGACAAGCAGTGCTATTTCATCCCCGATGGCGCCGAGCCGTTGCAGCACGGCGACACGCTGATTTTTTGCGGCAAGGTTGATCTGAATCGCAAGCTGCGCATGGCCAATCTGCTGAACGGCAAATAGAAACCGTTGCCGGATATCGGTTTTGAATAGTTATTGAGAGAGGGTTGCGCGGTGAGGATTCGATGCTGAAACTTCAGGACGTGTCTGTGTCGCTCGGCGGCGCCGTGGTGCTTGATGGCGTGAACCTTGAGCTGACACGGAGCAGCCGTACCGCCATTGTCGGGCGGAGCGGATCGGGCAAGTCCACCCTGCTGCGGCTGCTGTGTCTTTTGCAGCGCCCGGACGCCGGCAGTGTCCTTGTTAACGGCCGCCAGCCGGCCGCGCACGAAGTGACCGCCATCCGGCGCGCTCTGCCGATGGTGCATCAGGAGCCGCTGCTCTGGGACGGGAGCGTGCTCGATAACCTGACGCTGCCCTACGGCTATGCCAGCGCCGAAGGTCGGCAGGCCCCGGACCGCGACGAGCTCGCTTCTCTGCTGGAGGCGGTGGGACTCGATGGAGATATGCTTGATACGTCCTCCACTTCCCTCTCCGGCGGCGAAAAACAGCGGGTGGCGGTAGCGCGGGCGCTGGCTTTGAGGCCGGAGGCTATCCTGCTCGATGAGCCTACCAGCGCGCTCGATCTACTCACGGCCGAAAATCTGTTCGACAACCTGGCCAACTCCTTTCCCGAACTGACAATTATCGTTGCTACCCACAGTCCCTCGCTGGTGGAACGCTGCCGGCGCCAGATTCTGCTGGGCCGGGGCCGCGTGCTGGCCTCGCGCCGGGGCGTGCGGGCCGATGAGCTACGCGCTTTTCTGGAGAACGGACAATGAGTCCCCGCTTTTACGATATCACGCTCGTCGGCCTGCTGGCCGCCTACGCGCTGGCGTTGCCGGTCTGGCTGATAGTCTGGTCCAACCGGCTGAAACTGGGCCGCGACCTGGCAGTTTCGATAGTTCGCATGAGCCTCCAACTGCTGGCCATCGGGTTTGTGCTGGAGTATCTGTTCGAGCTGCATATCTGGTACGTGACAATCGGCGTGTTCGTGACGATGGTGTTTTTCGCCGCCCGCACGATAGTCGCCCGTGCCGGTGTCGCGCTCGGCGGGCTGACTTCCATTCTGGCGCTGGCGTTGCTGGCCGGGGCGGGCAGTGTGTCCGCGTTCCTGGTGCTGGCGGTGGTCAGAGTGGACCCCTGGTACGCGCCGCGCTATTTCATCCCGCTGGCCGGGATGGTGCTGGGCAACTCGATGAGCGGTTGCGCGCTGGCCCTGGAGAGGTTCTACGCCGGTGTGAAGGATAACCGCAAGATTGTCGAGACGCACCTGGCCCACGGAGCCACCGGCGCGGAGGCGACCCGGGAAATCCTGCGCTCCGCTTTCCGGGCCAGCCTGATCCCCACGCTGAGCTCGATGAGCGGGATCGGCCTGGTCTTTATTCCCGGTATGATGACCGGACAGATCCTCGGTGGCGTAGACCCGATCGATGCGATCCGCTACCAGATTGTGATCATGATGGCTATTCTGGGTTCGGTGGCGTTTGCCAGTTTCCTGGTTCTGTTCCTGGAGCGGCGGCGCTTTTTCGACGAGTATCAGCTGCTGAAACAGGACCTGTTCGAATAGAGACCTTTGAAAAATTGGACGACTGAATTGTGATGAGGAAGTTTTTCAGATCACTCATTTTGATGTATCAAAATAAAACTCAGGTCTGTTGGTATGTAACTATATGATCTGATTAAAGATATACCCCTTGGTAAAAAGTTTTAGAAAAAGTTAGGGGGAGTGTGAGGGAGAGAGAAAAGAACCTTTTTTAAAAGGTTTTGTCTCTCCCTCTCACTATTCTTTCAATTCTTTGATTAAATCAAAGGTCTCGAATAGTAATAGTGTGCAACTATAACTCTGATGGGGGGCACGCCTGATGGCGCGTCCCTTTTCATTTGCGGCGAAACGGCTATTTTAACGACATGGATACGATAACGGACAAAAGACTTCGCCGGCGTGTGGAGGAAATCTGTGCCGGGATAAAAAAACTTGGCGGGCGGGCGATGTACGTGGGCGGAGTTGTGCGCGACGAGTTGCTGGGGCGTCCTCCCAAGGACGTGGACGTGGAGGTCTACGGCCTGCCGCTGGAGGAGTTGCAGCGTCTGCTGGGCGGGTACGGCAGGGTGCGGCTGGTGGGCAAGCGTTTCGGGGTACTGATGCTCGATGGGCTGGGGGTGGAATGGTCGGTTCCCCGCCGCGACAGCAGCGGCCGTCACCCCGTGGTGACGGTGAGTCCGGAGCTGAGCTTCCGCGAGGCCTCGCGCCGCCGCGACCTGACGATGAACGCCATGCTTCGCGACGTGCTCACCGGCGAGCTGATCGACCCCTGGGAGGGCCGCCGGGACATGGAGCAGCGGGTTCTTCGCACACCCGACCCCGGGTTGTTCGTGCAGGACCCGTTGCGCTTCTACAGGGTGATGCAGTTCACGGCCCGTTTCGAGATGGATCCTGACGATACTCTGCACAGAACCGGCAGCGAGATGGATCTCGGCGGCGTGAGCAGGGAGCGGATCGAACAGGAGTTCGAGAAGATGTGGCTGTGCTCCCGCAGACCGAGCCTGGGGCTGCGGTGGATCGATTCCACGGGGCGGCTGCCGGAGGTGCTGCCGGAACTGGCGGCTCTCAAGGGCGCGGCACAGGACCCGCAGTGGCATCCGGAGGGAGACGTCTGGACGCACACGCTGCAGGTTGTGGATGCGGCCGCCGGTTTACGCACGGGGGACAAGGGGCGCGACCTGATGCTGCTCTGGGCGGCGCTGCTGCATGATGTCGCCAAGCCGGAAACGGCTACGGTCAGAAAGGGACGGATCAGGACTCCCGGTCACGACAGGCTTGGGGCGGAGAGAGCCGGAGAGGTGCTGCGCAGGCTGGTGGGAAGGGAAAGCCTGCGCAGGGGTGCGATAAAATTAATGGCACACCATATGAAGCCGCTTCAGTTTTATCAGCAAAAGTCCTCGCAAAGTGCGTTCAAGCGCCTGGCGGCCAAACTTCACCCCGAGGCCGACCTGGAACTGCTGATCGCCCTGGCCCGCGCGGACCGGCGCGGCACCAACCCGGAGGGGGATTTTCCGCTGGCGGGCGACAGCGGGATGATCGGCTGGTTTGAGCGGATGACGCTGGGCAGCAACGTGGAAAACGCGCCTGAGCGGCCCGTGCTGCTGGGCCGTCACCTGCTGGACGTTGTGTCCCCGGGGCCGGAGCTGGGCCGTTTGCTGGAGGAGGCTTACCGAATTCAGTTGGACGAGGGGCTTACTGATGTCGCCGCGCTGAAAAAACGGGTGACAGGTGGGGTTTAACGGCAGGGTTGAAAAAATGAGGCGGGACGATTAAGCTATAGCTCCAAGACGGCGAATGTATCTGATCACGATTTATCCACTAAGGAGCAGCGGAGATGGCAGGCGATATCAACGACGTGACAATTCAATATGAAGAAGACGGGCAGGTGCTGGTCAAGGAACTGGACAAGATTGTGCTCTCCAAGGGTGCCTGGTCCACGGTGATATTCCGTTACCAGCAGTGGGAAAACGGCAAGGGAGCGTTCAGCAAGGACCGCTACACGATCCGCCGTTACCGCAAAGTGAGCGACGAGTACCGTCAGCAGAGCAAATTCAACATCTCCAGCCCCGATCAGGCAAAGAAGCTGATCGACGCGCTGCAGCAGTGGATCTGAGTGGCCGGAAAGCCTTTTTCAGGGTTGTAGCCTGCCCTCGTCGGGGTTGTAGTAGTGGTCACCCACATCTCCCCCGCGCGAGTAACCCTGGTTCTCGTAGAATCCGGCCAGGGAGGCATCTTCCACAAGTTCGATTCTTGTAACCCACTTGCACCACTTGTAGCCGTACTTACTCTGGCTGATTACGTGCAACGGAAAACCGCGGTCCACGCGCAGTGGTTTCCCGTTGGCGTGTGTGGCTGCGATTATGTCGTTGGCCTTGATATAGTTAAGGCTCAGGAAACTTTGGTAGCCGTCCTCCGCGTAAAATACCGCGTGACGGGCGTGGAGTTTTACACCCACTTCCTCAAGCAGCTTTGTCAGGCTGAACCCCTCCCATAGTATTCTGGCGCTCCATCCGTCCACACAGTGCAGCCAGACAACCCGCCTGACCACCTCGCGGGCCAGCAACTCTTCGTAAGTGAACTCGCGGGGCGTGTCCACCAGTCCGTCCACTTTAAGCCGCCACGAATCAATATCGACAACCTGCGGACCTTTGATCGAGTTCTCACGCATCCCGGTTGTGCTGGTTAGTTTCTCGCCCATGTAATCGGCAATTTCCACCACGGTTGTGGTGGGAGCCAGGTCTGGAGTGGCCGAATCGCCGCTGCCGCAGGCCAGCACGGCCAGCAAAAGAGATAAATAGACGGCTGGTTGGAAGGATTTGCACATTGTCGTCACACGTGAAGCAGTTTAATGAAAGATTCTCCAATGATTTAACAGGAAGAGAGGCGCATCAGTTACATATATTTTTTAAAAAGACTTGCTTCATTATGGGCATATGCTTATAATTGGTCTGGAGGATTTATCATGGCGCGTCCGCGAAATTGCAGGAGAATACACAGTAAGCCGGATACGGTTGTATTCAAACCGGCCGGGGTCCCGGCATCCGCATGCGGGGAGATCGAACTGGGCCTGGACGAAGTCGAGGCTATCCGGTTAGCTGATGTCGAGGGTCTCTATCAGGAGGACGCCGCCCGGGCGATGAACGTTTCGCGCCAGACGTTCGGCAGGATTTTGACTGAAGCCCGGCACAAGGTGGCTCGGGCCGTAGTGGAAGGCAAAATGCTGTTAATTACAGGAGGTGAAGTGAAAATGGTTGAGAACAGACAGTTCAAATGTGAGGGGTGCGGGGATGTCTGGCGGGAACCGTTCGGAACGGGACGGCCGCAGAAGTGTCCGGAATGCGGCAGCGGCAACATTCATCGCGAGCTTACCGGCAGTGGGCAGGGCGCGGGCAATGCGTGCCGTCGCCGCCGGGGATTCAGAGGCGGCGGCAGAGCGACAGTCGGCGCTGCCGGCAGGGGCGGAAGGAGCGAAAAATGAAAATCGCGGTAGCCTCGGCCGACGGCCGGACAATCTCGCCGCATTTTGGGCGCAGCCCTTATTTCCTGGTGTACACGGTCGATGGCGTAGTGGTCGGGAAGCCGGAAGTACGCACGCTTAACTCAGCGCCGGGCAAGGAAGATCACCAGCACGGCGACGGTGAACACGGGGCTCACGATCACTCGGTATTCGTGAGACTGCTGGAGGATTGCGAGACAGTCATTTCGCGGGGTGTGGGACGACGGGCCGCAATCGAATTGCAGCAGTACGGTATCCGGTCCTGCGTGGTGAGCGTTAATATGCCCCCTGCGCAAGCCGTGCTGGCTTGCGCAGGGGGGAACCTCAAGAATGCCGGCAAGTTCTGCCAGTGTCATGAGAAATAGAGCAAATTATCACAGTCGATCAATTATCCATGGCGAATGAGGGGCCCCGCCGCTTCCATGCTCCCCGGGTAAAATCAGGGAAGCGGACCGGTGAACTGCCGGTGGCTATCGATTTCTCGGAGAGCGGTACGATTACACTCATCGCCACCGAGTCGTAAACATCGAGCGGTGTCCGCTCCCTGCTCCGCACGGCATCGAAAAACTTGCTCAGTTCCAGATAGTCCGTGCCCCCGTGGCCTGCCTCCGGCGGATTGTCCCGCAATTCACGCCACCACCGGTGCTCATATTCCCGCTGGTAAGGTTCGAAAGACTCCCATTCGTGGTAAGCCGGGCTTCTGCCGGTAAGATAAACCGAGTTGCGCTGCTCGTTGTAAATTCCACCCGTGCCCTGGACCATCCAGCGGTTGTCGTAGGGGCGGGGAAGCTGCATGTCGTAGTTGATCACGATTGTGCTGCCCAGCCTGGTGCGAATCACGCTGGTGACGATGTCTCCCTGGGCGTAGGTGCGCCTGGCGCCGGGATGGTCGGCGCCGAACCTGCGCTTGAAGTAGGCGTTGATACCGCTGGAGCGGGTGGCCGTGCTGGTCATGTAGTCGAAATAATCGCCGCAGCCGATATTCAACCAACTCAGCACCGGGCCCAGGCTGTGTGTCGGATACTGGTCCGCGTTGCGCCTGAGCAGGTATTGCCCGCCCCAGGTGATCTTACCGTCAACGGGGCTGAAAAACCAGTGATCGATGCAATCGTGGCTGTGGGCGCAGTGGCAGTGGACTATCTGGCCCAACAGGCCCTTGCGGATCATGTTCAGCACGGCCAGATTGTCCCGCCGAAAGCTCCAGTTTTCCAGCATCATGCACGGCACGCCCGTGCGCTCGTGAGTCTCCACCAACTGCCAGCACTCGTCCATCGTGATCGCGGCCGGGACCTCGACACCGGCGTACTTGCCGGCCTCCATCGCGGCCACGGCCATCGGCGTGTGCCAATGCCACGGGGTTGCGATAATAACCGCATCCAGATCGGAGCGTTCGAGCAGACGGCGGAAATCCTCGGGGCCTTTAATGTAGCTTTCGGGCTTCGGGCGACCGGCATCGGTCAGAGCGCTGGAAGCCGCGTCCAGATTATCCAGGTCGATATCGCAGAGCGCCGGAACTTGTACGCCTGAAATAGTGAGCATCGTTCCCAGCAGCCCCCGTCCACGGTTGCCGCAGCCGATCAGCCCCACCCGAACCGGGCGGTCGCTGTGATCGGCAAGCGCCTTTCCAGCCGAATCGGCGGCGAGACCCAGGCTGGTGATCGCCAGCGAGCGGGCGAGGAACTCCTTGCGGTTGATCTGTCCGGTCATTTGTGGCTCCTGAAGGGGTTGTGATTTGCAACCGCGACAGCGGGCGGCGCCTGTGCTTTTTCAGCACAGGCGTGCCGGCCGGCACGCGCGGACGAAAGGTCCGCGCGCCGCCCGCCCGCGGTTCTTCGCTGCCCGTTTCAGCCGATGATATTGTCTAGCCGCAGTGCGCCGCCTCTCTCGCGGAAGAGCACGAACGGAGCCGTGGAGCCCACTTCCACCTCAAGGCTGTCGTCCATGCGCAGCAGCCTGGCGGGATTGGTCGAGGCCAGTTCGATCGCCTCGGACGGGCTCACGACCCCGGCGGCGGTGGCCCGCTCGATACCCTGGGCCAGGTTGGACCACGCGCCGTAGAGGTATGGCGTGCCCTTGAGAAACGCAGCGCCGTCGTGGATCAGCACGTCCTGACCGTCGATAGTGTACTCGCCCTCGGGACTGCCGCCCAGGCTGATCAGGTCGCTGGTGAACACGGCGCGTCGCAGTCCCTTGGCGCGCAGGCCCGTTTTGAGGGTGTAGTAGGGAATATGTTGCCCGTCGGGCAGGAAGCTGGCCCACAGGCGGTCTTCGGCAAGCTGGCTGAAGATCACGTTATGGTGACGGTTCAGCGTGGATTTGCAGCCGTTGAACAGGTGGGTCGAGAGCCTGGCTCCGGCGTCGGCCGCCCGGACAACGGTATCGTAGTCCGCGTTGTGATGGCCCAGCGATACCAGAATTCCCTGGGATGCCAGCCAGCTTACAAACTCCAGGCCACCCTCGAGTTCGGGAGCCATTGTCAGATAACCGATCCGTCCCCCGGCGGCTTTCTGCCAGCGCTCGAATTCCGCCTTGTCCGGATTAGTGAGATACTGCAATGGGTGCGCCCCGCGATAACCCTCCTCCGGACTGAGGTAGTTGGCTTCCATGTGGATACACTGGACACGGCGCAAAGCTCCCTGGCGCACGGCCTTGTCGATAGCGGAGAGCGAATGTTCGATCACTTCCGTGCTCTGGCTGGTGACAGTGGGGCACCAGCGCGCAATCCCGGTCGCCACCAGCGCCTGCTCGCATTTAGCCAGGTCATCGGGGTTGGAATTCTCTGTGGTGATTTCGATCCCTGCGTAACCGTTGACCTGGATGTCCACCAGGCCGCGGGTCAGCCAGAGGCCGGTGTGGGTGTCCGGTGCGCGCGAAAGGCTTGTGAGCCTGCCGTTTTCGATCAGCGCGTTCCAGCAGTAGTCGCGGCCGGCGATTTTCACCAGAAATTCGCCGTCACCCGATGGCTGCTCCGTAGCCGGAGAGGCTGTCGTCTCGCGCGGCGATCCGATCCCGGCGACTGCCGCGGCGGCCGCGCCCAGCTTGAAAAAATCTTTCCTGTTCATCGTCCTGCCCATGTTGAATGTCCTTCCGCGTAATCGTAATCAGGAGATTATCTGGTCCAGTTTCAGCGCGCCGCCGCTCTCGCGGAACAGCACGAACGGACCGGGTTTTCCGGCGGCCACTTCCAGGCCGTCCTCGATCCCGATCAGCCGGGCGGGATTGTTCGAGGCCAGGCGCAGGGCCACGTCCGGGGTAACCGCCCCGGCGGCGGTGGCCCGCTCCACACCCTGGCTCAGGGTACTCCACGCTCCGCTGAGGTAGGGCGTGCCCTTGATCCAGACCGCGCCGCTTCTGATTTCGACAGTGCGCTCGGCCTTGGTGTATTCGCCCTCCGGGTAGCCGCCCAGGTAAGTCACGTCGCTGGTGAACACGGCACGCTCCAATCCCTTGGCGCGAATACCGGTTTTGAGCACGTGGTAGGGGATATGCTGGCCGTCGGGGATGAAACTGGCCCAGAGCCTGTCCTCGGCCAACTGGGCGTAGATCACGTTGTTATGCCGGTTGATCTCGCCTCTGCAACCGTTGAACAGATGGGTCGAAAGCCGGGCTCCGGCGTCGGTGGCCGCAGCGATCTGTTCCCGGCTGCCGTTGTGATGGGCCAGTGCGACCAGGGTCCCGTGGCCGGCCAGTTGCTCGATAAACTCAATCGCACCCTTGCGCTCCGGGGCCAGCGACACATAGCCGATCAGTCCTCCGGCGGCCTCCTGCCAGCCGTCGAACTCAGCGAGCGTGGGGTCGGTCATGTAGCGGGGCATGTGCGCGCCGCGGTAGCCTTCCTCCGCGCTGAGAAAATTAGCTTCGGTGTGGATACACTGCACGCGCGTGAGCGAGCCGTTGTTCACCGCCCGCCTGATCGCGCTCAGCGAGGCACGGATCACCCCCGGGTCGTTGGTGGTGACAGTGGGGCACCAGCGGACCGTGCCGGAGTTGGCCAGGGCCTGTTCGCAGCGGGCCAGCTCTTCGTCGCTGTTGTCTTTTTTCGTCAGCAGCACCCCGTCGTACCCGTTGACCTGGATATCGACCAGACCCCGGGTAAGCCACAGTGGGGTTGATTCGTCTTCGGCGTGCAGTAGCGTTTCAATGCGGCCGTTCCCGATCCTGGCCCGCCAGCAGTAGTCGCGGCCCGGTATTTTTACAAGGTATTCAGCCATTTTGCTCTTTCCTTCCGTGGTTCACGCTTTTGTAAGACCCTCTGGCCGAAGTTAAACAATAATATGGCGGATTGCCAGTAATAACCCTCGGCAAAGCAATGGGATAAACGGCCTTAAGGGAGTGTACCATAATATTGATTTGTCTTGCCGCCAGGTGTATTTTCACTGCCAGCGGCGATGCCCCAAGACAGCAGCTATCACCGGCAATTATTCCCTCCGCTGTCGTCCGGTAAGGCTAATTATTCAAGGAGAGATGGATGGGCGAAATGGAAGGACTCAGCACTGTAGACTATTTTGTGGTAGTGATTTACATGGCTATCATGATTACGGTCGGAGTGCTGATGTCAAGGTGGAACAAGGATGCCGACGACTATTTCAAGGGCGGCAACAAGCTACCCTTCTGGCTGGCGGGACTGAGCCTGTTCATGTCCAGTTTTTCAAGCTGGACCTTTACCGGCGGCGCCGGCAAAACCTACGAAAGCGGGATCTCGATATTTTCGATGTACTGGGGCGCCGTACTGGGGCTGGGATTCGGCTATTTCGTGTTCGCCAAGCGCTGGCGGCGCACCCGCAGCATGACCATCCTGGAATACCTCTCCGAGCGTTTCGATTTCAATGTCCATCAATTCATCTCCTGGGCCAACACGCCGGTGACGATTTTTCAGTGCGCCATCTGGCTCTACGCCCTGAGTATTTTCCTCAGCGCGGCGACCCATATTCCCGTAACCTGGGTCATCCTTGGCTGCGGGACCGCCATCCTGGCCTACACGATGATCGGCGGGCTGTGGGGCGTGTGTATTACCGACAGCCTCCAGTTTTTCATCCTGCTGCCGATCGCCCTGCTGGTGGCGGTGCTCAGTATCAATGCCGTGGGCGGAGTGGACGCGCTGGTTGCGGGCGCACCGCCCAATTACTGGATGCCGTTCAACGAGGCGGCCGACATCACCAAGATGTTCGTCATCTTCCAGTTCATCAACGGCTTCTTCATGTTCAACAGCGGAGGCGGAGCGCAGCGCTATTTCTCGGCGATCGATGAGCGTGAGGCGAGTAAGATCGCCGGTCTGAGTGCGATCCTCTGCCTGATCGGCCCCTTTATCTGGCTCACGCCGGCGATGGCCTGCCGGGTGTTGTTCCCCGAGCTCGGACAGGGTGCGGCCGATGCGTTCGGGCTGGCCAAGCCCAGCGAGGCGGCCTACGTGTTTATCAGCATGAAAGTCCTGCCCCACGGGTTGCAGGGCGTGCTGATCGCCGGTATTCTGGCCGCCACGATGAGCTCCCTGTCCACGTTCTACAACATGTTCAGCGCCGTGATCACCAAGGACATAATCTGCACGGTGTTTATCAAGAACGCCTCCAAGAAATTCATGCACCGGCTGGGGATGGTGGTTACGCTGGTAATGGGCCTGATCAGTATCGTAATCGCCTACTTTTACAGCACACTGCCCGGCCTGGGAGTGTTCGACCTGTTGATCAAGGTGGCCAGCGTGCTGGGTATTCCCGTGGCCGTGCCGATTATCCTGGGTCTGGTCTACAAGCGCACGCCCAGCTGGGCGCCCTATACGGTGATCCTGGTCGGGATGGGTGTCGGGGGAGTGTTCGCCATCTGGAACTGGGAACAGTATCTGGGCTACGAGCTGTTCCAGGCTGTGCTGTATCCGCTGCTTTGCGGCCTGTTCTGTATCCCGGGCCTGTTTTTTCCCGACGAGTTCGGCGGCAGCCCCAGGCTCCGCCTGCTGGGCAAGTCGCTGACCTACCTGCTGGGCCTGTGGTTTTTCCTCTACGGGATGTTTCTCTATTATAACCTGCCCAGGGTTGACGGCGCGGTGGACGTTGACGCGCTGGTCTGGGTCCAGCGGATGGTTTTTTATCTGTTCAGCAGTCCCAGGGCAATGTTAATCTGCGCGGCCGCGTGGGCGGTGATGACCGAGATTGTCAGCCGCCTGAAAGTGGTGCCGGGTAAAAACTACCGGACAAGTGTGGCAAGGTTTTTTGAGAAGATGGATACGCCCGTGGACGTTGCAGCCGAGGTGGGCGAGAATACCGGAAGCGCCGAGGCGGACCTCAGCTCATTCAAGATTCTCGGGGCGGTGATGGTGCTGGTGGCCCTGCTGATGGGCCTGTTTTTCCTGACCGAGATGACCGCGAGCGAGCAGTTGATTACGCTCTGGGCGTTGCTGGGCAATCTGTGTATCGGTCTTGGTCTGTACTGGCTGGGCTCGCGGCGGTACCGTAAGAGTATGGCGAAAGTACGGTAAGCAGATTTCAAGGATGTGGAGCCGGGATTGTACCCGGCGCAAAAAAAGGCGGTCCCAGAAGGGGCCGCCTTTTTTGGTTGACGAAAAAATGATTAACTCAGTAATCGGGGAACGGGTAGGGCATGTCCTCCTCGTAGTCCGGGTCATCGTGCGCCCCACCGCCGCCGGCGGGCGTGGTCAGCAGGATAATCCGCCTGAATTTGCCGCTGAACACCGGGTAACCGCGCACGCGCACGCCGCGTTTGATGCCGCCCCACTTGATACTGCCGCTGCTTTGGCGGAACTTGCCGTAAATGTCCACTTGCTCGCGCACGCCGTTTTCCACCGGCTGGCCGTCGGGCGGATGTCCCAGCCCGGGAGAGGAGAAGCGGCGGTAGAGTTGCCCGTTGTCGTAAATCGTCACCACCACGGGCGTGATATACGAGAGCCTGATCGAGAGCGCCTCGTGGCTGACGTTGCTGTAGAGGTTTTTCAGCCGGGCCAGGTCGTGGTCTACCGCCGGCGCGTCCATCACGAACCACTGATGGGGGCAGAGCAGCAGCGAGGCGAACTTGCTGCAATAGCGCTCGAGCCTGTCGCCCAGGGCCGGGTCGCCCTGGTGGTTGTCCGGGTGCGACCAGTAGATATGGGCCAGCTCGTGGGCGATCCTGAACGCCCGCCGCTCCTCGCGCAGTTGCCGGTTGACCCTGATCACCCAGCTCCCGTCGCTGCGTATCAGCGCGCTTTCAGCGATATGCTCGCTGTCGACCACGCTGGCGCGGAAACGCGCGAGTATCGGCCTCATCGGCACCGGGGGCGCCTCTATCCCGCAGGCGCCGAGAATGCGCAGAGTGATATCTCTGATCTTCGGAAAGCTCAATCGGCAGTCTCCGCACGAGGGGTTCAGCGGCCGATCAGTGCGCCAAGTAATCTGAGGACCAGGGCCGCCGCGGAGCAGACTGCCAGCACAACGGTCATCAACAGGCAGGCTGTAACGCTAAGGCGGAGCAATCCTGTATAGTCCGGGGCGGAGTAGCCCAGTACGGCGGCGATCAGGTTAACCACCAGCAGCACCAGCAGAATTATTCCCAGTCCGCCGCCGGCCGCTTTAAGGTCCTGGGGGCTGAGGGTCATCCCGCTGCCCACGCTCAGTACCAGCCAGAGCGCCGCGTAAGTGCGCCAACTGGTCCAGTCCACGGCGGCCAGCAAATTACCGGTCTGTTCCCAAAGCAGTGCGCCTGAGCGTCCCAGCCAGTCGCTAAGCCCCGCTCCGGTGTCGAGGTTCAGTCCACTGCCGCCGGTAAGCACACCCAGCGGGCTCAGCGGCAGAGCCGCCAGGAAGCGCAGCAGAACGAATATCACCAGGGTGCCCAGCGCCAGCGGACCCACGCTGATAAAAAAGTTCCCGGCCAGATGCCAGATATTGCCCCGGCTGTAGCTGTGGCTCACATAGCCGGCATCGCGGTGGCGGGCGTTAAAACTGAACAGGCGCATACCGGTGATCTTGTGCCCGAAAACCGGGCAGAGTGCGGCGTGGCCCAACTCGTGGACCATCGTGCCGATCCAGCCGATGGCGTAAAGATATACATGAAGGCCCAGCAGGCGGACCGCGCTGCGCTCCAGCACTTTGCCGACCAGGTGGATCAGCCAGCCGAACAGCAGCAACGGAGCAACCAGGGTCAGCAGTTGCCCAAGGGTGGCTCCGGCGGCAGCGAGCAGGGTTTGTCGCAGGCTATCCCACATTGGTCAGGCAAACTCCGCAGCAAGGGCTGCCGGGGGGGTCAGATCTTCAGTTCCTTGAGGAATTCGATCACGCCAGCCCTCAGGTCTTTCTGGGTCAGGGCCAATTCGATAGTCGCCTTGACGAATGAGAGCTTGTCGCCCACGGTATGCCATTTATTTTTCAGCACATGGGCATAGACCACCCGCTCCTGCGCCATTTCAAGGATCGCGTCGGTGAGCAGAATTTCCTTGTACTTTTCGTTGATTCCCGTCTTGCGCAGGTAATCGAATATATCGGGAGTGAAAATCATCCGTCCGCACAGGGCCATGTCGCTCGGAGCTTTATCGGGCGTGGGCTTTTCCACCAGGCCCTCGACGATGTACTCGCCGTTGATCGGTTTGCCCTTGATAATACCGTAGGAGCTGACCTTGTTCTGCGGCACCTGCGAAACCCCCAGCACTGAGCTGTTGTACTTCTCGAACGTGCCGATCAACTCGCGCAGCGCCGGTTTCCTGCCCATGAACAGATCGTCGCCGAACAGCACGGCGAAAGGCTCGTTGCCGATATGGTTGGCCGCTTTGAGCACCGCATGGCCCGTGCCCAGCGACTCTTTCTGCTGGAGGTAGTGGATGTCCGCAAGCTGCTCGATACGCTCCAGGGTTTTCAGTACGGCTTCCTCGCCTTTTTCCTTGAGCGTCATGTTCAACTCGATCGACTTGTCGAAATGCTCGACAATCGCCCGTTTGCCGCGGCCGGTGATAACAAGGATATCTTCTATTCCGCTGTCGACTATTTCCTCGATGATGTACTGGATCGCCGGCTTGTCCACCACCGGGATCATTTCTTTGGGCAGGGCCTTAGTTACCGGCAGGAACCTGGTCCCGAGTCCCGCCGCGGGCACTACTGCCTTACGGATCTTCATTTACTGTCTCCTTGTTCGATTGGCGGATATCGCAGGAAGTCCAGTCCCATGATGAACTTCTCACTCCGCACAACATAGCTGAATCATTATGATTTTTCAAGTAGAGTGAGTATCCTCCGGTTGGCTGAGTTTTCCCTTTCCATCGCTTGCCGCTGTCAATATCTTAATCTCTATCCCAATGCATTTATTCTGAACGCTCAAGGGCTGAACGGCTCGCGCATCTTTAGGAGGTTATCCAAATGAGAGTTTCCCCGGGATTGATGTTAATCGTGGCAAGCCTGCTGAGTGGGGGCGCCGTAAGGGCCGAGCTGCTCTCGATCAAGCTCACCGGCAGCAGCCAGCCGTTTTGCTGGAGCCTGGAGGATATTGTTTCACAGGTTACCGAAGGGATCAGCGGCGAGCGCGAAAAGGCGCTGGCCCTGCACGAGTTCGGCATGAAGCACCAGATCCACTTTGTCGGGCCCAGCGAGGGCGGGATGTATGTCTACGATGCGCTGAAGATGATCGGGGTCTACGGCCACAACATCTGCGGCAACAACAGCTCGACCATGTGTGCGCTCTACAGCCTGGCCGGGCTGCAAGCGCGCAGGAGGGGCGGAACGGGCCACGTGATCCCGGAGATCTGGTTCGACGATAAGTGGAACTATATCGATACGGACATGTTCGGTTACGTGTACCTGCCCGATGACGAGCATCTCGCCTCGTTCGACGAGCTGGTGGCCAATCCCGAACTGTTCGCCCGCGTGGGCCGAAGGCCCGACCCGTTTTTTCCCTGGGACCCGCCCGAGGCGATGATGAAGGCGTTTATCGATCCGCCGGGCTGGACGGACTACCACGGCTACTCGCTGGCCCACATGATGCGTCTGGAGCTTCGCACGGGCGAGAAAGTAACCTGCTACTACCGTCCCCAGGGCAAGGGCCGCTTCTATATCGACCCTGAATCCCTGATGAACCCGCTGAGCACGAGATGGCGCAATTACTGGCTGAACGGGCCGGTGCGGCCTAACTCGATGGCCTGGACCGATACTGTTCCGGCCGCCTACGGCAACGCCGAGTTTGTCTACCAGCCGGAACTCGGATCAGAAACGTTCCGCCGCGAAAATCCCGGCATGACAGGCGTTGCAACCGGTGCGGACGACGATTATCCCACGCTGGTCTCTTCTGCTGCCGGGCAGAGCTCGTCGGTAGTGATAGCGGTGCGCAGCCCGTGGGTGATTGCCGGGCTGCAGAACAATCTGACCAATTTCGACGACAACACGGACGGTGCGGTGGTCAGCGGCTGGTTCTGGCGCATCGAACAACAGGACCGCAACGCTATCTCTGTCTCGCTCGATGGCGGCAAAAGCTGGCGGACGGCCTGGGAGAGTTCGTGGCTGGGTGCGGTGCCGTTCGCGGTCGACCTGACCCGCTACGTGCAGGGGCGTTACTCCTACCTGGTCCGGTTCGAGTGGACGGACAACGGCGGCAGCGGTAAGGTGGGCTTGCAGGGACTGAAAGTATCAACCTGGACGGAACTCTCGCCGATGGCCCTGCCGCGCCTGGAGCCGGGCGGCAATAGTTTTCAGCTTTCCACCGGCAACCATCGCGCCCTGCTGCAAAACTGTTACTGGCGGCCCGGGGAGAGTCTTCCGGGCCAGGAACTGAGTAACCTGACCGTTAGCGGCGACGAGCAGCACATTCTGAGCCTGGTCGATCCGCTGGCCCCGGGTGAGATCAGCTTTGAGCCCGGTGTAGATGGACTGATCGACCAGTTCCGCCTCGGTTTCAATGTTTCGATGGCCGGGGATAAGCCGCTCAGCCAGCTGGAGGCTGTCCTGTTTATCTCCAACAACCGGGGAGCGAGCTGGCGGGAGCTGGAGCGCTACACTCCTCACGAGCAGAGCGATCTGAACGGCCTGTGGTTCAACCACGTTATCGACGGCCAGCCGCTGGTGGGGGCCAACACGCGCTTCAAGCTGTCCGTGCATAACGCCAGTATCCACACCATCCAGTTCAGCACGCTGGAACGCCGTAACCAGGCGGCTCCCTCGGAGCTCAGGATAACGCACGCCTACCATGATGGCCGCGGAAACAACCAGGCCGTGAGCTGGAGTTTTCCGCCGGGAGCGCAGAACGGCGGCTACGAGGTCGAGGTGCCTGAGCAGAAAATTTACAATCAGTCACTCACATTCGAGGCGGTTGCTCCCTGAAGTGTCCTTAAACAAAGTGAATTAACAAATGCGTATTTCAAAATTCGTGCTGTTAACGCTGTTGACTGTTTCCACTGCCCTGCCGGCCGCCGATCCGGGCCGCTGGGTGGTTGCGCCGTGGGTCAACGCTCTGGATGATTACAACGTCACGCCCAACTCCCCAGCGCTGGCCAAATCGCTCACGGATGCCAGCCAGTATGTCATGCGCTGGACGCCTCCCGCCAATCCGCGCCAATGGATGGAGCGCAAGCCCGTGGTGCGTAAGCAGTTCCTGGCCGCGCTGGGCCTCAGCGAACTTCCGGAGCGCACCCCGCTCAATTCCCGCGTCGTGGCCACCCACGACATGGGCGATTACACAATGAGTAACGTGGTGTTCTACAGCCGCCCGGATTTCCCGGTAACGGCCAACCTGTACAGGCCCAAAAACACCAACGGCAAGCTCCCGGCCGTTGTTTGTCCTATCGGCCATTGGCTGGAGTTGGGCAAAAGAGGCGAGGGTTTGCAGACACGCTGTATCAAGCTGGTGAAAATGGGCTACGTGGTGCTGATCTACGATGCGATCGGCCACGGCGAGCGCGCCGTGGCCGGCAACAGTCATCACGAGGCCGGGTTCGCGCTGCTGCCCCTGGGCCAGACAGTGGCCGGCTGGATGGTGTGGGACAGTATGCGGGCGTATGATTACCTGCTCACCCTGCCCGAGGTCGACCCACAGCGGATCGGGATTACCGGCAACTCCGGCGGCGGGCTGAACAGCCTGTTCACCGCGGCGGCCGATACGCGTTTCGCCGCCAGCGCAGTGGCGGGTTACGTGTTTCATTTCAACAACTGGATTCGCTACTCCGGGCCCCATTGCACCTGTACCGCCCTGCCGGGCCTGTACAGAAAAATGGAGTGGTTCGAGATCGCCGGGCTGATTGCGCCCAGGGCGCTGCTGATGATGCAGGGCACGGCCGACAACATTTTCCCGATCAGCGGAGCCAGGATAGCCGGACGGCTCGCCGAGAGCGTGTACGCGCTGGAGGGGGCCGGGGGCCGGGCGCGTTTCGACCAGTTCGAGGGCTTCAGCCACGGCTACTATCTGCCGTTCCGCGAGGCAATGTACGGTTGGATGGACCTTTACCTGAGCGGCAGGGGCCACGGGGAGCCGATTGCCGAGGGCGAGATCGTGCCGCTGAAGGCCGACGACCCGCGCCTGCTCTGCGACCCGGACGGCAGCCTGATGAAGTCGGCGAAAACCGTGGTTGAACTGGCCCGCGAAATGGCCGACACGCTAATCCCCGAAAAACCCGATACAGGCTACGGTGGCCGGCGCCTGCTGGAGCTGGTGCAGGAGTTGACCGCGGCCCCGGACCCTGAGTCGCATTGGTTGATGCCGAGGGTGTTGGGCAGCGAGGAACTGGCTGACGCCCGCCTGGAGAAAGTCTACTTCCTCAGCGAAATCGGCCAGTACATCCCCGGACTGCTCTGGCTTCCTACAGACCGGCAAGCAAAAAGACCGCTGCGCACGGTGGTGATAGTAGACGCAAAAGGTAAGGCCGCCGTGGCGGAATCGGGCCTGGTGGAGCCGCTGGTGGAACGCGGCTACGCCGTGCTGAGTGTCGACCTTAGGGGCCGGGGCGAAACCCTGGGCCGGATCGGCAAGGATCGCGACAACAACTACCATTTTGCCTGGCATAGCGTGTTGTTCGGCCAGCCGCTGGCAGGGCGGCGCGGGTTCGACCTGATCCGCACGGTGGATTTTATCGGGAGCAGGGAAGACCTGACGGTCGAAGGCCTGACCCTGGTGGGCCTGGGCGACGAGGTCCCGGCCGTGCTGCTGGCCGCCGCCGCCGACAAGCGGATCGCCCGCGTGCTGTGCAACGGGTACATGAGCAGTTTCCGCTCGCAGATGCAGCCGGTAAATGTTTCCTCCCATGAGGAGTATATCCGCCAGTGGAACCCCGGCGCGATGAACTGGGGCCGGCTCGATGCTCCCCACGGCGATGTCGATCTGGGTAACGTAATCCCGGCAGTGCTGGCTCGCGGTGACATCCCGGAACTGGCCGCGCTTGTCGCACCGCGGCCGCTGCTCTACGGGCGGGTAATCGATGGCGGCCAGCGGGGGGCGCTGGGGCGGGTCAGGCGTTTTCAGGCCGTGCTGGCCGGGGCCGCCGAAGGCCGGGGCGAAAGCGGAAGCGGTAAAATCTATTCCGACCTGAATTTGACGCCGGATAATCTGCTGGAGTGGATTGAGAGTAACGACTGAAATAACAGGGCGTATACGGCGTATGCTTAAAGTTTAGCATTAAAGCATTTTCGTGCGACTCAATAGCACAGAAATACATTTATGGCTTGGAAAATCCGGATTATTGTATAAATGGCAAGGAGCACTGCAATATGGATATTTGGCTGATACCGGGAGTTTTCGTGGCGGGCTTTCTGTGTGGATTCCTGGTGAATTTTTTTATTAATATTTCTAAGGCCAAGAAAACCGAAGAAATAGTGGACGAGGTTTATCGCAGGAATGAATCTCAGCTCAGGGACAGTTTCGGCCAGATGTCTCTCGAAGCGTTGTCGAAATCGATAGAGGTCGCTCAGCGGAACGTGCAGGGACTGGGAGTAAAGGAACTGGATTCCAAAAAGGGCCTGATCGACCAACAGTTGCAAAACATGACCGCCGAACTCAGGAAGGTGTCCGAGCTGGTTAAGGAGATCGAGAAGGACAGGGAGCGAAAATTCGGCGAGATCACGAACCAGTTAAAGATTACGGGCGAGCAGACCACGGCCCTGATTCAATCGACCAGTACCTTGCGGGAAGCCCTGGGCAGCACGAAAGCGAGGGGGCAGTGGGGAGAGCGGATGGCCGAGGATGTGCTGCGAATGGCCGGGTTTATCGAAAACGTCAACTACGAAAAGCAGAAAACTATCGAGGGGATCGGCACCAGGCCGGACTTCACCTTCCTGCTGCCGGATCATCTGAAGCTTAACATGGACGTTAAGTTCCCACTGGATAATTACATAAGGTATATCGAGGTGGACTCTGAGCAGGAAAAGGCCGAGTACTCGAAAAAATTTCTGAAAGACGTCAAGGCCCGGATCAAGGAGATAACCACCCGGGAATATATCAACCCCGAGCAGAATACGGTGGACTACGTGCTGCTGTTTATTCCCAATGAGCAGGTCTACGCCTTTATCCACGAGCAGGACAGCTCCATCCTCGACCAGGGGCTGAAGAGCAGGGTGGTATTCTGTTCTCCCCTGACCCTGTATGCGATCCTGGCCGTGATCCGGCAGGCGGTGGATAATTTCGCGCTGGAGAAAACCTCGAACGAGATCATCTCGCTGCTTGGGATGTTCAAGAAGCAGTGGGGGATGTTTATCGATAAGTTCGACTCGCTGGGCAAGCGGATCGGCGCGGTGCAGAAAGGTTACGAAGAGTTGACAACCACCCGCAGGCGGGCGCTGGAGCGGCCGCTGGACAAGATCGAGGACCTGCGTGCCCGGCGGGGGTTGCCGATAGCTCCTTTAGAAGAGGATAACGAGTTGAGTGTGGAGGATGACGCAAGTGTAGAGGATGATTCCTGACAGGCTATTCTTCCTGATGCGGTCCGTGAGCGCATCGGCTTAACTCCGGTCGCCCGGCAATCCGCCGTTCTCCGCGGGCGGCAAAAAATCCAGCTCTCCCCACTGCCTTAGTATCTCGAACAGCACTACTCCGAACGACACAGCCACATTGAGGCTGTTCTTGTAGCCCAGCAGGGGGATTTCCACTATCTCATCGGCCAGGGCCAGTACGTCGTCGCCCAGGCCCAGGGCCTCGTTACCCAGCAGCAGGCAGACCGGTTCTTTTAGCCAGGGATCGTAGAGGGAGCGGGAAACGTTCGTGGTCTCCAGCGCCACTATCCGGGCCCTGCGCTTGCGGGCCAGGTCCACGGCCTCCCGGGTTGACTCCAGGTGGCGGTGGGGGACGAACTCCGTGGTCCCCATGGCGGTGCGCACCAGGCGCTGGTCGTCCGGTGGGTGGGCCGTGATGCCGCAGGTATAAAGCTGCTCCACGCGTCCGCACTCGGCCGTGCGGAAAACGGCCCCCACGTTGAACGCGCTGCGCAGGTTATCGAGCACAACCGTTACCGGCAGCCTGGGCAGCGCGGAGTAGACCTCTATCGGCACATGGCGGTCGAGATTGCGTACAACGGGTGGATTTTTGCCGCTGTGTTTTCCGCTCTGGCTCACTAAAACTCCGCGTTGCCCGGTGTGCGCGGGAACGGGATCACGTCGCGAATATTGGCCATTCCGCTCAGAAACAGCAGCATCCGCTCCAGACCCAACCCGAAACCGCTGTGGGGCACGGTGCCGAAACGCCGTGTGTCGAGGAACCACTGGTAGGCCGCCTCATCGAGTCCCTGCTTGCGGATTCGCGCGAGCAGGACGTCGTAGCGCTCCTCGCGCTGGCTGCCGCCGATGATCTCGCCGATTCCCGGCAGCAGCACGTCCATCGCGCCCACGGTTTGGCCGTCGTCGCCCAGCCGCATGTAGAACGGCTTGATTTTGGCCGGGTAGTCGTGGATGATCACCGGGCCGCCCACTTTCTCCTCGCTCAGGTAGCGCTCGTGCTCGGTCTGAATGTCGTTGCCCCACTCGGTGGGAAACTCGAAATTTTTACCGCTGGCGCTGAGCTGCTTGGTAGCCTCCGTGTAACTGAGCCGCTCGAACGGGCGCTCGATAATTTTCTCCAGTTGCTCCAGCAAGCCCTTCCGGTACCAGCGCTGCATGAATTCCAGGTCTTCCAGGTCATTGTTTAGCATGTAGGAGAGCAGGCTCTTGATAAACTCCTCGGCCAGGTCCATGTTGTCGCTCAGCTCGTAGAACGCCATCTCGGGCTCCACCATCCAGAACTCGGAGAGGTGGCGCGGCGTGTTGGAGTTCTCGGCCCGGAACGTGGGCCCGAAAGTGTAGACCTCGCCCAGGCCCAGGGCCAGCAGCTCGGCCTCGAGCTGGCCGCTGACAGTGAGCCAGGCGGGTTTCCCGAAAAACTCCTGCTCGCCGGGAGCCTTGACCTGGAACATCTGGCCCGCGCCCTCGCAGTCGCTGGTGGTGATCAGCGGCGCGTGGACGTAGAAAAATCCCCTGTTACGAAAAAAATGATGGATTCCCTGCGAGAGATGGCTTCTGAGCCGGAACACCGCGGCGAACGTGTTGGTGCGCACGCGAAGGTGGGCCTTGGTGCGCAGAAACTCCATCGTATGTTTTTTCTTCTGGATCGGGTACTGCTCCGGGTCGGCCTCGCCCAGCAGGGCGAGCGAGGTGGCCTGAAGCTCGTATTTCTGGCCCTTGCCGGGGCTGTCCACCAACTCACCCTCAACCAGCACCGAGCAGCCGGTGTGCACCCGCTCCATCAGTTCGAAATTTTTCGTTTCAGGACTGAGTACTATCTGTAGGCCCCCTGCTGTGCTGCCGTCGGTAAGGTCGATAAAGGCGACATTCGGGCTGAGCCGGGCCGAGCGGACCCAGCCGGCGGCGGTCAGGCCGCCCCCGGCGACCTGGCGGCCGAGAATGTCCTTTATTTTTTCTCGTTTCATCTGGCAATACTCCTTCGCTTGCGGGCTGAACCGGTTAAGCCGCGGGGGAGCGGCTTCTTCATGAGAGCAAGATAACAGATCATCGCGGCAAAAAAAAGCCCCGCAGGAGAGCCGCTGGAATGGACTCGGCAACAAATTGTGCTTGAAAACGGGAAGAAAAACGGGATTGAAATTGTTCGGGCCGCACTAAATGTGTTATTATGGGGCGTGATGAGGACTCAGGGCGCGCCGGAGGCGGCGACATGAAACTAGAAGTTATTTCAAAACCTCTTAGTAATTGGCTGAAGGCAATCGAGTTAGTGGAATCGATATTGGTCGATACCCCGTGAAGCTCAGGGCTTGTTTTTTTGTGGTGGGGCGGGGCAGTCCCGGGCCGCATGTCTGAGCCACAGCAAGGGTAGCGTGTAGTTGTCCCGGATCCCACCGGAGCTGCCGGAAGAAACATTGTCCGGGGTGCGATTCGCTTTCAGCGTGCCAAGCACACGGGAGTGGAGTTTTTCCGATGGCACACCGCCCAGATTTTTAAAAGCACAAGTTTGTGCGAGTTCGGCCCGGAAAAGGCTTTTGCTCTACTTTTGGCCTCAAAAGTAGAAGTACTCTCTCGCTTTTTTGCATAACTTAGGTTTTGAAATAACCTCTAATCAGGAGTTGAAGCGCATGAGCGGCGCGGGCAAGGTTTTGCTGATTTACACGGGAGGGACGGTGGGGATGCTTCCCTCCGACGGGGCGAATCCGGAGAGTCCGCTGGCGCCGGCCGCCTGGGAGCGGCTGAGCGGTTTTACTTCCGCACTGGACACGCTGGACGTGGAGCCGGTAATGTACCCGCTGCCGCTGATCGATTCCTCGAACATGACCCCGGGCTACTGGCTGGATCTCGCCAGGGTTATCGGGGACAACTACGCCGGCTTCGAGGGGTTTGTGATCCTGCACGGCACGGACACGATGAGTTTTACCGCCACAGCCCTCTCGTTCCTGCTGGAGAACCTGGGTAAGCCGGTGATCCTCACCGGTTCGCAGATTCCCCTGAGCGAGCCGCGCAACGATGCGCTGCAGAACCTGGTAACCTCGCTGATGATTGCCGCGCCGTCTGCCCGCGCTCTTGCGCCCGTGCCCGAGGTGTGCATCCTGTTCCACGACGTGCTGCTGCGCGGCAACAGGGCCCGGAAAGTGAGCGCCAGCGCGTATAACGGTTTCGCCTCGCCAAACTACGGAGCGCTGGGGTGGGTCGGCACACATATCGAGTTGAACGCCAAGCTGATTCGTCCGCTGCCGGAGCGGGCGTTGCACGTCCACGAGCGGCTGGAGGACAAAGTTGTTACGATCGAGTTATTTCCGGGAATAAAAGCGGATATCCTGCGCAGGATTTTCGATACCGGGGTCAGGGGAGTGGTATTGAGAACGTTCGGGGCCGGCAACGCCCCCACGGACAAGGAGTTCCTGCAGGCTGTCGAGTATGGAATCCGTGAGCGCGAACTGGTTATTGTCAACGTGACACAGTGCGGCGAGGGTGCGGTGGCGATGGGGCGCTACGAGACCGGCGCCGGCCTGCTCGCTCTTGGAGTGGTCAGCGGGGCGGATATGACCCCGGAAGCGGCACTGGTAAAGTTACAGTTTCTGCTCGGCAGGGGGGATGACCCGGATACGGTTAAGCAAATGATGCAGCGCAACCTTCGCGGCGAACTCAGCCCGGTTAAAGACTGAGCGCGAGTCTGTTCTATTTACCTGAAGAAAATATATCTGCCATTTCCTTGCCTGACAAAGCTCTGCTGAAAACGGCCAATCCGCCGATCAACCCTGTAAACCAGTTGCCCATTTCTCCCGACCGGTGGACGGCTCCCACGGTAAAATCCGCACCATTCTCACCGCCCTCAAAGAGACCTCCCGGGTATGGATAAGGATTGTGTCCGGGACGTTTGTCCAGCACGCCGTTCAGGTATGATTTTACCAGATAAGAGTCATAGGTCATCCCCACGCATCTCCACTTGTCAAATGGCACCGGGGTTTGCCCTATTGATGCGTCCATGCAGTATTTATGCCCCTTAGTCGGACCGCCGAGATTCGATACATGCCCGCACACCTGATTTGCGCTGTCGTAGATACGAAGGTTCAAAAACAAACAGTACTGCCGCTTTTTGCGGGTTTCGTTCCACATCCCGGCCACTGCCTCACATGCCCGCTCATTCTCTTTCCTGGCCCGCTTGATCCATGCTACAATACTGACCTGAGCCTGTGGCCCGGCAAGGTTCAGCTTCGGGCAGTCCTCTCGCTGGATCCTGAAATACTGTCCCTTTTTGATGTGGGCTGAGTATCCCGAAAGAGGGCCCTCAGGGCTGCAAGCCACGGGACCGTTCATCTCGCGCAGGGCATAGCTGCATTGCCCACGCGAGATACGGTCCTGGCCACCTGGTTCGCTGAAGTCCCAAAGGCATACCAGATCAGGGGTTTTCAAAATCGTCTCCGGATAATTCTTTTTCGGCACGGCAAACAACCATTCAGGCAGTATCAGGGAAGATGCTGCAAGGCCGATGGCTTCGATTATTTCTCTGCGAGTGCAATTTGATCCGGACATGATTTTTCTCTTAACTGGAATACTATCCCCTGAATGCGCGGTTCGCTTGTTTCAGGCCCTGAAAGCATGTTGAACGTTTTATTGAGGATGCGTCTCTGGAAGCGTAAATCAGGGATTTAACGTCTGCTCTTTTTTCCCGGTTATTCGCACGGCGTTGACCCTGATCCGCCAGATTTCTCCAGCCTGTTGCTCCTCCTCTACAATTGCGATGGCGTTGGCCCCCAGCTCCGCGGCCCGGCGCTGAAGAGCCGCTATCAGTTCCGCGCGGGTTCTCGTAGCAGCTGTCCTGTTGGTTTCCACCAGCGGGGAGAGTGGCTCGTAGTTGTAGCCCTTCAACTCCTCCATCGAACTGAAAACCCGCACCGCGCCGGTGTTGGGCGGGTACTTACCATGCCCGGGCTGCGAGTAGCCCGGCTCGTTGCCGGGTGCGCCGATACTGCCCCCGCGCGTGGAAGCCGACAGGTACATCTTGTCGCAGGAGGCGATTAAACAGATGCCTGTAATCAAGGCAGATGCAAACAAAGCTCCACGAACGGCCATGGTCGGACTCCCGGCTGACGTTAAGCATCGGTGCGTGGATTGAAATTCTTCTTACAGTAAAATAACCCAGCCGCTCAGGCGGTGTTCCCGCATGGGCTAAAAATCCAGTTCGAAACTCTGTCCGAACTCCGGCACTTCCACGTTCCAGTCCAGTTTTTCGCGCATCCTCCCGGCCAGCTCGGCGGAGGACTCCGGTTCGCCGTGGACGATAAAGGCTGAGTCCGGCCGAACGTTGACGCCCATCAGCCAGGCCAGGATCTCGTCGCTGTCCGGGTGGCCGCTGAACCCGTCGATCTGTGCTATTTTGGCGCGCACAGGCACCTGCTGGCCGTGGATCTTGATCGACCTTGCCCCCTCGAGCATCGCCCTGCCCCGGGTACCCATCGCCTGGTAGCCGATAAAGAGGATCGTGTTCTGTTTGCGGGGCAGGCGATGAAGCATGTGATGCAGAATCCTGCCCCCGGTAACCATCCCGCTGGCCGAGATGATAATCGCCCGTCCGTTGATCTCGTTGATCGCCTTGGACTCTTTCACGCTTCGGCAGAACGTGAGGTTGGCGGGCTGGAATATTTTCTTGCCGTTCAGGGCCTGGACCCTGGCGGCCAGGTCCATGTCGTGGATGTACTTATCGAACAACTCGGTGGTACGGATCGCCATCGGGGAATCGACATAGACCGGAATTTCCTGCAACGTTCCCTCTTCCTGCATCTCGCGGATCAGGTAGAGCAGCGTCTGGGTCCGTCCCACGCTGAACGCCGGCACCACCAGCACGCCGCCGCGGCGTACGCTACTCTTAATCACCCTGGCCAGCTCCGCCTTGGCGTCCACTTTGCCATGCAGGCGGTTGCCGTAGGTTGACTCCAGCACCAGGTAAGCGGCGTTGTAGGCTTGCGCCGGGTCGTTGAGCACGGGCCGTTCCGGGCGGCCGAAATCGCCGCAGAAAAATATTTTCCTGCTGCGCCCGTCCACGGTGCGCTTGATATCGACAAACGAGCTGCCCAGGATGTGCCCGGCATCCTTGAACTCGACACGGATCCCATCGTCCAGCTTCAAATGCTCGCCGTAATGCAGAGGTTCAAACAGCTTGAGCACCTGCTCGGCCTCCTCCACCGTGTAGAGCGGCAGGGCCGGACTGTGCCTGGAATAGCCCATTTTATTGGCCCAGCGTGCATCTTCTTCCTGAAGGTGGCCGCTGTCTCGCAGCAGAATTTCGCAAAGGTCACGGGTTGCGTGGGTGCAATGCACCCGTCCCCGGAATCCGTCCTTCCAGAGCCGGGGAAGGTAGCCGGTGTGATCGATATGCGCGTGAGTGAGAAACACGCGGTCGATTTGCGATGGTGGAAACTGGAACGGCTCCCAGTTGCGCTGACGCAGTTCTTTGAGCCCCTGGAACAAGCCGCAATCGATCAGCAGGTTCCGTCCCCCCCGGGTCTGAAGCAGGAAGCGGCTGCCGGTAACGGTTCCGGTGGCGCCGAGAAAGGTGATTTTCGCCAAAGTGTCTCCCTGAAGATATTGACAATGACTTGAGAAAGATTATCTGGCCAATGGTGGTTGCCAAAACCTTCTTTGTCAACTCAAATCGCCGGGCAGGTGCACAGCGGAGATAGAATAGCTATTGAAAAATCCGTCAGACTTATTAATATTCTATATATCCACTTGCTGGATGGGAAATTCGGTTATGAATATTTCGCTAACAACTCACCATCGGCGGAGCATCTCCTGAGACGGATCGGCGAGTGTGTAAGGGGCCTTCAGCCGGACAGAGCCAAAACAGACAGAGGGCATTTGAAAAAAAATCTGAACGCAGCCGAGTGGATGATGAGCGCTAAACGGAAGTGGCGGCGCATCAGTTGCCTGTGGTGCCATGTATTCGCACCAACCCGCAATTGGATTTATCGATATTCAGCATTACCCTGCCTCAACAGAAATCCCAGCCTGCTGATATTGTATTACAGGCAGTTTACCCAGGTGCACCAAAACAGGATGGCCAGACGTTAAAATAATTGTCGGTTGACAATTATCCCAGTCGGATAGTGTGTGATTGAGAATTTGTATCTCTTTATGGATTAAGGATAAAGGAGGAGCGTTGTTTCTGGCACCGGATTTGATAAAGAAGGGCTACAAGTGTTGATTGACCAACGGTGATGCAGGTAGACATCGTTATCCGCCAGGCAAAAAAAGCGGAAGAATCAGATCCGGATGGCTAAGCTGGAGATGACAATGTTACAAGCTGAAACTGACGGGAGCGGGTGCCATGGTCAGCAGAAAAAAAGCATTACGTTTCTGGTCGAAGGCTCCCTCTTTGCGATTGACATGAAATACGTTCGGGAGTTGCTTTGTTCGGCGATAGTGACTTGTATCAAGTTCGATAGCGAAACAAAGTATTATCCGATGATCAATTTCCGGGGGAAACTTGTCAGGGTGTTCGATATCGGAATTCTTTTGGGACGGAAGCGAAAATACGCATCGATGATAACGAACGTGCTGATGATTGAGCGGGAAGCAGGTGGGGGAGTGATGGCCGGACTGGTCGTTGACTCGGTGGGAGAGGTGATACAAAGCAGCGCGAAGAGCCCGCTGAAAAGATCGGCGGCGTCCGGCACCGGTGCTGACAAGCTGGTAAGAATGGAGATTTGCGAGGGTGGCGCAACAATACGAGTGCTCGATATGGAGTATTTTTTTGAAAGTGAATTTGTAACTCAAGCTCAGGCAAGATTCTCTAAGGAATGACAGGGTATCTGTTTTAAGGCGGCAGTGTCCGCGGACGGAACTGGCGAGGGTTCGCAGTGGTCGCGATAGTCCAGTTGCGTTTCGTCGCGACACTGCCGCTTAATTCTTTCTGTAATCATAAAATGCACCGAAAACAGTGCTTCCAGCGGATATGTCTTGTTGCGGGCTTCAGCGGGATGTTAACGCTCTGGGCGGAACCGGCGGCCAGCTTGATCCTCACGCTACATTTTGGACAATGTACGTAAGTGGCGCCTGTTTTGTATTTGATCACTGTCAAGCATTTGGGCATCGGTCAAATTCAACGCCCGTGTTCGCTGCTGACACGGGCGTACATCCAGCACAAACGTTATCATTCATTTATAGCAGAAAGATACTGTTTTTCCTCCCGCTCGATTGTGAGTCTGATTGCATTTATGTCGGGTGCGGGAACGGACAGTTGATCCGGCCGAAAATTTTCTCTCAGCCCGTTACGGTCGAGTTGCTCGCGAATCGCGCTTAACAGTGCCTGGAACTCGATTTTTGCCATTGCCTTCCTCTCCTCCTATAAGCATTATCGTATTCCTTAAATCGAAAATCAAGTACTGTTCTCACGTAAATTTAGAAATGCTTTGAAGATATGAAAACAAAGCGGCATAGCGTGGCAGAAACTGGCGGGATAGCTTAGCGAAAATTTTGGGCGACTACAAAACTTGCAAGAGTGATAGCTTTGAGCCCTGCAGTGGGAAGCCATATGAAATATCAACCCGGCTCCATTTGTTTATTTCCCACGTTAGTGTCCCAAGCGGTTATATTGTGTCTGAATAAGACGGGATAACTCACGCCACCTACTACAACGGGAAAAACATGGCTGAACAATACATATTTACGATGTTGCGGCTCAATAAGTTTTACGGACAGAAACAGGTGCTCAAGGATATCAATCTCTGTTTCTTCCCCGGCGCCAAGATCGGGATAGTCGGCGAGAACGGCTCGGGCAAGTCCACCGTGCTGCGGATCATGGCCGGCTGCGATGACGAGTTTCAGGGGCAGGCGGAGCTTACGGCCGGGTTCCGGGCAGCGATGTTGGCCCAGGAGCCGGAGCTGGACGAGGAAAAGTCGGTGCGCGAGAACCTTGAGCAGGCGTTCGCTGGCACGGTGGCGATGATGCGCGAGTATGAGGAAATCACCACGGCGATGAGCGAGCCGATGGGTGACGAGCAGATGCAGAAGGCCCTGGACAGGATGGGCGAGTTGCAGGAGAGGCTGGATGCCGCCGATGCCTGGGACTTAGGCAGCAAGCTGGATCAGGCCGCCGATGCGCTGATGCTGCCCGAGGACGGCCGCAGGCTGGGTACGCTCAGCGGCGGAGAGCGCCGCCGGGTGGCGCTGTGCCGGATTCTGCTGGAGCAGCCGGACTTGCTGCTGTTAGACGAGCCCACCAACCATCTCGATCCCGAAACTGTCGACTGGCTGGAAACCCAGCTTGTGGACTATCCCGGCACGGTGATAGTTGTCACTCACGACCGCTATTTTCTGGACAATATCACCAAGTGGATTCTCGAACTCGACTCCGGCCGCGGTGTGCCCTGGGAAGGCAACTACAGTTCATGGATCGAGCAGAAGCTGGGCACGCTGCTCTCCGGGCAGAAAAAGGAGTCACCGCGCTACAGGATGCTCCAGCGTGAGCTGGCCTGGATCAGGATGAACAACAAGGACCGCCACGAGTTATCCCTGAACCGCCTTCGCGAATACGAAAAAATGGTGGCCAGGGAGTCTGCCGGCAACAGCGAGCTGATCCAGGTGGCTCCCGGTCCCGTGCTCGGTGACCAGGTGATCGAGTTCAAGGGAGTCTGTAAGGGCTACGGGGAGAACGTATTGTTCAAGGACCTCGATTTCTCCGTGCCGCGCGGCTCGATAGTGGGGCTGGTGGGACCCAACGGAGCGGGTAAGACAACGCTGTTCAGGCTGATTACCGGGGCCGGGAAACCGGACAGCGGCGAGGTGGTTGTCGGCTCCAGCGTGAAGATTGCCTATGCCTCCCAGGAGCGCGAGGGCCTGGACCACGGCCGTGACCTGATCGACGAGATCGGCGAGGGCGCGGCCGAGGTGATGGTCGGCTCACGGAGCGTGCCCGTACGGCGCTACATGTCGCTGTTTGGTTTCAAGGGCGCGGACCAGCAGAAAAAGGTGGGCCAGCTCTCCGGCGGAGAGCTGAACCGCTGCCAATTGGCCAAGGTGCTCAAGGTGGGAGGCAACGTGCTGATGTTGGACGAGCCGACCAACGACCTGGATGTCAATACGTTGCGGATGCTGGAGGAGGCGATTCAGCAGTTCGCCGGCTGCGCGCTGGTGATCAGCCACGACCGTTTTTTCCTCGACCGGGTCTGTACGCACCTGCTGGCGTTCGAGGGCGGGGGCCGGGTGCGCTGGTTTGACGGCAATTTTTCCGAGTACGAAGTGTGGCGTAAAAAGGAACTTGGCGGCGGGCTGTTCGAAAACAGGCGCAGCCGCTACCGTAAACTGGTACGTAAGTAGAGTCGCGCTCAAATGAACATGGAAAACGGGCGACAGATAAGTCGCCCGTTTTGCTGTACCACCGGGGCTGGAGTGTGTCGGCAGGGTTGTCAGGTTAACGGCTTTTCTTGAACTTGGCCGAGCGGATTACGTTGCGCTTCTGGGCGCTCAATTGTTTTTTGCGCAGCCGGATCGACTCAGGGGTTACCTCCACCAACTCGTCGTCACGGATAAAGAACAACGCACGCTCCAGGGTTATCGGCACCACCGGGGCCAGAATAACAGCGTCGTCCTTGTTGGCGGCCCGCATATTTGACAGTTTCTTTTCCTTGGTGGCGTTGGCATTGATATCGTCCTCGCGGTTGTGCTCCCCGATAATCATCCCCTCATAAACCTGGGTGTCGGGCGAGATTAACAGCGAGCCCCGCGGCTCCAGGTTGTAGAGCGCGTAGGGGGTGGCCCGTCCCTGGCGGTCGGCCACGATCGAGCCGGTGAAACGGCTGGGAAAATCGCCGCGGTACTCCTCGTAGCCGGAAATATACGAGTTCATGATGCCCGTGCCCCGGGTGTCGGTGAGGAACTCATCGCGGTAGCCGATCAGGGAGCGCGAGGGGACGCTGAACTCCAGTTGCACCCTGCCCGACCCGTGGTTAACCATGTTGATCATCTTGCCCTTGCGGACCGAGAGCTTTTCGGTAACCACGCCGATAAACCCTTCTTCGCAGTCCACAAAAAAATGCTCAATCGGCTCGAGCACCTTGCCGTTCTCCTTTTTCAGGATCACCTCGGGCCGGCCAACGCTCAGCTCGAAACCCTCGCGGCGCATGGTTTCGATCAGGATCGCGAGCTGAAATTCACCCCGGCCCTTGACGATGAACGTGTCGCTCTCCGCGCTCTCGTCCACCTTGATCGCCACGTTCTGCAGGGTTTCCCTGCGCAGCCGTTCGCGGATTTTGTTGGACTGGACCAGCTTACCCTCCTGGCCGCTGAACGGGGAAGTATTGATCCCGAAGCGCATGGAAACCGTGGGTTCCTCCACCGTGATCCTGCGCAGCGGCCTGGGGTTGTCCGCCGTTGAGATCGTGTCGCCGATCCGCACGTCTTCGATTCCCGCCAGCACCACAATATCTCCGGGGCCGACAGAGTCGACCTGGCTGAATTTCAGCCCCTGGTAAACCTGCAACGATGAGATCTTGAGCGCACTGCGCGCCCCGCCCTCGCCGATACAGACCAGGCTGTCGCGCGAGTGGGCCGTGCCGCCGATCACCTTGCCGATCGCCAGCCGGCCCAGATAGTCGTTGTAGCCCAGGTCGGCCACCAGCATCTGGAACGGCGCCGCCGGATCGTAGCGGGGGGCCGGGACCTCGCCGACAATCAGCTCGAACAGCGGCAGCAGGTTCTCGCTCTGCTCGTCCAGTTTCAGACGGGCCACACCGTCGCGGCCCACCACGTAGAGCAGCGGAAAATCGAGCTGTTCCTCGTTGGCGTCCAGATCGATAAACAGGTCATAGATCTCGTCCAGAACCTCGTCGGGCCGGGCGTCCTTGCGGTCGATTTTGTTGATCGCCACGATCACGGTCAGGCCGGCCTCCAGCGCCTTGCGCAGCACGAACCGGGTCTGGGGCAGGGGACCCTCGCTGGCGTCAACCAGCAGCAGCGCGCCGTCTGCCATAAACAGCGCCCGTTCCACCTCGCCGCCGAAATCCGCGTGCCCCGGCGTGTCGATAATGTTGATTTTTACGCCCTTGTACTCCACCGAGCAGTTCTTGGCCGAGATCGTGATCCCGCGTTCGCGCTCCAGATCCATGCTGTCCATGATCCGCTCATCCACGTCCTGGCCCTCGCGGAACAGGCCGCTCTGACGGAACATGGCGTCAACCAGCGTGGTCTTGCCGTGGTCAACGTGGGCGATGATGGCGATATTTCTCAGTTTGTCGTTACTGGCGGTGTTTCGCATTGCGTGCTGCCTTCCTGTATCTCGAATGGATTGCGTGTTGGCTTGAGAAATAAACGGACAAAAAACGAGCGGGGAATATAACAGGTTTACCCAAAATGGGTTAGGGTTTTGAGGGGAGCTTACAAACGGTCGAAATGTACTCCAGCCGTTACTCTCATTTAACAGGGGGGCCAGGGGAGGGGGGATTTGAAACTCATTCCATTAAGTGCTTAATCCATCCGGATAAAATTTTTGTCTGACGCGCAACGCAGCACGGCCGGATTGACTATATATTGATTTTGCCATCTTCGGTTAGTATATTATACAATAATTCATAAATTACTAATTAGTTCTTTTCTGTCATGCGGTTTTTTGCTCTTTATGGCTACCGTCGTCTGGGATTAACGCAAAAGTTTATTCACTTACCTTCAGGGTTTTTCACAAGCCCTGTAATGATCCGCTCACAGGATGGACAAGCCCATGAAGCGCTTTTCGCTTACAGCCTTGGTGTCGGCCGGGTTGCTGATGATTGCGGTATCGTCAAAGGCCCGGGAAAACGAGAATCTTCAGGCCCTGCAGGCCCATTTTGAGCAGGTGACACAGGCGCGCTTCGACACGGTGTTTTCCTCTGTCGGCAATCTTGAGCAGTGGGGGAGACGTAAAGCCGCCCTGCGCAATGCGCTTGCAAAGATGCTCTGGAATGATCGCGGGCGTGAGGAAATGCCGCCCGCCGCCCGGATAACTCATCGCGTGGAAGCAGCGGGCTACAGGCTTGAGTGCATCGTGTTGGAAACCGCGCCGGGAATATATTCCACCTCGAACCTGTATTTGCCCAAAACCGGGAATGAACCCTATCCGGTGGTGCTCTACCAGTGCGGTCACGCGAACAAGAACGCCTACAAGATTCACGGTGCGTGGCTGGCTGCCAGGGGGATCGCCGTGCTGATGATGGACAATATCGAGATGGGCGAAATGGAGTTTACCCACCACGGGGTTTACTCCAATGCCCGGTTCGACTGGTACAGCAGGGGTTTTTCACCCCTGGCCGCCGAGTTGTTCAACGCCCGCCGCAACATTGATTACATCATCGAGAGGAAAGACCTGGACAACAGCCGGATCGGGGCCACCGGAATATCCGGCGGCGGGATGACCACCTTTTTCCTCGCCGCGCTGGATGAGAGGATAGTCGCTTCAGCGCCTGTTTCGGGCGCGATATCGACCAGGGGCTGGGTGGAGAAAAGCCTCTCCAGCCTGCATTGCGACTGCCAGTTTCCGGTCAACAGCCACGGCCTGATCTACTCTGAAATCGGCGCGATGGTGGCTCCGAGAGTTCAGCTTTTGTGCAACTCCAGCGATGATCGCGGTTTTCCGATGGATTCGTTCTCGGAGATGTACGACAAGATGATGGAGATCTACGCTCTCCACGGGGCGGGGGCAGCCCTGGACACCGCCATCGCGCCGGGGGGACACGCGGACAAGGAGTCCATCCGTCTGCCGGTATATTCATTTTTCCTGAAACAGTTCCTGGCGCTCGACACCACCCTGACCGCCGAGGGGCCGGTGGACACCCTGGGGGCGGAAGAGCTGGTCTGTCTGCGGGACGGCCTGCCCATCAACGAGCGTTTTACCAGAATCGACGAGGAACTTGTGCCGCCGTTCGCCTATGAGCCCGGTCCCCGTTCTGCGCAAGAGCTCCGTGCCCGCTCGGATCAGCTTAAGAGAGTGCTGCGCGAGGAGGTTTTTCGTTATTTGCCCACGGACCGGGGGCCGCTGCTGCCGGAACTCGGCGGGGAGAAACTTCTACGGGGCAGAACTGTGCGCCCGGTGAGCTTCGATGGTTTCCCGGGCCTTCGCGTGCGGGGAATTTTATCCATGCCCGGAGCAAGCGAAACCGGGAGCGGCAAAAAGTACCCGGCGGTTATCCTGCTCGATCACCGGCGGGGCATCCCGGTCTGGGGTAACGAGCAGCCGCTTGAGGCCGGCAAATGGGGTGAGCGCGCGGTGCTGGTGCTCGAAACTCTGGACAGGGGCAGCCGGGTGCTGGAGAACAACCTGCGCAGTTTCCGGGACAACGATCCGCTGCATCACATGAAGCGCCAGGCCATGGTCTGCGGCACTACCCTTGACGCGATGGCTGTCTACGAGGTGCTGCGCGCGCTGGAGTTCATGCGCTCACTGCCGGGGGTGGACCCGGAGAGAATCACTGTTATGGGTAAGGGGGAAACCGGGATCAACGGCCTCTACGCGGCGTTCCTGGATGGAGCCGCCGAGCGGGTGATCCTGCAGTCTCCACCCGCTTCGCATCGCCAGGGGCCCAGCTATCTGGATGTGCTCCGCTATACGGATATTCCGGAGATGATCACGCTGATGGCGGGTAAGGTGGAGGTTTATGGAGAAAAACCGCTGTCTCTGAGGCTTTCCCTGGAGAAAGCGTGCCGGGCTGACGAGATATTCGCCGGCGGCCTGGAGGAGTGCCTGCCGTAAACGATAAGACGCTACATCCCTGGTGCGGGCAACGTTTACTCAGCAACAAACACACCTGAGCAATGAACACAAAGGAGTAGACTTTTTATTATAGGAGGGGAGTGCATGGCTTTCGAGAAAAAAATCGGCCGGCGGAATTTTATCCAAACCACGGCGGCGGCCCTTGCGGCGGCGTCTTTTGGAGTAAAAAAACTGGGCGCGGTCAGCCCTGAAGCCGCCTCGCGCGTGGTGCGGGTCCACTCGGCCGGGGCCACCCGCGAGTGGGACTACAGCGCAAACGCTCCCTGGGACCACACGGTGGAGCCCCGCGACGGCAAGCCGGGTAAAATCTCCGAGCGTCATTTCGACTATATCAACGACGATGTTGTGGAAACGATGCTTGAGCGCGGCCTTCGGGAGCTGACGGACACGGGCAGCGGCGCCGAAGCCCTTCGCGGCCTGATGCCCGGCGTGGCCCCGGGGCAGAAAATCACGATCAAACTCAACCTGAACAACGCCACTTTCGATCCGGAAGTTACCAACCACCGGATGGACCAGACAATGCCGCTGGTCAACGCCCTGATCGGCCAGTTGCACAGCGGACTGGGCGTTGAGCAGAAAAATATCACCCTGCTGGACGCCAGCCGCTGGTTCCACCCGCGGATTATGAAAGGCCGCTGCCGCTTCCCCAACGTCAATTATGTCGACTCCAGGGTCAAGGACCGCTGGGACAAGAGCGAGTCGGTGGTGTTTACCAAAGATAAGCCGCTGCCGGGAGGTGATTTCTGGATGCCGAAAGCCTACACCGGAGCAGACCACATCATCAACCTTTGCATCATGAAAAACCACGGTTGCGGTATTACCGGCGCGATGAAAAGCCACTTCGGCTCGATACCCACGCCCAAGAAACTGCACGAGGGCCTGGGCGACCGGTCCTATATCGCCGACCTGTGCAACACGCCGAGCATCCGGGATAAGGTGCGGATTAATATCGCCGATGCGCTGTTCGCCAACTGGCATAACAACGTCTGGTGCCCGCGGCCGTGGAAAACCTTTCCCGAGCCCTCGCCTAACTCGCTTTTCTTATCCACCGACCCGGTGGCTATCGACTCGGTGATGCTCGACCACATTGCCGAGGAGGTGCAGGCGCAGGGTGATAACGCCTCGTCCTATGTGCGGGATTGCCTGAACCACCATGCGTTCCTCGGGTACGCGATGACCGAGCACGGCCTGGGTGTGTTCGAGCGCAAGCCGTACAGCAGGATTGACTACCGGTTGCTGGAAGTCTGATCGAGAGATTTTACACAGTGCGTTGAGCAATGAACGAACAGCGCCGCCCTCCGTTTCCGGAAACTGGGGGCGGCGCTTTTTGAGTGAATAATAACAAGCACGGCAGCGAAATAGCAACCGGCCTACCTGATGAACGTCTCCTTGTACCAGGCGGCGTAGCGGCGCAGGTTGTCAAGGTAGCCCTCGAGCCCGAGCAACTGTTCATCACAGATCAGGTAAGTCATGTCCGCGCGCCGGTTGGCGAAATGACGGGCCCGGTCCTGGCGGTGGAAGTATGCTTTGGCGGCGGTGGACATGCCCTTGGGCAGGCGGGATTTTTCCCAGACCGTGACCAGTTGGCCGAAAGACCGCTTACGGCTTTCCAGATTGCGCTCGATAACAGCGACCGCTTCGAGCAGAGCAGCGTGGGCTGCCTGGTGGCTCACGAATCGCTGCTTATGGGCGCGGGTTATCGTATTCTCCAGCTCCGAGAGAGCCAGGTAGGTGCGGGCGTTGTGGGCAACCAGCCCGGCGATCGAGGAAAAGACCTCGAGGTCGTAGGCGTGTCTCACACCGGCGTCAATGTTCTGGCGGCAGATTATCCGGGCGCGGTCCATGTTGCCCAACTCCCGTCTCGAGCGCTTGACCATGTCCGCGTACTCGGTGTTCCAGAACGGGTCGTACTCGAGGGCGTCACCACGGGGGAGGTCGGGCAGGTGGGTTTTACCCACGGGCCCCCAGTGCCAGACCTTGCGTTCGAACGAGTCCATGAAATAGTAGGCGCCGCGGTTGAGCAGCTCGAACAGCTCGCGCATGTCCCTGGCCCGGGGGCCATAATAATTGGTGAAATATTTTTCGTTGAACTCATCCAGCGTGGGGCCCGATCCGCTCCAGCCGTACTCGGCGGCGTTGACGAAGCGCATCATCCAGACCTGGTTGTGCAGGCCGGAATCATCCCACGAGGCCACGATCATCCCCTCGTAGAGACCCGAGCGCGATGCCGTGGTGAGGGTTTGATAGGCGTCCTGGAGAGTGGTACCCGGATGGCGCTCGTTTTCGCGGTAAAAGTAGGGCAGGAATGGTTGTTCGAGACCGGGGTTGGGCGTATATACCCAGTGGGTGTAGCCGTCTGACACGCCCCGGCGGGCGATATCGAGGTTTAGCCGCTCGCTCATCAACGGCCCCTGTTTCAGGGGTTTGATTTTTGCCTGCGGGTCATATGCTGGTGTCCAGGCGATGAACTTCCGGCCCCTGGAGACAATAAACTCGGCGCAGCGGTTGACAAATTCCATGTAGAAATTTTGACTGCCCAGTTCCTCCATCCTGGCCTTGCAGCCGCATTCCACACCGCGGCCTATCTCGAAAGTCTCATCCGAGCCGATGTGCAGGTATTCGGAGCCGGGTGTCGCCTCAATCGCCTCCTTCCAGAGATCGAAGAGGATATCGTAGGAGCCCTGCTTTTGCGGGCAAAACTCCCAGTTGGAGGCGGGCACCTCGCGCAGATGAGCGTTTTGCGGCCATTTTAGAACATAGCTCACGTGCCCCAGACCCTGCACAAGCGGCACGATCTGCACGTGATATTGGCTGGCAAAACGGGTGATTTCCTGTATCTCTTCCTTCGTGAAAGCGCCCGGCGCCCCTATTTCCGGGTGGCTCCTGTAGGCGAACTTGTCCTCCCATTCCCAGATCAGCATGTTTATCTTGTAGCCGGCCAGATCGCGGATGAAACTCTCCACGTATTCCCGCCTGTCCTGGTGGTGCTTCGTGTCGTAATGCACCGCCCGAATGGGGATGTCCGGCCAGTCGGCGATTGTCAGCCCGTTGATAAAAACGCCGCGACGGTCTTTGCGGACAATTTGCAACAGGGTCTGCGCCCCATAGAAAATACCCTGTCCGCCTCCCGCCCGGATAGTGATAACGCTGCCGTCCGCCACAAACTGATAGCCCTGATCCCCCAGCTTTTTTAACGCTCCCTGCCGGGTCAGAACAATTTTTTTCTCCGCGGCCTTGTCCCCGAGCCGGGCTTTGACCCCCCATTCCTGCTCCAGCCTCTCCGCCAGTTCCCGCGCTGCGAACCGGTCAGCCTGCGGGGCCGGCTCATCGAGCTCGATACTCACTACCCCGTCAAAGACAAAATCAGCACCACCCAGGCTTAGCTCCTGCGGGGAAGGTATCAGGTTGATCCCTTCACGCCAGAGGCCGGTTTCAGCAGCTTTGAGCATTGGAAAAAGAGAAAGGCTCAGCAATAAGAGGATAAAAACGAAACTTGTTCTCATCTTCTGCTCCGGAATTGAGTTCTTGAAGCCACAATATAAACAAGCCTTCCTGCAACAAGTAGTTTTAGCTCGCTGAATCCGGCAATCACTCTTTTTCCCACCGGCGCACCTGCTGACGGGGATACGGTGGAACTGCCCGAGTTGGCAGGCGCTGATTTCCTCAAAAAGACAGATCCCGGTCTGATTTTTTTGAAGAGGTGAAAAATATGCCGTAATGCATATGAGATGATAATTATTGACAAAAATAATAAATAAGTAAATTATGAATATATCCATAAGGGACTCATGTCAAGTTTTTATGGAAATTCAGCGGAAGTACTCCGCCCCGGGGGCGGGGCGCTTCCGCTATGGGGGAGACAGGTGGAGATCAGCTGTTCTGCTTTAAAGTAAGAATATTTCCGGTGTTTTGGGCGAGAACGTACAATTGGGAGGAACAGTGGAAATGGAATCAACACGCAGACGAAAAAAAAGCTGGGCGGAACCATTCAAAATCAAAGTGGTCGAGCCGCTCAGGATCACTACCCGCAAGTATCGCGAGCAATGCATGAAAGAGGCGGACTATAACACTTTTCTGCTTAAGAGTGAGGATGTCTACCTGGATCTGCTCACCGATTCGGGGACCAGCGCAATGTCGGACAACCAGTGGGCGGGGATGATGATGGGCGATGAGTCTTATGCGGGCTCGAAAAATTTCTACAATCTGGTCGACGCGATCGGGCGGTATTACGGCTACAAATACGTAGTTCCGACTCACCAGGGACGAGGGGCCGAGCATATCCTGAGTCAGATAATGATCAAGCCGGGGGACGTTGTGCCCGGTAATATGTATTTTACCACGACCAGACTCCACCAGCAACTTGCCGGTGGTACGTTCGTGGACGTCATAATCGACGAGGCCCACGACCCCACGAATAAAAGTCCTTTTAAAGGCAATCTGGACCTGGCGAAACTGCAATACTGGATCGACAAAGCAGGGGCAGCGAAAATCCCTTACATTTCATTCGAGGGTAACGTGAACATGGCGGGGGGACAACCCGTGAGCATGGATAATTTCCGGCGAGTATATGGGCTCTGCCGGCAGTACGGCATCAAGGTTATGCTCGATGCAACGCGACTGGTGGAAAACTGTTATTTTATCAAGACCCGCGAGCCGGGGTATCGGGAAAGAAGCATCGCGGAAATATTGCGTGAGGTGTGCTCTTATTCAGACGGGGCAACTATGAGCGCCAAAAAGGACAGCCTGGTGAACATCGGCGGCTGGCTGGCGGTCAACGATAAGGAACTCTTCGAGAAAGCACGGCACATGGTTGTCATCTATGAAGGGCTGCACACATACGGCGGGTTGGCCGGCCGGGATATGGAGGCAATGGCCCGGGGGATAGCCGAGAGTGTGCAGTATGATTATATCCGCTCACGTGTCGGTCAGGTCGAGTATCTTGGAAATCTGCTGATTAAGGAGAATATACCAATTGTCCGGCCTGTGGGCGGCCACGCTGTCTTTCTTGACGCGAGGAGCTTTTTGCCGCATCTGCCGCAGGACCAGTTTCCGGCGCAGGCTCTTACGGCACAGTTGTACGAGGAATCGGGTGTGCGCGCGATGGAAAGAGGGATTGTCTCAGCCGGGCGCAATCCGGAGACTGGTGAGCACAACCGCCCGAAACTGGAGCTTGTCCGGCTTACCATCCCGCGACGGGTATATACGCAAGCTCATATGGACGTTACGGCGGAAACGGTCTGTGAAGTATGGCAGCGGCGCAGCAGCATCAAGGGACTGCGGATGGTTTACGAACCAGAGTACCTGAGGTTTTTCCAGGCCAGGTTCGAGAAGATCGGTTGAGCAAAAGCACCCGCCGCATATAATTTTAAGGCATGTGCCGGATTCGGATTGTCAGCTAACCCGGACCTGTCAGATCAAACCTCAACAACTGCATGTCGAACAGGGGGAAGAATAAGTGTTTTCTCTCTGAAGTAGTCTGTTCGCCACCGCCTGTTTAACATCAAAGTTATTAATCTGCATAAACTCAGATGTGGTATTTTTCAAGCTTATGGACTTCAGTATCAACTTCCTGATCAAGCCAGACGCTCAAGGCGACGGCCATGGAGGGGTCTTCGCTTTTATCCCCATTAAAGTACTGATGGGGTTCTCTGCCAAAAAATAATACAAACTCCCCCTTATTCAGCACCACGGGCGTGCTGCCGATCTTAATACCAACCTTGCCTTTGAGGCAGAACAAGAGTTCCTCGCCCCTGTGGCTGCGAACCTTCCCTTCCCCGAATATCTCCAGCACCACTGTATTCATCAGGCCATAAGGAAGCTTGGCTTGCAGATCTCCCACTCTGATCCTCTGCTCGCTGTCTCTGGTCCTTCTTCTTTTCCCGCCACGCCGGTGCACATAATAATCCTCACCTTCGATGGTTTTCATGTCTATCAGCTTGTCCACCGAAACTCCGAGCGCGTTGCAGATGTTCACCAGCGTTTTCAGGTTCGGCTGTCCCTCCCCTTTCTCCATCCTCACTATCGTATTCTTATCCACTTTCCCATTCCTGGCCAGCTGCTCGATGCTCAGTTCTTTCCGGAGTCTCAATCTTCTGATTCTGGCGGCCAACATTTCCGAGCTATAGTCCATGTAAAACCTCTATATTTAACAATAGTAAAGAAATAGAGCCGGCTGATCAAACACTTATCTCAACCAACATAATCCATCTTTGTCCATTTGTCAAAAAACTAAATAATGCTCTTGTCTCACAAGATGCCTATCATACTTAAAGATGTCAATATATTAATAAGGAGCTCTTGACATGAATGTCATTTATTACTATAATATGAGTAGCATACTAATATTTATGGGGTATCCATATTTATGGTCGCTATCCGTCAAATGCAGGGGGTGTCCGCAGGCGCACAAGAGCTGCATCAAAAAAGACGGCATAAACCAAGTCTGAATATCAGCGTTGCCGAAGTTGGCAAGCCGTCTCTAACGTCTGAGCAAGGCATTGGTCTTGGGCAAAAAATGTCAAAGCATTCTGGATGAGCATCCGGGAATGGCGAAAATCGTCCGGGAGTATGGCCGGCTCTCGCTGGAAGAGTATGCCGGGAGTTTTTTCAGCTGCGAAACTGAGTCTATCCAATCCAGAGAAGACCTTATCGAGGTAGTCGGCAATTACGCCCGCCGGTTGCTGGGAGGCAAAACCGCCGGGCTCCTCGAACGTCACTTCTCGGATACGCCTGTAGCTTTGACCGGCAACCATCACGGGGTGGACTACCAATCTCTGGCCGTGCAGGGTACGATCCTCTTTGCCCTGCCGAAAATCACCGCGGCCCCGGCGGAGCCTTCAGCTGTCGTCCCGGTGCTGGCATGTGGCACCGTACCGCTGAGCAATTCCAGTTTTCCCCGCGGCATCCTTCTCTCGCGTAAAACAAAAGTCCCTGTCGCGCCAGCCGAAGAAATCAGGACATTCTGCAAATTGCCGCTCATTCCCGTGAAATATTCAAATAGCCTGGTCAGTGTTACCGGACCGATAACAGAGGAGATGGTCTCCAATGCCATCAAAAGGGCGGGGAGGCTTTTCCATGACGGGGAATTGGGGGAAAGCGAAAAAAAGAGCCTGTTGGCCTTGCTGAACGAAGAATACTCAAGAGATGACATCCTGAAACTGGCTGGTTATTCCGATCAGGTGGCAGTGCTGAACGGAAGATTGTGGAAAAGAATGTTCGCACCGTCTCTAAAAGAAAAGATCCCTGAACTGGCCTATCTCGAGATGGAGCAAATCGTCACCACACTTCTTGGCAAGGACCTCCGGGATGAGGAATCTCTGATCCACAACCTGCTGTTCGACCCAGAGTTAAGAAACGCTGTGCTGCCCTCCCTGGACGGGCAGTCCGGCTGCTGGAACCTCCGCAAGCTGGAAAGGCTTTCAACGTGCGGCCCTGAATACAACCTGCGCAGCGAAGACTTCCGGGGATGCGGCACGGTTTTTTTCTGGGGCGTAAATGCCAGGGGGGAGCGCGTGCCGCTGCTAATCAGCGAAAACGGTTCGGGGCCGACTCTTGTCGGGATTACGTCGGGCAGGGGTATCCGCGTGCCATTGACTCCTGCTGCTCTGGAAGAACAATTGCGGGAACGAAGGCTGCTGCCCGGTCTTTTCACGAGTTTCACCACATTGGCCATTGCCAGGGGACTCAAGTGTATCGGAGGTTTTTTCCAGGTGGACTACCTCCCCGCCATGCAGCAGGGGATTGTCCGGGCTCTCGAATCACGTGGGCTGCCCGGCTGGGCGGAAAAGGCAGGCCGGGTACCCACAGCCAACTTCATCACCGGGATGAACGTTGCGCTTGCACTCTATCCGGACGGGACAACCGAGCCCGCCGGAGCAGTTGAGATGATCGCCGCCGGAGGGTTGACCGAAGAGCATCTTGAAAAAATAAAAGCTCTCACCGTGCATGAGGCGACTCTGTCGGGAATGACAAATATCCGTCCGAACTCCTTTGCCTCTGCAATGGGGGAGGGCAGGCGCCCGGACTGCCCGAAGGGCCGGGTTCCGCGCGAGATCAATAATAAAATGCCCCGCCTGGAGCTGTGAGAACCCGGGTAAAATGCAAAAGACATACCGGAAAGGAGAATGTGCGATGCACAACCTGAAAATCGTCTTGCTGCTCTCCGCGACCATGATCACGGGACTGTTCTGTGCTCCGGATGATTCACGGGTCGTCATGAGCGAGGATTTCGAATCCGGCAGCCTGGGAGACGGATGGGAGAGATACAGAAACGATACTGCCCGGGGTGACTTCGAAATGCGGCCGGAATACGTACACACGGGCAAAAAATCGTACCGCCTCACCGCCCTGGCTACCGGCGAGGGGAAGACTATCAGGGGACGGGTTTACAGGGAGTCCGACAGTTGGCTCAGGGCCTGGTTCCTGCCGGGCCACGACCTGACTTATGTACGCTGGTATGTCAGGTTCGCCGGGGATTTCGACCAGGGCAGGGGGATGCACTGGGTTCAGTTATGGGGCTGCCGCCCGGACGATCCGTACTCGGTGCTGGGTGGCGCGGGCCGCAAGCCCGATGGTACAGACCGCTTCATCACGACCCTCGACCCGCTGCGCAAGGAGGGAGTGGACCCTCCCGGCCAGGTCGCTTTTTACACCTACTGGCCAGATATGAAGCAGTCGGCAGACGGTTATTACTGGGGCAACTATTTCTATCCGGAAGTGCCATTCGCCATCGAGCGGGGCAGATGGTATTGCTTCGAGGTAATGGTCAAGGCCAACGAACCGGGCGCTAAGGACGGTGAGCAGGCCCTCTGGATCGATGGGGAAAAGATAATGCATGTCAAGGAGATGCGTTGGCGGGATGTTGAAACCCTGAAGCTCAATATGGTCATGTTCGGGCTTTATCTCGGCCATTACGAAAAGGAATGCACCTACTGGATCGACGATGTAGTGATCAGCACGGACTATGTAGGACCCATCAAAGTCAGCACAGAATGAGAGAGGAAAATTCTGAGCGGGGTCTCCCGGATTCTGTTCCGGCTCCGCAAAAGCGAAAGCACGGCCCATATGATCAGCCCGGTTTTCTGTGATGGCCCGTGCGGTGATTGCAAAACTCAACGGGAGGGCGTTCCTCCAGGAGGTGGTTTCCCCCAAAAAAACGTGTTGGATGAAGAGGTCTCAGCGGTTTCGGGTTCATGGGAATTGAATCACTGATCAGGACTAGCTGCCTCCATGGCTTAACCACGGTACTGAAAACGGGAGTTATGCCAATGAAACCTAACAGTTAAAATTATTTCAGTTGCTGCACGATCCATTCTTTATGGGGGTTTTTATGCAACGAAAAGCGTCTGAACGAGTATGGTCGGTAATCAAGGCGGCCTTTATGCCGGTCCTGCTCACGGTCTCAACGAGTCTTTTCGCCCAGCTTTCCACCGGTAAGATCGAAGGTGTTGTCCGGGACAAGGACAGCGGGCAACCTCTGCAGGGCGCCCAGGTTGTGGTGGAAGGCACGCGGCTGGGCAATGTAACCAACGCGGACGGTTACTTTTTTATCCTCAACGTTCCGCCGGGTATAAGGAACATCACATTTACCTATACCGGTTACCAGAAAACCACGGTCGCCAGCCAGATGATCCTTGCCGGTCAAACCACAACGGTCAATGGTGTGCTCAGCTCCACCGTGGTTCAGCTGGAGGGGATTACGATTGAAGGTGAGAGCGAGATCCTGGTCCCGCGCGACAACACCGTTTCCAAACAGAGACTGACGTCTGAGTATATCGATGAGGCCCCGGCGACCAGGCTGGAGGACCTGATGGTTCTGGAAGCAGGCGTGCAGATAGGCGGAGCCGGTAGCAAGGCCCAGGGCCTGCGTATCCGCGGCGGCCGTCTGGGTGAGGAAGCGATGGTTGTCGACGGCGTGATGGTGCGCAACACCACGGCCGACCCGTTCGACGACACCTGGAGCGGCGGAAGCTGGTGGAACAGCACTGAAGAAGCCCATACCGGACAGGACACCAACCCGCTGGAGTTCTCCACCGCCTCCGTGGAACAGGTGGACATTATCACCGGCGGGTTCCAGGCCGAGTACGGAAACGCGCAGTCGGGGATCATTAATATCGTCACCCGCGAAGGCGGCCCGCATTACAGGGGTTCGGTCCGTTTTATCACCGACCAGCAGAATCCCCGGACCGCGGACTACGGTTACAACCAGCTCTCGGCTTCGGTGGGCGGTCCGATTATCCCGCAAGTCAAAAATCTGTTTTTCAACGTTTCCGGGGAACTCCAGGGCACGGCGGACAATCTCCCGACCCACGCCGACGAGGGTTTCCGGGGAGTGAACCAGGCTTTCGTCGACAGGCTGAACCAATCCGTGGTCAACGACCCGATTCTCAGCTTGCCGGAAAACGCCTATTCGCTGGATCAATTCCGGACCGGCCGGGAGTTCTACGCTTCCAAAACCGGAACCAACGCCTCGCTGTGGTCGCCGCCCAACCCCGTGCGCCGGGAAACCAACTGGGGAGACCGCACGCTGGCATCCGGGAAAATCACCTATTCGCCGCTCGTGGGGCTTAAGCTGATCGGCACCCAAAACTGGTCCCGCAACCAGCGCTCCTATCCCAAAGGCTCCGACGGCAGCGGCAATTATTTCTACGACGGCTTCGTTACCCGAAGCGACCTGCCGGATCGCAACTGGGGCGCCGACACCGCGACATATATTAATCAGGCCAGGGCGCGCAAGGTCAAAAGTTCCAACACCTTGGTCGGCCTTGACTGGGATTTTCTCAAAAGCGCCCAGCGCAGCGCCACCGTCCAGTTCCGCTACACGTATTTCGTCAATCAGAGTATCAACGGAGCCGACCTGGCAGTGGGCTGGAAGCGCGATCCGTTCCTGAGCTGGCAGAAAGAGGAAATCAATTTCGAGGTCGAGAACTATCCGGATCGCTGGGCCATCAGTGACCCTGACCTGAAGGCGCGTTACTACCCTGACGGAGTTACGCGCTGGCGCCAGAACTGGTTTTTCGAGACTCCGCTGCGCACCATGGAAGATGATTTATACCTGCTCCAATACCGGTATACCCGGGAAAAGCAGAACAATCTCAAGTTGGACCTCGATTTTCAGTTAGACCGTTTTAACCGGGCCAAGCTCGGCGTCCAGTATACGATGATCAACAACCACAAGATCAATCCCGGCAACTGGAATTCCTCACGCAACTATGACTACGAGTTCAACTACACGCCGCGGATCATGGCGTTTTACGCCCAGAACAGGACCGACCTGGGCGATCTCGTCTTTGACTACGGGATCAGGTTCGATTCGTTCAGACCCAGGGAGAACTGGGGCGTGACCCAAAGCAACCGTAGCGGCGAGGGCACGTTCCCGCAGATCAAGTATGAGTGGTCGCCCCGGTTCGATGTTGCCTTTCCGGTAACCGACAAGGCGCAATTGCGCTTTTCCTACGGCGCGTTCACCCAGGTTCCGAACATGTCGGTGATGTACAGCCGCCGCAACGACGGGTTTCTGGACCTGACACGCACCGATGCGTTCGAAGCCGGGTTGAGTTACCTGCTTTCGGATAACGTGGTGATCGACTTCGTCTCCTATTATCGCGACATCCAGGGCAACGTGGCGCGCAAGGAGGCCTTCCGCGACATCTGGCTGTTCCAGACCGAACGTCGCGTGCGCGGCTGGTATTCCCCGTACACCAACCGTGATGCGGGCAATATCAAGGGCCTGGATCTTAAGCTGAGCAAGCGGTTCTCCAACAACTTCTCGTTCGACGGGATTTATACCATGCAGTTCTCCCGCACCACCGGAAGTGCGCCGAACCAGTCGCTGGAAAACGCTTTCACCTACGACCCGTCCACCGGTGAAGCACAGGTGCCGCCCGACGACCTGCGTCCGATTGAGGGCGACCGCACCCACATGTTCACCGGTAGAGCCAACTACATGTTCCCGCAGGATTTCAAGGCCGGCACGTTTTACAATACCCTGTTCAGAAACCTGCGGCTCTACGGTATCATGACTCTCCAGAGCGGAGTCCCAGACGGTGCACGGAAACTATATCGCGGCCGCTGGAACTACAATCTGGACCTCAGGTTCACCAAGACGTTCAAGCTCGGCTCCTCCCGTCAGGTTAGCGTGTTTACCGAGATTTTCAATGCCACAAACCGAAAGGATCGCGCCGGATATCCCAGGCATTACCTGTACGAGGACTTCCAGTACGGCCATGCCCCGGTCGAGGGCTGGGACTGGGACGTGCCGGGCAGAAACCAGATCGAAGACATGCGGTTCAACGCGGATTTTAACGGCGATGGACACCTGAGCAGGCAAGAGGCCACCAAGGGAGAAATCGCCTATCGGATGATGATGTCCACGATGAACGCCGCCAACTGGGGTATTGCCAGACAAATTCGTCTGGGAGCGGAGTTACGCTTCTGATCGGGTAATTGTTCCGCGATCTTTCCTTTGGAATAAGTTCATTATGCAGGAGTTCCATATGAGGTATACCAGATATTTGAAAATCTTCTCTGTCCTGATAGCGGTCTGCGGCCTGGCAGCCGGTATGCTGCGAGCGGAAAAGCTGCAGCTCAGGGTCAGCCAGGGAAACAACTTTCAGGTGGGCATCAGGTCCGGGTCGTACGGACCGTATCAGATGCATCCATTCGCCCAGACACTGAACATGTTCCCCGCCGGCTCCGGCAACACCTGGGGACATAACGGCATGGGCCTGTTCCTCGCCCTTACAATCGACTCCGACGGCGACGGGGTTCCCGAGGATACGACGATGAGCACCGACGGGCGCTGGACCACCGGCTACCGCGCCGAACCGGAGTCCGCCGATGAGCTGGCGGCGATTTTCGCCAGCGGCCAGAATGTCGGCTCAATCTCCACCGACATCAACCACTCCCGCGTCTGGTCGAGCCTGGACGACGATGATCTGATCGACTGGCCCGTCGGTGGTAGGCTGGATCGGGACCCCAATGGCGAGATAGTCAAACACGGCGCCGAAACGTTGTACCTCTTTCAGGGTGACGTCCTCAACGGATGGGGAGCGGGCCGGGTCACTCCCGGGGCTATCAACGAGATTTCGCTGTATTTCCTCAATTATGGCGAAAGCAACGACATGGTTTACGTCCATAACAACTTCATCAACGTCACCGAGTTCATGAAATACAACCCGAACGACGATTTTCAGGCCTACGGAGCGGCCCGCCCCGGCGGCTGGAACTGGTCCAGCGTCGCTCTCTACTACCAGTTGCGCTATTTTACCTGGGGCAACAGCTACAACCCCAATTCTAACCTCTGGGGCTACCATTACGAAAAGGATATCCGGGTAATTTTCAACCAGAATCCTCAACAGCAGAACTGGAACCCGCCGGAGTACCCGCTGTTCGGCTACGTGCCGATCAGTTTCCCCGAGTACAACGGTGAATCGATGGAGCTGACGAACTTCAACTCCGCCGGCGGCAGTTTCGGTGTTTCAGGTTCACGCCAGTTAGGTCTGAGCGGCAAAAGCCCCGGCCAGGTGTACCGCAACATCATGGGCACGGAGGATTTCCTGCCCGGCGTCATCAACCCCTTCACCGGCACCCACCAGAACGTCTGGCCGGGCAAGCTCAATCCCGGTGACTCGCGTTACAGCCAGTGGATCTGGGGTGGCGGCGGAGCCTGGATCACGGACGACTGCTATGGCGAGCTGTTCAATGTCAAGCCGCGCGAAGGGTTCAGCTTCGACTACGCCATGTTCTTTGTCTATCCTGACGTCATCCCGTTCATTCCGCCCCAGCTCGATGCGGCCAATATCGATGCTCCGGTCATTCAGCAGGCGCTGGCGCCTGCCGAGCGTTACGCCGAAGTGGCCAGGAGCGTGGCCGGCGGCGGTTATGTCCTGCCGGAAACTCCTCAGCCACCGACATTGACGATTATCCCCAACGACCGGCAGGTATCCATCACCTGGAGCGATGTGAACCTGAATACGCCGGATAGCTATTACTATTTTCTGCAGGAAGCCGGCCTGGATCCCGACGGGATGTACCGCGAGTATGATTTCGAGGGATACAAGGTTTATCGCTCTCTGGTGGGGCCCAACGACACCCATTCTGAACTGCTTGTTGATTTCAACCGTACCGACGGAACGGTGCAGTTCCACTATATCGACAGGCTCGAGGATGACTTCCCCCAGTACCGGATGCGCAACGGAATGAAGATCTGGTACTCGGTCGTACCCTATGACCTTAACTACGACATTGCCACCGGCGAATCCTTTAGCTTGCCGCTCCCCGAGAGCGCCAAGACCTGGAACCGGACCGGGGAAAGTATTTATTCGGTGGTGCCCAGGAGCAACGCCGCTGAGTTTATCGCAGCGGACCTGGAGGGCGAAGTACAGTTCATCCCGTTCGCCGGCAATCCGATTGACGCAGCCACCTATGAACTCAGCGGTCCGGGCGACGGGACTTTCAGCGACATGCCGGTTTACCTGGCTCCCGCGGCTGAGTTCGAGTTCGTGCCGGTCAACAACGAGCGGCTGACCCAGGCCAGGAGCTTCCGTCTGGCCGCTGTGGAGGGCCTGAACGGTTACGGCGATGTGGGCATGAACAACTGGGCCTCGATCAAATTCCAGGTGCAGGAAGGTTCTGTCGAGGGCGGAACCTCGAAGGCGATCATCGTCCGCAAGCGCAGAGGACAGAGCGAGGCCAGCGTGGTGGTTGACGGGCCCGTGGACGCAGAGGGCGTTTCCTACGCGGTCAGCGCCACGTTCCAGAACATGTCCGACGGTGATTTCCGCCGAAACGCAGTCGCCACTTTAAACGCCGGAGAATACTCGGGCGCCCCGGTCATCCATTACGGCGGCCGTGCCAGCCGGTTCGGTGGCGAAGCGCCGGATATCAACACGCAGATCCGCGCCGGTCGTTTCACGCTCACCTGGCAGGATGCCGGCGGCGGCGACCTTACCCTGCAGGTGGTCGACCAGACCCGTGGCTACACTCTGCCGGCTGTTGAGCATCTGGATCAGCAATACGGTTGGGGCTTCCTCACCAGGGAGATGCTCGGACCTAACGGCTTCAATCAATCCTGGCGGGACGGGACGCCGTACGGGCTCGGTTATCCCTACGTGTATCAGCTCGACGGGAACTACTATTTCAGCCACGCCTACGTCCCTCCTTCGCAGCGGGAGTTCAAGCTGCTCGACCGTCTGCCCGCCGCCAACACCGAGGGGTTCCTGATCTGGGTCAACGGGGTCAACTGGAAAGTGACCAACGGGGACGGGACGATCGAAAGGATGCCCACCGCAGGCACCACTTTCACTATCGACCATGCCTGGGGTTCCTGGAACTCGGACAGGACCGTTTTTACCCAGACTCCCGACCCGCCGTTTAACGGTGATAGCTGGGAGTTTACGATCAAACCGATGACGATGGACGAGGACGATATCGATCTCACTAAGGTCAAGGTGGTGCCGAACCCCTATGTGGCCAGCTCATACCTCGACCTCTCGCCCAACAACAGGCGGCTCGAATTTACCAACCTGCCCAGCCGCTGCACGATCCGGATTTATACGCTGGGCGGCAACCTTGTCAACGTACTCAACCATATCGGCGCCAACCGCCAGGGCTGGGGTAACTACACCGATTGGGACCGGCTGACAGACAACGAGCCCAGGGAGTTCAGCGGCTATGATAACCATGGCGGAACCGAGCCCTGGAATCTCAGGAACCGTTTTGGCCAGACCGTGGCCAGCGGGCTCTACTTCTACCATGTCACTGATCAGCGCGGGGAAACTCACACGGGCAAGTTCTATGTCATCAACTGAACCTGTCACGATGCGGATCAACACTTTCCCGTTCTCCAAGTCGGAGGAATATATGTTAGGTAAAACAGCTTACATTGGCTTTGCCGCGGTAATAATGTTGCTGGTGTTCACGGCGCTTCCCCTGTCGGCGCAGGGAACCGCCCGCCAGGATTATACCGGGCTGGATAAATATCTCGAAGCCGGCCGCCAGAGCGACGCCTCGTTCGTGGGTGTTAGAGCGGCGGAGTTTCTCACGATCCCGGTCGGCGCCCGGGGGATCGCCATGGGCAGCGCGTATTCCGCCGTGGCCGACGATATCTCGTCAATCTGGTGGAACCCGGCCGGGCTGGGTTTCCTGCAGAACCGCGAGTTGATGCTGACGGTGGTGGACTACACCATGGACCTGACCTACAGTTACGGTGCTTTCGCCTCACCGGTGGGTGATGGAGCGCTGGTGTTGGGCGCCTTTTTCGGCTACCTCGACGTCCCGGATATCGAGATAACCACTATTGCCTCGCCGGAAGGCACCGGTAACTATTACAACGCCTATGATTTTCAGATGGGCGTCTCGCTGGCCTACAACCTGTCCGACCGTTTTATCGGCGGGTTGAACGTCAAATACATCCATCAGGACTTGTGGAACAACCTGGGCGGCAGCGCTTTCGGCGTGGATGCCGGTGTGATTTATCATACGGAACTGGCCGACAGGGACCTCAAGTTCTCCTTCAATATCCAGTACCTGGGGACCAATATCACGATGGCGGGCCCGAACCTGCTCAAGGAAATCGGGCCGGAAGACGTGAACGGCAATGTGCCCAACGGCTACAAGGACTGGTCGCAGGACCCCTCGCAGTTCTCCAAGAGGAACAACCGGCTGGCTTACCGCCAGACACATACGTACCGCCTGCCGACTATCCTGAAAATAGCGCTGGCCTACAATCTGTACACGGGCGAAAAAACCAACTGGCTTGTCAGCGGTGAATTCTGGCGTCCCAGCTATATCCCCATCGCTTACAGTGCCGGCTCGGAGCTGACCTATAATTTCACTCCGTTCCTCTCCGGCGCCCTTCGGATGGGTTGGCAGGTTCAGACCGACGAGTATGTCAAGAATGCCGACATGTCGGGAATCAGCTACCTGGGCGACGATCCGATCTGGAGGGGTTTCAGTATCGGCGGCGGCATTCAGCGCCAGCTCGACGACATGCACATCCGGTTCAGTTATGCTTACCGGAACAAGGGAAGGTTAACTGCTGATAATTTCTTCACTGTCAGCTTTGGTTTCTAAGCTCACAACCCTTGCTTCAGTCACTCACAGGCGAATTTCCCGGCTCCGGAAGAGGGGCGGGGCGGGGAATTCGCCTGTTTTTTTGCTGTTCGCTAGACAAGAGTGTTGAAAAATAACTAAAGGATGGGGATTGGGGTTGTCAGGGGCCGTTGCTCCATTATGCCCGGCCGAGAGGCAATGTAACTTACCTGGACATAAATAGCAGTATGATAAACAGGAACGCTCTCGCCTTGCCCCCGGGCACCCGGCCGAGCCGCGGTTGACCGGTTCGACAACCCGCTACTTATCCGCAACCGGAGAAAAGTGAATACTCCACCGGCTAAAGCCGGTGGCTTCATGTAACAGCTAAAGCTGGTGGGATCGGCTACGCCGATTAATTTTCGCCCTCTCCATCAATTTTAAAACTGTCGTCGCTATGATGATTCTGACTCTCGACATACTGCTTGATTACTTCGTCCGTTACATTG
>JAJRTS010000084.1 GCA_024278175.1 Gemmatimonadales bacterium | reverse complement strand
GGTCAGCCCCTCGTAATAGTAGAGGGCCACCACCAGTTTTTCCCGCTCGGGCAGGTTGTTGATCCCGCCCACCAGCAGTTGCTTCATCTCCGCGCGCTCGAGCATGGAGTGCGGGCCGTAGTTTGCATTGTACTCGATCACATCACCCAGCCTTACCGACTGGTCATCGTCATCGTAGACAGTGTCGTTGAGCGAGAGAAACGTGATCGGGCTGACCTCCTCAAGCAACTCCTGGTACTCGGGCAGGGCCAGCCCCATTTTTTCGCTCATCTCCTTTTCGGAGGCGGGACGGCCGAGTTCGATCTCGAGTTCCTGGAGGCTTTTTTCCAGGTCGCGCGCTTTCTTGCGCACGCTGCGCGGAACCCAGTCCAGGCTGCGCAACCCGTCGATAATGGAGCCCTTGATCCTCAGGGCCGCGTAACTGGTGAACCTGACCTGCTTCTCGGCCTTGAAATTGCCGATAGCATCGATCAGGCCCAGAATACCCAGGCTCTTGAGGTCGTCGCTCTCCACGCTCTGGGGTAGCGAGACAGCCATCCGCTCGGCGATATAGTTGATCAGCGAGAGGTTCATCACCACTATCTCGTCCCTGACCTTCAAATCGCCGGACTTCTGGAATCTGGCGACCAGCTTCTCGATCCGCTTGTTTTTAAGAGCGCGTTTTTCCGCCTTGCTGGCATCGGGATCGACACGTTCGTTTTCTCTTGCGGCAGCTTTGTTCATCGCTTTACGCAGGATCGTATTTGTCTGGAAGTTCTGCAGCTTAACTCCTTTCTTATATTCAAGTCAGGGTCATTCGCCCGGTTGGTCCATATTCCCGGCCGCCTCCTGTGGCATTTCAATTTCTTCCGCGGCGAGTGCCGGTTCAGCGGCTATCTCGCTGTCGCCGGCGTTAAACTCACTGTACTCCTCCTGCTCATCAGCCATAAATTGCGCCGGCTCGTCGGGCTGGACACTCGTGACCACGCGCAGAAGGTACCAGCGGAAAGAATAGCCGATCAGCGCGAAAACAGTCATCAGGATAATTGACCTGAACACCGCCGTCATGAACGGCAATCCGCCCACCACGCAGATCAGCAGCGCCAGATAGCTTATCAGGAACGAGAGCTTGAGGATGTTTCCCTGGTTATCCATTCAGTCCGTGGTCCGTTTTCCCTGTTTGCGTTAAAAAACGTTGCCCGCCACCAGCTTTGCGATCTTGCCCGCGTTGGCCGGCTCGATATCCTCGGGGACTTCCTGGCCGAACGTGAGGTAACTCAGCGGCACCTGGGCGTCGCGCACAACGCCCGCCACCGAGCCAAAGGTCAGGGTCTCGTCAAACTTGGTCAGCAGCAGGCGCATGTTCCGGCCCGCGCGAAAGCGGCGGATGGCGTGCTGCATGTCGCTGGGCTTGGCGTTGACACTGAGTACCAGGTGCACCTCGTCGGGCGCCGCAGCGGTGACAAAATCCTTGAGCTCGCTGAGCATCTTGTCGTTGAACTGGCTGCCGCCGGGGGTATCGATCAGGATCACTTCCTTGTCCTGATGGCGCTTTACGGCCCGGGTGATGTCCCGGGGCGAATGGGCGATCTCCAGCGGAATGTCCGCGATTTCGCTGAACGTTCCGAGCTGCTGGGTAGCGGCCACGCGATATGTGTCAGCGGTAACCATCGCCACCCGTTTCTCGCCGAAAAACCGTTTATTGGTGGCCAGCTTAGCCAGGCAGGTAGTCTTGCCCACACCCGAGGGCCCGGCAAACAGCACCACCAGCGGGTCCTTGCCAGTGAGCCTGGGCGGGGCGGCCACGGGGATCATGCCGGTGATCTCCTCGATCAGGTACTTTTCCACCAGCTCCATATCGTTGTACTCTTTTTCGCCGAAACGGGCATAGATCTTCTGAATCAGGTCGCCGGCGGTCTGCTCTTCGAGCTCGATATCGACCAGTTTTTTGTAGACATCGCGCAGCACGGGCGGCAGGGCCGGCATACGCTGGTAGCGCATCTGCTCGGCCATCTCGCCCACCACCGAGCGCAGGTCCTTCAGTTCCTGCTTAAGCTCGCGCACGTTGGATGAGCCGGCGCGGGAGTGGACCTTGACGCCAGCCGGCTGTTTTCTTCCCGGCGCCGGCGGAGTCTGGCGGGAGAGAATCCGGCCGAAATCTTCCGGCGGGGTCGTGGCCACGGCGCCGCTGTCGCCCACCGTGTAGCTCACCCGGCTGCCGGCCGCTGCGCGGGCGGTCCGCGAGGCCCCGGAAGTGGCCAGCACGTTATCTTCGGTGGTGGCGGTAACCTCGAACATTTCCCTGCCCAGAAAATCGAGCAGCCCGCCACGGCTGATCTTGCGGGTGCCCAGGATCACCGCTCCGGTGCCCAGGTCGCGTTTCATTTTTTCGAGAGCCTCCCGCATCGAGGCGGCGGTGTACTTTTTCACTTTCATGTCAACGCACCTTCCTTCTCAAGCTGGACGGTACCAAAGGAGGAAATCTCAGCCGTCTGCGGAAGCTCGGCATAACTGATCACCACCAGATGGGTAAACACCGGTTCCACCAGGCGCTTGAAATACTGGCGGATTGACGGGGAGCAGATCAGCAGGGGCTGCAGACCCTCGGAATTCATTTTCTCTACCTGCTGGTTGAGCGAGGAGGTAATCTGCTCGATAAACCTCGGCGGCAGAGCCATCGAGCCGCCCTTGTTCACGCTGGACTGAATCACTTCCGTTATCGTGCGCTCCACATCGGGAGCCAGGGTAATGGCGGTCACCTTACCCTCCTCGTCCCGGTACTGGCTGAAAATCGTGCGCTGCAGGCTCTGGCGCACATACTCGGTCAGCACGGTGAGGTCCTTGGTCTGGGCGGCGTAATCGCTGAGGGCTTCCAGGATTGTAACCAGGTCGCGCACGGGCACACGCTCACGCAGCAGGTTTTGCAGCACTTTCTGCACGTTGCCCACATTCATCACGCCCGGCACCAGCTCGTCGACCAGGGTGGCGTTCTCTTTCTTCACGTTGTCCAGCAGGGTCTGGGTATCCTGACGGCTGAGAATCTCGTGGGCGTAGCGCTTGAGAGTCTCCATCAGATGCGTGGCCAGCACGGCCGGCGCCTCGACAACCGTGTAACCTTTGTTCTCGGCTTCCTCGCGCTTGTCCTCGCCCACCCAGATCGCCTCCAGACCGAACACCTGCTCGGTCGTATGCTGCCCCTCCACCTTTTCGACAACCGTGCCGGGATCGAGCGCCATGTACTGGTTCATGTTAATCTCGCTGCGGGCCACCTCCACGCCGCGGATCTTGATCACGTACTCGTTGTTGGTGAGCTGGATATTGTCGCGGATCCGGATCGGCGGGACGATTATCCCCACCTCCAGGGCGCATTGCTTACGAATCTCGGTGATCCGTCCCAGCAGGTCGCCGCCCTGCTCGCTGTCGACCAGCGGAATCAACCCGTAGCCGATCTCCAGCTCCAGCGGATCGACCTGCAGGAACTCCTCGATCTGCGAGTTGACATCGACCGCCCCCTGCTCCTGCTGCTCCTGCTGCTCCTGGTCGGCCTGCCCGGTGGCCGCGATCTGCTTGCGCGCCCCGAAGCCCATCAGGCCGATCAGGCCGGCCAGCACCAGGAACGGCATGGCGGGCAGACCGGGAGTCAGGCCGAAAAACGTCAGCACGATCGCGGTGAGAAACAGCGCACGCGGCTTGGCCATCAACTGTTTCTGCATATCCACGCCGAGGTTGCTTTGGCTCGATGCGCGGGTGATAATCACGCCGGCGGCGGTACTGACCACCAGGGCTGGAATCTGGCTCACCAGGCCATCGCCCACCGTAAGCAGGGTGTAGGTCTTGATCGCCTCCGGGAAACTCATGCCCTTCTGGGCCACACCGATAATGAAACCGCCGATGATATTGATGAACGTGATCAGGATCGCCGCTATCGCATCGCCCCGCACGAACTTGGCCGCACCGTCCATCGCCCCGTAGAACTCGGCCTCCTGATCGATCTTCTCGCGGCGTCTCCTGGCCTCGCGCTCGTCGATCAGCCCGTTGTTCAGGTCGGCGTCGATAGCCATCTGCTTGCCGGGCATCTTGTCCAACGTAAAGCGGGCGGCCACCTCTGCGATCCGGCCCGCGCCCTTGGTGATTACGACGAAGTTGATGATGACCAGGATGGCGAAAACAATGATCCCCACCACGTAGTTGCCGCCCACAACAAACGTGCCGAACGACTCGATCAGCTTGCCGGCGTAGCCCTGGCTGAGGATCAGCCGGGTACTGGCCACGTTGAGCGAGAGGCGGAACAGCGTGACAATCAGCAGCAGGCCCGGAAACACCGAGAGTTGCAGAGGGTCGTTGGTGTAGAGCACCACCACCAGGATCAGCAGTCCCATGCTGATCCCGAGAGTGAGCATCAGATCCATGACCATCGGCGGCATGGGGATAATCATCACCACCAGAATCCCCACCATTGCCAGGGCCAGCATCACATCGCTGTACTTACTGAATTTCATCCTCGGAGTTTCTCCTGTTCACTTCGTACTCAATCATAGCAGAAAGCGCCATCGCCCCCGGCTCCTCAAAGATTACGCGGTCTTGCATTCCTTTTAAGACGGTAGACATAGGCCAGCACCTCGGCCACAGCCTTGAACATGTGCGAGGGCACTTCCGCGCCCACCTTGCACACCTTGAACATCAACTGCGCCAGCGGCTTGTTTTCCACGATCGGGATGTCGTTTTTCCTGGCGATTTCCTTGATCTTCTCCGCCACCTTGCGCGCACCCTTTGCCAGCACCAGCGGAGCCACCATCGTGTCCGGGTCGTACTTGATCGCCACGGCCAGTTGGGTCGGGTTGGTCACCACCACGTCGGCCTCCTGCACATCGGCCATCATCCGCTTGCGCGCGGCCTCCATCTGGATTGAGCGGATCTTGCTCTTGACCATCGGGTCACCTTCCTGCTGCTTGCGCTCCTCTTTCACTTCCTGGCGGCTCATCCGCAGGTCCTTGAAATGCTTGTAGCGCTGCCAGATATAATCGAGCACCGCCAGCAGCAGCAGCAACAGGGCGATCCGCAGGCTGAGCTTGAAAATCTGCTGCATCAGGTAGATAAAAAACTGGCCGACTTCCTTGTCCAGCAGCATCACATAGTCGCCGAACATGCTGGAGATGGTCCACCAGCTCAAAAAACCCACCATCGCCACCTTCAGGATACTCTTGACCATCTCCATCAACGCGCGCGTGCTGGCGAAAGTACGCTTCAGCCCCTTGAGCGGATTCATCTTGCTGGCCTTGGGCTGGATGGCTTTCCAACTCAGGTTCGGTCCGCTCTGGGCCACGCCGGTCAGCACACCCACTATCATCAGCACCGTGAACAGCGGCGCCAGGAGCTTGACCATTAACCAGACCGCCACCCGGGCATAGGCGCTGAAGTTGTTCACATCTATGGTCATGTCCACGGCGTTGTTGAAGAGGTAGTAGCTGGCCTCGCTCATATCTTTCCAGATGCTGCCGCCAAAAAAATACAGGCCGAGCACTCCGGTCAGCAGAACCATCATGCTGCCAAGTTCCACTGACCGGGGTACGTTGCCTTCTTCGCGGGCATCGTCAATCCGCTTTTGAGTAGCTTCCTCTGTTTTCTCTTCCTGACTGGTAGTGTCGTCAGCCACTTGTCCCCCCCGTGCGCCTTAGAGGTAGCGCAACAGGATCATGATATTGTTCTCCATCCCATGCACCAGCTTGGTGAACACATAGATGAAAAACGGGAGACTGATCCCCAGCAGCAGGATCCCCACCCCGACCTTAATGGGAAAACCGATAATAAACACGTTGATCTGCGGCGCGGTCCGCGCGATAAAACCCAGCGCCACATCGGCCAGAAACAGCGCGGCCAGCAGCGGAGCGCCCATCTTGAGCGCGATCACGAACACCTCTCCTGTCATCCGGACAAACTCCAGAGCCATCGGACCCTCCAGGTGCACCCCGGCAATCGGGATCACCGCGAAACTGGCCCCTATCGCCTTGAACAGGAAATGGTCCCAGCACAGGCTGATATAGAGCAGCACGGCCAGCAGGTTCTGCATTGTGCCGATAATGCTGATCTGCTCCTCGCTCATCGGGTCGATCACGTTCCCGATCCGCAGGCCCATCTGGAAACCGACCAGGTCGCCGGAAAACTGGATGCCGTTAAACACGATCATCGCGACAAACCCGATCGCCATGCCCACGAACAGCTCCTTGAACACCACCACCGAATAGATCCAGAGGTTGTCCGGCAGCGGAATACCGCTGATATCCAGCGTGGGCACTATCACCATCGTCACCATCAGCGCCAGCCCGATCCGCACCATGCGCGGAACGTTATCACTGCCGAAAAAGGGCATGGTGAAAATGATCCCGCTGATCCGGAAAAAAATCAGCGAGTAGATTTCCACCTGGCGCAGCGCTATGTCGGTAATCGGTGTCATTTATTTTACCGTTATTTTACCGTTCGCGGCTCGGCGGTCGTTGCACCCGCCGGCGCTGATCCCCAAAGCAAAACGAGCTACTTGATGTAATTTGGGATGTTGGTGATCAGCTCCACCGAAAAATCGAGCAGCGTGTTCATCATCCAGGGCATGAACAGGATCAGGCTGACCACCACCGCGATAATCTTGGGGATAAACGTCAGGGTCTGCTCCTGGATGGAAGTGGCTGTCTGCACCACGCTGATACTCACACCCACGATCAGCCCGGCGATCAACATCGGGCTGGCAACCATCACCGCGGTCAGGAACACCTCGCGGCCCAGATGAATTATGAACTGTTGGCTCATGCAGTGCTCCTTAATCTATCAACTGAAACTTCGCATCAGCGAGCTGACCAGCAGGTACCAGCCGTCAACCATCACGAACAGCAGCACCTTGAACGGCAACGAGATGATAATCGGCGGCAGCATCATCATTCCCATCGACAGCAGCACGCTGGAGACGATCATGTCGATCATGATGAACGGCAGGTAGATCAGAAACCCGATCTGAAACGCCAGCCGCAACTCGCTGATAATAAACGCCGGGATCAGCACCAGGGTGGGGACCTCCCCGGCCGTGGACGGCTTGTCCATGTTGGACATGAATACGAACAGCGAGAGGTCTTTTTCGCGCACCTGGCTGAACATGAACTTGCGCAACGGTTCTATCCCCCGCTCGAACGCCACCTGCTGGGTGATGTCGTGGCGAAGATAGGGCTGCAGGGCGTCGTCGTTGATCTGTGTCCATACCGGACTCATGATGTAGAACGTCAGAAACAGGGCCAGTCCGATCAGCAACTGGTTGGCCGGCATGCCCTGGGTTCCCATCGCCTGGCGCAGAAAATGGAACACCACCACGATCCGCGTAAAGCAGGTGGTCATGATCAGGATCGAGGGCGCCAGGGTCAGGATGGTCATCAGGAACAGCAACTGGAGGGTTATCGCAAAATCCTCGGGCTGCTGGCTGGCTCCCAGACCGACCTGCACGTTGGGAAAAACCATCCCCCCAGGCGCAGCCGCACCCTGGGCCAGGGCAGTGTCGTGGCAGGAAAAAGTTGCCACTATCACCAGCCCCAGCGCAGCCAGCAATATCCGGCTGACAGCCTTGCTGTCCGGCCTCTTCATACGATTGACTCTCCCCCGGTAACTTGTTCTCTTTTTTCCTGCCTGCACCACTTGAGCAAAAAGCGTACCGCGCACAGCCGTGGCTTGCGTCAGCCAGCCCCCCGGACAGCGGACCGCACCGCCGCTCCCCTTTTGCTTTTTCCCGCTTAAAATTTTATATTAGACCTTCTATATTTGTTTCGAGGACCGGTAAGTCCCGCGCCCTCAGGGAAGCAGGTTATAAAACGAACAGACTCAGCCGCTACTGCGGCTGTCACTTTTAATGGGGAGGGAAAAATGGGTAAGAACATCGTACATAAAATACTGGAGTCCCATCTAGTCAGCGGCACACTGGCCCCGGGCGAGGAGATCGCGATCCGGGTCGATCAGACGCTGACCCAGGACGCCACCGGCACGATGGCTTATCTCCAGTTCGAGGCCATGCAGGTGCCGCGGGTCAAAACCGAGGTCAGCGTCAGCTACGTGGACCACAACATGCTGCAGACAGGATTCGAGAACGCCGACGACCACCGCTACCTCCAGAGCGTGGCCCGCAAGGTCGGCGCCTGGTTCAGCCGTCCGGGCAACGGGATCTGCCATCAGGTACACCTGGAGCGGTTCAGCTCTCCCGGCAAGGTGCTGCTGGGCTCGGACAGCCACACTCCCACCAGCGGGGGCGCGGCCATGCTGGCTATCGGCGCGGGCGGGCTGGATATCGCGGTGGCGATGGCCGGCGGGGCGTTCCATCTCAAGTGCCCGGTCGTGGTGGGAGTGCGGCTCGAGGGCGCGCTGACCGGCTGGGCCAGCGCCAAGGACGTGATCCTGGAAGTGCTGCGCAGAAGAACGGTCAAGGGCGGCGTGGGTAAAATATTCTGCTACCACGGCCCCGGCGTGGAAAACCTCGATGTGACCCAGCGGGCCACGATCACCAACATGGGCGCCGAGCTTGGCGCGACCACCAGCATCTTCCCTTCCGACCGGCTTACAAAGGCGTTTCTGGAACTCCAGCAACGCGGAGACACCTGGAGCGAGCTGCTGCCCGATAACGATGCGCAGTACGACGACCTGGAGGTGATCGACCTCAGCAAGCTGGAACCGCTGGTGGCGATGCCCCATTCGCCGGACGCGGTGACGCCCCTGAAAGAAGTGGCCGGGACCAAAGTCCAGCAGGTCTGTGTGGGCAGCTGCACCAACAGCAGCTACTACGACCTGATGGTTACCGCCGGGATAGTAAAAGGCCGCAAAAGTCACCCGGACGTCAGTTTCGCCGTTACCCCCGGCAGCCGTCAGGTGTTCGAGATGATCGCCGCCAGCGGTGGGCTCAAGGACCTGATCGGCGCGGGAGCCAGAATCCTGGAGAGCGCCTGCGGGCCCTGTATCGGCATGGGCCAGGTCCCCGGCACGGGCAGCCTGAGCGTGCGCTCGTTCAACCGCAATTTCAAGGGCCGTTGCGGCAGCACCGAGGCCGGAGTGGTGCTGGCCAGCCCGGAAATCTGCGCTCTGGCCGCGCTCGACGGCGAGTTGCCAGACGTCTCCAGACACGGCGACCCGCCGCCGGTGGAGCCGGCCACGGAGATTATTATCGACGACGGGATGATTGTCCCGCCCGCGCCGGAAGGCGAAGAGGTGGAAGTAGTGCGCGGGCCCAATATCAAACCCTGCCCGGTTAACGAGGAGCTGCGGGATAAAATATCCGGCCCCGTGCTGCTCAAGACCGGAGATAACGTGACCACCGACGATATCATGCCCGCCGGGACCAAGGTGCTGCCCCTGCGCTCCAACATTCCCCGGATCAGCGAGCACGTGTTCAGCCAGCTCGACCCCACTTTCCCCAGCCGCGCCAAAGAACTGGGCGGCGGGATCGTGGTCGGCGGTAACAACTACGGCCAGGGTTCCAGCCGCGAACACGCCGCTATCGCCCCGATGTACCTGGGCCTGCGGGCCGTGGTGGTCAAGAGTTTCGCCCGGATTCATCGCTCCAACCTGATCAATTTCGGCATCCTGCCCGTGGAGTTCGCCCTCGAGGCGGATTACGACAAGACAGATCAGGGCGACGAGCTCGTTATCGAGGGCGTGCACGAGGCGGTCCGCGGCGGCAGCGCCGGGGTGACTGTCACCAACAAAACCAAGGGAACGAGCTTCAAGGGCCGGGTGGCGCTGAGCGCTTACGAGCGCGAGGTGATCATGGCCGGCGGTCTGCTTCCCTTTACCAGGCAGCAAGCCTGATGGCTTCGCAAAAAGTCCATCTGTTTCGTTACGCCAGATTATCTCGTCGGGTGCGGCGCAGGCGTAAGTACGCCTCTACTGCCCGAAATCTACGTGCCTTGTATCTGAAGCTTTTTGCTTTGCCATCGGCAAATCGGACTTTTTGCCACATCATCAAGTCTGAGAGGTGGAACGTGGAATACCGGATCGAGAAGGATTCGCTTGGTGAGGTAAAAGTACCGTCTCGGATGTATTACGGCGCCCAGACCCAGCGGGCGGTGGATAATTTCAGCATCTCCGGCCGCACGCTGCCGGTCGGGATGGTCCGGGCCGCGGCCACGATCAAGAAGGCGGCGGCGATTGTCCACGGCGAGCTGGGCCTGATCGATAAAGACGTGGCGCGGGCGATCAGCTCCGCCGCCGACAGGGTAATCGCCGGGGAGCTGGACGAGCATTTCGTGGTCGATATCTACCAGGCGGGGGCCGGCACCAGTTTCCACATGAACGTCAACGAGGTGATCGCCAACCTGGCCGAGGAAACACTGGGCGGCCAGCGCGGCAGCTACGAGCGTGTCAGTCCCAACGACCATGTCAACATGGGCCAGAGCACCAACGACGTGGTCCCGACCACTATCCGGCTGGCCTGCCTTCGCTCCGGCCAGGACCTCGTGCAGGCGGTGGGCGAGCTGGCCGGGGCGTTCGATGAGCGGGCCGAAAAGTTCAGCGGCATTGTCACCACCGGACGCACCCACCTTCAGGACGCGGTGCCGATCAAGCTGGGCCAGGAGTTCGGCGGCTGGGCGCAGACCGTCCGCAAGCAGGCCCGCCGACTGACCACCTCGTTCAACCGCGCTGGTGTGCTGGGCCTGGGCGGAAGCGCGGCCGGTACCGGGCTCAACGCCCACCCGCAGTACCGGCCGCGGGTGGTGGGCGTACTGCGCCAGCTCACCGGTTTTGACCTCTCGGCCGATGTTAACCTGTTCGCGGCGATGAGCAGTATGGACGTGTTCACCGATATCGCCGCCCGGATGAAAGGCACGGCCCTAGAGTTGCTGCGCATTGCCAACGACCTGCGCCTGCTCGCCAGCGGCCCCACCAGCGGACTTGCCGAAATCAGGCTGCCCGAACTCCAGCCCGGCAGCTCGATCATGCCCGGCAAAGTGAACCCGGTGATCCCGGAGATGACCGCGATGGTGGCGTTCCAGGTAATCGGCTACGAGACTACGGTGAGCATGGCCGCCCAGGCGGGCCAGTTGCAGCTCAACGTGATGCTGCCGGTGATCGGCTACAGCCTGCTCGAAGCGGTGAAAATCCTGACTGGCTGTGCCAGTCACCTGAGCGAAAAATGCGTGGCGGGTATCGAGGCGGACGAGCAGCGCTGCCGGATGTATTTCGAGACCAGCCTGGGCACGGCCACTGTGCTCAATCCGCTGATCGGCTACCTTAACACGGCAACGGTGGTCAAGGAGTCGCTCAAGACCGGACGCTCGCTTAAGGAGATAATTTTAGAGCGCGGCATCCTCACCGGGGATGAGCTTAAAAAAGCGCTGGACCCGGACAGAATCACCGTGCCTGGGATCCTGAAGAAAGAGCAGTGATTCCGGCAAGAGAGATGCACCGGGTTGTTGCCACAAAACAAAACGGGACTGTGATTAACCTTGACAGATTGTTATCTATTAGTTTTTATTTCTTTTTGAACAGTATCGTACGTTCCGCTTGTTTTGAGTAATAAAACTCATACTGTCTCTTGCCGGAATAATCATGCACTGTGGAGGTCACCGATGGCGTTAATTGAAGAAATCCGTGATTCGTTGATTGTAGGCAATGCACCCCAGGTCAGTGAGTTGACGCAGAAGGCATTGGACGAGGACGCGGACGTCCTTGAGATTCTAAATAACGGCCTGGTGGCGGGCATGGATATTGTCGCAGCCAAGTGGAAAGCCGGCGAATACTATATCCCCAACGTGCTGATCGCCGCGCGGGCGATGAAGCAGGGGATGCAGATTATCAAACCCAAGCTGGTCGAGGGTGATTACAAGGCCAAGGCCGTGGCGGTTGCCGGCACGGTCAAGGGCGACCTTCACGATATCGGCAAAAACCTGGTTGTGATGATGATGGAGGGCGCCGGGTTCGAGGTGATCGACCTGGGCACCGATGTGACGCCGGAGAAATTTATCCAGACAGCCAGGGAAAAGAACGCCGACCTGATCCTGATGTCGGCCCTGCTGACCACCACGATGATGTCGATGAAGGACGTGGTGGCAGCCCTGCAGGCTTCCGATATCGCGGGCAAGGTAAAAACCATGGTCGGCGGCGCACCGATCACCGAAAAGTTCGCCGAGGAAATCGGCGCCGACGGGTATGCGGCCGATGGCAGCAGCGCTGTGGAAAAAGCCAAGGCCATGCTGGGTATCGCAGCCTGAACTTGCGGTTGATTTCTGAGCTGCAGTCGTTGATCGCGATGCCGGGCTGCTCCACCATGAGCGGCCCGGCATTTTGCAATCACGGTTATTCCTTCATTCTGTTTTCTTTGCATCCGCCACGGAGTTTGCTTAGTATTCCGGTCTTAACCTGTTATCTTTATCCTGTTATCAACATCCGCCCTGACCGGCGTTATCCGGCCAGGTTTTTACAATGCCGCCCCCGGCTAAAAAACGAGGCGGCGGCGGTACATCATCCGGGCCAGGCGAACTTAAGTACCCGTACATCACATACCAAATACCCGCGGACTGACAGCGAATGAATAAAATAGCTGATAAAATCGTATTTCTGCCCTCGAATACTACCGCTCAAGGCGACCCGAACCGGACCCTGCTGGAGCTTGCCCGCGACCTTCGGCTGGCGGTGGACTCCCCCTGCGCGGGACGGGGTATCTGCGGGCGCTGCCTCGTGCGGATCGAGAACGGCGGCAGTCGTCCCATCTCCGGTGAGGAGCGCCGTCACCTCTCCCCCGCCAGAGTCGAGGCCGGCTGGAGACTGGCCTGCTCTCAGCGGGCTGACCCGGGCCTGAGGGTGTCTCTCGAGCAGGAATCGTCCTACAACGGCCGGGCCAAGCTGGACCTTTGTGATCAGGAAAAAACCAGCGCCACGCTCTCCGGCGTACCGCGCAAGACGCTGTTCCGGCCCCGGCAGGCCACACTCATCAATCTCGATGTGGCCCTTGAGCAGGCAATGCGCCAGGCGCTTCCCCCCGGAGCAGGCGCTATGCCTGACGCCGCCGTGCTGCGCGAGTTCGCCGGCTTGATAGCCGACGGAGCCGGGCCGCTGACCCTGATCTCCGAGCGCGGTGCGCTTACCGGCTGCGAACCCGGCGACACCACCGGCAAGCTCTACGGGGCGGCCGTGGACATCGGGACTACCACTGTGGCGCTCTACCTTGTCGATCTCACCAGCGGGGAAACCGTGGCCGCTGTCGCCTCGGCCAACTCTCAGGCGCCCTACGGGGCCGACGTGATGAGCAGGATCTGCCACTGTCAGGACAACAACGGCGGCCTGAAACAGCTTCGCGGGCTGATCCGCGAGGATATTTGCCGACTGGCGGCCGAGGCCTGTGAACAGGCCCAAGTTGATCCGGCCCATCTTTACCGCTGGACGCTGGTGGGCAACAGCACCATGCAGCACCTGTTTTTCGGTTTCGATACCCTGCCCCTGGGCCGCTTACCGTTCCTGCCCGCCGTCAACGGGCCGGTATCGTTCCGGCCTGCGGAATATGGCCTGCCGTGCTCACGGTTCGCCACGGCGAAATTCCTGCCGATAGTGGCCGGCCACGTGGGCGCCGACACGGTGGGCATGGTGCTGGCCTCGGCCCTGGACAAAGCGGACAGGCTGACCCTGGCGGTCGACATGGGCACGAACGGCGAGATCGTGCTGGCCGATGAGCGCGGGCGGATAATCTGCTCCTCCACCGCCGCCGGGCCCGCGTTCGAGGGCGTGAGGATCGTCCACGGCATGCGGGCGGAGCCGGGAGCTATCGACAAGTTCTGGTTGGAGAGCGATGGCGCGCCCGGCTGGCATGCGATCGGGGATGTACAGACCGCACGGGGGATCTGCGGCTCAGGGCTGATGGATATCGCCGCCGAGCTGATCCGCGCCGGCGTGATCGACACGAGCGGCTGGATTCCGCCCGTGGATCGGCTTCAGGGCAAGCTGGCGCCAAAGCTGTTGGAGCGGATCGGGAACGGCCCCCACAACCAACGCCGGTTTACCATTGCCGATCAAATAGTAATGACCCAGGGCGATGTCCGCGAGCTGCAACTGGCCTGCGGGGCTATCTCCAGCGGGATCAAAATCCTGCTGCAAAAACTGGGGCGTACCCCCGGGGAAATCGGCAGGGTGCTGCTGGCCGGAGCGTTCGGCAACTTCATGAACCCCGCCAGCGCCCTGGCCGTGGGCATGATCCGCGATGTGGACCTGGGCATCGTGGAACCAGTCGGCAACGCGGCCGGCGCCGGGGCGCGGATGGCCCTGGTTGACAGCCGGCTTTTCGAGCGCGCCTGCCGGATCGCCCGCAAGATGGAATTCGTGGAACTGGGAGCGGAGCCGGACTGGAACGACAAGTTCGCCGACTCGATGTTCCTTCCCGTTTTGGATAACTCGTTACAACCGTGAACATCAGCAGGAGCAAAAGGAGAAAAAAGATGCTTATTATCGGTGAGCGGATCAACTCCAGCCGCAAGTGGGTCGCCCCGGCGGTGGAGAATAAGGACGCGGGGTTTATTGTCAACGAGGCCGCTGTGCAGTTAGCGGCCGGCGCCAACTACGTGGATGTCAACGCGGGTACGTTCGGGCCGGACAGGGAGCCGGAACTGCTCTGCTGGCTGGTGGAGACCGTGCAGGGCGCGCACGAGTGCCGCCTGAGCCTGGACAGCCCCAACCCGGACGCGATCGAACCGGCGCTTAAGCTGCACAAGGGCAAGGCGCTGATCAACTCGATCTCGCTGGAGAAAGCGCGCTACGACAACCTGATGCCACTGGTGCGTGACCACGGCGCGGACGTGATAGCCATGTGCGCCGACGACGAGCACGGCATGCCCACCGACCTTGAGACCAAGCTGATGGTGGCGGGTGCTCTGGTGGAAAAGCTCACCGGCGACGGGGTGCCGCTGGAGAATATCTACGTGGACCCGCTGGTGTTCCCGATAGCCACCGACAGCGCCTACGGCAACGTGGTGCTCTCGGCTATCGAGCAGATCATGACCCGCTATCCGGGCGTACACACGATGGTGGGCCTGTCGAACATCAGCCACGGCCTGCCGTTCCGCTTCCAGATCAACCAGATGTTCCTGGCGTTGGCCATGGGCCGCGGGCTGGACGGGGCGATCCTGGATCCCACGGACAAGCGCCTGATGGCCAACCTGATCACAACCAACGCCCTGCTGGGCCGCGACGAGTTCTGCATGGACTATATCCAGGCCCACCAGAGCGGTAAGCTGGATCTGGACTGAGATTTTTACAGTAAAAACTGAAAAGCTCTCGCGCGGTTTGCCGTGGGGATTTTTTGCCTTTTGCCTTTAATCTCCGCTGCATACCGCAATAAATAAATAAGATCAACGAGGGGAGCCTGCCGGTTCCCCTTTTCTTTTTCATGTAATCCGGTTATGATTATCATGAAGCGCTTTCATCCGAAAAAACGACCGGAGGTTGCGCTGCAAAAGGGGCTGGCAGTTGGCCGTGCAACTGACGGTCGACGTGGAGTCGAACCTGGACCTCAGCCCGTTCGGGATCGACCGGCCGCTCGAACAAATGAGAAATGTAACCGCTAATCAGCGGAGCACACTTAAATGCCGGCATCTTCAACCACTCCGTTACCCCGCAAACTGGGGCTCAGGGAAAGTTCACGGCTGCTGCTGATCAACCCGCCAGGCGGGTTTGTCGCGTTGCTGGAGCCTCTTCCCCTGGGCCTGAAAATCGTGGATACGGGTAATGATTTCGATGTCGCGGTCGTGTTCGCTGGATACGCGGCTGAACTGGGCAGTCTGTTCGCACCGCTGGCACGCAGGCTGCGGCAGGGAGCTTACCTGTGGCTGGCCTGGCCCAAGAAAGCCTCCGCAGTGCAAAGCGATCTCTCGTTCACCCTCTGCCAGCAGGCCGGGCTTGATGCCGGTCTGGTGGACAGCAAAAAATGCTCGCTAGACGACACCTGGAGCGGGCTTCGATTCACCCGCCGCCGGGACCGACGATAAACGCTACGAATCCCTATTCCCAAGGAGGTTGCGATGCTCAGGGAACTGGCAGTTGGCCAAATGACCGAAATCGGCAAACGGTTCAGGAAAACTATCTCGGTATTCGAGGAAGGGGACGCGGAGTTCAAGCCCCGCGAAGAGATGCACAGTGTGGTTTACACGATCACCCATGCCGCGGAGAGCATTGCCTGGCTGATCGAGGGGGGCTTCAGGCCCGAGGGGTTCGACATGGATTTCGAGGCTCACCACAGGCGGGTGGCCGCGATTACAACCCTCTCCGATGCCCTGGCCCATTTCGACTCCTGCCTGGCGCGTGCGATAACTCTGTTGGAGAGTAAGAGCGACGAGGATCTACTGGCAAAAATTCCCGACGGCCCGGTGATGGGCGGCCTGCCAAAGTTTGCGCTGATTGAGGCTGTGAGCGACCACACGGCCAGCCACCGGGGCACGCTGGGCGTTTACGCCAGGTTGCTGGGCAAAAAACCGCCGATGCCGTATGAGGGGTGATTCACTTCGTTTTGATGACAGTTCATTAACCGATTCAAAAATCGTTTGCATGACAATAGTGACGATATTTCCAGTCATTGCCGCAGCACGACCTCCACCCGGGAGATGCCGCCATGCCAGCCGATTTATTTTCTCCGCCCCAGTCAGTCGCCAACGAACTGTCGATTCTTAAAGCCGCGCTCGACACTGTGGTACCTGCCAAGCGCAAGGATAAGAACCTGCTGATCGCCACCTGGAATATCTGCGCGTTCGGCAACTTGACCAGGACCTACACTGAAAAGGACAGCAACAGCCCTAAGCGCAACTTCCGCTGGCTGCATTTCATCACCGAGATTGTACGGCGATTCGATGTAATCGCTATCCAGGAAGTAAAAGGCAACCTTCGCGCAATCCGCAAAATGATGGGTCTGCTGGGGCCTGAGTGGGGCTTCCTGCTCACCGATGTCACCCTGGGGAAAAAGGGCAACGATGAGCGTCTTGCGTTCGTGTTCGACACTCGCCGGGTAAAGCCCTCGGGTCTGGCCTGCGAGCTGGTGGTCCCCGTGAACGATGATAACTACCTGTCAGCCAACACATTCCAGCACCAGTTCGTGCGCACACCGTACGCCGCCAGTTTTGTGTCCGGCAAGCAGACTTTCATTCTTGTGACGCTGCATGTCAATTACGGCGAGGACAAGAGCGACCGGACGGGCGAGATAACGGCACTCGCAAACTGGCTGAGCCGCTGGTCCGCCAGCGCCAAGCGCTTCCATCACAACCTGATCGTGCTGGGTGATTTTAATATCGACCGGATGGGCGATGAGCTGTACGAGGCGTTTATCGCCCGGGGACTGACCGTGCCGGATTCGCTGCTGGAGCAGCCACGCACGATTTTCCACAAGCGAGACAAGCCGGAGAGTTTTACTTTCTACGACCAGATAGCCTGGTTCACCGGCGCCCACGAGGCGAGACTGAGCATGGATTACCGGGGCGGGGGCAATTTCGATTTCAAGCACGATTTCGTCAGGCACGTGCAGAATATTTCCAACGTGGAGCTGAAATTCCGGCTGTCCGACCACTACCCGCTGTGGGTGGAGTTTGGGGTGTGATAAATTGAATGAGCGACTACACGGCCAGCCACCGGGGACGCTGGGGTTTACGCCCGCCTGCTGGGTAAAAAACCGCCGATGACGGATGAGGGGTGAGGGAGGTAACTTATTAGAAGCTGTTTCATAACCTCCTGACGAGGATCACATAATACAAGCGAGATGGAAGAAAGCGTTGTAGATATTGGGATCACGGTCCCATCTCACAACCAATCGCCGGTATGCACCGAGCCAGGCAAAAAGACGTTCAATTTTCCAGCGTTTTCGATAGCGGCGTAGTT
>JAJRTS010000083.1 GCA_024278175.1 Gemmatimonadales bacterium | reverse complement strand
TAACCTTTTCCCAAAAAGCATCGGACACTTCCCAAGAGTGAATTATTGCCATAGCACCTCCAAGGTATAATTTTCAATACCTGAAGCAATATGACAAAATTATTTCAAAAAGTAAAGCTTATTTACGGATAAATTCTAAATATATCTCCGGGCACTGCAGTCTGTGTAGTGTCCTGAAATATCGGACGTCCGGCAACTCTTGCATACATTGTTTTCTCCGCAGATTTATTTTTTGCCCTCAGGAGACGAGCTTGCGATTTCAATAATTCCGTCTTTTTTCATCCGCTCTATAGTATTATTGATCAACTCATATAGCCGTACCAGCGTTTCTGTGGGAATCGCTACACGAGCCTCTACCTCAGCCGTTACTTGGCTACCAGCTTGGTACTCATTGAGCTTGCCTGGCCTTAGATAACCAAAAACGATTGTGGTGTGGATAGGGTCCGAGTGCATACGAGCAATATTTGAGAAATGCAGCGGTACGGATTCCTCATCCATTTGTATCTCGTTCAGCTTGATCTCAACCTGATCAAGATGCTGCTTTCTCCTTTTACCAGCCATTATCATTGCCTGTGCTTAATTAATACAACTCGGGGCTTGTCCTGTTCCACAGGGAGGCAATCAGTACATCGTTAGGATAGCACCATTTTACCATCATCTGGTGCAGCCGTCAACGTTTTACTGTAAATAATATCGGCAGGTCAAAGGAAAAACTCAACCACTGATCCGATGAAACAGAAGCAAATTGCGGGCCACTATTTCTCCAACGGAGCGCCGTTTTTAACCGCCAGCCACCAGGCGCGATCAGGAATTCATTTTACGAACAGACTGTTTTTCGTTTCGCCCATGTTTCTAACCCGGATTATTCACAAAAAATCTACTGCGACTTTGAATTCCTTGCTGCAACGCTGGTTTCACGATTTTCCTTTCAACGTACTTCCAGTACGCCTGCAAAGAAAAATCCCTCCAACTTCGCGTTTCGCTAAGGACTTCTTCGTCTCGCTACCATGTTTTATGAATAATCCGGGCTAACAGTGCCGAGAAAGTTTCTACTTTCCATTCTCAGGATTTTCTTTCCCTTTGAACAAGAGAAAAATCATTCCCTGCAAAACGCTGCTGCTGCAAAACTGACAGCGCTCTGGGTGGGAGCCTCGTGCCACAGATGGTAGCCCAGTTCCCTGCCCCGGATTCCCTCCGGCAGGACCTCCAGCAACATCGACAGTACGCTGAACCCGCAGACATGGTAGCGGTCGCGCACGCGGCGGCTCTCGCCCACGAAACTCTCCACGTCCAGGGCTGTCAGATGGCTTAGCAGCGCGCGGTCGTGGGCCCCGGAGTCGCGGGCGATCTGGATCGCCGGCTTGCGGTCGCCGAACTTGGGGCCGATATGGCACAGGTCCACCCCGGCCACCAGCAGGGTCCGGCTGCCCTTCTCGGTGAGCATCGAGGCCAGGCAATCCAGCACCGGCACGAGCTCGGCGAACTGGCGGGGGCAGGCCATCTCGCCCAGCACGAGTTGCTCGAACAGCGATCCGCACAGCACGGGGACCAGCGTAAAGGGGCCTGCCAGCACACTCTGCAGCAGCACGACCTGGAACTCTATGGAGTGTTCGCCGCGATGGTCGAAATCATCGGGTGCGGCCAGCGGCCCGGCGGCCCGGAGCAGGCGGTTGAGGGCGAACCGGTCGGCTGGGACCGTGCCCAGCGGGGTGCTGAAATCCTTGCCGGTGAGGCTGAACAGGCCGTGGGTCATGTTGTGGCCCACACCCAGCACAATCACCCGGTCGAATGAGCGTCCCCGCAGAGCGCCGTAGGCCGCGGAGTATACCTCGCTACCCACACGCAGCTCGATATGCGGGGCCACGATCGCGGCAATCTCCTTGTCCGCCAGCTTTTCCGCCACGGATTCGCCATCACCCGAGTCCAGCAACCGGCTTAAAAACTCGCGGCAGGCAGCGGGGTCTTCGGGATAGCTCGTCCCGGCCAGAGCCGCGGGACGGTCCGGCCGCCGCTTGAACGAACTGACCAGCTCGCCCCTGGCCCGGGCGAAACGGCTGTTGTCCAGCAGGTAGGCCTGATCCAGAGTGGCGATAAAAGACCGGATCGCCTCTAATGGTATTGAGACCGGGTTTTGCTGCCCTCCCGCCTGCAGCTCCAGCAGCTCCAGGATATCCTCGGCGCTGTTGTTGCCATCGAGCAGGGAGAGCAGCGGCAGCGCGCCCTCGCTGAACGTCAGCGGCCCGCGAGAGTCCAGGCCGAACGGGTCGCGCAGCAGAAGCATCGTGGCGCCGTCCTCGCCGCGAATCGGTGTGAGGTCGAGGTCGCTGCGCAGCAACGGGTTATGGTCGTTGGTGTTTTTCATCGGTTTCCTTATGCCTGAGCCGGGGCGTCAGACCGGTTTTTTTGCCGTTCCGCACTACTTGGTTTCCGTCCAACCACAGTGGGGGTTCCAGCACGAGGCCGTCCAAGCGACCCGGCCGCCGCCGCCGCCGTAATCCCGATCAGGCGGCGAGTTTCTTGTCCGCTTCGGCGGCCTTGCGAGCGGGCAGTTCGATCAGCACCCAGGCGATCGAGGTGAAGATAATCAGGCCCAGCCACGGCATGGCCCAGCCGAAACCGGCCACCAGTGCGCTGTACCAGCCGGCGTCGGCGCGGTTTGCCACCTCGGTGGCGAAGTCGAACACCGGGCTTTTGGTGAAATTGAGCTTGAGGAACACGAACACGGCCAGCAGCACGGCGGTCAGGCTTTCTCCGGCGACGAACCCGCTGGCCAGCAGCAGGCCGTTGTTTTCGGCAGCGGTTTTCGCCTGTTCGCCTGTTCGCCTGACCCTCCATTCCAGCGTGGCCTTGATCACCCCGCCGACAAACATCGCGAACGTGGAATAGAACGGAAGGTACATGCCCACTGCCACCAGCATCGGCGAGCCGCCGCCGAGCAGGATCAGTCCGAGGGCGAAAAAGCCGCCCATGATCACCAGCGGCCAGGCCATTTCGCCGCTGACGATACCCTTGGCCATCAGGGCCATCAGCCCGGCCTGGGGTGCGGGAAGGTTAACCCCGCCGATTCCGCCGGGAGTGTAGTTGTGCAGCAGCCACAACGGCCCGGTGAGCACCAGGGCCGAGGCGATAACCCCGATAATTTCCGCAATCTCCATCCGCCGGGGAGTACCGCCCAGGATATGCCCGACCTTGAGGTCCTGGAGCATATCTCCGGCCACGCCCGCGGTGCAGCAGACCACTCCGGCCACGCCCAGTACAGCGGCGACGCCGTGGACCCCCGTGGTGCCCAGCCAGACCATCAGCAGGGCGGCCACCAGCAGCGTGGAGAGCGTGAGGCCCGAGATCGGGTTGTTCGACCCGCCGATCAGTCCCACCAGGTACCCGGCCACGGCGCTGAACAGGAACCCCGCGACAGTCATCACCACAGCGGCCACCACAGCGCTGAGCATGGAGCCTGAGAAATACCAGTAGAGTATGATGATAGGGATAATCAGCAGCAGCACGCTGATTGAGACCCACTTGAAACTGAGGTCCTGCTCCAGGCGGCTTGGCTTGTAGTTTCCGCTCTGGCTGAGGCGGAAATCACTGAACGCCTTGCCGATCCCATCGACCAGGGGCTTACGCATCTTGAACAGGGTGTAGAACGCCGCCACCAGCATCGCGCCCACCGCGAACGGGCGGACCTGGGTGAGCCAGACTTGCGTGGCGATACTCTGCCAGCTTTCTCCGGCGGCCCGGTAAGCGGCGAGTCCGGGGTTGAAAAACATGGCCAGCGGAATAAACACGAGCCAGCCCAGTACTCCACCGGCGAACGCCCAACTGGCCAGCCTGATCCCGATAATGTAGCCCACGCCGATCAGCGCCGGGCTGGCCCCGGGGCTCTGCACCAGCATCCCGCCACCGTAGACGGCGCTGCTCGAGGACGCCTCGCCGGCAAAGAGGTCCATCCGGCTGATTTTAAAGGGAAAGAATCTGGTGACGTGCTCGGTGATAACCCGGATGCCGTTGGGGTTCTTGAAAAACTCGAATACCGCCGCCAGCCCCATCGCGCCGAAAACATACCTGGCGCCGCTGGCCCCGTGCTGGCCGGCCTTGACCACTTCGGCGCAGGCCCTGCTCTCGGGAAACGGCAAGCCGGCTTCCTCCACCAGCGGGCGGCGAAGCAGGATCACGAACAGCACGCCCAGCACTCCGCCCACCGCCATGATCAACGTGCAGTCCCAGTAGTTCAGGTCTTCCCATACCCCGGCGATCACGAACGCTGGCAGGGTGAAAATGGCCCCGGCCACCAGGGCCTCGCCCACGCTGGCGGTGGTCCGGCTGAGGTTTTCTTCCAGGATCGAGCCGCGGAAGGCCCGCAGCACGGCCATCGCCACCACGGCGGCCGGAAACGTGGCCGAGACAGTCATGCCGGCTTTCATGCCCAGATAAGCGTTGGCCGATCCCAGCACGACAGCCATCAGCACGCCCAGCAGCACGGCGCGCAGGGTGAACTCTTTCATGTCGGTATCAGCGGGTACAAAAGGCTTGAATTCCTTATCGCTCATCGGGGGATTCCTCCGGGTCAGGTCTGTACCGACAGGGGGGCGAGGGAGTTGGACAGGAACAGTTGCTTAAGCGCCGGCATGTTCCCGGCCATACGCAGTGCAGGCAAGATAGTCCGGGCGGCACGGGGGGGCAAGGTTTAACCGGGGAATATCGTTGGTGATGAGGGGATGGACGGAGGAGCAGATCGTCAGGAGCAGGCGGGATTACTCCTCTTCCTCTTGAACAACGGTTTTTTCGCTGCCGAGTCCGCCTTCCATGAAGTCATACAGCTTGAGACTCCCGCCGTTTTTCTGCTCGTGGCCGGTCAACTGTTCGGTGCCGTTGTGGAGGTAGTCGATGAAGGCCGCCACCTCCCGGACGTCCTGCCGGTCCAGTTGATGGAGGCGCTCGATCAGCGCGCGAAGATCCTCGTCGATTTTCATGTAGCCCGGGGGCAGTCCCTTGCGGATTCTCATCATACAGCCTGGCATCCGGTTAACGCACTCAGCCGTTATTTCGACACCTGATCGAGATGCGACTGCCTGCGGTGGTTTTCGATAAATTCCTGGATCAGCGCGTCCTGCTCCTCGACAAATGTTTCGAGGGTAATCAACAGGTTTTCCACCTCGCTGGCCCGGAAATGGACGATCGTGTCTTTATCGGCGGTTTCGGCATCGTCTCCCAGCTTGGCGTAGAGCAGGTCGTAAACCACTTTTACCGTGGAGAGCTTTTGCTCCAGGTGGGTCAACATATCGCTGAAGTCCTGCATGTCGCTTTCTCCTCTTTCCCGCATGACACCGTTTCAGGCGGGTTACAGGGCCGGTTCAGTCCAGGGGCAGGTATTTCTGGGTATGCAGTTCCTCGCGGTACTTGTCGAGCACCAGGTCTATCCCCTCGCGAAGGTACTCGCTGATCGGCACCCTGGTCTTGCCGGAGAGCGCCTTGAGCTTTTCCTTCTGACTTACCAGAATATAAGTTGTGATCTGAGTTTTGCTTTCCGACAAGGCATCCTCCTTGAGTCGCGGCCCGGCAACTGGTCATTAAGATATAATGCATTATATTATATAATGCTGTATTTACTCCCGTTTGTCAACACCTTATCACCACTGCGGAGTAACCTGCCCAACCTTGATAATCGTTCCCGTGATAACTATCTTTTGCAGCGCCGCCAGCCACGAAAGCATTGCGGTGGCCGATGGCGACTGGATTACCATGTGATTCTATTTTAGTGCCTTATACTCAACGAGGTATTTGTGATGGCGCAATTCAAGAGCTTTCTCGTGTTTGGCCCCAACGGGATCGGCAAGGGCACCAACGCCAAGGCGGCTGGTATGCTGCCGGGCTACCTTCACTTTTCCACCGGCGACATGTTCCGCGCCCTGGCGGCCAGGGTTAAACAGGGCAATGCCTCCGAGCTGGAACTGCGGATCGACAAGACCATGAAAAGCGGCGGACTGGTAGACGACCAGACCACGGTGGACCTGGCCCGGCAGAACCTGGAAAGCGCTGTTGCCGACGGCGGCTTCAACCCGGAGACCGACTACGTGCTGCTCGACGGGATACCGCGCAACCGCAGGCAGGCGGAGATGATATCGAGCTTTATCGACGTGATCAGCGTGCTGCACGTGACCGCCAGCCGCGAGGTGGCTGTGGAACGGATTACGGGAAGAGCTAAACTCGAGGGCCGTAAGGACGACCAGGACGCCGAGGCCGTGGGCAAGCGTCTGGATATCTTTTTCACTAACGCCGCCGATATTCTATCCTACTACGACAGTGCGTTCGACGGGCGGATGGAGTACGACTCGCGGAAAGTTCACTATATCAACGCCAGCCAGCGGCCGGTGGCGGTGCTGAAGGATTTCCTCGAATACCTGGTTTGATTCCGCCGCTGCGGAGAGAGTGGAAAGTAAAAGGGCCGGACATCCCGCGTGGGATGTCCGGCCCTTTTTGTGTTCAGGCAAACCGTGTTGTGCGCTAATACAGATCGGAGCCGTCAGGCAATCAGGTTAATCCGGCCTTCCTGCCTGTCGCGTTCAGACCTGGCGGAATCATCCGGCTTCTTACCTTTATCTTCCGACTTTTTCTTTTTGCCCTCCCGGTAAGAATCGTGCTGCGAGGCCTGATCCTTGTCCAGGGATTGCACCCGATATGCGTAGCCACTCTGCGGAATCTCTGATATCGCCATGGGGATCTCCCGCTGGCTGAAGTACTCCCCCCAGTTTACTTTGGTTGTAGGTATAATCTACATACATTGCTTATATCGGCTGCTTTCTTAAATCCTTTAGCTCCAACTTCCTGCGGTCACACGCAAGCGGGAAAACAGACCGAAAGCTCCGGGTGTGAATTAGATTATCGCGTATACGCGCATTAGCGTTGCAATTGAATCAGGAGTTTATTGCCGGATGCGGGAAGTCAGTGATGCGGCGCAGGGGGAAATGATCCGTGGGTGAGCTTAAAGGGGCAAAACAATCAGCAGGGGAAATAATCGAACAGCTCTTGCGCACCGCTCTCGAAATCCCGCAGCAGCAGTTCCGGCCGGGCGGCGGCCAGCTCGTCGAACGTGACGATTCCCGTGGCCACGGCGATCGCGTGGGCCCCGATCGCGTGGGCGGCCAGGATGTCGTTGACCGTGTCGCCGAGCACGTAGGTGCGCTCCGGCGCGAACCGGACGCCGAAATGCTCGCAGGCGTTGTCGTAGGCCTCCCGGGCCAGTTCACCACGGGTGATGTTGCGCTCGCCGAACCCGCCGGCGGGAAAGTAGTCTTCCAGGCCGAACGCGCGGATTTTCATGATGGCGCACTCACGCACGTTGCCGGTCAGCAGGGCCAGTTTGCCGCAGGCGTGGGTGCGCTCGATAACGCCGCGCACTCCCGGCAGCAGGGCCCAGCCGGAGGTGTCCCGGCTTTCGAGCTCTAGCAGCTCCACGTAACGCCTGCGGAATTCTCTCCAGTGCCTGTCGGATTCCCCGGCGCTGGTCCCCGGACGGTAGGTGTCGACAATTTGCTGGAAGATGCCCCGGTCCAGCTTGCCGGCCATATGGATCCCGTCGATTGGCCCGTCGATTCCCACCACCTCGCTGCACGAGCGCAAGAAACTGCGATAGCCGCTGCCGCCGGTAACGAGCATGGTGCCATCGATGTCGAACAGGAATAAGGGGGGAGGGGTGGAAAGCGGCATCGGAATCCCTAGAAGGCGTAGATAAAGCTGAACCGGTGAGAACCGCCCAGATCGGCGTAGGGAACGTAGGCGTAATCGAACATCAGTTCCAGGTAATTCACTCCCATCCCGAACGAGACGTTTTCGTTTACCAGCCCGGTGCGGTAACCGGCCCTGCCGAACAGGAAATTGCGCCAGTTGTATTCGCCGCCCACGGCCAGCCGGGTTTCGTTGTCGTTGGGCGCTTCGATTTCAAGCGCCACAGTCAACGAGTGGTCGCGCCAGGGAAGTCCCTTGCGGTAGGCGGCCCCCAGGCTGACCAGCCGCGGCGCGTCGTAGGCGATGCTCTCGTACTTGAGCTTGGTGCCCAGGTTGCGCACGGCGATACTGGCGGTCAGGTTGGGAATTATCGTTTGGGCCTTGATGCCGATATCGAACAGGACTGCCGAGGCTGATTCCGAATCCAGCGACTCGCGCACGAACCGGGCCGTGACTCCCGCGGCAACATTCTCCTTGACCCTGTAGGCCGCGCTGATGCCCAGTGCCAGATCGTAGGGGCTGAACGTGCCCTCCGGCTCCACCGAGTTCACGCTGCGGCGCTCCAGCTCACCCATGCCGAAATAGTTCATCGACACGCCCAGCCGCACACGATCGACATCGAACGTGTAGCTGGCGGCGCTCTGGGAAATATCCTCGATCCAGCTGTTATAAGTGAAAAACAGCTCACCCGCCCTTGCGTCCACCAGCCCGGCCGGGTTCCAGAAACTGGCCGTGGCGTCGTCGCTCAGGGCGCTGAACGCGCTGCCCATCGCCGCGGGCCGGGCGCCCACACCGACCTTGAGGAAGTTGAGGCTCGTGCTGCCGACCTCGCCGGCGGTCAGCCGGCCCGCAAACACCATCAGCAACAGAACCGGGAACCATGTGGCCATCGTTATGCAGAGATTGTTTTTATTGATAAAAATACTCACTTGATCACCGCCATTTTACGGATAGTCTTCACGGTGGAGCCAGACGACGTGTAGGCCTTGACCATTACAAGATAGACCCCGCTGGCATAACTGTCCACATCCCAGGTAACCTGATTGGCCAGGCCGGCGGCGGCGTCCACCGGGCCCTCGAAAAAGGCCACCCGCTCACCGCTGGTGGTAAAAACTTCCACCGTTACCCGTCGTACGCCCGGGCCGCCAAGCTGATAGGTCAGGTTGGCGCGGGGGCCGCGCACCGGGTTGGGGAACAGGTAGCAGAGTTTTTCCGGCAAGATCCCGGTCGCAGAGGCAAGCCCCGGATCCTGCTGGCTCACGGAGGTGAATCCGCTGTGACGAGGGTTGCCGCCCAGGCCGGACCAGCCGGCGGCCAGCGCGTCGCCGCCGGTGGCGTAGGCGTAGACGTATCCCTCGCCGTCGGCGAGGATCAGTTCCAGACGCCCGTCGGCGTCCAGGTCGGCCGCCACCGGGGGAGTCAGGCTGTAGCCGCCGGTGATGTAGCGGGCAACAGGCCGTCGTCCGCCGTTGCCGCTGAAGGCCAGTACCAGACGCTCGGCGGTGGTCACCAGAATCTCGGGGGTGCCGTCGCCGTCGATGTCGGCCAGGGTGGGCTGGCTGAGGTAGCGCTCGTCGTCCAACTGACGCGGACTGCCGACCATGATCGGCATCCCGGCGGCCGAGGAGCCGTTATAGTCCAGCACGTAAATCCTGTTGCGCGAGGAGTGGTCGCCGTCCGGGAAATCCACGGGCACCACCAGTTCGTTGAGCCCGTCACCGTCCACGTCGCCCAGCGCGCCGCCGGCGCGGCAGATCCCATCGGTTTCAACAGGCCAGCCCGGTACGGCGGAGCCGTCGGCGGCCTGGAAGCTGAAGATATCTCCCGAGGCCCCGAATACGTTGACCCGGTAACTTTCGCCGTTGCCGGGACGGCCCATCAGCCCTGTCACCGGGGCGCAAACCGAGGAATCCGCCAGGGTGACAGTCCAGCGTGCGCTACCCGAGCGAGCGAGCGAGATCAGGTCGCGGCCGGCGGTGAGAATGAATATCGACTCTACCTTCCCCGCCGCGTCCTCCAGCACCGAGGGCCTGGCCGTGACCCGGCTAAAAAACGCCACCGGGTAGCCGCCCAATTCGCTGCCGCTGCCGTCGAGCACGTGCAGTTCGGAAGTGTTACCGGCCGTGGTAACCACCAGCACATCCAGAGTTCCGTCTCCGTCCACGTCGGCCAGCACGGGCGGGAAGCGTACCGCGCCGGATAAATTTTTCGGGTAGCCATCCACGTCACCGTAGCCGTCACGGGTGGTGTGGACGAAAACCCGTCCCGCGGAATCGACCAAAACCACATCCGCCCGGCCATCGCCGCTGACATCGCCAGCGGCGGGAGAGTGTAATCCGCCGCTGGAGCCGTTGACGGGGGAAGCGAAATTCTCGCCATCGACGCTTAAGATAAATACCCTGTTCCGGTTATCGGTCTGCACAACCACCAGCCCCGGGCTTTCTGGAATGATATCACCGACCACGGGGGTTGAGCTTGTGGGGCCGGTCATCACGGGCCAGCCGGGCAGGGGATGAACCAGCTGCCCGCCGTCGCCCCGGGCGTTAAAATCAATATTGACACTCATCAGGCTGTCCACCACGCTCTGGCCGGGTGCGACAGTTACCGAGTTGAAGCCGCTGATTTCGATATTGCTCGCCACGCCGGTATAGCTGGTGGTGTTGGGGCTGGTGAACGGGCCGAAATTGACATTCAGGTTGCCCAACTCAGCGCTCTTGGCTCCGGGCACCGCCCCGCCGAACACGTCGAACGGGCTGCCGAAACCGGGGTCGATAGTGGCGGGGAATGGCTCCAGCATGTGATTGAGCCCGTCTGCTTCCTCCAGACCGACCCCCAGGTGCTGAGGCTCGGAGTTGACTGAATTAAGTGTCAGGTCGCGTCTGAATTTCTCGCGGAGCACCTGCTCGTCGATATGCCAGATCAGCACGCCGCTGCCCAGCCGCGCGCTGTCGGCGCTGCTCATGGCCGGGAGATTCGGCCCCAGCGTGTTGGGGATTGACCAGTCGAACTCCGCCAGGCTGCCGTCGGGCAGGCGGTAGTCGTCCTCCATTATATCGGGGAACGTGTTGCCGCCGGTCTCGTTGTAGTCGAACCGGTTGTTGAAATTCTCATCGCGCAGGCGCAACTCCAGCAGGTAGTACTCAGTTGAGGAAATCGGGATTTTTATTATTTTCGGTACGGAAGGATCGTCGGCCAGTTCGGTGGCCCGGAGCACCACGTCGTTCAGATCCCCCGTCACCACCAGCGGCTCGTCCCAGCCCAGGAACACGCGGCTCCAGGCACTCATGCTGCATGGTATTCTGCTCACCGAGTTGAAAAAACCGGTGGCCATCACAGCGAAAAATCCGACCGCGGGACGGCTGCCGACGTGGGTGTCGTAAAGGTCGGGCAGGCCGAAAAAGTGGCCCAGCTCGTGGACCATCATGCCCAGCAGGCCCTGGAGCGCGCCCTGCGGGTTACCCTCCGCCTCCCAGTCCTGCACCGCCGTTTCAGCAAAAATCTGGATGAACTTCACGTAGTACGTGCCGCCATCCGGGCTTGTGTCGTTGGTTTCGATACCCTGGTACGAGGGGTCGCCATCGGCCAGAATCTCGCGCAGCAGGACCTGGTTGATCGACACGGGATGCAGGTCATCGGGCGACTGCTCGTCGAAATCCGTGTGCTGGCCGCTGCCGGCGTGGAACACCATCACCACGTCGTACTTGCTGAAATCAAGCTCGTTGTCCGCCGCGGCGATCGCATCGACTGCGAACCGGCTGGTGCGAAGGCTGTAGTCGTCGTCGTTGCCGTACTCGGCCAGTTCCACGTCCAGCCTGATAATACTGCTGATATCGCTGCTGTCGGGGACCTCGAAAATCACCTTGCCGCGGCTGACTTTCTCGTAGTACTGCGACACCATCAGCAAATTGCGCTGGATATAGAGCTTGGAGCGGGAGTCGACCGTGGGGTCCTCCACCACTTCTCCGGAGGTGCTGTCGCTGAAAGTGAAAAACGGGATGTCGCCCCAGGTGCCGTTGCCGGTGGTGCGTGGGTTCTCATCGGGCTGGAACTCGATGCGCACCACGCCGATTTTATAATGTACGGGCCAGCTTGTGGCCGCCAGCATCGTGCCGGCGGTGTTACCTGCCATGAAGCTTTGCAGCGCGGGCGCGTCGGGGTTGGGCATGGAAGTGTGCGGATAGTTGTGCAACAGGCGTGCGGGCGCCGGTCCCAGGGTGGTGAAATCGGCCGCGGGCGCTTGCGCGAATAAGAGGGAGGAGAGAATCAGGTAAGCCGGTAAGACATTCCGGATCGTCATAATATGTTCGGTACGGTAGAAGTGTTTGCCAGCTTGCCGCGCCCGGGTACGTCGCGCTTGTTGATACCGCCGCCCGGCCCCAATAGTTCCCAATTTAAGTAAGCAGATAAAGTAACATACCTCCGCACGATACTCAACTTATTTTGCTGTAGCAAGATTGATGCCGCAACATGCTGTTGCCCGGACTTTTTCGTGTACGGCAGGAGCCTCGAAAACTATTGACAGCACTGTGAGCCGGGGTTAAGCTGGTTGGAGCAGCCATGGGTTTTGTGGTTCGGTTTGCCCGGAAAATCTTCGGTTTTCACAAAAGCAAACATGGTTTAGCCGTTTAGCCGGCGAGAGTGGTTACGCGCGGCGAGACAGTGTTTCCAGCCGGGCGGTTTTTTATCACTGTTGTTCCGGCCTTATTAATAGAGATTGGCCAGCATGATATACCTGCAATCAAGCTACCTGCGGTAACGAACCGGGCCAGGCCTCCGGCCTGCCCCGACTACAACTAATCCGTCAACCTGTCCAACAGGGGGAATGCATGGAGACCAAGGACCAACAGATCAACCGTCGGGCATTCATCAGGGGAGGAGCGGCGTTTGCCGGCGGGCTGGGTGCGATGATCGCCACGGGCAACTCGAGTCTGATCGGCGCGGTGCCGCCCTCTGACAAGATCACTGTCGGTATTATCGGTGTGGGTGCGCGCGCCCAGCAGTTGATGGATTCGATGTTGACGATTCCGGGTCTGGAAATCGTCAGCGTGAGCGACGCCTACACGGGCCGCGTAAAGCGTGCGATCTCCCGTGCAAACGGCCGCCCCAAGGCGGTCAAGGACTACCGCCAGATCCTCCGGGACAAGAGCGTGGACGCTGTGGTTATCGCCACTCCGGACCACTGGCACAAGAAGATGGCTATCGATGCGGTGGAGGCCGGTAAGGATGTCTATATCGAAAAGCCGTTGACCTACAAGGTGGAAGAGGGCCTGGAAATTATCAGAGCGGTCAAGGCCAACGACAGGGTGTTCCAGGTGGGCAGCCAGGGTATCGCCAGCGATATTCAGCAGAAAGCCCGTGAGGTGATCGGCAGCGGCAAGCTGGGCCAGATCACGATGATCCGCGCCTATTTCAACCGCAATACCGCCGGCGGCGCGTGGATCTACCCGATCCCGCCCGATGCCAACCGCAAGACTGTCGATTGGGAAAAGTTCCTCGGCCCCGCACCTCAGCGCGCGTTTGACCTGCCGCGTTTCTTCCGCTGGAGATGCTACCAGGACTACTCTGGTGGTATCGCCACCGATCTGTTCGTCCATCTCTGCACTACGATCCACTACCTGATGGACGTTCCCGCGCCCGAGCAGGTGATGGGTATGGGCGGTCTGTATCGCTGGAGGACCAGCCGCGATGTCCCCGATTCGATCAACGCCTCGCTCAAGTACCGCGAGGGCTTCATGGTCAACATGTCCGGTACGTTCAACAACACCATGTCCAGCGGCTCGGGCTTCCAGGTCCTGGGCACCGAGGGTAGCCTGGAAATCGGCGGTAAGCTGACGTTCCACCCCGAATCTCCGGTGGAAAACGACCGCTGGGTGGTGCGCAGTTGGGAGAAGAAGCTCGAGGATGCCTATTACGCCGATCCCAAGCTGATCGAGTATGAGACCAAGGCCCGCGCGGCCGCGGCGGCGGCCAGGCCCGAGGTGATCATGGCTGGTAGCGGTGGCAACGCCACCACGGCTCACCTCAGGAACTGGGTCGGCTGCATCAAGAACCGCAACACCCCGTTGGAGAACGCCGAGGTCGGCCATCGCGCCTGTTCGGTGGCTCACATGGTTAACCAGTCGATCGGGACCGGCAACTCCGTGTACTGGGATTTCGATCGCCAGACCACCAAAAAGTGGTAAGGCCAAACTTGGGCTGAATAAGTCCGGAATTGTTTCGTCAGAGTAACCGGGTAAAATGTTTTTCAGTTTTGGAGAGTTTTATAAACAGATCGCTGGCTCACTATAACGTACAACCAGGCAAGAGAGGCTTTCATGAAGACGACAACCGGAGTGCTGACGGCGGCGCTGATTATGGTGCTGGCCCTGGCGTTCAGCGCCCAGGGTGCCGACCCGAACTATGTGGGTGCCGGTAAGTGCAAGATCTGTCACATGAGCAAGAAGAAGGGCGCACAATACGGTGCCTGGCAGGCATCCAAGCATTCAAAAGCGTTCGAGACTCTCGGTACGCCGGCGGCCAAGGAAGCCGCCGCCAAGGCGGGTGTGAGCGGTAACCCCCAGGAAGCCGCCGAGTGCCTTAAGTGCCACGTTACCGGCTCCGATGCTCCCGCCGAGCGGAAGGCCGGCAAGTACAACGTCGCCGATGGTGTTACCTGTGAGAGCTGTCACGGACCCGGCGAGAACTATGCGTCGATGAAAGTGATGCGCGACCGCGAAGCCTCGGTTGCCGCCGGGTTGATAATACCCACGGTCGAGACCTGCAAAAGCTGTCACAACGAGAAATCCCCAACGTTCAAGGACTTCGTCTGCGCCGAGCGGTGGGCCAAGATCGTCCATGACAATCCGGCCACCGAGGGTGGCGGCACGCTGCAGGGCTGTAAATAGCCAGTAGCTGGTTGTTTGTGAAATTCAAGCCCCTCCTCCGAAACACGGGGGAGGGGCTTTTTTAGCAGTGTGTTGATAAATTCGAAAGAATGGGAACGAGGGTTGTCAGGGGCCGTTCCCCGCCGTTGTCGGCTGGAAGCCGGCGGGGGCAACGTAATCGCTTCGAAATAAAACAAAGAGCAGAACCGGTAAAAAACGCCCATGCAAACTGAACAACAAAACACACCGGTCAGTATCGTTATCCCCACCTGGAACGGTCGGGAGCTGCTGAAGCGCTTTCTGCCCTCTGTTGTGGATGCGCTGGCCGCCTGGCCCGGCGGTGGCGAGATCGTGGTGGCCGTCGACGGCGGCTCGGACGGCACTGAGGAATTTCTGGCGGCGGAGTTTCCCGCGGTCAGGGTGGTGCGCTCGGAGGTTAACCGGGGATTCGCCGGGGCGGCCAACATGGGAATGAGGGCCGCCGGGAGCCGTGTTGCCGTCCTGCTCAATAACGATGTGGAGGTACAGAAGTTTTTTCTGGAACCGCTGGTGAGGTGGTTCGGAAACGGTAAAATATTCGCGGTCTGCGCGCGCAGCCTGGACTGGGACCACAGCACTTTCCGCGATGGCGGCAAGGCCGGTTACTGGCGGCGCGGTTTCTGGCGCGTGTGGCGCAACTACGAAGTGACCCGTCAGCGGCAGGACCCGCCTGAGAGGTGGCCCAGTATTTACGGCTCCGGCGGGTTCACCGCTTTCGACAGGGACAAATGGCGCTCGCTCGGGGGGCTGGACGAACTGTTCGCTCCGTTCAACTGGGAGGATACCGACATCTGCTACCGGGCGCTCAAGCGCGGCTGGCAGGTGCTCTACGAGCCGGAAAGCGTTGTTTACCACAGTCCGAACACCACTATCGGCGGCAGTTCGCGAAGGCTGCGGGTACGGTTCATCTCGCGCCGCAACAGGTTGCTGTTCCATTGGAAAAATCTAACCGATCCCCGGATGCTCGCCGGCAATATCCTCTACTGCTGCCTTTCGCTTCCGCTGGCCCTGCTGAGGCTGGACCTGACGGCGGTGGCGGCGTTTTTTGCCGCGGCCGCCAGGCTGAATGATGTACTGGCGCGCAGAAAAGTTGAAAAACGCGAGGCGGTGGTGGGCGACAAAGATATCCGCCGCCAGTTTTCCGCTCTCGAAGGCAGGATCGCGGCTAACAGTCAGGGAAGGCTGGAGTAGGTTTTTGTACTGAGAGGAAGTTTTTTGGATCACTCATTTTTGTGTATCAAAAGAAAATTCAGGCCTGTTAATTGTAACTGCATGATCTGATTGAAGCTATGCCCCTTGATAAGAAGTTTTGGAAAAAGAGAGGGGGAGTGTGAGGGGGAGAGAAAAAAACCTTTTTTAAAAGGTTTTGTCTCTCCCCCTCACTATTTTTTCAATTCTGTAATTAAATCAAAGGTCTCAATGTAGTAAATATGGGGATGGGTTTTTCTGTCCGTTCTCTTACACCCCTACCACTCCCATTGCAGGAGTTTCACCCGGACATTCTCGCCCTCTTTAAAATCCGATTGCTCCGCAGGCAAGACGATCAGGCAATTCGCCTGTGCCAACCCCCCCAGCATATGAGATTGCTGCCCCTGCACCGGACTTACCCTCAGTTGCCCCTCCACTGGATGCAGCACACCCCGGGCCCATTGTTCCCGTCCGGGTTTTTTGCGCATTCCTGTCGTAAGCACGGCGGGCACGGTGAGGCTGCTGCCGTTGCTCTCACCCATCATCCTTTGCAAAGCCGGCTTGACAAACTGATTAAACCCAAGCAGCGCGGCCACCGGGTTTCCCGGCAGGCCGAACACCAGCGAAGAGTCGTTTCCGGCAGGAGCTTTGAGCGCCTCATTGTTATATGTGCCGAAATAAAGAGGCTTCCCGGGCTTGATCGCCACTTTCCAGAATACTTCCTGTACTCCCAGCTCGGCCAGCACTCCCTTTATCACGTCCCTGTCTCCCACTGAAATTCCACCCACTGTCAGCAGCACGTCCGATTCATCCAGAGCCGCGGCAAGCTTCTGCTTAATTACTTCCCGATTGTCCTTTATGCGCAGCACCCGGTACTGCTCTATGCCCATCCCGGACAGTGCCGCGGCAAGCGTATATGAGTTGGAGTCGTATATTTGTCCAGCGCCAAGTTCCGTACCCGGAGCCACCAGTTCATTGCCCGTCAGCACGACCGAGACAACGGGTTTGGCGAACACTTCCAGGGAAGCATGCCCCAGCGTGGCCAGCAGCCCCACAACCGGCGGCGTTATCCTTGTCCCCGCCGCCAGGGTCTTGTCTCCCGCGCAAAATTCCTCCGCCCGCCTGCGGATATTGGCCCCCGGCTGCAGTGCTTTGCTGATTACCACCTTGCCCTGCCGTTCAGTGCAGACCTCTTTCATCACTACGGTGTCCACACCTTCGGGCACCGGTGCACCGGTCATCAGCTTTACCGCCTGCCCTTTTTCAACCGGAGCTCCCGGCGCATCCCCGGCAAAAACGGTGCGAACCACGGCAAAGCTGTTTTCCTGCTCTTTGACGGCGCTGTCCACACCGGCCAGGCTGATTCCGAAGCCGTCCACCGCGCTCTGGTCAAATGGAGGAAAGTCCACAAGGGCCGCCACGTCGGAGGCCAGTACGTGGCCGTTCGCGTCTTCCAGACCCAGCTTCTTTTTCGCCATCGGATAACAGCACTGATAGATTCTGGCCAGGGCCTCATCGTAGCTTATCATAAGATTTTGCCCTTTGCTCTAAAAGCGTGTTAAAAATACGAAAGTATGAGAACAAGGGTTGTCAAGGGCCGTTTCCCGCCGTTGCTGGCCAAAACCTGGCAGGAGCAACGTAACTGCTTGGTATAACACAAGTAACTGGATCGGCAAAAGAAGCGGCTTGGCTTGCCATTGACAACCAACCAGACGAAACATTTAATTTAGGGGCGTTGAGAGTTTTATTTCAACGCCCCTCTAACGCTTCTTTGAATGTCCCTCGCCCCGCAACATCCGAAACGAGTGCTTAAGTCCCGGAAACAAAGCGTCCAGCGACTCGGACGCCCCCCTGGTGGAGCCCGGCAGATTGATGATGATGGTTTTGTCGCGAATGCCCGCTCTGCCCCGCGAGAGCATGGAGTAAGGGCTTCTCTGCTGCCCGTGGGCCCGCAGGGCTTCCGGGATCCCGGGGATTATCCGGTCCACCACCGATTCTGTTACCTCCGGCGTAAAATCGGAGGCGCCGAAAGCGGTCCCCCCGCTGGTCAGCACCAGGTCCAACCCGCCTCTGTCCGCGTAATCGATCAGGGCTTTCGCGATAGCGTCGCGGTCGTCGGGGATTTTTTTGTACTCTTCCACCACTATCGATTCCGCATCCAGCCGCCCGGCTATCATCCTGCCGGCCGTGTCCTCTTTTTTGCCCGAGACTATCTCATCTCCAATTACCAGCACAGCCGCCCGCAGACCTTTGCCCGCTCCTTTGCGCCGGTCCGATTTACCGCCCTTTTTGCTCAACAGCCGCACGCCCTGAATTACCATTTCCTCGTCAAACATCTTGAGCATATCGTAGATGGTCAGCGCCGCCACCGATGCGCCGGTGAGGGCTTCCATCTCCACGCCGGTCTTGTAGATAGCTTTGACAGTCACTATAATTTCAATCCGATCCTCACCCAGTTCATACTCCACGCCCACAAAATCCAACGGCAGGGGATGACAGTACGGAATGATCGCACTGGTCTGTTTGGCGGCCTGCACCGCCGCGATTTTCGCAACCTCCAGCGGGTCGCCTTTGGGGATCGCTCCCTGTTGAATCTTTTCGATCAGGCCGGGTCCCACCTGGACAGACGCCTGTGCCACGGCGATCCGCAGAGTTGAAACTTTACTTGAAATATCACGCACGGACTAACCTCCGATTTCCACCATATTCTGGTTTTTGTTGCCCGCCAACTCAGCTGTCGGCGGGTGTTTGTAAGCTTTAGCGTCCACGGCCCGAACAATCGCCGCGGTCAGCTTAACATCCGAAGTCCCCCGGGAGCGAAGAACCCGGCGCAGGTCTACCAGTGCCCCGGAGTATAAACAAGTTTTCAGAAAACCGTCTGAAGTCAGGCGCAGCCGGATGCAACTGCCGCAGAAGTGGTCCGAGAGTGGACTGATGAAACCCACTGTCCCCGCGTGACCCTCTATGCTGTACTGCCTGGCCACGCTGCCCGGAGTTGCTTCCTTCCGCGGGCCAATCAGCCTGTATTTCCGGCTGATTACCTGCCGCATCTGCTGCGAGGAAACATAGTTTTCAACGCTCCACCGGTTATCCTTAAACGGCATAAACTCTATAAACCTTACACTAATGGAGTTATCCCTGGTCATTTCAACGAAGTCAAGCAATTCATCGTCGTTCACTCCCCGGATCACCACCGTGTTGAGCTTTATCGGTCTTATCCCGGCCGAGAGAGCGGCGTCAATGCCCCGGCGGACCCGGTGGTACTCGTCTTTCAGCGTAATGTTGGCAAAGCGTTGGGGGCGCAGCGAGTCCAGACTGACGTTTAACAGCTTGAGGCCGGCCCGCCCGAGCCCGGAGGCATGACGTTCCAGCAGTACGCCGTTGGTGGTCATCCCCACGGTCTCAATACCGGGCACGGCGGAGATATCGGACACCAGCCGCTCTATATCGTGCCGCACCAGCGGCTCTCCACCGGTCAGGCGGACTTTGGAGATGCCCAGTTGTGCAAAAACGCGGACCAGCCGGGTGATCTCCTCGAAGGACAAGATCTCGCTACGGCTGCGGCAGAGCACGCCCTGGCTGGGCATGCAATAGTGGCAACGCAGGTTACAGCGGTCGGTTACCGAGACCCGCAGGTAAGTCTGCGCCCTGCCGAAGCTGTCAATCAGTGCTTTCATCTGCTCCAACTTATGAGAACTTCTCATAATCATCTTTTGGCTGCGCCGGTGCTACACAACTGCCCGGCTGCGTTTTTGTATAAAAACCGTCCTCAACATAGCGCTGCTATGCTTCCGGCGGTTTTTAGCCTCAGGCCGTGGCCGGAGCAGCTTTTCGCTCGGGCTCGCTTCAAAATCTAATTAATAGAGGTCCCCTTATTTATTAATGCAGCCGCGGCCGCAATCACATCATCGAAGAGCGCATCTGCATCGGCTGCTTGAGCAGCCAGAGGCTGAGCAAACTGAACAGGACCATTGCCACCAGCATGGGCAACTGGCTCCTGCGGGCGGCGCCGGTGTTTTCGAACAGCGCGCCCGCGGTGCGCCGGGCGCTCCAGAGGCTGAACACATGCCCGGTCATCACGAGAATCACCTGGACGATCCACAGAGTCGGGAGATTGGTCAACGGGGCAAGTGTAACACCCTCGGTTCCCAGCAGGTCCCAGCCGCGCCCCAGCGGATCGGAAAGCAGGGGGACCACCTTCTGGCCCTCCATCAGCAGGTGCTCCAGGTTGTGCGCCAGGTGATAAAAAAGCGCAATGGGCAGCAGGGCGTAGGCGTAGCGGATGAAGTAGTTATGATAACTCACCTCCGAACCACCCGACGCCAGTTGCGAGAACCGGACCAGGACGGCATATACGATGGCCGGGGTCACCATTACCGCGCCCATGCCAATCGTAAAAGCCAAAGTCTCTCCCACTGCCAGAGCCGCGGAGATACCCTCCACTATCACGCTCCAGGCAGGAGTCATGGTCAGGCCGTGAAACACGGTCAGCGAAAGCATAATCAGCGCAAGGTACGCCTCATCGCGCCGCGCCAGCCGGTGGTTGGCAAGGTCCGCTCCCCAGGGGCGCAGGTTCAGGGCGATATTATCCGGCTCACAAGTTTTAACACATTCCATGCACAACGTGCAATAGGTATTCTGGCTCATCCGGCCCGGAAACTCAAACGTAGGGCAGCCGTCGCCATCCGTGTTACCGTGGTAGCAGGACCGGGTGGAACAAGCGCGGCAGACGTCCCGCTCCCTGGCCCGGACTTCCACCGGAGAGAACAGGGCGTAAAGGCCACTGATGCGGCCCACCAGGCAGCCATAGCGGCAGAACGATTTACGGTCGAAAATAAAGATGCTGGTAAACGCCAGCATCAGCATGGCCAGCGCCAGCCAGGCCGTGGCCCGGGGGTTCATGGTCACGCCAAAACCAAGTTCCACCCAGGTAAGCAGAACGAACAGCGCCGTGGCGGGCCAGATGTTGCGCATCCAGCGGGGCCAGCGGAGGCCCAGGCTCAGGTTTTGCTTCTTTTTGCCCCACAGCCTCAGGCCCACCGCCCAGTCCGAGATGGCGTCCCACGGGCAGACGTAGCACCAGGCCTTGCCCGCATAGGCCACCAGCAGGATCAGCCCGCCCCACCAGATGGTCCAGGTGAGCAGGGGGGCTATGTTTTTACCCGGCAACTGGTTGCCGAACAGGCCCGCGACGATGATCAATATAAAAAACACAACGGCCAGCGACTGTGCCGCCAGCCGCGTACCCGGCCACCTGAGCAGCCCGGCCAGCCAGCCAAAACGCCGCAACAGGTCGATTCGCGGGCTCTTACTTTTGGTCCGGGTGCTTTTTCCACCACTTTTCTTTTCAGTCCGCTCTATTATCCCGAATGAAAGGAGCAGGACCATTGCGATGCTGGCGTAATACAGCCACGTGGGTATTCCCCACATCGTATGCAGAAAATAACCCGCCGGGTCGTGGCGAAAAGCCGCTCGATGCTCCGCCGAGCAAAAGTGGTATCTTTTGCCCTGCCAAGTGGTTTCGTAGGACGCCACCGCCGGGCGAAACCGGTTCTCCGCCCGGCACACGGGGCACGAGAGCATCAGGTAGCGGGCAGGGTCTTCCGCAAACCGGTCCCGACAGATAGTGGTGCAGAAGTAATAGGTGGCGCTGCCGAGCTTAAGGGCCAGCTCCCGGCCGACTTCCATGTTGCACACCAGGTCCAGTTGCGCTCCACCATCGATTGGCCGGTCCTGCTCCGCGGACAAAAACTTCTCCCGGCAGTACTCGCTGCAGAAGTAATACGTCCTGCCGTTGAGCTGACCGCTCAGGGCTGTTTCGTTCAGCTCTACCTGCATCATGCAGACAGGGCAGACAGCCTCCCGCGGTTCATCGCCATGCCGGGCATCGGTTACGCTGGACCGGCTCTTACCCCACACCAGCAGGCAGACAATCAGCAGTGCGTACAAATAGGGAAAAGAGAGGGCGAAACGGCCTTTCATCTCATCTCCCCGTCGGTGGCGATAAGCCGGCTATCGTTTTGCGGCAGAGCCGTCCTGCGCTTCATTTTTATCCTGACAGCCCTGATTATGATCAGAAAAAGTGTAAGTCCTCCGGCTACCAAACCCACCACGGTCCACGGGGACCCGGGTTCTCCCACCACCAGGGGCAGGTCGATTCTCCAGGGTTCATCTTCCGCCTCGTACTCCAGGCGCAGAGTATAGTTGCCCTCCCGCTCGAACTGGGGAGAGAACTTGTACAATGACAACTCCAGCCCTGTCTCCAGCGGCCCGTATACCACCGGGTCCGCGCCGATCATCCTGTCCCGCATCACTGTAAGCGTAACTTTGCCGTCAAAGATCTCTCCACTTTCCACGTTACGGATATAGATATGGATCGTGCAGCGCTGGCCCGGCTGGGGAACACCCGGATAGCCCGTCATCTTCAGTTCGTTGGGGCCTGCAATGCTCCTGTAAGTCAGTACCGGAGTCTGGGGGTAACGCTCATCGTAGGCGTAGTGCGGCAAGCCCAGGATATGATGGGCCCGGGCCCCTGCCGGGAAAATCAGCGCCAGCGTCAGGAAGAACAGGAGCAAACCCTGTTTGCCGTAGTCCCAACCGACAATACTTTTATGCAGGTTCGGTTTCACTTTTGCTTCCCGGCTACACTGTAGTCCAGCGCATCGTCGGCGCAGTGAGAAATGCACAGGCCGCAGTTGTCGCACTCCGGCCCCATCAGATCGCTCATTGGCCGCAGGGCCCACGGGCATACTTCATCGCAGATCCCGCAGTCCGTACAGCGCGGTGCGTTGCGCTTGACCCTGATAATCCTGGCCCGGCCCAGCAAGCTGTACAACGCGCCGCCGGGACAGATGTAGCGGCACCACCAGCGCCGGGAAACCGTGATCTCGAACAGGGCTATGGCCCCTATGAAAGCGCTCATCACGGTCAGTCCTCCGACCCAGAACCCGAGGTTTCCCTGTTCGGCCCGCTCGAACATGGCAAACACCATCTCGTGCAGCTCGCGGCTCACCACGGCCGGAGGATAAACAGGACCCAGCACCGGCAGCGAAACAACCGCCGCCAGTACCAACCCCGTGCCCAGCAGGCCGTACTTTATCCAGCGGGAGAAGTGCAGGTCCGCGGGAGGCAGTTCCAGAAAACCGAGCAAACGGCGCAGCTTGTCGGTCATCTCCAGCAGCAGGTTCATCGGGCAGACCCATGAGCAGAACACACGGCCCAGCAGCACGGCCACCGCCAGCGGGATAAACAGCCCCACCCACAACGTCCAGGGCGCCCGTTTGCTGGCCGCGATGCTCTCGGCTCCGGCCAGCGGGTCAGTCATCGAAACGCCGGCCAGTTCCAGCGACCATGGTCCGCCCCGGGCAAGCTGGGTATAAACCAGAATCTGCTTGCGGTTTCTCGCCACCCGGCCAGCCCGCTGGGTTTCTCCATCGGGTAGCGCCCTGAAAAAACTATCCAGAGCGCCAAGCATCACTCCCTGCACGCTGCCCCGCCATTTTTGCGTCAGCTTGTCCAACTCCCGCGAGAGCAGGTAGTTGTTATAGCGCGCCACCGCCGGGATTGCCAGGATCAGCACCACAACCGCCAGCTGGACCGTGCGCCGGGCAACCTGCAGCTTTTTTATTCCGGGCGTCTCGCTCATAGCGCAGGGGCCTCTCCAGTCCTGCCGGGAACAGTGCGTAGCGTGCTGATCACTATTGCACAGGGATTTTGCACTATGCAGATCTCCTGGCACATTCCGCAACCGGTACAGTGCTGCGGGTGCACCGTAGGTGCGTTGCGGATGTCCAGGGTAATCGCCTTGTTGCGCAACAGGCAGACAGTGTGGCAGGCCCCGCAGACTCCGGTCCCGTTAAGAGCGACACAGAGTCGCTGATCCACTAGGGCTTTTCCCATGTCGCAATCTTCTATCTTCTCCAACGGCTTGATTGCCCCGGTGGGGCAGGTCTTGCCACACTTCAGGCACATGTTGCACCCACGTTGTCCCGGCAAGATGTAGGGAGTCCCTTCCAGGACGCCTGTTTCGGGACCAAAAAACCTGATGCACTGGGTTTCGCAACAGTCGCCGCAGCGGGTGCAGCGCAGGCAACCGGCCAGAAAATCCTGCTCGCTCAGCGCTCCCGGAGGCCGCAAGATACCCAGTCGGCCGCGGAAGCCCGCTACGTTGCTCCTGCTTCCGCGCAGGTTCAGGAAACCGTAGACAGCGCCACCGGCCAGGCTTGCTCGCAGCAGTTGAGTCCTGATCCGCCGCAGAAACCCTCTGCGCCCGGTAAAGTATTTTTTCCGCCCGGGCTCCAAGTCAATATACCTCTCTGGAAGTAACTATGTTGCTTAGTGAGGAATAAAAAAGAGAGCCTCACTCTTGGTCAGGGGAACAGGGGTAGTTATTCTAAATCTATCTCTCATAACCCTTAACCAACAGGAGGCTCCTGTGAAAAAGTATAATCAAATTATAC
>JAJRTS010000082.1 GCA_024278175.1 Gemmatimonadales bacterium | reverse complement strand
GTTGAAGCTGCGCACCAGGATCCCGTCGATGTAGACCGCCTGCCTGCCCTGACGGCTGCCGCGGATATTGAACTGGCCGTAAGGGTCGGTGGCCACGCCGGCCTGAAGGCTGATAAGCTGTTCCAAGTTTTCCACCGGGGCCTGGTCGGCGACCTCGCTGCCGAAACGCTGGGCGGTCTGGACGTTGTCGCGGGGTACCAGTGGCTCGTCACCGGCCTCCACCACGATGCCCTGCAACTCGAACACGCCCGCGCTGAGACGGGAATCGACAGTGGCGGTATGGCCGGCCAGCAGTCTGACCCCACTGACGGTGATCCTCTGGTAACCGGTATAACTGAATGTGACCGCTCGCTCACCCACCGGGACGTTGAGGATAAAGTAGTAGCCGTCGTCGGAAGTGACGTTGCCCAACCGCGTGCCCTCGACACGAACCTGCACGCCGGCCAGGGGCTCTCCGGTGGCGGAGTCGGTGACAGTGCCCTCCAGCTTGGCCCCGGTTTGGGCGAGCAGCGCCAAAGGCAGCAGGGCGGTTAAAACTATGAGCAGGTGAAAAAATCTGGCAGGCGTATTTGCTGTCATGGCACCGGGTTCAAGTCGATTGCGAGTAAGCGTTCCAGAGAGTGCGATTTGCACTCTCAACCCCGCAGCAAAGTAGCTTACGAAAAGAGCAAAGTCAAGTCAAAGCTTGCCGGTAGATGGGTACTTGTGGGGGGAGTAGCTCCGGGGCGATACTTGCATGGTTATACATCATCGCCGGAGATATGTTTCGTTTTTTTTCAGTTTTTTTCAGGAGTGAGGTTATTGTCGGGCTTGACAGTGAGTGGGCGTAGATTTACATTTCAGCCCTTGCCGGACCATCAAAAATCTGACATCCAACGGAGAGTCAGTTCCCCTGCAGAGAATAATATGCGGAGAGGTGACCGAGAGGCCGAAGGTGCACGATTGGAAATCGTGTGACGTGCAAGCGTCCGAGGGTTCGAATCCCTCCCTCTCCGCCAGTTAAAAAGACGGCTGATCCTTGATTTACAAGGGTTGGCCGTTTTTTTGTTGCCCGATGTTTAGTCTGTAAATCGTGCGCAAGGGAGCAAAAACTTAACAGAATTTCACGGGGTTAAACGGCGTTAGTGACCAAAGAGTGACCAAACAAATTCGGAAGAAAAGAATCACCCGCAACCCTCAGACTGGTGGTGAACGATGAAACAGGAGCAGCTTTACACGATGGGCGAAGACGGCCCGGTCAGGCCGATTTATCCGTCGCGGCGAGAGAGGAAGAATTTGTTCTGGGCGCGGGGGACTAAGGCCGGTGATCAGGTTCCCTGGTATCTCGGCTTTTCGTACTGCGATATGAAAAGGGATATAACTATTTTCACCTGGCGCCGGTTGCCCTGGCAGTGAGGCTGTGGCGGTGGGTGACCTACAGGATCAGGGCCCGCCCCGTGTGGCTGGAAATGGAGCTGGACGAAGCCTGGCGGAGTGGTTTCAGTGCCGGCTACGGCAAGGGATTCGCTCATGGCCGGCGGGCCGTGCTGAACGAGATCGAACAGGAGATAGGCGGGATATGAACGAGGAAGCCGCCAGGAATAGGTTTGAAGCATATTCACAACTCAGAAACGGGAGGCGGCCATGCAGGAGCGGCAGCCGGTACGGAGCACTGAGGAAGTGCGGAAGATCACGACCGAGGCAATGGAGCGGGCGACGGGCAAGCAGGGGGGTGAGGCTCGGGAAGCTTTTCAGGAAATGATTGCAAAGGTGGCCACGCTGATGCTGAGCGATACGGTCACGGACCGGATCACGGTCAAAAAAGGCCCGTCCGGTAGAGTGCTGAAGATCAAAGGGCGGTAATTGCGGGCGGAGGCAGGACAGAAAATTTTGACCAGGAGGTGAGCTTGAACATGACAACAGAAAAAGAAGCGCTGCCAAAAGAGATCGAGATGCTGGATCCCGGTTACGAGTGGGTGTATCTGAAAGAGGCCTGGGCGCAGTATTTATCGCAGGCGAAGGGGACGGATGTCAGTCTCGGGACGCTTCGGGGATGGTGCGTAGATAAAAAATACGGGATAATATCGGGCTATGCCGGAGGGCGAATAGTAGTCCGGGCAGATACGATTCCCACAATACGGCCTATCGAGTAAAAGGCCGCTCCGTAAATCCGAGCGGCCTTCCTTCCCCAGCTTCATTCCTGTGGCGCAGTGTCTCCAAAAAACACGTTTTGTCAAGTAGTCCTTTGGAATTTATCGAGATAGAACTTTCCGCACTTTTCGTACTTTCCGTACATTTCGTAGTTTTCCAACTTTCCGAACATTCCGTAGTTGACCCGGCACTGTGTGCCGCCCCACAATTCGATAGAATCATTCAAACTATCCGAAGGCGGGACGGCTGTAAATGCACCAGGTCAGCGAACATTTCACGCTTTTCGAAGCCCGTTGCCGTTGCGGCTGCGGGATCGAGAAGCGATACGTGCCGGAGATAACGGCCCAGGCGCAGGCTATCGAGGCGCTGCGGGCCGGTCTGAACGGCGATCCCGGTCTGCGGCACCATCTTGACGGCTCACCATCGGCGGAATTCCGTCTGTTCGGGCTGTCGTGGGTGCGCTGCCCGGCCCATAACCTGGCCGAGGGCGGTGTGCCTGACTCCCGTCACCTTCCCATTCACTGCGATGCGACCGATCTGACCAGCCCCGAACTTCCCGCGAAAATACTGTACGAGAAGGCAAAGCTGTATTTCCCGACTGTGATTCTGTACCGGGGCCGGAATTTCATTCACGTTGACCGGCGGACATGGGCGGACAACAAGGTCCATGCCTGGATCAAGAAGCCATCGCAAACCGTGCTGCCGCAAGAGGCGGCGTAAGGAGGCTGGACAGTGGACGTTTTGCTCGGATACCTGATGAAGGGCCTGGAAGTTTTCTACCAGTACCCGGCGGACAATCCGGTGGTAACGCTGGTGGTGGGGACTCTCGCGGCCCGTGGCGGTCCGGTGGTCTGGCATGTGTTCTGGCTGCTGAACGCGTTCCGGGACAGGCTGTTCGATGACACCGAGGCGGCCGGGGCAAGCTGGCGGCTGGCGTCGCTGGTGTACGGCCTGTGGCCGTGGGCGAGCTCGAACGCGCTGCTCAGGTACGCGCCCCGTCATTGGCACCCGGTAATACTCGAGGGCAGACAGCCCGATTTCAAGCTGGTGGCGGTGCCGAAGGAGCGGGTGGCCGAAGTGCGGGTTTTCCTTCAACAGGGAGGGTAGGCGAGAAGATGAAATTCAGTCTCGGAAGATTTTTGAAAGGACTTGCCGGCGCAGTGGCGGGAGAGGCGGCTGCCGGGAGGATCGGCCGTGGCCGGAAGACAGGGAAGGCTATCAGTACCGGCCTGAAGGTCCTAGCCATCGCCGACGCTGCGATAGGGGAAGAGAACGAGGTTTACGAGTGCCCGAAGTGCGGAACAACGCTCGTGATCAAATAATTTGGTCCGTCGCAGGACCAGGGAGCGCGGGCGTCGCCCCGCCCACGCTGACAGCAGAGTGGCGCCCCGCTCCAAACCAACAACTCTCAATAACGTGGCAGGTGGTGGATCGGTGGACTGGCCCTCGGCGGTGGCATTGACAGGTGCGAGCGTATCGGCAGGGGCCGCGATAACGGCGGCGATAATCAAGTACGTGCCCCCGCGCAACGGCAGGAACGGCAACGGCAAGGATGTGGTAAGCGGGGCGTTATGCAGTGAGCGCCGGAGTAATATCAACGACCGGATCGGCACCATGCAGAAAACCGTGAACGAAAACATTACAGCATTGGGGACCCGGATCGGCGAGCTTCGAGAGGATATTCAGGACGTTTTTAAGAAAATCGACGAAATCAACACACGGGAAATCAACAAGGCCGCGAAATGACTTTTTTCGACTACATGGCGCGGTACAAGGCGCTTTGCAGCGGTTCGGACGGCGCACTGGCGCGCCTGGCGCTGCGCAGTCACGGTAGTCCCAGGACCAGCAGCGAACTGAGTGACTGGGTTGAATGGCTCAAGAGCCTGCACGGCGGCGACAGCCTGGCCGACGGTCTTCAGCGCTGCTGGTGGCAGTGGCACGACAGGCAGGCCGGAACAGTGGAGCAGCGCTGTCCGAGGTGCGGCACTCCGCCCCGGTACCATGTGACCGATGTTTACCAGAGCGGCAGGCGCGCGGCGCGGGCCTGGATATGTCCGACCCATGGCCTGTATTTCATCGTGGAGAGGAAAACCGACGCGGTCCCGGAGCTGGACGCCTACGCGAAGCTGGCTATCACCATGGGCCGGGTGACGCAAATCTATTGAACAGCGCCTTATACTACCATCGTAGGGGTTACCGTTATGGGTAGTAGTAGTAGCTTTATTAAAAATAAAAATATTTATTCTTCTACGCGCGCGAGAGAAATCAAGATCGGGGGGTTTGATTTTACCCTCCGGTTCGTGGATGAAGATGAGACAATCAAGCATCAGTTCTCGGCAAATTTTGACAGCAGGGCACAGGAAATAGTAGTAAGCGGGTCACGCAGGACATTCGGCGAATCAATCCTGCACGAGTGTTTTCACGGCTGCGATTGGCAGGTAGCGGGCGGTAACGATGACAGACCGGAAGACTACGTTCATCGGCTGAGTTATTTCTTTTACGCTTTTCTTCGCAGCAACCCCGAGCTGGTGATCAGAATGTTGGCGGAAAACAGGGAGCAGGAAACAAGTCAACTGCTGGTAAAACTGAGTGTCGAATTCCAGGAGCAGTGAAAATCTTATGGCCAACGGCAACGGCAAAAAAAAGACGGGGGGAAGGCCCTCTGCATGGGATGAAGTAATCGAGCCGAACCTGACTGTAATCCTCGGCATGGCCAGGGAGGGAGCGCAGAACAAGGAGATTGCCAAAGCCATTGGGATAGCCGAGTCAACGCTGTATCGGGCGCTTGATAGCAATCAGGAGTTCAAGGAGTCGCTAAAAAACGCGAGGGACACGGCTGATTTCAAGGTGGAGAACGCGCTGTACAAGCGGGCCACCGGCTACGAGTACGAGGAAGTGACCCGGGAACCGATGGTGGGCTTTATTATCGGCCATATCAACAAGAGCAGCAAGGAAGGCAGGGCTTTGGCCGAGGAGGTCCGGCAGAAGCTCGAGGACGGCCTGGTGGTGACAAAACGGGTGAAGAAGGAGGTGGCGCCGGATCCGATCAGCATGATTTTCTGGCTGAAGAACCGCAAGAAAGACAAGTGGCGCGACAAGCAGGAGCACGACCACAACGTCAGGGGCAACATGACGCTCAACATAATCGAGAAATTTGAAGTGGGGGGCGACGGCGGCCGGCAGGGAGCCGAGAGCGCAGCGCATGAATGAGCGAGCAGACAGAAATAACCTTGCCCCACAATTACACGCCGAGAGCGTATCAGTGCGGGCTGTACAATGCTCTGGCGGAGGGGTACCTGCGGGCGGTGGCGGTATGGCACAGGCGGGCCGGCAAGGACAAGACCATGATCAATATCGTGGGGAAGGAAAGCCAGAAGCGGGTGGGATCGTATTACTACCTGTTTCCGAAGTACACACAGGGCCGGAAGATGCTGTGGGAGGGGATGGATCGCAACGGCTTTCCGTTTATGGCGCACATTCCTTACGAACTGCGGGCAAGCACGAACAACACGGAGATGAAAATCGAGCTCACCTGCGGTTCCATTTTCCGGGTGGTGGGATCGGACAATTTCAACGACGTGATGGGAACGAACCCGGTGGGCCTGATCCTCTCCGAGTACGCCCTGCAAAACAGGGCGGCCTGGGACTATTTCCGGCCGATCCTGATGGAGAACGGCGGCTGGGCGATATTCAACTACACGCCCCGCGGGAAAAATCACGGCTACGAGCTGTACAAGATGGCCCGGGACGATCCGGAGTGGTTCTGCGAACTCAAGACGATAGAAGACACGGGCGTGCTGACGGCGGAGGATGTGGAGCGGGAGATAGAGCAGGGAATGCCCCGGGACCTGGCGGAACAGGAATTTTATTGCAGTTTCGAGGCCTCGAATCCGGGAGCCTATTTCAAGAGCGAAATGCGGGCCATGAAGGAGACCGGCCGGCTGCGGAAGCATATCCCGATAGACAGCTCGCTTCCGGTGCTGACGTTTTGGGATTTGGGGATGGACGACTCCACCTCGATCTGGCTGATGCAGATCGCCGGGCGCGAAGTGCGGGTAATCGGCTATTACGAGAACAGCGGCGCTGCGCTGCGGCATTATGTCAACTGGCTCAAGGACTGGCGGGATTTACACCAGGTCACGTTCGAGAAGCACTACCTGCCACATGACGCCAAGGTGCGTGAGCTCAACACCGGCACAAGCCGGTTGAAGCATTTGAAGCATGACCTTCACATGGACTGCGAAGTGGTGAAGGCGCCAAAAACGAAGCCGGACGGGATCGAGGCGAGCAGGCGGGCGCTGTCGGTGGTGTGGATTGACGAGACGGCCTGTGCCGGCGATGGGTACGATGGAGTGGAGGGGCTGAGGCAGTACAGGAAAGAGTACAACGAAGAGCACGGAGTCTATGCAATGCGCCCCGTGCACGATAAAAACAGCCATCCGGCGGATGCTTTTCAGACGTTCGCGCTGTGGTGGGAGGCGAACAAGAGGAAAACCGATTCCCCGCCGCCGCCGAAACCGGCGGGGCGGCACTGCAGGGAACGCGGCTCAAGCTGGATGGGCCGGTAAGGAGTGGTGCAAGTGGCGGACAAGCAGAAATTAACCCGGGAACAGGCCGAGAATGTCCTCACCCTGGCCCGGGAGCGGTACGAAAGCAGTTGCACCGCGGACAAGGATGCCCGCGACGAGGCGCTGACGGACTTGAAATTCCGGTCCGGTGAACAGTGGCCCGAGGATTTGAAAAACGAGCGAGAGGAAGCCGGCAGGCCGTGCCTGGTGATCGACAAGATCAACGAGAAGGTCCGCCAGGTGATCGGCGACCACCGGCAAAATAGACAGCAAATAAAGGTGAACCCGGTCGACGACGACGCCGACACGGACACGGCCGATGTGATCAGCGGGCTGATCCGCAATATCGAGTATATCAGCCACAGCCCGTCGGTCTACACCACGGGCCTTGAATCGGCGGTCAGCTGCGGGCGCGGTTTCTGGCGAATCGTCACGAGGTACGCGAACGATGACGATTTCGATCAGGAAGCCTACCTGGAGCGGATAGCGAATGTGTTCAGCGTCCATTGGGACGGGCTTTGCCAGGACCTGTTTTTCAGGGATGCGCGCTACATTTTTGTCTCACAGGTGATCGGCAGGGAAGAGTACAGGCAGAAGTACAAGGATTTCGAGCCGGTCAACTTCGATGCCGACAAGGACATGTCGCATATCGGCCGCTGGATTGAAGGAGACGCGCAACGGATAGCCGAGTACTGGCTCAAGGTGCCCGATCCCGACAACTCGAAGGTGCTGTACCTGGTCAACCACGGCAAACATCCCGATACCGGTGAGGACGTGCTCGAGATCGAGGACAAAAAGCCCCGGGATACGAGCATGATAGTCAAGCAGCGCGAAGTCCGGGCCGAGAAGATCATATTCTACAAGATCGATGGGAAAAACATCCTTGAGGGCCCGCATGACTGGGTGAGCCGGAAATACTACCCGATAGTGCCGGTGTGGGGTGAGGAGATCAATATCGAGGGCGAGCGCTTCACCCGCGGGCTGGTGCGGCTGGCTCGTGACCCGCAGAAGATGCTGAATTATTTCGAGTCGATGGTGACCGAATCCATCAGCCTGGCGCCCAAAGTGCCGTACATACTGACAGCGACGCAGCTCGGCAAGCACAAACAGTACTGGGACAGAGCAAACACAACCCTGCCGTACCTGCTCTACGACGGCGACTCGGAGGCCAACGGGCCTCCGCAGCGACAGCGCCCGGCGATGATACCGCAGGCATACGAGCGCAGGTCCGAGATGAACGCCGAGCATATCAAGAGCGCGACCTCGATTTACAACGCCAGCCTGGGGGCGGCGAGCAACGAAACCAGCGGGAAGGCTATTCTGGCGCGCCAGAAGGAGGGCGATGTCGGGACTTTCACGTTCCTGGACAACCTGAACTGGTCGATCCGTCACACCGGAACAATCCTGGTCGACATTATCCCGCGAATCTACGACACGGCCCAGGTGCGGCGCATTATCGGCGAGGACGGCGAACACAAGCGGATCAGGATAGCCAACGCGGGCAGCGGCCATCAGGAGTACACGGGCGACAAGGGCGAGGGCGAACGAATATATGACCTGTCGGTCGGCAAATACGATGTGGCCGTCACCGCGGGGCCATCGTTCACCACCAAACGCCAGGAAGCCGCGCAGGCCCAGATGGAGCTGGTCAAGGCCGTGCCGGAGATCATGCAGTTTATCGGTGACAACATGGTCCGCTCGATGGATTGGCCAAACGCCGAGGACGCGGCTGAGCGGCTGAAATACTATCTGCATCCCGCCATTCAGGCGAAGCTTGCGGCTGAAGAGGACACGGAAAAGGGCGGCCAGGCATCGCCGGAAGTGGCCCATGCCATGCGGACCGCGGTCGGGGGCGGGTTGCCCGCCGAAGACCAGCAAGCGGCGGCACAGGAGCAGGTTGACCCGGCAACGGAGGTGAAACTGGAGCAGGAGCGGGTGAAGCTGGAGAAGATGAAGTTCGAGGCCGAACAGGCCAAATACCAGATGCAGGAGGCAAGGCACAGACTGGAAGCCGCCGGGGTGAAGCTTGAGGAAGAGAAAGTCAAACTGGCCGACGGGTACGCACAGGCTGGAATTGACCCGGACCAGGCCGAACAGGAGCTTGCCCCGCAGGAGGCGGCGGTATGAAGGCGACCGGGCTGATCGAAGAAGCGATGGGCAGGTTCCTGGCGGTGGCCAGGCGCTGGATTTCAGGCAGGTGCAGCGGAGAGCTTTGCCTTCGACTGAGATTCAACCAGGGCGGAATAAGAGACTGGTCGATTTTAACCGACAGCAAGCACACGGTTGAAAGCGAGTAAAGGAGGTGGTCATCGAGCGAATAACACAGAGAAGCAAACGGATACCGTAGGCCCCTGACACAGGTTCAGGACAGCCACAGGCCCGGATCAGGCTGAAAACCGCGTAACTGCGGGGATCAGACATTGATCCGGGCCTTTTTATTTGCGCCTACCGGTGGGCTGAAACACCGGGCGATGCTACCGGCGGCGTGACACCGGGCACACTCAGCCAAGAGGAAAAAATGGCGGATCAGAACGAACCCAAAGAGCAGGCTGGTAACGGGCAGGCGGCCAAACCGGCCAACGATAGCACGGACGACATCCAGGTCGCCGAGGACGAGAGCGCTTATTTCGAGCGGAAAAGCCGGGAGGCGGCTGCAAGGATCGCCGAGTCGGGCGGCAAAAAACCGCCCGCGGAGGAAGAGCCTGGTTCCGAGGGTGAAGAACAGGATGCGAATGACGAGGCGGACTCATCCACCGCCGGCAAGGAGCAGGAGAGCAGGAAAGAGGGAGAGGTGAAGTCCGGGGATGGCGAGAATGGCGATGAACTGCCCGAACCGCAAGACGATGATCCGAAGGGCGTTCAGGAGCGGATTGACGAGTTTACCCGCAAGTACCGCACTCTGGAGCGGCGGAATATCTAACTCGAAACCGAGTTGCGGCTCCGGAAAGAGCGGGACAAGGAGCGGGACAACGAGGGTGAGCAGCGGAAATCCGGCCAGGACGGGGACGACCGGAGCGCGGCCGAGGCCGAGCAGCAGTTGAAGGAGTACGGTTTCACGCTCGATCCGTCCGACCCCGAGCCGACAGCCCCGGATCCCGACGATTCGGACGATAATCGCAGCTTCGAAGACTGGGTGCGGGAACATCATGCATGGTCCACCCGCAACCTGGGGCGGCAGATGCGCGAACAGCAGAACGCGGCTCTTCAGGGCGCCACCAGGGAGGCCGAGCAGCAGAGCGCCCTGCAGGCGAAGATGGACGTTGGCCGCAAAGCCCACGCGGATTTTGACAAGGTGGTCGGGCCGGTGGACCAGGACGTTTTCACACCGGACATGCGCGAGGCGATTTTCCTGTCGGATAACGCCGCGGAGGTTGCGTATCAACTCGCCTCGAAACCCGACGAAGCCCGCAGGATCGCGGAACTGGGTACTATCGAGCAAATCCGTGAGATCGCCCGGTTCGAAGTGAGCCTGGCCACCGGCAGCGACGCCTCTCCCGGCAGCAGCGACAACGACGATTCCGACAGTCCGGGCGGCTCCGGCGATGGTGGCGGGCAAACCGCTGGCGAGCCGAAGGAACCGGCCGGCGACAACAAGCAGACCAAAAAGCCTTCCGACGCTCCTCCGCCGATAGAAACACTCGGCGGGCGCGAGACCACGGGCAAGAAGGACTACGCCAACATGTCACAGGCCGAGTTCAACCGGGTCCGCGCACAGGAGGAAGCCGAGGGCTACTGATCAAGGGAGGTAGCAGCGAATGGCGAATATTTTTCAAGACCCCACTGTCTTTGCCAAAGAAGTGCTGAGACGGCTCGAGAACAAACTGCGGTTTGCCAAGCTGGTCAACCGCTCCTACGAGCAGGAATTCAAGAACGTCGGCGAGACGGTCCACGTGCGGCGGCCTGTTTACCTGAAGGCTGTCGACGGTCCCGACATTACCGGCAAGGTCCAGGACATCGTCCAGACCCGCATTCCGGTAACGATCAACTACTGGAAGAGCGTGCCGGTCCAGATCGGGGTGCGTGACTGGAACCTGAGCGATGTCAAGTTCTCCGAAAACGTGATCGATCCGGCGGCCGGGCAGTTGGCCGAGGCGGTCGAGCGCGCCCTGGCGAACCTGTCGCTGAATGTCGCCAACGCGGTGGGCACCGCCGGCACAACCCCGAACTCGCTCCGTCATTTCGGTCTGGTCAAAAAGCGGATGGACAAGCTGACGGTACCGGAAAACGACCGCCGCATGATCTTCGACTCGGATACCGAGTTGGAACTTCAGAACAGCCTGACGGGGTTGTTCGATCAGAAGGTGGTGGATCGTATCGTCGCCGAGGGTTACATCGGGCGGGTGCAGGGATTCGATCTCTACAACAGCCAGAACCTTCCCATCCACACCAGGGGCACCGCGACCGGCACTCCACTGGTTAACGGGGCGAACCAGGGCGCGACGAGTGTCGATGCCGGGGTCACGACCCTGGTTACCGACGGCTGGACTGCCAGTCAGGCCCCGATTCTCAAACGGGGCGACATTTTCACGATCGCAGGCGTGAACGCAGTCAACCCGATCAACAAGGACTCGCTCGGCGAGCCGCGCCAGTTCGTGGTGACCGCGGATGTCAACAGCGATGCCGGCGGCAACGCCTCGATCCCGATCAGCCCGGCGCTGAACTCGAATACCGACAGCCCGTACCAGAACGTGTCCGCAGCGCCGGCCAACGATGCGGCGATCACCGTGGTGGACAGCCACGCGATCAATATCGGCTTCCACAAGGACGCGTTCACGCTGGTTTGCGTGGATATCGAGATGATGGACGGTTTCAAGACCACACGGCGGGTCAACCATAACGGCATTTCGATCACACTGACCAGCGACGCCGATATCCTGACGTTCAGCCAGATCACCAGGCTGGATATCATGTTCGGGGTGAAAGACATCAACAGCGAGCTGGCCTGCGTGCTGATGGGCTGATGCAAGGTTGCAAGTCCAGCTATCACGCAATGAAACGGAACTCAAATGACGAGGTGAAATCATGACCAAAAGACCCAGCGGCTACGGCCGTTATCTCACTTTTTCCCCGGCCGCCGGCGCCGCGAATGTCTGCAATGTGCTGGTGCAGGTGGTGGACGCCGAGGGAAACGCGGTGGAAGAGATTTTCCACTTCGACCTGTACCTGTCCGATGCGGTGAACGGCCTCGGCCTGAGCGCCACCTCGGCCAGCGGCACGACTGTCGCTGTCAGCGGCTACGGTACGGTGCTGGCAGCACTGACCGCGAAGAAGGCCTGGCGCGTGCAGACCAACGCCAGCGGCCAGTTCAAGCTGGCGATCACCGACACGGCCAAGACCGCGTTCTACGTGGCCGGCCTGATCCCCGGCGGCCCGAACGCCGACAGGGTATGCGTCAGCGACGCGCTGGCGACAGCGGACTACGGTGCATAAGCCTGAGCAGGGGCGCTGTTTTCCAGGCCAGTCCGTTGAGCGGGAAGGTCGACGGGCTGGCCATACTATCAACACAAGATGGAGCGGTAAAGATGAAACCTCACGATTATGCATTTGTTGAATTCCCCTGCTGGAAGTATCACCCCGACGGGGAATCGAAGCTGGTCCATGACGAGGATGAGCTGGCGGCGCTGCTGAAGGAGGACTCCAGGTGGACGGACAGTCCTGCCAATATCGGGAAACCTTCGGCAACGGGGCAACCGAAGGCCGGAGAGCAGGCCGGGGGCCAACTCGATGAACTCGGCAGGCTTCGGGAATTTCTCGTCAAGAACCACGGTGATCAGAATCCGCCCTTAAACCCTGTCGATCAAGCGATTCAGGTTATGACCAGGCAGGGCCAGGAGTTGGCCGAACTCAAAGGGAGCCGGCCTGGCGGGACTTCAACGGTACCGTCATCGACAGCAGAGCCGCCCAACCAGGACGAGGCTGAACAGGCCGCTGAGAACGATCATCCGTTCACGGTCAAGCAGGTGGCGCGGATGGGCAAGGTCAAGCTGATCGGTCTCGCCCGGGATTTTTACAAGTTTGACGACCTGCCCGCCGACGAGGCTGGAATAAAGGTCGAACCCCTCAAGAAGAGGATTATCGCGCTGATCGAGCATGATTCGGCCGGCGGCAACGAGCAGGAATAATTTTTCAACCGGTGAGCCATGGCAACACTGCGGGAAATGTTGGACGAACTGGAAGTACGGCTCAGTCCGGACGGGAGGGCCGGGGGGGAGTCCCCGGCCTATACGCCGGACATGGGGCTGCTGTGGCTCAACAAGGCGCAGCTTTATGTGGCAACGGAGCTGGACATCCGGTTTGTTCGGGAACTGCACGCAAGGGCCGGCGCGCAGGCGCTGGACGCACAGGGCGCTTTCGACCTGTCGACACTCAGCCCGGCGGCGCTCGAGGGCGAGAAAGGGATTTTGTCGGTGAAGCATACCGGCGGGAAATACTGCCGGTTGCTGCCGGATGACGAACGGCGGGAGAACGAAGACAGCAGCGTTACGTACAGCGGGAGCGCCCCCGTTTTTTACCTGGTCGGCAACACGATCCATGTCAGTCCCCACAGCGGCTGGACCGTGGACATCGAGTACAAAAAAGAGCCGGTGCCGATGGCGCTTGCCGCTGACAACGACCCGGCCAACGACACCAACTGCGCGCTGGGGAACACGTTTCAGCGGATGATGATGGAATACGCGGCCGGGATAGGCGGGGACACGGACGCCCGCCTCCGGGCCGAGCGGGAGATGCTCCGGCTCAACAACAGCTACCGCCCGTATTCACGCAGGAAGCTGGAAGTGGCGAGACTGGCAAACCGTAGAACGCTCTGAGGTGATGAAGCGAATGGAAGGGTTTCAACTAAAAAATCTTCCGGACCTGCCCGACCTCTCCGACTTTGATTATTTCGCGGTTCAGGACGTGAGCAACGTTTTGGTGCCGTTGAGCAGGTTCAGCGTGGCGGCGCTCAGGGCCAATTTCGGCCAACTGCCGCCGACCTCGGAACTGCCGGAAGGCGCGATTGACCTTCCCGCCTGGCGGTTGGAGAGGTTCGCCGGTGGCTGGAGGATCTATATCGACACGATAGTGGAGGATGCGCGCTACTACCTGCTTTATTACTACTCGCCGGAGAGCGGGGAGTACGTAGCGATCAACTATATTCCCGAATTCAGGCTGGACGCCGCCGCCGGGCCGCTGACGATGACGATCATGGCACCGGATCACAGTCCGCCGCGGGAAGATTACCGGGTGTTCAAGGTCCAGACGATCACCGAGGACTACAAGAGCCCGCTTTCAGGCGCGAAGGATGCCTGGACGGAGCTGTACCTGCCGCCGGAGTTCACGCCCGCCGCGCCCTCGCTGGAAACGCTGGGGTATCCGATTGTCAGCCTTGCCCCGATGCCGGACGGCGGGTTCGGCTACACGGTGACGCTGAAGATCAGGGCGGCCACCGGCGAGAAGGACTATGTCAGGTACTACGAGCTGCAGCGGGCGACAGACGGCGGGGTCGATCCTTTTCCGTCCGACGCCAAGTACGTGCGGCTGCCGGACCATCCGATAGACACGCACCCGGCCCCGCCGGGCTTTATCTACAACAACAGTGACCGTGCGCTTCAGCCGGGCAACAGGTACCGCTACAGGGTGCGGGCGATAGCCCAAAACGGCGTTCCGAGCGCATGGAGCAATTACCAGGAACTGACCCTTACAGACGACACCACGGCCCCGGACACGCCTGTGTTCGCAGTGACGGAAGTGACACTGGGTCTTCGGGTGGAGTTCAACAAGCCAACGCAGAGCGGGCAGCCGTGCGTGGACTGGAAGGCCTGGAGGTTGCAGGTCAAGAAGGATGGTGGAACTTGGGAATATATCGGCAGTGAAGACGGGTTTTTCCCGGGAATGTACTACCAGCACGACATCGACAACCAGGACATGGCCTCGTCCTATGAGTTCAGGGCGAAGGCGGTGGATTTCGCAGGCAACGAAAGTGCCTGGACCGGGGTGTCGTCAGGAAATACGGCGAACAAGGTTGGCGGCGAGGCGATAGACGACCGGACTGTCCAGGCAAAGCACGTGGCGCTCAAGGCGTTGACGTATCAGGAAATCGCCGACCTGACCCTGAAGGCGGCGAATATTGGCGACCTGGAAATCAAAGAGACGAAGATAGACAACGATGCGGTTACCACCCCGAAAATAAAAGCAAACAACGTCATTGGCAGCCACATCCAGTTCGGGACCATGGAGGGCGGGCATTTCAAGGCGTTGACGATAACCGGCGACAAGGTGGCCACCAACACCCTTTCCCTCTCGAAACTGAATTTTACCCCGCTGACCAGCGCCGGGCAGACCGGGGAAATAATCGCCACGATTCTGGCAAGCAGCGAGGGGATAAGGATTACGGGGAATAAACTGGCGATTGATTCAAATACAACTTTTGCCGCTGATGTGGAAATCCAGGGGATTTTGAAAAGCACGGGGGGGATAAAAACCGGCTCCGGCAACGACAGGATCGAAATCGGCAAGTATGGCAGCACTGACCAGATCAAGTTTTTCACCGGCGGGGCGGAAAGCGGCTGGTTCAGGAACGACGGTGGTGAGCTGACCATGAAGATGTTCAGCGGAGCCGACTATCATTACATCACGCGGCATGGATTCGGCATTTACAAGAGCAGCATCTATTATGCCTTGCTGGAAACAGGTTCTTACAGCCGACTGTACCTGAATGATGGATCGAACAGTATCCAGATCAATACAGGCGAACTATCGCTGAAGCCGTATCTTGCCATCAACGGTACCAGGGTGGTCCAGGAACAACAGGCGGCAATCGCCAACCCCGCCGTCACCACGGCCGCCAACAACACCGCGATCATCGCAATCCTGGCCGCGCTCAGGACTCATGGATTAATAGACACATGAGGAGGAGTTGTGGAGAAACTGACTGTAAAGTTCACCACCGCCGAGCATAAAAGCAGGACCTACGCGCTGGAACTTAACGGCGAGGAGCTCAACCTGGTGTGTCTTGGTCTGTTGGGTCTCAGGAGCACCTCTCCAGAGGCCGGCCAGTGGATGGGTTCCCTAGTGCTAAACCGTCTGATGGAGCGGATCGACGGGATGGTGAAAGATTAATCAGGCATGAAATCGGCCGGGAAATACAGAAAACTTAATCAGTCAGGAAGGCTTGACGATGGACCTTGCCGAAAAAGCGAAGCAGCAGGAGCAGGCGACAGCCGACAGCCATGTCCAGGTGTTGAACGCGAAGGCCACGCTGGAAGAGCTGCGGAAGCTGCACAACATGAACCTGGGTGGACTGCGGGTACTGCGTCAGCTTGCGGCCGAGCAGGAGGCCGAGAAAGCGAAGGCCGCCCGCGAGGAAGCCGGGAAGAAGAAAGAACCTGCCGGGGCAGCCCGCGGAAAGGCCGGTGAAAAGAGTTGAGCGCGCAAGGACAACCGTGTGTTTACGAGGACGAGAGCCTGACCCAGTTGGTTACGGTCGAGGATGATTTCGGCAATCCGGACGACGAGAGCGAGATAGACGGCGACGCGGGCGATACGAAATACAAGTACCTGTGGATCGCCCCTGAGCGCGGTTTTCTGGCGGCCGATATCGACGACACTGTCCAGGTGTTGACGCTCCAGGCGGCGAGGTTTGCGAACCCGGCGCTGAACGTGGTGGTGATCGGCGCGGAGAAAATACTGGTGGGAGCGGGTTTCGGAACGACAAACCTGTCCGGCCTGACCCGTGGCTACGACGGGACGAGCCGGGCCTCGCACACGGCGGACGACCCGGTGATACTGTGCTATGACATCACTGCGGCAAAGATCGTGGCCCGGGATAAAAAAGATACCGACGAGGCGGGCTGGATGACCTATTGCCTGGCGCCGGGCGGGGTGCCGGACAACATCTACAACAGCCATCCCACGGAACTGGCCCTGGGCAATATCGCCTACAACGGGAAAGTGCAGGTTCGCAGGCGGCTGATCGTACCGGCCGGCACATCGCCGAGGGCGAAAACCGACCTGCTGCACGACACGAACGGAAAACTGACGGAGCACGAATTCTGATGACAAGCCTGCTGATCAAGGATTGGGGCACTGTTTTCCAGAACGCCGACGAGACGGACCTTCCGCCGGGGGCGATGGTGGTCTGCCGCAACATGCGGCCCGTGAACGGCTGGCTGGTGAAAACCCATGGCGTGGGCGTGAAGCTCGATGCCACGCTTGATGGCATCCGTAACCTGGTGACCTATATCGAGAGCAACCTTTCCGGCGGCGGGTACAAGTATATCGCCGTACTGGTCAACGAATCGACAAAGCTTGCGACCTGGTATGCATGGAACGGCACGGCATGGGAACTGATCGAGAACACTTTCCCGAATTTTACGGGCAACGGCACGGACTGGTACGCAAAAGCGGCCAGGAACCCGATAGTGCAAAATGGAAATATCCTTCGGTTCCTGCCCGGCGCCACCGGCAAACCCAACGGATCGGGCGAGGCGAAGGGAGTGTGGCTGGGGCGGATCGACCGGCTGTTTTTCGACAGTCTGTACGACAAGAGCGGAGCGCAGGCGGGCTACTACAACTATGCCTGCAGTATCGAGGCGCCGGAGATCCCGTTCGAGGTAGTGCAGCAGCCCGGCGATGGCGCGTTCAGCGTGAGCGAGAGCGGAATACAAATAAACAACCTGAGCGAGGGCAACGACACGGTGACGATAGCAGGGGTGTATGTCAACGTGTTCCGCGGCGGGAGTTTTTTTGAAATCGAGGGCAACACCACCAACTACGGCAAATACAAAGTGGACAGATCGAGTATAGACAACGGCCAGACGGTGATAGGAATAGATACCGGCTACCGGGATTGGTCGGGGAGTGAAGTAGCGGGCACGGTGCGGGCCGTGACCGTCAGGGACACCCGGTATTACAAGTTCAGCTACGTCTACGACGGGGTGCAGGAGAGCCTTCTGTCCGGGGCGGTCAAGGTCGAGTTCGAGCCGGAGCGTTTTCTGCAGCTCGGGTTCGACATTGTCAAGGCCAGCCACAACAAACGGATCACGGCGCTGAATATTTATCGTTCCAGCAGCGGCACGAAGGGCACGTTCCGGCTGGTGCACGTGATCGATTTTCTGAGGAAGCAGACGGACGTGACAACCGGCGCAAACGGATTCTACTCGGGGGAGCGGACCATCTACCTGCCGGACATGGACGGGGTGAGCTCATCGGGCGGCAGCGCGAGGATAAAGCTGTGGAACCCGCATCACAGCGGCTGGGACACGTTCAACGTAGCCTCGATGGGCGCAAGCACCACCAGGGTCCTGTTCACGATGACGGCGGACGTGCACACCAATGGGTACAGCGATTATTGGGACTGCCCCTGGCAGTACCTGAACGACGGAGTGACCGTCACCGCGGAAGGTTCGAACAACGCCTTCGGCGGCAGGCGCACGGGCATTGTCGGTAGTGACATGGGAAACGATCCGCTGGCCGGTTCGGTGATAATCGCCGGTTACACGGCGGCCACGAAGGGCAGCGGCTACCATCGGATGATAGACGCGAACAAGCTGCGGGCCCTGCACTTTACGGCCGATATCGAGGCGGGCGCCAGCGCTCCTTCGGACGCCAACTGGCGGTTGCTCAGGATCGAGAAGGGTCTGTACTTCGCGGCGGAATACGGGGACAGCAGCCATGCCGACTACATGTTTTTCGATACTGGATTGAGCGAGGGCCGGGCGCACCCGCTGGAAGGCGAAACGTCTGTCAGGGTGAACGGGGACCATGCGATCCTGATCAGCAATCGCCTGTGGCAGGGCAACCCGGTACTGGACCCGGGCGACAAGGAGGAGGATCATGAAGGGAAGGCCTCCTACTCCGAGCTGCTGCAACCGGACGTGAACCCGGTAAGCAATTTGCTTCCGCTGCCGGACCGTGAGGGCGGCCGGGTTACCGGGATAGTGGACATGATGGGAAACCCGCTCTACCTGAAACCGAACGGAATGTTCATGATCAGTGTCGCCAACAGCCCGGCCAGCCCCGCGAATTGGGCGGTGACGCACTCTCCGCACAATATCGGCAACGTGGCGGAGGCCGGATATATCGAGGTGCTGGGATCGGCCTATATCACGTATTGGGACGGCTTCTACAGGGTGAGCGCCAGCAACCTTTCCGGCGCCGACCGGACCCCGACGGAAAAGCTGAAGATTTCAGATCCGATAGACAACATTTTCAAGGCGATGACAGAGGCCCAGAAACAGGCGGTGGTGGCCACATACGACTGGCGGGAATCGGAAGTGGTGTTCGCGTTTGCCTATACGATTGACGGCACGACCTACAACGTGGCCTGGGCCTATAATATCTGGAACGGCAACTGGCGGGAGATAAAGACCGACAAGTATTTCGACCTTGTGGCACTGGACGAGAACCGCGACGTGATGGTCTACGACGATACGATTGACAAGGTATGCGGCCTGGCCGAAGTGGACGACAACACCCGGGCCACGGTACGGCTTCCGTTCAGCAGGCTTTCGATGAAGCGCAAGACCCCGCTGCGGTATATCTACGTGACTTACGTCTCGGCCAGCGCCCTGCTGCTGAAAATATACTCGGATTACGATGCGGCACCGGTGAGGACGGTAACCCTCGAGGCCACCAGCAAGGCGATCACCAAGAAGATCAGGCCGCAAATCAGGGGGCGGGTGGCCGCGGTGGAGATAACCGAGGATCACCCCGATTACCTGGTGACCGAGGCGACACCCGTCACGGCCGGGTACCTGGTAGCGGCGCTGAGTGGGGGGACAAGCCCGAATACCAAGATAGGCGACCTGGAGATGGTGTTTGACTGAAGGATGATTCGAGCGGTACACCCGGATTCCTAATGCCCCGGACTGACATGTTCGGGATTCATTCAAGGCCCGGACTGGTGGCTGAACAAGCCGCTGATCCGGGCCTTTTTCGTTTTGAGGGGGTGAGCAATTTGACCGTAAGCGAGATGGTGGCGCAACTGGCTTTGCGGCTGGAGGATTCAGATAAGGACAACTGGACGGATTCCGAAAAGCTGGCGGCCTTGAACAACGCCCAATACCGGGTGGCAAACCTGGTGCATGACAAGTACCTGACCGAGCTGGAGGTTACCGAGGAAAATGTCGTGGTCTCCGGCGGCAAGGTCGATCTGGTTACCGGCCTGAGCAACACGGTACTCAAGGGCGCGGAGGGTATCAAGAAGGTACGGATATCCAACGGACTGTGGTGCATCGAAAGCGAGATCGAGCACATCAAGCGCCAGGAGAACCGGTACCATAAGGGCACGCTTCACAATCCGATGTTCTACACGTTCCAGAACACGCTTTATCTCCTGCCCGATACTGTGTCGGCGGTGGATATTTACTATCTCCGCAAACCCAAGCCGTTGCTGAACGAGTTCACGATGGCGCCGGCAAGCCCGGCGAGCGCGACGGAATTTCTTGGCACGGCGGGCGAAGGCCTGTCCACTTCCGACGATGCCTACAACGGCTCCACCGACAAGGAAAGGGCCGTGATTTACTGTATTGGCAAGAAGGCTTATTTCATTGTCACCGACTACGATTACACCGGAAACGCGAAGGGCGAGATGCTTTTCACCGTGTCTCCGGCGGCCGACACGAATTTCGGGACCGACATATTCTATTTCAACACTCACAGCTTCGACGAGCTGGGGCTCGACAATCTTTCACCTGAAATCAACGTGGACCTGCACCCGATAATGCTCGACTTCGCGGAAGGAGAATGCTGGGGCATGGCGAATGAGCTCGACCGGAAAAACTCTGTGTTCAAATCGGCCTACCAGGAAATCGAGATACTGAACGCCAAGTATCGGGAGGCTGTCGGCGTGGGCGCCAAGAGCCGGAAGAGAGGGTGATAGCGAATGTTGCCATATCTGATTCCAGCAGGTTTGCGGCTTGGAGGCTCGGTTGCGAACTACCTGTTGCGCAGGAAGCGGCCGAAGTTCGAGAACACGGCCTACGGCCAGCGCCTGATGCAGGCAGGGCGCGAGGGTAGGTATAATCCCGTGGCGCGCCGGGGCTTGCTCGGCGCTGTGGCGCGCAGGACAGCGGAGACCGCCCAGCGGCAGACGGCGGGGATACGCGGCCGGCTTGTGCGGCAGGGGATGGAAAACTCGATTGCCGGAGCGGGATTAATGGCCCGTCCGGCACTGGTGCGCCAGGGCCTGATAGCGAACGCCACGGAGCGGTTGGAGACGGAAAACGAACTGAGCAAGGAGCGCGCCAGGGATGCTTTCGCCCGGGGCAGAACGGTCAGCCATGAGCAACGCCGGCAGGAGGAGAATGCCGCCCGGCAGGGCCTGATCCAGGGGGTAACAGGCGCGGCGGCGCAGGGATACCAGGGGTACCAGCTCGGGAAACTGGATGAGGCCGGAGGTGGGCTTAAGACCCTGGCCCGGGCCACGTCAGCCGGGGTGAGGCTGTCGCCATACGCGCAACGGTATTTGTTGCAACCGGAGGCACCCGCTTTTCCTGATATTTCGAACATGAGCGAACAGGATGCGGCTCAGGCAATCATGGAATGGATAAGCCGGACAGGTGGTGCTCGATAATGGCGAACAACGAACTGCTTAAACAGGCCAATGAGATATTCCGCCGGCGATTCGGCAAGAACCTTCCCGGCTACATGCCTGCTGATTACAACGAGCGGGTGCGGATCGGCATGGGTAGCCGTGCCGATTCGATCAGGGCGGGATTACTGCCGAGGGCAACGGCGGAGAGCGCGGCGTTGCAGCGAGTGGAAGCCGGGCAGGGAACAAGGCCGGATTCTGTCAGGCTTGGATTGGTGGCCCGCCCGCGGGCCGCAACAGCCAAAGAAGAGGCGTTGAGCCGCCTGAATATCCCACAAGCCCGGAAGGACAGCCTGCTTGCGGGCGTTCCACGGATCAAACCGGACAAGCCCTCGGAGAAGAAGCAGGCGGTGCAAAGCCTGGTGCGCCAGGGACTGCTGGCGCCCGCACAGGCCGATTCGGTGCTGGCCGGGATAAAAGCGCCGAAGGAAACGAAACAGCCAAAACCGCGCAGCTTGATTAAAGCAGGGGCGGAGTTTGCGAAGACAACAATCGACACGAAAAGGCAACTCAACGCCACGATTCCGCTTGATGTGGGCAAAGTGGTGGCAATAGCAAGTTCAAACTTATCGCCACAGGAAAAGGAGAAGCAATTCAAGAAGCTGATTTCGGGAAGAGAAAAGCTGATCGAGCCCGGCACACCTGCAGAGAAGAATTTACTCAAGAAGCTCGAGGCGTATGGGGATTCGAGCGCAATTGTCAGAAGGGCGCAGGAGCGGTTTTCTCCGGACAATGATTTTAACGAGCTGGTGGATGCGATACCAAAGGCAAGGGAGGCGCTGTCCGAGTACAGTAGTTTGAGGACTGCTGGGCAAACTCGTGAGCAGGCGAAGGCCACAATTCAGGCCAAGTATGGCTACGATTTAGAAACCCTGAGGAATATTCTATATGCTGAGACTGGCAAATAAAAACAAAAAACAGGACATAGGTGATATCGATCTCGATTTGATCGATGCGGATCTGTACGCATCGCAACCGAGGGAGTTGTTGCCCCCCCTAAAAGGCCAATCAACACCGCAGCCAAGCGGAGAGATACAGCTATTTCAACCGCAGGCGCAGCCGGAGGATTTGAACGAGCCGCCGGCAGCCGCGCCTCCGCAGCCGGAGCAGATAGCCAGCGAGTACCTGCAGGTGGAGCATGAGCGAGAGGGGAAAGCCTTACCAGCGCAGCCGGGAATTACAGCCGCCGAGCCGCTGAACCCGGGAGAGAAGCTTCTGGGTGCAATCTCTTCCCTGTTAACTCCTACCCCGGAGGTAAAGCGGGCGCAGGCATCGAACATGATCGCAATATCAAACGAGTTGAACTTGCCGGTCGAGACGGTGAGAAAAAATTACGATCAATTAAACAAGTCCCTCGGCATGGTCCAGGGACCGAAAAACGTTGCTGACCTTGCCATGGGAATGTCGGTATTGCCGATAACTGCGGGAGTGATCGCCGGCGCGCTAACTAACCCGGTGACTACAGGCCTTGCATTGGCTCAGTTCGAAGGGTTGTCAGAACTTGAAAATGCCTTTGTGAGCTGGCGGAGAAAAGAGCCGTATCAGTTTCATGCGGGCAAGGGATTGAAGGATTTACCATCGCTGGAAGAGGCCAACAGGTTCACCCGCGATTTCGTTGACGTGTTGAGCTTTGTCGGCAAGGGACTGGTGGTGACTGGCGTACACCGCAAAGCCCCGAAGATGGCCGAGAGGTTCACAAAGGATATCCTGACCGAGTACCGGGCGCCGCGAAAGCTGTATATCAGTCCGGAGAAAGTGGCGGACATATTCAGGACCGGCGAGAAGATCAGCCCGGAAGAAATGGACCTGGTGAAGTCGCTTGGCTTGAAGGGCAGCGAGTACAAAACCGCGATTGAGCGCGGCCTGGATGTAGAAGTCCCGGCGGAGAAGATAGTGACGGTGGCCGACAAGCCGTATTTCAGCCGTCTTAAGCAGTTGCTGCGAATCAGGCCGAGCGAGCCACAGGTGATGACAACCAAGGCCGGAGAAGTGGCCGCGCAGCCTTCGAATGCCGGACTGCTGGAACCGGGCGCCCAGACATTCACGGACCTGGCCCGCCAGCCGTTTACCGCCACGACCGGCACAGACGCGCCGGTGTACGATTTACCGCCGAAAACACGGGTAGGGGCGTTTGTGCGGCAGATACGGGCAAAGATGGCGCGGGATGCGGCGGCCGCCCAGCAGGCTGAGCTGCGGAAGCAGCAGATGAAGCTGTTCGAGCGGCAGGAGAAACAGACGGCGAAAGTCCTGCCGGGCCAGCCGGGGCAACTTCCGGCGGGAGCGCCGAGCGCGACAGAGGCCCCTGAAGCGGCGATCTCTGGAATGAAGGGTAATGTTGCTCCGGAGGGGGAGATCTCCCGGCAGGGGCCGGAGACGGCTGCGGGCGGGGCGGAATTGTCCGGGCCGTGGGGCCGCGTCGAGGTGGATGTGGGGGGCGAGACTGTCACGGTGCAGCCCCGGCACAGGGTAGGGGCGAAGGGGTGGGAAACCACGCCGGGGGATGTTCAAACGGCCTGGGGCGAGATGACGGCCGATGTCGAGCGGGTTGAGCGGGAGGTCCGGCCACAGGTCGAGCAGCTTGAAGCGGAACTGGATTCATTCAAGGGCCAGCGGAGCAAGGAGGCCATAAAGCAGAGGAAAGAAATCAAGGCCCAGATTGCCAGGTTGAAGGCGCATTACGAGGTATTGGACGAGGTTTACAGCGATCACCTGGTTGAGTTCCAGCAGAAAGCCGCTGAAGAGGCCCGCAGGAAGGCCCGGGCCGCAGGAGTGCCGGAGGACAGGCTTGACGCTTTCGAGGAAGAATTCATGTTTGAAATTTCCGACGAGCGGCCGTTCATCGAGCACAACTACAACAAGACTTTCCAGCAGATATTTGATGAAGTGCTGCCGTACCATGTCCCAAACGAGACTTCTTTCCGCGAGCTTGAAACCGAGGTTCGCAGTGCCAAGAGCAAGCTGGAAAAAGAACCTGGCAACCAAAGTCTGAAACGCAGCCTGAGAAGCCTGCAGGAAGAGCTGGAGTTTCATCGGCAGGCGGTGAAAGAAGAGAAGGTTAAGCCCAAACCTGAACTGCCGAGGAAGCAGTACAAGCCCGGTGCGAAAGAGACTGTTTATCTGCCGGACAATACGCCGGTCGAGACCGAGTATGCCGTTGTGGAGCTTGACGAATTGATAGCCTCGCACAGCGAGGGGTTCCAGGTCAACCCGGGCTACCCCCAGGAGTTGCAGCCGCGGGGCCGGGACCGCAAGGGCTTGAGGGTGCAGGTGGACGAGATCGCGCAGAAGCTTAACCCGGAGAGGATCGGAGAATCGAAGTCCGCCGGCAGCGGCGCACCGATAGTAGGGCCTGATTTCGTGGTCGAGTCTGGTAATGGCCGGGTAATGGCTCTTCGCAAGGTATATGGAAGGGGAGGGCCGAAGAGATTGGAGTACAGGCGGTACCTGCGGAAGAACGCGGAGAAATTTGGCGTGAGCGCCGAAGGGCTCAAGGGAATGAAAAAGCCCGTACTGGTGCGTGTGCGCACGAGCGAAGTTGACCGGATGGAGTTCACCAAGAAAGCGAACCAGGGCGAAACCGCACAGATGAGCCCGGTTGAACAGGCCCAGGCGGACGCGGAACGAATGACCACCGATGATTTCAGCCTGTTCAACCCCGATGAGAGCGGAAACCTGACGGCGGCCAGCAACAGGCAGTTCATCAAACACTTCCTGGCGAAGCTGGGATCGGGCGAGGCGGCGGGGTACGTGACCAGCGAGGGCGGGTTGACAAAGAAGCTTGTCGACCGGGTGCAGGCGGCCGTGTTTCAGAAGGCTTACGCCGATGAAAGCCTGTTGAACCTGATGGCCGAGGAAACGAACCCGGAGATCAAAAACATCATCAACGCACTCACCGCTGCCAGCGGGGAGTTCGTCAAGGCGAAGGGGATCGAGGCGGATCCGAAGATCGACGTCCTGACAGGTCATATCGTGGCGGCGGCAAAGCTGTTGCGGCAGTCGAGGACCGGTGGCCAGCCGGTGAGCATGTTGCTTGACCAGGGCGGGTTGTTCGAGACGATTCCGGGCGAGACGGCGAAGATTGCGCGGTTCATGGACGAGAATATCCGCAGCGGCAAACGGATCGGTGAAATGCTGCGTGAGACTGCCGGGCAGATTCAGGGCAAGTTGAAAAGAAGAGGGAATATTGATATATTCGGTCATCAGGAAGATATTGATCCGGGCAGATTGATTGATACTGTTCTCAAGAAGTTGGAGGCCGAAGGTGATCTTACCAGAAGAACGTCCGAAACCCAGGATCTCTTCAACGACTCAGGAGTTCGACGAGATGATGTTGAAGGCAGGGGAGAAGGCAAACCAGATGGACGTGGACGAGCCGCCCCTGGATCTGGAAATGTTCAAGAAAAAGCCAGACAAGAAGTAAATTCTGCTGAAAAGAAACCTTCCTCCCGCAAGGCCCCTACCGGTACGGCCGACACAGGCCGCTACGCTGAAATACCATCGGAAAATGAATTCGCCCGCACTTCAAATGGTGAGTTTGATTTCGGAGAAATCCCGGAAGAAATCGCCAAGGCGATAGGGCGCAAGGCCGCGCCGATCAGGGTCATACACGCTACCATCCGGCATATTGAATCGTATCCCAACAGGGTACTGGATATCAGAAGAGCAGGTTATAAAAGCACGGCCGAGATGCTGGAAGATGTTTCGAAAAACTACACTGCGATCATCCAGGGGAAAGGCGGGTCACTGTTTCTCAAGAAACAGAATGGAGGCACCTGGGTTTCGATTATCGAGTTGGTGCCGGACGAGAGCGGCGAGTTTTATACTACAAAAACGGCATTTGCCGCCAGTCGCAAGGGCTATTTAGAAAACAAAAACCCGCTCTGGGAAAGGGCGCATTCCAATCAACTCCCGAAGGAGTCCCCTAGCGCGGTCTCGGGCCAAAGCGAGTCTGATAAAAACATATCGCAAAAAACAAAGGATGTCAAGCGACGGCCAGCGGGTGAAGCGGATACCGGCGGATACGCTGATTTTATCACCACAAAAAATGGCGGGGTCGATTTCGGGGAAATCTCCGAAGAGATGGCTTCTGCAATCGGACAGAAAGCCGCCCCTATCCGTCTCAGACAGGCCACAGTCAAATATATCAACAGCAAGCCGGAGCGAGTGAAGGAAATCAAGGGAGCTGGATTCGAGAGCATTGAGGACTTTGTCGAAGATGTTACAGGTGGATTCTCGGAAATTTATCGCGGTAGAGGGCGGACTTTTTTTCTCGCCAAGCGTGATGGAAGGTCTGGTATCGCTTATATCGAGCTGCGCAAATCAGATGCGGGTGAATACTACAATGTTAACAACGCCTTTTTAGTTCGGGAAAGGCATTTCAACAAAAAAAACCCGCTTTGGAAAGGCACGCCGACCAACCTTCAACACGAGCAGTTCCCCCGGCGTTCACTGGGCCAAAACGAGTTTTCTAAAGAAAGTATATCTCCTGAAAAGAAGAATGTCAAGCGGCGGCCAGCGGGTGAGGCCGACACCGGCGGATACGCTGATCTAGGTGGATACGCGGGCGCCGAGCAGCAACCGGGCCCGGGTCCGGCCGCAATGGATTTGCCTGAAATTGTCGAGCTGGCAAAAGAACTGATGGGCGGCAGGTATCCACGAATCAGCAAGAAGCTGCGTGGCCTGGGCGTGGTGGGCCGGTTCTACGGCAGCGGCAGGGGGAGGATCGACCTCAGGGCCGATCTGTTCAAAGACCCGCTGCAGGGTGCCAAAACTCTCGCCCATGAGCTCGGTCACCTGACCGACTACCTGCCGGACAGAACGCTCAAGCGTGGCAATATCCTGGGCCGGATCGCCAGTCTGAAAAAGTACGGGAAACATTACCTGGAGAATCGTCCGGGTGCGCCGGGGCTGTTGACCGATAGGGACCGGGTGCGGATCAAGGCCGAGGCGCGCAAGCTGCTCAAGGCCGAAGCCAGCGAGTTGATCGACGAAGAGATCAGAAAGGAACTGCGGTTACGCCCGACGACATCCTGGGTATCTGGCGCGAGGCCACACAGGGAATCACAAAAGAGAAAAATCCGGAGCTTTACGTTTATGTCCAGCGGCTGTCGAACGGGGAAAAGAAGAGCATAGTCAAGGAGGCGATGAAGGGGCGTGTGCCGCGGCGGTTGCAGCAGTTCAGGAAAGTGGTGTACGAGCCGACGGGCCGCAAGATCAGCCGCGAAGTGGGCGCCGGCGCAATCAAGGCAAAGTACAAGGAGTTGATCAGGAAAGAGATCGAACGGCGGCGGCTGTTCGGGCGCGACGCGATAATGAACGAGCTGATAGATTTTACGCACAAATGGAAGCCGTTCGATGCATTCGTGGACCCGGACTATACCAAATACCGGTACTCGTCGAGGGAACTGTACGCCGACGCACTCAGCGCGCTGCTGACGAATCCGGGCTACCTGCGGGACAACGCGCCGAAGTTCTACGAGGGATTTTTCAACTACCTCGATCGCAAGCCGGAAATGAGGGAGCTGTACGAACGGATCCAGGCCGAGATAAACAGCGGGGCGGCGCAACGGAGTCTGGTTACGAGAACCAGGCTCGGGTTCCTGAAGCGGGAAGCTGAATTCAGGGCCGCGCTGGAGAAGAAAACCAGCGGGCTTTTCGACAAGGAAGCCTGGGGCACGTTTTTTATCGACAAGTATTTCGCTATCCTGCAGCGCGTGAAAAAGGCTGGCGAGAGCAATATCCCGGCAAGTTTCAACCCCCGCTACAAGCTGGAAGCCCTGGACCATGCAACAACCGAGGCGGAGGGCTACCTGTCGCAACTCGAAGCGGACGTGCTGGAACCACTGCGAGCTACCGGGCTTTCGGCTATCGACATGGGCGAATACCTGATGCTCTGGCGCGTGGCCACAGAGCGGGCGGAGATGGCGAATCCCCTTGGCTGGACAAAGGAACGGGCGGAGCAGCGGATCGAGGAAATGGACCGTGATTTCGGGCCGGTACTGAAAGAGGCAAAGGACGCTTTCTACAAACTTCGCAGGGAATGGTTTATCGACAGGGTGAAGGACGCGGACATGTATGCGCCGGAGCTGATCAAGTCGATTACGGAGAGCGAGAACTACGCCACGTTCGATATTGTAGGGCACCTGGAAGAACATCATGGGCGCGAGGCCACGGGCCACATTTACCGCCAGGTGGGGACGTTCAGCGAGACCGGGAATCCGTTGACTGCAACGGTGATGAAGGACCTGCTGTTGATGCGTTCGATCAACCGGAATATAACGGTGAAAGGTGTTGTCGAGTTTTTTCAGCAATATGCTTCGGAAGAGATCAAGCCGGCCGATACGAAATGGAACGGCAGGTTTCACGAGGTGCAGGAATCGGGTGACCCGGACTGGAGACTGGTCGTATTCATGCAGGGCGGCAAGGCGCAGGGATACTACCTGCCCAAGTGGGCGGCGGCCGGGTTGCGCGAAAACCCGGTGCAGAGCCTGGTTATCGCCAAGATGCTGCGGGCCAGCGCGAGACCGTTCAAAAGCCTGTTCACGGAGTACAACCCCGGCTTCTGGCTGGTGAATATCATACGGGATTACAAGTCGGCGGTCAAACAGTTGCCGGGCCTGAGTTACAGGAAGTTTCTGCCGATCTATGTCAAGGCGATGCCGAAGGCCTTCAAGTCCACGTTGGGACATCCGGAAGAGACTGTCCGGGAGATGCTGAAGCAGAAAATGCTGATCAGCGTGGCGGACTACCGCGAGGACCTGCCGGAAGATTTGCAGTTGGAGCGGCTGTTGAAGCGCTACAATATCCATCCGACAGTATTCAACAGCAGCGTCCGGCAGAAGTTTAACAGGTTCATGATTCACATCAAAGGATTGAGCCGGGGTTTCGAGAGAACGCCGAAAGTGGCCGGTTACATGTATTTGAGGAATAACAGGCCGGAAATGGCCCCGGAGAAGATTGCGCATATCGTCAGGACGCGGGCGGGGTCGCCTGATTTCATGCGGCTTGGGTTGGGCGCGCCGCTCTACAACAACATTGCCCTGTTCTCCAACGCGATCAAGGAAGGCTGGCGCAGCGCCTACGAATCGGCAAAGAGCAACCCGGTGGAATACGCCTGGAAGACGACGCTGTACAACGTGTTTCCGAAGCTGCTGATGTTCGCCGGCAGCATGGGATTTCTTGGCCTGGGCGTTAAGAAAATCCTGGACAGGGCCAGTGAGTACGACAAGACGAACTATTTCATTATTCCGGTGGGGCTCGATAAGAACGGCAAGGCGGTTTATTTCCGGGTGCCACAGGATGAGACGGGCCGGTTTGTGGGTGGAGTGTTCTGGAAGCTGATGCGCAATGAGCAGCCAAGGATATTCACCAGCCTGGTTGACTATATGGCCGGACAGGTGCCGACAGTGCATCCGGCGGCCGAATTGCTGGCCGCGACAGTTGAGTACGCCAGCGGGCGCAACCCCTATGATCACTTTCGACAGCGGCCGATTATCGACGAGCGCGTGTTTCTGGCCGGGGGAGCGCGAAAGCACAGGGAATTTGCAAAGTGGGCCTCAAACCAGTTTGGCGGCGGGATAGTCTACCGGTTCGGTTACAGCGGGGTCGAGCAGGCTAAAACAACCCTGGAAAAGATTGTGGACGCGCCGATCACCAGCAACATAGTGGGCAGATTCGTCAAAGTGAGCGACTATGGATTGCGCGAGAAAATGAACCTGGAACTTCAGGAAGTAAAAGCGCTGGCGGCCAAGGACATGCTGCTGATGAACGACGGGTTGAGAAAAATGCTCGAGGGCCGGGGCGAAGAGATCACGGATGAAGAGTTCGCAGCCACGGCGCGGAGAATCGGCAGCCTGGGCTACCAGTACCAAAAAGCGCTGGCGCAGATGTACGGAAATATCTACACGCAGCGGCTGATAACGTCCCGAAGCAAAGCGGAGCGCGGGGTGATCATGAGGCGCATGATCGAGGACAATCAGGAGATTTTTAAAAGCCTGATTCCGCAAAAAGGCAAACTTGAAACGCCATAAGGGGGTGCTCTGAGAATGGCGCTCGAAGATACGATAGTGCTGTATCGCTCGGCAGGCGACTGTTTCAACGACGGGGTACTGGTGCCACGCAACTGCGCCCAGCTCAACACGAAGCTGGCCGCCGGGGCGACAAGCTGGGATTTGCGCGATTTCTCGAGCTACGATTTCGCGGGAGTCGTGCCATTCCAGAGCGGTGAAAAGGTGTGGCTCGGCAAAGAGATTGTGCTTGTGGGCAGCGGGACCAGCATTACCCGTGGCCAGGATGGAACGACTGATGCGAATCATCCGAAGGGCGGGATTATCTACCCCGACCATGGCAACGCCACGACAAAGGGAACGCCGATACTGAACCAGACGGTGCCGGCGGGGGACGCGGGCAAGACGATCCGCGAAGTGCGGGTGGGGGGAGAGGCGCCGGGCAGGTACGAAGTGCTGATCAACGGCAACCGGGTGGCGGCGTCGCTGGACAACAGCCTGTACCATCAATCCGACATACTGATCTGGAGCGGCAGCATCCTGGCCGAGAACGACGTGATACTGGTTCGGGCCTACAACTATTACCCGGAGGCGGTGTTTTGGGCGGAGGTGATGGCATAGATGTACTTGTCGCAACACGTTTACGAGTACTCTTTTTTCATGCCGCTCACTCCGGCTTTCTCCGGAGAGAGATCGAGCCAGTGCCGGTTCTCGGTGGAGGGTACCGTTTCGCGCAGTAGCCAGACCCGGTTCACGATCTACAAGCAAACGAGCCGTAGCAGCCAGTGCAGGTTTTCGATCTATCAGGAAACGAGCCGCAGCAGTCAGTGCAGGTTTGAGATATACAACGGCTCGGAGGTGACGAACTAAACCTGCATGTTATTTCAAACCCGGATTCCATAGCGCCCCGGCAACAGCAGCCGGGATTTGCCAACGGCCCGGATCGACAGCTTAACCGCTGTTGGTTCGGGCTTTTTCAGTTTAAGGAGGACAGCACAAGATGAATGGAATTAAGAGCCTGAAAATGCAGCGCCCGTGGGTGGTGATAGCTCTGCTGCTATTACTGGCGCTGCTCGCATCGGAGCGGGAGAGCGCGTTCGGCCAGATAGGGCCGTTTTGGGAATTGCCACCGAGCAGGGAAGAGCTCGGTGATTCTTTGGCCGCGAAGGCGGATACCGCGGAGGTGTACGACAGCCTGGCAGCCCTTCAAGCCAGGATGGACAGCCTGCTGGCACTGAAGGCCGATACCAGCCAGACCAACGCCTTGCAGGCGCTGATCGATTC
>JAJRTS010000081.1 GCA_024278175.1 Gemmatimonadales bacterium | reverse complement strand
GTAGATTGCCTGATACTCACCCAGGGATAAGGATACACCCTGATGTACAGTCGACTCACGGAGGATAATCGACCCTCCTTCAATAAGACGGCTTTTCAAAGAGTGGAGTAGCGCCATAACGTCGAGGTCATTTAGATACATACACAGGCCACCCAGAAAGATCATGTCGAAGGAGCCTTTCGGAAGGTCATGTCGTACGTCACCTTTGAGTAACTTAACATTGGGCATACTAGCCACCCTTTCCCTTGCAGCCTTCAACATCAGGCTACTTTGCTCGATTCCGATGACAGTCTTATAGCGCTTGGCGAAGATCTCTGTCCAGGTCCCTGCACCACAGCCAACATCAAGCACTCGCCCCGAGTCATACACAGCATAGAGCCAATCACTGATAGTTCGTATTTCTTTGTGTAGTCGATATCTGGCCGCACCGGCGGGGAGATTGTGCTCATGGGCCATCATACTGACAGTGGCTGCTGTGCCACCACTGGTACTATCAAAATAGCGTTTGACGGCTACATCGTCGATCTGTTGTTCGGTGGAGTCGTGATGATTCATCGGTTGATCGCCAGTCATATACTATTTACCTTTTTCTATTAATATTTGCTGCAATTTTATTGATTTTTGCTCCACAGTATCCAGCCATAGATGACTGTCATTCCCAAGGCATAAACCGTGAGAATATAATACCACTTTCCGGTAAACTTGGGTGTTCTAATTGGTGCCACGTTCAAGATGGCCAGCGTCACAATCAGGACATAGAGAAAGACCGCGGAAACCGTTTGACTGGCAAAGCCGTTGAAGAGAAAAGCAAAAGCCAGGACGATGACATTATTGTCGAGCGCCAATCCCATGTAAGTCGAATCATCGATCAGGCCGAAAACATTGAAATAACTCAACCGTATTGCACTGGTAGAGACAATCACAAACGCTCCCGGGAGGAACCAGGGACTGAATTGTCCGTAGCTCAACAAGATAACGGCAGGACAAATGCCGAAGCTGATAATATCTATCAACGAGTCAAGCTGTTTCCCTATTAACTGCTGCTCCTCAGTCCGGCCTTTTTGGCGTCGGGCGATGATGCCATCGCTCCAGTCAAAGAAGACGGCCCAGAGCATACCGATCATCGCAGCGGAAAAAATTTCCAGCACCGCATAATATATGGCCAGCACCGAACAAAGAAGACCAACCAATGAACATATATTCGGCAAATCCTTGGCAAACGAAAGTATTGTCTTTTGGGAAGCAGGCACTGGTGTGTCTTGATCACAGGACGATTGGGAGATCGTCATTATCTTTTACTCCCGTACAATAATGTCGCGCAACGCCTCAACCAATCTTTGGTTTTCGGCTTGGGTGCGGCTGGCTATCCGGACGTAACGGTCGGATTCCGGCATTGTTTTACCTTGGCAGTGTTTAATGTAGAGATTATGCTCAACGAACAGTCTTCGGGTCACCTCGGGGCCGGAAACTGCCTGGTCTGGAAGACGGCAGAAAATGTAGTTGGCTGTTGGCTTATAGACGGTCAAGCCCTGAATCGACCGGAGTTCTTTATAGAATATATCCCGATCGACGCGGACCCGGTTGCAGCTTTCTGCAAATTCTTGGCCGTACTGCGGGGCGAGGCGCAGGAAAGTTTCGGCAAAACCGTTGATGTTCCAAATGTGGAGCCCTTGGCGAACCTTAGCGGCAAAAGCGAGGTTCGCAGTGAGCATGTAACCGATCCGCAAGCCGCAGATGCCGTACGCTTTGCTCAAGCTTTTAAAAATCGCCAGGTGTGGATATTGGGCAATCTCTCCCTCAAGGGTCGACTGCTCACGATCCTTGGTGAAATCGATGAAAGATTCGTCGACAATGAGCATGCAGGAGTGAACTGCCAGCTTATTCAACAGGCGGACAAGATCGGCTTTGGGGACCTGCAGCGATGTCGGATTATTCGGAGTAACCACCACAGCCATATCTGCCTTACAGCGGATTGCCTCGGCCGCAAACTTATCTACATCCAGCTGGAAGCTCGGCGGATCAAGGCCAAATTCAACAACGTGACCGGCAGGGGCTGCATCAACATATTCATTAAACGACGGAACCGGCACTATCAACCGGCCAGAGACGTGACCGGAGATAATCTTGATCAGCTCTGCCGCCCCATTGCCTACCACAATCCGCTCCGGCGACTGGTTGATGAACTTGCCTACAAGGCCAGCTAATACATCCTGCGCAACGGGATAGTTTAGTACTAGCTGGTGGATTTGCTCGGTGAGCTGCACAAAAAAATGTTCTGGAGGGAAATACAGGTTGTAGAGATAGGCGTGATCGATAAAGCCATGACGCCAATAGCCGCCATGCTGGCCAGAAATAAATTGGTATTGTTGCTCCCGAGCTGCATAATCTTTATTTGTCATTATAATAGTTTCTTTTCTAATCCGAAATATTCACAAATATCGACTGCAGCTTTGAATTCCTTGCCGTAACGCTGGTTGTGCCTGCTTCACACTTGGCCTGCCCGTGCTTTTTCCGCAAAAAACTGTCTGGCTCTGGGAATAATCCGGGCCAAGTATACTCCACCATGCATGCTTGTTGTTGTTTTTGGCGTTTTTTTTGATAAAAGAGCTGACGCGATTCTCAAACACGGTTCAGTGGGAGGTATTAGTCTGTTGAAAATTCGTTTTCTCCATATCAGGAGCATTCAGGAGGGCCGGGACAACATCACCAATTGGAAATATCGAGTGCTGGGAGAATATCTGCTCAGCCGCACGCAAATCGTCAATGGTATCAATCTCATACCACCGATTAGCGTCAAAGAATACCGGTGCAAAAGAGAGACTGCCGTCCGCGACCATCTCCGCAAAAACAGTCTCATAGTACTCATTTACCTCATGGTTTGAGATCTTCATGTCCAATCGCTGCCGGATTAATTGCCAGGAAATGGAGGAAAAGCTGTAAATGTTAACGGTCTTGTAATGTATGGAATCAGGGTGATCAAGTCTGTCGCTGCAAAAAGCCTTAACCACCTGTAGGCGGTGATCGATCGAAACCGTCGTGCCGTTCATCCAGGACTGCAGGCGGGCAACGGCGATCCGGTCAGGCCAGAGCATGTCTTCCAGCATTGAGGTGTCAAAAACAAGATCGCTCTCAATTAGCAGAAAGGGCTCCTCAATTGCATGTCTGGCGAGCCACAATGAGTATATATTGTTTGTCGTCTTGTATAACGGACTGGTGATATAGCTGACTTCCATTCCTCCAGCCCGGGTGCCGAGAAAGTCGCGAATAACTCCAGCCTGGTGCCCCACTACCACAACCAGACGCTTGAATCCATGCGAACGCAGGGTCTGGATCAACCTTTCAAGGATGCTGATTTCATTGACCTGGACAAGACATTTAGGCACCGTATCGGTTAACGGTGAAAGACGGTTGCCCATGCCTGCCGCTAATAGTAAGGCAGTGTACACCCGTTCATCCCCAAAATTGATACGTCGATTATCATTCTTTATTCTTTTACTCAACGGTTCTCCGGTATGCAAGCAATTAAATACAGTTTATGGCGGGCAAAAAGAGGATTTGAGCTGTTATTTTCGTAAATTTAGTAAAAATAGCAGCTTAGAAGTATAGCTAGATCCGATAGAAGGATCAATAGGTAAGTTGGGGCATGGAACTGTATGTCGTCAGAACATGTTGGACAGTTGGTGTTTAAAAATAAGAGACACTGTTCGATAAGTGAAACTGATTTTTCCGTTCTACTATCCCGAGGTTAAAAGCTTTCCTCAGATTCCATTTTCCCGATATTTTTCCGATGTAATCCAGTGACAATCGATGATATTGCGTGACAATCCGTGTAATCCTCTCTGAACACAAAAAAAGCGGTTAACCCTCGTGAACCAAGGGAAAACCGCTTCTTTAATTGGTGCCGGCGGACGGAGTCGAACCGTCACAGGGTTGCCCCCGCAGGATTTTGAGTCCTGTGTGTCTACCAATTCCACCACGCCGGCAGCTTTGGAATCGGCCCTGCGTAAAGCGAGCATAAATATATCACAAGCGCTGTCGGAGCGCAACGTTGGACTCGCTTTATCCGGACTGCTCTTTTGAGTTGTCCAGTTCCCCGGTCAGGGTGTATATTCAGACAACGAATCAAATATTATCCAGTAAAGAAAACCGGATACGCAGAGAGGGAGGTGGGAATATGCTGGACCGCAAGGTTGAGGCCAGGGCGCGGCAGTGGCTGGGTGAGCAGTTCGACTCTCAGACTCGCGAGGAAATAGAAAAACTGTTCGAGCAGGAAAACTGGGATGAGCTCTACGACCGCTTCTACCGCGACCTGGAGTTCGGTACGGGCGGCATCCGCGGCGTGCTGGGCGTGGGCACCAACAGGATGAACAAGTATGTGGTGGGCATGACCACCCAGGGTCTGGCCAACTACATAACGGAGCAGGCGGGCGGCGAGCACCGCCTCTCGGTGGTGATCGCCCACGACCCGCGTCACATGAGCCCGGAGTTTTCCCTGGAAACCGCGCAGGTGCTGGCGGCCAACGGGATAACCGCTTACCTGTTTCGTGAGCTGCGCCCCACGCCAAACCTCAGTTTTGCCGTGCGTCACCTTGGCGCCACAGCCGGAGTTGTGATCACCGCCAGCCACAACCCGCCGGAGTACAACGGCTACAAGGTGTACTGGACCGATGGCGGCCAGATAGTTCCGCCCCACGACAAGGGGATTATCGAAAAGGTGCGGGCGGTGACCGGGCTGGAGCAGGTGAAATGGATCGAGCGCGAGGTCGCCGAAAGCCGGGGATTGCTCAAATGGCTCGACAGCAGTGTGGACGATGCCTTCCTGAGCGCGGTTACCGCCCGGGTAGTGCGCCCGGATATCGTGGCCGAAACCGCGGATAAAGTGGAAATGGTTTATACTCCGCTGCACGGCACGGGTGTTACGATGGTGCCGCCCGCGCTGGAGCGCGCGGGATTCAGCAGGGTAGTGGTGCTGGAGAGCCAGAAAACCCCTGATCCCGAGTTTTCCACTGTTAAAAGTCCCAACCCGGAGGAAAAAGCCGCGCTGAATCTGGCTATCGAGCGGGCGGCCGAAAGCGGCGCGCAACTGGTGATGGGCACCGACCCGGACTGCGACCGGATGGGACTGGCTTACCGTACCGCCGGGGGCGGGTACAAACTGCTCACCGGCAACCGGATCGGCTCCATATTCTGCCACTACATGCTCTCCCAGCTCTCAAGCCTGGGCCGTCTGCCGCGCAAGCCGGTGATCATCAAGACCATTGTCACCACCGAGTTGCAGAAAGAGATCGCCGACAGTTTCGGGGCGCAGATTATCGACACGCTGACCGGGTTCAAGTATATCGCCGAGCAGATCGAAATCATGGAGCACGACGACTCCGGGCGGGAGTTCGTGTTCGGCGGCGAGGAGAGCTACGGCTACCTGGCGGGCACCTACACGCGCGACAAGGACGCGGTTGTCAGCTCTCAGCTGGCAGCCGAGGTGACCGCCTGGTGCGTGTCCAGGGGCGTCACGCTGGGCGATTACATGGATGAAATTTTCCGCGGCTACGGTTATTTCGCAGAGAGCCAGCGGGCGCTGGTCCTAAAGGGCGAGAGCGGTGCGGCTCAAATCCAGAGCCTGATCGAGCATTTTCGCGGTTCCCGTCCGGCGAAAATCGGTGGGATCGAGGTGGCCGGCTGCTGGGACCTGCTCTCGGGTGAACGGATGCTGCCCGGCGCGTGCTGCGCCGACCGGCCGGGCCTTCCGCGTTCCAACGTGCTGGTCTACTACCTGGCCGATGGCGGCAAGGTGGCGGTGCGGCCCAGCGGTACGGAGCCGAAAATCAAGTTCTATTTCGGGATCAGGCAGGATCTGGGCGAAGGGGGGCTGGACGCGGCCCGCGCTGAGGGTGACAGCACGCTCCGCAAGCTGGAAGAGGACCTGATGGCCGAGGTGGAGCAGTTGCTTGCAGGCATGTAAGCGAATAAGCAAGCTCAGATATCGTAGAATAAAACCCTGCCCGCGAGGCTTGCCTCGCGGGCTTTTTGTTTCTCCTGTTTAATTTCAGCAGCAGGGAGAGGCCGGCTCGTTCAGCGCGGCGGCCTGTTCGGCAAGCTCGCCGGGTGCGGGGCAGTTCCGGGTAGCCGGGAGAGGGCATCGCTGACGCTTCAGTTGTTTTCCCGCTGGAAGCGGATTTCGCTGATTACCTGTGCGTTGTTTTCAAGGATGATCTCGCTGCGCTCGATCAGGGCGGCGCAGGCGGAGGCCAGTTTCTCATCGCGCACGGCGTGGCGGTAGTCCTCCAGGGCCAGGCGGCGCAGCTCCGAGCCCTTCTCCAACTGCTCCTCGGTGATCTCCTGGCTGTGGATCGCGCGCTCGTAGTCATACTCTTCGTCCTGGGCGTGGTCGATCCGCTGGGCCAGCCGGTCGTAAAGCTGGCCGCGCATCAGGTAGTAGCCCGATGCCGGGGTGATATTGATAGCCTGGTTCAGCGCATTAAGCGCGGACTTGAGCCTGCCTGCTTTCAACTCCAGCTCACCGATCCGTCCCAGGATGGTGGCTTGAGCGGCGGGCTTGGCGTTTTTGAGCGCGCGGCGGTAGAAACCGACAGCCTCGGAGCGTTTGTCCGCCGCGCGGGCGCTCTCGGCCAGTTGAAGGTGAATGAACGGGTAGGCGGAGTCCCGGGCGGCCACCCACTGGAAATGCTCCAGGGCCCGGGCGGGCTTGCCTGTTTTCAAGAAGGCTGTGCCCAGGGCGAAGCGCAGTTTGGTGCGCTCGATCAGTCCGCTTTCGCCGAGCAGGCTGTCGGCGGCGATAAAGAGCGGGATGCACTGCTCGTAGTTCCCCGCGCCGTAGGCCTCGATCGCCTGGTTGAACTGGCGCGCGCCAAGCTTTTCCTGTTCGGTCTGGGCAACTTTTTTCTGCTGGGCCGCCAGCGGGAGCGAAAAGAAAGCGACAAGCAGCGCCGCTAGAGTGGATATGGTAAGAATCCTGTCAGTCAATTTTTACCTCGTCAGCGAGCAAAAAAGGCCGTCACCCAACAAGTCGGCGGGTGACGGCCCCAGTGGGTATGGTACTCAGACATCAGGCTTACTTGGTCTTCTCATAATACTCAATCTGAGTTTTGATCTTGTTCAGTCTGTCGCGAAGCTGGACGATATTGGCAAGATGCTCCTTGGCGCTCTTGGTATAGCGGCCGGTAACCCTCTTAAGATCGGCTTCCGCCCTGTCGTATATGCTCAAGGCCCGGTCGGCGCGGGCGACAGTCATTTTTTCGTCCTGGATCAACTGATCCAGATCGGCGTTCTGGTCCTCGGCGTAGTCAAGTTGGTTGGCCAGACTGTAGTTTGCTACTCCACGCAGGAAAATATATGTATTCTTGTTTTTGGCCGGAAGCAGCGGGATCAGCTTATTATAGGCCTCGATAGCCTTGGGGTAATTCTTCAGTTGTTTATCGTACATGCGGCCGATCCGCTGGTAGATTCCGACTTTTACATTTTCAGGGACAAGCGGGAGCGCTTTGCTAAACAGATCGATTGCCTTTGTCCATTGCTTGCGGTCGTAATAAATCATCCCCATGCGGTAATACGCATACTGGTCCTGGGGGTCCAGCTCGACAAGTTTTTGAAGCGTCTCCAGAGCCTCATCATTTTTCGAGCATTTCAGCTGGCAGAGCGCAAGCAGGTTGAGGCGGTTACAATGAATTTTGGTCCAGCCTTCTATACCTTTGTCTTTTGACTCGCTGCAAAGCTCCACGGAGCGTTGCATGTGCACGGTTGCTTTTTCCGCCGTCGCCATCGCAGCGGTGGAGTCGCCGGCCTTTTCCAGGGAGTCGGCCAGGGTGTAATAATAATAGCCCACCATGTTGCGGATGTTCGGGTCGTTGTCTTTAATTTGCAGCAGTTTTTCGTAGACCTCGGCGGCCTCGGCCTTACGGTTCAGTTTCTCCAGGCTGTAGGCCCAGTAGCGTGTGTACTCAAAGTTATCCGGCTCCAGGGCGGCCAGCTTTGAGTAATACTTCAGCGCCTGTTCAAAATCCTCGTCGCCGAAACTGGTGGAGGCCAGAATTTCCAGCGTGGGCTTGTGGTCGGGGTCGATCTCGGCCAGGATCTGCTCGAACTTGGCGAAGGCGGCGTCCTTGGACTGGGCCTTGAGATGGCTCAGGCCGATCATGTAGTGCACGTTGATATCGTCAGGGACCAGCTTGAGCAGTTTCTCGTAGTTCTCGATCGCCTTGTCGTAGATCGCACTGTTGAAGTAGGAGCGGGCGATAGACATCAGGCTGATCCGTTCGCTGGCAATGAGCAGTGGCTCGATGGCCAGCCTGGCCAGCTCGCCTACCTTGTCTTCGTTTTCCACCGAAACAGCTTCGCCCTCGATAGTGAAGTCGTTGTGGGGAATCACGTAGTCCACTTTGGCGTCGATCCGGGTTTTTTTGCCGCCGGGCTGTTCCAGTGTGCCGAAAGCGTAGATCGTGGCCTGCAGCGAATCCATCATCACCGGGATCAGCGAATCCGGCACTGTCGCGTCCCTGTCCAGGTTGAGCGCTTTGATGGCTTTTTGGTAATCGCCCTTCTTGACGATGTCGAACTTGCCGGACCTGTCCAGTTCCTTGGCCAACTGCCACTGGAATTTATCGACCACCTTTTCGTCAACCGCGGTGGCGGGGCGCAGCACCAGTACCTTGGGACGGCCTGACTGTGCGGAAGAGCTGCCGGCAGCGAGTAAAGCCATCAGGCAGGCGAGTGCGATTTTTCCCGCAAGCAGCTTGGCATTGAACCGTTTCATCATCATCCCTCTTTCGATTAACCGTTGGTGAAACGCTGTTTAATGTATTCGCTCAAGTGAGTATCACGTCCGCCCACAAAATTTGACGGGCATCGCGGAACATTATTCAACCGTGGCCATACCTGTTTGGATTCAGGGTTAAAACACAGTAGAGGCAGGCGCATGATTAATAAATGTAAAATCCGCAACAATTGTTTCAGGATGAAAAAAAGTATAAAGTCGATTTCCGCGGTTGTCAACTACTAGCTGCCTAAAATGAGGCAAACGGTCTTTCGGTGTCAATACCTTATTCGATACCGGTAGTCGATACTGAAATGTCCGCGGCTGTCCGTCTGGCTGATAATCGAGCTGTGGCGGTTGATCAGGTATTCGATCTGGGCGCTGCGGGCCGAGGGGGCGATAATGTCCTGGGAGATGCTGAAAAAGACGTTCTCGAACAGGAACTCGCCCATGGTCACCTTGGCGCTGCGCTCCGTGGTTCCGTCGCTCTGGTCGCGGGTGGCGGGATTAAACAACTGACTTTCGAAACTCAGCTCATCGAGGCCGGTCCATTCCTGAAGATAGGGGTTGGCCTGGTTGAGAGCCATGTTCGCCGCCTGGTCCAGCAATTTGCTTTGCGAGTAAGTGGACTGCTGCTGGAACTCGCGCCAGGTCTGGTCCATGATCACCAGGGTGCGGGCCTGTTCCTCGGTCAGCGGCGGGTCGATCGCCCGGTCCTCGCGGTCGCGGACCGTGATGTCGAACTGCGGGCTGTCGAGTGTGCCGCCGATATGCAGGATGAACGTGTTGCGGTCCATCTCGTACTGCTCACCGGGGATACTTGGTCCCGAGGATCCCCGCGAGACGAACGAGCCGCCGATCAGGTCGGTGCGCAGCACCTGGCCGCGTACGATGCGCTCGGCCTCGATGTCGAGCAGGGGGTTGAACTCCGGTTGGCCCTGGAAGCGGAGCACGCCGTAGCGGATCCGGAACCGTCTGCCGTAAAGTGTGTAGGTGCCTGTCACCGCGTTAATCGAGCCGTTGATCCGGGGTACGCTGTCGAACTGGGTGGCCTGGATATCGGCGCCGAGCTTGATATTGGCACTCCGGTTGCGCAGCCAGAAATCGTCGCTGGTCGTGAAGCGGATGTTGTAGTTGATCGGCAAAACCGGCAATATCACCTTGCTCTCGCTCACGTGCTCGTTGTCGCCGCCGATCGCTACCGGTGAGCCGATCAGCGGGTTGATTTCACCCTGGACAACGTACACCTGGCCCTGGAGCAGAGGTGCGGCCACGGGGCCGCTGATATTCAGGTCGGCATTGACCCGAATGCTGGTGACGTACTTGAACTGCTGAAGGATCAGGTCGTGGCCGCTGATGTTCAGTTGCAGGCTGTCCGGCAGCAGTCCGGCCAGCGACATCCTGCCGTTTAGGGAAACCGCTCCCTCCGGGCTGACCGAGAGCAGGCTGTCGAGCACCACGGAGCCGGGAGAAAACCTGAGCCTGCCGTTTACCTGTTGCAGGCGAAGGTTGATCGGGGAAATAACGCCCGAGCCCTCCGAGATGCGCAGTTCCCCCTCAAGTTGAGGCTCGGCCGCGGTTCCGCCAAGGTCCACCACGCCGTCCAGCCAGCCGGTCCGCACGGGCAGGATCGTGCTGCGGATCGAGGAGAGCGGGAACCGTTCCAGTTCGGCGTGAACGGCCACTGGTTCACCGCCCCAGTCGGCGCTCCCGGCGGTATGGACGAACATTGCGACCGGCAGTTCTCCGCTGATTGTGCTGATCGTGCTGTCGGCCGTGAGCGACAAACGGTCCAGCAACAGGCGCCTGTTTTCAACGCGGAGTCTGGTCTCGACCCGCTTCATCCGCAGGAACGGCAGTTGGAGGCTGTCCATCGCCGCATCCAGGCTGGCCACGGGGTTGGCCAGGTCTCCGGAAAGCGACAGGCTGCCGTGCAGTATGCCGGCCAGCGAGGGTTGGTTCTCGAGGATTGAAGGCAGCCGGGCCAGCTCTATCCCGCTGAAATCGACAGCCCCCTCTACCCAGTCGGCGCCGGTATAACGCACCGAACCGAGCACCTGTCCACCGAGCATACTGACAGAGGCCGCGGGAACCTCAATCGTGTCGCCATCGAAAAATACCTCCAGGGCGCTGTTGGAGACTGCGTCCCGTCCGAGAAACGACGCACTCAGCGAGTCGAGATTGAGGAGCGCCTCGGTTGGCTTCCCCGGCCCAGAGAGCCGGTGGTACGTGCCCCGGGCGAAAACCGTCTTGCTGCTGTCAATCGTGAGGATCAGCGGGTCGAAACTGAAGCGGGCCGTGTCGGGAATGGAGCCGGCAATCTCCATGCTGTTCCAGTGTTGCCCGGCATATTCGAGTGTTTGGAAATTCATGTTGATTTCGCCGCTGAGGCTGTCGAGCATGTTCTGCAGGCGGCAGTCGCCCTCCAGGCCCGCGAACCGCAGTTTTTTGTAGGAACCATCCGTTACCGTGAACGAGCCTTTTAACTCGGGGTCGCTCAACTCGCCGGTGAGCGTGCCGGAGAAAGCGCCGGAGCCGGAAAGAGAATCGAGCCCGACATATTTTTCAGCCCGCTGCATCGGAAACTGCTCCACCACCACGAACAGGAACAACTCCCGGCCGTCCACGTCACCGATCGCCCTGGCGGTGGTCTGGCCGGAATACAAAGCCAGGCGGTCGATCCGCACTTTCGAGTCGGCGTAAGCGAACTTCGCCGCCGCCGAGTCGATCGGGAAACCCTCGAAATCGCCCCGGGCCTCGAGCGTTTCTCCACCCAGGGTCATGCTCGACGCCTCGTACCCCGCCCCCTCCAGCGTAAAACGTCCACTGAGCCTGCCCCGCAGCTTTTCGAGCGGCGCAATTCCCAGCCTGGCCAGGTCCAGACCCCGCACGTCTGCTTGGACAGTGTAGCCGTCGTTCCGCCCGCCGAAGCGGAAGGCCACGCTGGCGTCCTGGACGTGCCCGCCCCAGGTGCCGAGCGAAACCCCGTTGAACGAGAGCGTTTTGGCGTTGTAGCGCAGAGTGCACACCAGGTCGCGGCAGTCGTAGCCGAACAGGTTGCCGCGCTCCATCGCGATATCCGCCTCGATATCGGCGGCGTCAAAAGTGCCCCGGATTTGTGCGGAGACCCGCAGCGAGCCGTCAAGGTGTTCCCTGAAGCCCAGTTGTGGGGGAAGGTGGCCGAGTTCCAGCTTGCCCGGCGAGATTTTGACGTCGTAGTTGTCTCGGTCGAAGTCCACGTAACCGTCACCACTCAGGTCTGTCGCTCCCTTGATCAGGTGGGCGCCGCGGATGCCGAGAACCTTGCCGATGATAGTAAAGATGCCGGTCACTTTCACGCTGCCCATCGACCAGTAACTGGTTTCGATCGAGGAGCCGCGGACCTCGACAACGTTTTCTCCGGCGATCCTGGTGAACGCGCATTGGAGATAGTTGACCCGGTTATCTATCCGCTTCCCCGGGTCGATATCGTCAAGCCGGATGTCCATTTCCTGCAGCAAGCCGGTGCCGATCCTCACGCTGATCCCCTCGCCGCTCCCCCCGCTGCCCTTCCTGAACAGCCGCTCGATATTCGACGGGCCCTGGCCGTCGCGTTCGCTATGGACCCAGACCCTGCCCTTGTGGAGCTCGACCGCCGTGAGCCTCACTCCGCCCCGGCCGATCAGGGTCAGCGGGTCGAGTTTGACCTCGACCCGCCGGCAGTCCAGGAACAGGCTGTCTTCGATAAACGGGTCGTGGATCTCGAGGTCGTGGAAAATGAAGTGCCCCAGGTTGACAGGTTCCAGCCGGGAAAAAGTGACCTCGACAGCGAACAGGCGGTCGGTCTGGTTTTTGACGTAGTGGCCCAGCAGCATCAACACGTCCTGGCGGTTAAAATGGTAGAACGCGTAGAGCATCGCCCCCGCCGCCACCGTCAGCAACAGGAGCAGGCGCACTGCCCTGATCAGCGGGCGGCCCACCCAGCGATGGATGCGACCCGGCTGAGCCGGGGCTTTGCGGGGACGTTTTCTATCCGCGCCGCTTTCCGGCTCTTGCCGCTCGTTATGTTTGTCGTTTTGCTCTTCCATGGCCTTGCTTGTTTTCCCCCGGGGCGCGCCGCGCCGGGACCGTCAGGTTCAGAACGCGTGGCCGATACCGAAATGGATCCGGCCCCGGGCGTTCGCTTCTTCCTCCAGTCGCGTACCGGCCTGCTCCAGCCTGGATGCAAGAAAATTGTTCAGCTTGAAAGCAAAATCGATCCGCAGAGGGCCGATAGGCGTACGATACCTGAGCCCGGCACCGGCGGTGGCCAGCAGGTGAAACCTGTTGTCGAAACGGAGTTGGTCGAACACGTTGGCCGCATCCAGGAACAGTACGCCGCCGAAATTGTTCCTGACCGGGAAACGCAGCTCGAAATTGGTCTCCACCAGCACGTTACCGGCAACGTTACGGTCGTTGAGCGGACCGACAGACAACTCGCCGTAACCACGCAGGCTCTTGGCGCCGCCGATATTGAACGCCTCGGTGGGCGGGACGCTGAGGGTGCCGCCGAACTGGCGGACAGTGCCCAGTTTGACCCTGGCCGCGATTACCAGCGGGTTGCGGCCGGAAAACCTGTGGATCGGGTACAGGTACGAGCCCTCGAAACTGAAGCGATAGAAATTAATCGACCCCAGCAGCAGCGGTCCGCCGGCCAGAGTGGAGCGCATCATCACCATCAGACCTTTCCGCGGGTTGAATCGGTCGTCGCGAAAGTCGAACATGGCCAGCGGCGCAATCAGGCTCGTAATATTGTTGCCCCGGTTGTCGACAATACTCTGGTCAGCGGTGGAGGTGTCCACGTTGAAGATATTGCGTTGGTTGAGTTCCAGCAGCAGGCTCAGCTCGCGGCGCAGGGTGACTATATTGCGCAGCATCACGTTCAAGGCCAGCTTTTCCTCGTCGTGGTGAGTGTAGCTTACTTTTTCGAACAGCCCGGTGGTGCTGGCCTCGATCCTGGAATTGAGGAAATAGGGCTGGCGCAGGGTCAGCGAGGAAGAGTAGGAGTACTCGTAGGCCGGAGTGTCCTCGAAGGGCTGGTAGGTGATCCTGGTGAGTTGCAGCAGGCTGAAAGCGCGCTCCGCCAGGTTGTAATGGCCCCATTCCAGCCAGCCGCGCAGCCCGTCCACATCACCGATGCCGCCGCCCACGCCCACGGAGCGGAAATCTCCCTCGACCATGGTCAGGCTCACATCGACCACCGAGCTGTCCTGCGTGCTGAATGCCAGCTCGTGGCGGATGTCTTTCAGGACCCCGATCCGGTAAAGGTTGGCCTTGCTCCGGCGCATTTTCTCTTCGCTGTAAACCTTGCCGGGAGCTATCTCCAGCGCCCGGCGCACAACGCTGGTCTTGATATGCAGGTTGCCCTGGATCGAGATTTTCCCGACAGTGACACGGGGGCCTTCGTCGATGTCGAAATAGACTTCCGCCAGCCGTTCGTTCTCGGGGAAATAGAACCTGTCGCGCACTACGACATGGATGTATCCCTGCTGATGGTAGCGGCTGATGATGCGTTGCTTGAGCAGGTTCAACTCGCGCGCATCCAGCGGCCGACCGGTGCGGATATCGACCATGCTCAGCAGGTCCTGGCGGGCGAACACGGTATTGCCCGCGGTTTCGATACTGGAGAGAATTGTCTGGGTCCCCTCGCGGATAGTGATGTTAACATCCACGCGCTGGTTCTGCAGATCGATATTTTTTTCGAACTCATCCACCTCGGTCTGCAAAAAACCACGACTGCGGTAGAGCGCGATCAGCTTGGCCCGGTCCTCGGAGACCATCCACTCGGCATAAGGCCTGCCGCGTTTCAGGGACATCGCCCGGCTCAGTTCGTTGAGACTGAGCTGTTGGTTGCCCTCGATCATGATCGTGCCGACCCGCCACTGGGCCCGCAGCGGAGAAAACGCCGCCAACACCAGCAGCATCAACAGGGGGGCGCTGAGAATTGAACCCGCTAAAGCGCGAGATGAGGGGGAACTGAGGGTGCGGATCTCCAACGCTGATCTCTCCATGATCATTACCTAAGAGCAACTGATCGTCTATCGTTATGACAAGTTGAAAGTTAGCGTTTCGCAGGCCCGCAGTCAAGTGAGGGTGGCGGCGGCGGAAACTCAACCCGTACTGCAAAGCTACACCGCTTGAGCGTTGGTTGTTCCGGGGGCGTTGGTGGGGGGAGGAGAGAAATTTGTGCCCAGATGGGCGGCAATTATATCTCATCAATGCCCAAAAAAGAAATACGATATGCGGAAAAAATTACCATATGGGAATGTGGTTGTCGAAGTTAAGGCACATGAAATAAAGGAGATAGCGCTAAGCCTCAGGCGGCCGCCGGTGCGCCGGGTTGGCTGGCACACTGTTTGCCGATAGATCGACTGACGGAATTTCCAGGGATGGAAGCCTTTTTCAGGGAAGAAAGAGGAAAATGAACGCCAACATACCCATAATGCAACTGCTGGGATCGGCTGCCGGAATCGGTGGTACGGCCTCGCCCACGGCGGCTCCCGCCCCGGTGGGTCAGAGCTCTTTCAGCGCTGTCATGGGTAGTCTGCTCTCGGCGGCTACGGGCACGGGCCTCGCCACAGGCGCCAATGGCTCCGCCGCTTCCTTAAATAGTACCTCTGATCAATCAATCCTCGCAGCTTTGCAATCCGGTCAGATCACTTCCGAAATGATAGCGGCGCTTAACTCAGGGCAGGCGAGCGGAAGTCTTGCCGCGCTGGCGGCTGAACTCGCCGGGCTGATGAGTGGTGGGGAGCAGGGAACGATGGTGCCGCTGGTGGTCGGGTTAAACCTGGACCAGTTGCAGGCGGCGGGAATCGAGTTGCCCGCGGGCCTCTCGGGCGGCGCCGGAGAGGGCCAGGCGATGTTGCTGGTGCGTCAGGAAGCTCTCAAGTCCCTGATGGCCGGTGGAGGCTGGCAGGACGGAGCATCCGTGCCGGCCCTGCTGATGCTGGGTGCGGAAAACGGCGGGCGGCAGTCTGTCGGTTATCTGGATGTCAGCCTGTCGATGGTCGCCGAGACAGGCGAGAGTGGCTCATCGCCTTCGTTAAGTTTTCAACTCAATATCGATCCCGCTGCTACCATTAATATAGCTCCAGGCCTTACCACTAATCTGATTCCTGACCTTACCACGGCCAGCGGGCAAGAGCCTTCGGACCCGGCAGCCGACCCTCCAATGCTGGAGCTGGCCGGGCTGCTGACCAGGCTCAAAGCTCTTGCCGTTTCGGCGCGGGGCGGGCGGGACGCGGCTGCCGATGACGGCGCGGGATCAGTCACAGGCGAAAATACACAAACCATAACAGAAACTGATATTCCGGCCGTTACGGCTGTTTCCGTCGTAAGTGCTGAAGCAGCTTCGGCGGTGCTGGACGATGCCGTCGGCGCGGCGGGTGCTGATATCAGTCCCGCGCAACCAGCCATCCGGAGTGAGCGGGGCGCGTTGCCCTCGGTCGAAAAACTCACCGCCGAAATAGAAAAGCTGATCAATAAACTGACAACCGGAATCAATGAGGCCGGGTCAGCCGCCGGCGGAGATACGGCCGGCAGCGGCGTTGCCGTGCTGAATCTGCTGGCCGGCCAGGCGGCGGTCTCGGCGGAAAATGGCGACACGCGGGCTGCGGGACAGACTCTGGAACTGATCGGTAAACTCGGCAAGTTGAGCAGTCTTTCCGCTGGTGAAAAACAACGGGTGCTGGCCGATCTGGCCGGCCGCCTTCGTTCCCTGCTTAATCCGGCAGGTAACGCTGGTGCAACGGCGACGAATCCCGCTGCTGCCAGCCGGGGCGAGATCTCCTTGCAGGCGCTGCCGTCGGGGCAAAGCGCGACGGAGACTTCGCCTTCCAGTGCGGCAGTTCCCGGAAAGGCCTTGAAAACGGAAGCAGCCTCCGAGCGGTTGGTTGCCTCCGCTAATTCCACGAATATTTCAGCGGGCCAGCCGGCTGATCCAAGCGTTCAGAATACTGTTCAGCTTGTCAACGATACAGTCAACGATACAGTCGCCGGTACGGTGGCCGATCCCGTGGCCACGCAGGGCGCGTCCGGTATTCTTTCCGCCCTGGAGAGTGCGGCTGCAACGGCTGGTGAACTGGCTGATAAAGCTGTAGTGGCGACAACGGGCAAGGATACGGCCGGCGCTAAAGCGACGGTTACCCAACCGGTGGATCAGGGCGCGCAGGCGCAGGGCACTACGATCGCGGCGCGGCAGGCGGCTGAAACCGTCACAGCGCAGCCGCCCGCCACGGTACAGGCAGCGGCCGCCAAGGCCGCCACCGCCGGGGCTGAGACCACGACTTACCCGGTGAGTCCGCAAGTGGCGGAAGCCGGGCAAGCCGCCCCGGCCGAGGATAAGTCCGAGGGCCGCACCGAGAACCGCCGCAATGAAGCGGGCCGCACCGATATCCGGCCCGCCGCGGACAGCGATGCAGGCAGCGCCAAGGCCGAGCGCACCACCACTCTGGCGGCGAGCGCCGCAGTGGAAAGCGAGAGCCGGCAGGTAAGCGTTCCTGTCAGCCTGTCCTCGCTGCGCAAGGCCCGACGGGGCCAGTCTAAAACTCAGGCGATCAAAGCCGTTAACGCTTTTACCGGTAACAGCCAGGCCGCCGCCAAAGCAGGGGAAAGCAACGATTTCATGCAGGCTCTTCGCGTGGTTGCCGGGGAAAGGGTGTGGACGACCTGGTCGAGGTTACTCTGGCCGGTAAAAAATCAGGCGGCGAGGAACTGCTGGTTCGCCCGGAAGGCACCGAGCATAGCGCCAAACCGGGCGGGAGCCAGGTACAGGCCGGTCTTCGTATCGAGTCCTCCGGGGTCCGTCAGCCGGATACCGCCCGCGGCGAGCAACAGTTGCGGCAGGTTCAGGTTCACACAGCAGGCCGGGAAGAGGTGTTCGAGAAGATTATCAGCTCGGCCCGTCTGACACGCGCCGGTTCCACCAGCGAACTGACCATGAAACTGGAGCCAGAGCATCTGGGAATGCTGCGGGTGAAGATGAGCGTGGACAAGAACAATGTGATGCATGCCAGGATCCAGGTGGAATCTCACGAGGCGCGCACGATGATCGAGAGCAACCTGCCTCGCCTTCGCGAGTCGTTGGCCGAGCAGGGAATCAGGGTCGAGAAGTTTAATGTCGATGTGCGGCAGGACCAGCAGGGCCAACAGCAGCAGCACGCCGGCGCCGGTAACGGCGGAGAGTATGATCAAGCCGGCCGTGGCCTGAGCGGTAACGCCGGCGGGAGCGCCGGCGGCGACCCGGCCGGGAGCAGTAACCAGCCGGAGGCTGTTGGTCGAATTTCAGCTCCAGTAAATAAATACGGCTACAGTACCCTTGAATGGGTTGCTTGATATCGCGAAAGGAGACCGGGGAACCATGCAGGTAGATACTACGAACAGCACCACGCCGGCTTGGGCCAGCCAGCAGTCCGGGGCCGATAATGTCGAGAATCGGGCGTCGTTGCAAAAGGACGATTTCCTCAAGTTGCTGGTTGTTCAGCTACAGAACCAGGATCCGCTGAATCCCGCCAGTAACCAGGAATTCGCGGCGCAACTGGCGCAGTACTCCAGTCTTGAACAAATGACCCAGATGAATAAAAGTCTGGAAGTCGGCCTGGCAAACGACACGCAGCTTTACCAGGAGATGAGCAACAGCACGGCCACCAGGTTTATCGGCCGCGAGGTTCATGCCACCGGCAACATCATCAACATGGAACAGGGTAATCCGGTCAGCTTGCGTTTTTCTCAGGACAACACCTCCGAAGAGACCCTGATTGATATTTACAACGCACAGGGTTCGCTCGTGCGTTCGCTAGAGCTGATGAACGTCCAGTCCGGCGGCATAGTGGCCGAGTGGGACGGTAAGGATTTCGAGGGTAACCAGCTTTCAAGTGGGTCGTATTATTTCGACATTACGGCCACGGACGTCACGGGCAACAACGTGGGGGTCATCCCGTTCATGGTCGGTAAGGTTACCGGTGTGCGCTACAATGAAAACAAGGTTACCCTGCTGGTTGACGGGAACGAAGTCCCGCTGGAAAATGTGCTTGAAGTAGTCGAGCCGGGCAGTGTTTCGGCGACGAAGACAGAGGACTGAGATTTTTCTGTCCGGGGATAAATAAAAGAAACAGAAATACTGTGATTCAATAAACCGAAACAGGGCCGGACCAGGGATCAGGTTCCGGCGCCAGGCGACAAGGAGGTCGTAAAATGAGCCTGCAAAGTACACTTTCCACCGGAGTATCGGGCCTTCAGGCCAACGGGATCCGGCTGAGCGTAATCGGCAACAACATTGCCAACGTCAACACGGTCGGTTTCAAGGCCGGACGAGTGAGTTTCAACGAGTTACTGGTGCAGAGTATCACCGATGCCCGCCGTCCCATCGAGGGTTCGGTTGGCGGCGTCAACCCGGTCGCTTTCGGCCTGGGCGTGGGTATCGCCAGTATCGACAATATTTTTACCCAGGGTACTCCCGAGGCCACCGGCGTCACAACCGACATGGCGATCCAGGGCGAGGGCTTTTTTGTTGTCCGCGACGGGCAGAAAAAACTCTACACCCGCGCCGGCTCGTTCCAGTTCGACGGGCAGGGTAACCTGGTGCAGAACGGTACCGGTTACGTGGTCCAGGGCCGTCTGGCCAACACCAAGGGCGTAATCCCTTCCGGGTCGCCGATCGAGGACCTGGTGATCCCGCTGGGCCTGACTACTCCGGCCAAGTTCACGACCCGTATCGGGTTCCAGGATAATCTCGACGCCGACAGCGGTGTTCTGTCGCAGACTCTGACTATCGGCTCGCCGTTCACTATCCGCTCCACCCTGGAGCCGGCCACCGGTGTTACCGATATCAACGACCTGGCCCAGGCGATTAACCGGCTTGACGAAGGCGACAGGATCAGGATCAGCGGCACCAATCCGGACGGCACGGTGGTCAGCAGTGTGTTCCGCTACGGGCTGGGTACGGAGCTGCTTTCCGATGGAACCTCGGTGGCCCGCGACGGCACGACTCTGGGAGCTCTGGTCAACGTGATCAATAACGCGTTCAAGGGCACCACCGGCTCTATCGATTCCAACGGCCAGATTATCCTGGTCGACGAGTCGGCGGGCGCGAGCCAGACCTCGATCAGCCTCTCGTTCGACGAGGACGCCCATGACGCGAGCGTGCTGGGCAACGCGGTCCAGGATAAGTTTCTGCCGGAGGCCTCGGCCCAACTCACCGGCCAGACAATAAACGTGTTCGACGCCGCTACCGGCGTCGGTTCGTTCCAGTTTACCAGCGATGCCCAGGGAGCCCAGTTCTCGCGCCAGATGGTGATTGCGGTCGGCGGAGTGGATAATGGCCGCGACAACGTGATCACGATCGCCCAGGACACCAACGGCGATGGGATCTACGATGATATCAACGAGTTGGCGAACGCGATCAATCTAGGGATCAACAACGATCTCGAGCTTGCCGGTACGGTCCAGGCCATTGTCACCACCGACAACCAGATTCGCTTCCGTACCAGCAGTCCCTCGGATTTCGTCAAGCTCGACTCCGTGCCCAACGGCGATCAGACAACCGTTACGGACCTCGGATTTACCGCCGGAGTGCAGGGTGATGGCGTGGGCGAGGGAGGATTGAACCTCAATACCCTGAAATCAACCAACCAGTTCCGCCTCAAGCTCAACGACGGTGCTCCCCAGGTAGTCAGCCTCGCGCCCCGGGTCTACGCCGATGTCGAGGACCTGGTGGCCGGCCTGAACGCGGCGATTAACGCCAACTCCAATCTCAGCGGTGAGGTCCAGGCCTTTGTCGATTTCAGCCAGGGAGCGGCGGCGGTCGGGTTCACCACGACCCGTCCGGCGGCGGAACTTCAGCTCCTGCGCGGTACCCAGCCGTTGCCTTCGGGCGGCGTGGATATTTTTGACGCTCTCGGTTTCGATGACGCCAACGAGCTGTTGCTCGACGGGATACCGGGCAACGAGGATAACTTCAACAACATCAGCGTCAACGGCAACGCGACCAGTTCGATTGCGCTCTCCGCTTTCACGCTGACCCAGGAAGGCCGGGACGCGGGCAGCCATATCGCCTCGATCTCCGTGTTCGACTCGTTCGGTGAAACCCACAACATGATCGTCACCTACAGCAAGTCCACCCAGGAGCTGCCGGCCCAGGATCAAAAGCTGATCAGCACGTCCGATCCGCTGATGATCGCCAGCCAGGACGCGACCGCCGGACCCAACGACCTGCAGGCAGTGGATTCTTCGTTGGTCGAATCCAAGATTACCGACCTCTGGAGTATCAACAACACCAATCCGGAGAACCCGATCAAGGGAGATTTCCAGCCCCGGGTCGGCGATATTATCCGCATCACGGGCACCAACCCCAGGGGCGTGCCTCTCAGTCGCAGCCTGGTGATCGAGGGTGGTACGGATCCTACCAAGGTCCAGAAGCTGCTCGATGAGATCAATACCCTGTTCGACTCCCGGCTGCAGGGCGGTGACGGCAGCGGGACCACGGCCTCGGTCAACAGCAACGGCCAGATTATTATGACCGATGACACTAACGGGGCGTCGCTGACCTCGATCAATATCGACTTTGTAACCAACCCGGATAATCCGCCGGCCACGCTGCCGCAGTTCCCGTTTGCCCTGGCCGAGGATTTCCGTGTGCTGCAGACCGGCAGCAACGCGATCACAACCGACGTGCCCGGCCAGTGGGACTGGTCGATCCGTCTGACCGGCAACGAAACCTCGCTGACCGGTAACGAGGGTACGGTGACGTTCAACCCGGACGGTAGCCTGCAGGGCTTCACGGTCCGCGACCGCAGCTCCACGTTCGGTTTCGATCCCAACAACGGCGCCGACCGGATGGAGGTTGTGCTGGACATGGGCACGATCGGCGGTTTCGACGGCCTGACCCAGTTCCGCGGCCCCTCCACTGCGATCATTTCCAGCCAGGACGGATTCGCCGCCGGTAAGCTCGATAGCCTGGAGGTAGACGATACCGGTCTGTTCACCGGCGTGTTCAGCAATGGTGTGACCAAGACCCTGGGCAAGCTGGTACTGGCCAGCTTAAATAACGCCGGCGGTTTGATCAAAGACGGCAACAACAACTTTCTCGAGTCCGCCAACTCAGGCGTGGCTGTGATCGGTGAAGCCGGCACGAACATCCAGGGCAGCATCTCCAGTGGCTTCCTGGAAAGCTCCAACGTGGATCTGGCTAAGGAGTTCGCCGATATTATCACCACTCAGCGCGGGTTCCAGGCCAATGCCCGGATAATCACTTCCACGGATACGCTGCTGCAGGAAGTGGTCAACCTGGCCAGGTAATTAGCAGACGTAGTTAGTCACCAGAGGGGGCCTGGCTGAAAAAGCGGGCCCTCTCGTCGTTTGATCACGCCCGGGCGGCAAAAGAGTCCTCCCACGCCGCGCGGGTCGCAACGCTGAGCTAACCGGTAGCTTGCGCGGCGTATGGGATGTAAGTATATTTAACTTAAGATTAACTTATTGCGTGTCATTGTGTTAGGTTTGAGGTGGCGTGGTTGTGGCTGGCGGCGGGTCTGGCAATCGATGCGCTGAAGCCCTGTGGCCGAAGTTGGTACAAAAATTGCCAAAACAAGGTTGACCGGGCGATCCGGCGCCGTGAGAGGGTATAATCTCAACCCCGCGCTGAATTATTTATGGATCGGCCATCTGCTGTCGATTAATGTAATTAAGGGCCCGTATTCGTTGCGGGCCGCACGGGGAGCGCAAAATTGATTGCTCTGACCAGGCTCAACGGCCAGGAAATGGTG
>JAJRTS010000080.1 GCA_024278175.1 Gemmatimonadales bacterium | reverse complement strand
CGAGAAACTCACCGAAACCTATGTGGCATTGCTGCACATGGCCGCAGCTATTATCGCTTTCAGAAAAACTGGCGTTATTTACGGATAAGTTCTTAATCAAAAAATTAAAAGAATAGTGAGGGGGAGAGACAAAACCTTTTAAAAAAGGTTCTTTTCTCTCCCCCTCACACTCCCCCTCTCTTTTTCCAAAACTTTTTATCGAGGAGCGTATCTGTAATACTATTCTGTAATGCTTAGTAGAGACAAAAAGGCCCAGATGTTCTTTTGATACACTAAAATGAGTGTTAAAAAACTTCCTCATAACGAGTTAGTCGTTAAATTTTTCACAGGTCTATAGCTATCGTATTTTTCCTCTGACGACAGGGGTAGCGCATACAGCGTCCGATGTTTTTTAAACTAACCTTATCGACACTACCTGAGACAATTGCATGAACCTCACCTTCTGCGACTCCCACGCCCACCTGACCGATAAGCAGTACGAGATTGATCTGGACCAGGTGCTCCAGCGCGCCGCGGCTTCCGGCGTGGCGCGGATTATCGACGTGGGAATCGACAAAAAAACCTCGGTGGCCGCACTGGAAAACGCCGCCGCCCACCCGGAAATCAGCGCCACGGCGGGCCTGCATCCCCACGACGCCAAAGACTACAGCACCGGCCTGATCGATTTTTTCGACAACCTCGCCGCCGACCGGCGGGTGGTGGCTATCGGTGAGACGGGGCTGGACCGTTACTACAACCACAGTCCCCTGAGCATACAGATCGAAAGCCTGGAGGCGCACATCGAGCTGGCAGCGCGCAACGCCCTGCCGCTGGTGATCCACTGCCGCGAGGCCTACGGCGAACTGATAGCCATACTCCGCGGTTACGCCCACGATAAAAAAACCTGGCAGGTGCACTGTTACAGCGGCAACGAGAGCGAACTGGCCGCGCTGATCGAGCTCGACTGCTATTTCAGTGTCGGCGGGATGGTGACGTTCAAGAATTACAAAGGAGCTGATATCGTGCGCGCTATCCCCGCCAGCCGCCTGCTGCTTGAGACCGACTGCCCTTACCTGGCCCCGGTACCGAAGCGCGGCAAGCGCAACGAGCCCTCGCTGCTGGTCCACACAGCACAGGTTGTGGCGGAGCTACGGGGTGAAACGGTGGAGGAAATTTCCCGCTGCACAACGGATAATTTTTGCAGGTTGTTCGGCCAGCCCCCGGACTGACCCTCTGACTCCTCCCCTTGTCCCGCCCCGCCCTATTCTTTATATTGACCCCATGCACGTTCCCCCTCCCGCGCGGCGGGCCACCGCCCCTGTGCGCGGCGGGCAAATCCGAACCGGGAAACAAGGGAGCGAACCGATGGCCAGCCTTACCTACTACGGACACTCGGCTTTTTCTATCGACACCGGCAGCCACAAGGTGCTGATCGACCCGTTCATCTCGGGCAACCCGCTGACCGATGTGGACCCGGAGGCAATCGAGTGCGACGCGATCCTGCTCACTCACGGCCACGGCGACCATATCGGCGATACGATCCCGATCGCCCGCCGCTGCGGTGCGCTGGTGGTTACCACCTACGAGCTGGCCGGCTACCTCGACAGCCAGGACGTCCAGAACCACCCGATGCATATCGGCGGCTACCGCCGGTTCGAGTTCGGCGCGGTCAAGCTGACCCCCGCCTTCCACGGCGGCGGGATCGAGGGCGCGCCCGTGGTCTGCTGGCCCTGCGGCTTCCTGTTCTATTTCGACGGGAAAACGGTTTTCCATCCCGGCGATACCTGCCTCACTGTGGAGTTCGAGTTGATCGGCAGGATGAACGACATTGACGTGGCCATGCTGCCGATCGGGGACAACTTTACGATGGGCCCCGGCGACGCCCTCGAAGCGGTGAGGATGCTCCAGCCGAAAACGGTCGTGCCGATGCACTACAACACCTGGGAGTTGATCGCCCAGGACGCGGACAAGTTCAAACAGGACGTTGAGAGCCGGACCGGGGCCAAGGTGGTTGTGGTACCGCCGGGCGGCTCGCTGGAAATCTGAGTTACCGCTAAAAAAGAGAGAGGAAGAGAGAGAAGGGGATGGCGGAAAAGACAATCTATGACCTCAGCAGGCCCGGCCGCACGGGAGTCAGCCTGCCCGCTTGCGATGTGCCTGAACAACCTGTTGACCAACTGCTGCCCGATTGGGCGCTTCGCCGGAGGCAACCCGAGTTGCCCGAACTGGCCGAGATCGACGTGATCAGGCATTTCGTGCAACTCTCCACGCTCAATTACCACGTGGATAAGGGACTCTACCCGCTGGGTTCCTGCACGATGAAGCACAACCCCAAGATCAACGAGGCTGTCGCCCGCTGGCCCGGGTTCGGCCTGCTGCATCCCCACGCCCCCGAGCAGGCGGTGCAGGGAGCGCTGGGTCTGATGCACCAGTTGGCCGGGGACCTCGAGCAGATCAGCGGCATGACGCGCGTATCGCTCCAGCCCGCCGCCGGCGCGCAGGGAGAGCTGGCCGGGATGCTGATGGTCCGGGCTTACCACCAGCAACAGGGCAATCCCCGCGGCAAGGTGATTATCCCCGACAACGCCCACGGCACCAACCCGGCCAGCCTGGCTATCGCCGGCTTCGAGCCGGTTGTGCTCAAGTCCGGTGAGGACGGCCTGCTGGATCTGGAGCGCCTGGGGAAGCTGGTGGACGAGGACGTGGCGGCGATGATGGTGACCAATCCCAGTACACTGGGCATGTTCGAAAAGGACCTGCCCAAAGCCGCGCGGATGCTCCACGAGGCGGGGGCGCTGCTCTACATGGACGGGGCCAATCTCAACGCCCTGTTAGGGCGCGCCAGGCCGGGAGACCTGGGTGTGGACGTGATGCATTTCAACCTCCACAAGACTTTCAGCACACCCCACGGCGGCGGCGGACCGGGGGCCGGGCCGGTGGGAGTGGGCGAAAAACTGGAGCCGTTCCTGCCCGCGCCCACAGTGGAGCGAGGCGAGGATGGCAGTTACTTCCTTGATTACAAGCGCCCGGACGCTATCGGCCGCCTGCACGGCTTTTTGGGAAATTTCGGCGTGCTCGTCCGGGCCTGGCTCTACATCCGCATGCACGGAGCCGAGGGCCTCAAGCGCGTTTCCGAGCTGGCCGTGCTCAACGCCAACTACATTCGCCATCGCCTGAGCGGCGTCTACGAGCTACCCTATGATGGTGACTGTCTGCACGAATGCGTCTTCAGCGGAGACCGTCAGAAGGCCCTCGGAGTGCGCACGCTCGACATTGCCAAGCGGCTGCTGGACTACGGGTTCCACGCGCCGACGATCTATTTCCCGCTGATCGTTCACGAGGCGCTGATGATCGAGCCGACAGAGACCGAAAGCCTGCAGGCCCTCGACGAGTTTTGCGAGGCGATGATCGCGATTGCCGCCGAGGCCGAACAGGACCCGCAAAAAGTAACCTCAGCGCCGCTCACCACGCCCGTGGGACGGATGAACGAGGGCAAGGCCGCGCGCGAGCTGAACGTCTGCTGCCGGGTGGCGCTTGCCGGGGACTAGGCCGGCGGACACCAGCGCCGGTTTTTTTGCAGTGCCGCTCTTTATGTTATTCCAAACTGTTACACTGTAAAAAAACATTGCCCGGCGTTTGCTTTTGGCGGGCATAATCGCCGGACGGCCCTTTACAACCCAATGCCCATACTGTCGCTATTTTTCAATACGCTTGTGAATTATCATGAATCAATGGCGTTTTATCGACAGCGGCCCAGCCGACGCCGCGTTCAACATGGCGCTCGATGAGGTGCTGCTGGGCCGGGTGGCCGCCGGGAAAAGTCCGCCCGTGCTGAGGGTCTACCGCTGGAGCAGACCCTCGGTCAGCATTGGCTACCATCAGAAATTAGCACGCGAGCTGGACCTCGATCTCTGCCGCGGGCGCGGGATCGACGTCGTACGCAGGCCCACCGGCGGACGTGGCGTGTATCACCACACCGAGCTGACCTACAGCCTGGCCGCCCCCGGAGACACGGACCGCCTGGGCCGCTCCGTGTCGAGCACCTCGGCGGCGGTGGCCGGAGCGATCCGCGAGTCGCTGGCCCTGCTGGGTGCGCTGACAGACAGCCCGGAGGGTGGCCGTGCTTCCTCCTCCCCTCGTGGCGCGGCGGGCATGCGCAATCCCTGTTTCACCAGCGTGTCCCGTCACGAGGTGGCTGCCGGGGGGCGCAAGCTGGTGGGCAGCGCACAGCTCAGACTGCCCGGCGGCGCGGCGTTTCTTCAGCAGGGTTCGCTGCTGCTGGTCAACTCTCAGCAGGTGCTCGCCGAGCTTAAACCCGGTCTTACGGATAAAGCACGGCGGGTGGAACTGGCAAAAAAACTGCGTCTGGCCGTGACCTCACTGGGCGAGATACTGGCCAGAGAAGTGAGCTACGAGGAAACCGCCGCCTGTTTCCGTAGCGGGTTTGCCCGCTTTTTCGACGTGGAGCTGCTTGAGGACGTCCCGGAGCAGGATGAACTTCGCCTGGCGGAAATCCTGGCCGAGGAACGCTACCGCAGCGGGGACTGGCTCTTGAGTGGTGGCCGGAAGACGAATTCGGGCGGGCTGGTAACGGGTTGATCTGGGAATTCAGCTAAAAAGCTAAACGTTATCGCAGGTGGCAAAATGAAAATTCGCATCCATCCATCCATTCTCAACGCGGACCACGAGCAGATGCAGGCGGAGTTCGACCGCGTACTGGCCGCCGGTGTGGAAGCCATCCATCTTGATATCATGGACGGACGGTTTGTAAAACCTGTAACGTTCGAGATCGAGACGATCCGCCGTTACACGGCCATGTGCAGCCTGCCGTTCGACGCCCACCTGATGATAGTCCAGCCCGAGCGTCACGTGGACGAGTATATCGATGCCTGCTGCTCGCTGGTCAATTTCCATCTCGAGGTCTCGCCGGACCCGGCGGCCCTGATCGATTACCTGCATGGGCGCGGCGTGCAGGCCGGGGTGACTGTCAACCCCAACACGCCCGTTGACGGGATGCTGGAGCTGGCGGACAGGGTGGAGCTGGTGCTGTTCATGAGCGTTTATCCGGGCTATGGCGGCCAGCGGTTCATCCCCGACGTGCTGGACAAGGTCCGCGCGTTCAAACGTCACTGCGTCCGGCGCGGCCTGAACCCGCTGATCCAGATCGACGGGGGGATCAACACCGAAACCGCACCGGCGGCGGCCGCGGCAGGCGCGGACACGATGGTGGCCGGGACGTTCATTTTCAGGAGCGGGGACTACGCCGGGCAGGTCCGGGCGCTGCGCGATTCATGCGCGGACGTGACGGCGAACTGGTAACGGACATGGACAGCAAAAAAACGATGGGAGTGGCAAAAGGAGCGCGGGTCATTTTGAGCAGGAGATCAGCCAACTATGATTGAACCCGTGGAACTGTACTGCCGCCTGGGAATCGTACATTTCATGGCGTTTCCGCAGGTAGCGCATGACGAGGCGAGCCTGCTGGCCACTGTGGAGCAGATCGCCCGAATGCCGGATTTTCGCTGTATCGAGTTGAAGCTGGTGGAGGACGAGCGCCTGCTGGAGCCGCTCAAGGCCCTGCTGGAGTCCTCGATGCTGGATCTGGGCCTGGCCGCCCAACCCGCGATCCTGGCCGCCGGGCTCGATCCCGGCTCGGCTGACAAGGCCGGACGCGAACGCACGCTGGACGTGTTTACCCGTCACGTGGACCAGGCCATGGCGCTGGGCGCGGAAAGCGTGTCGCTGCTCAGCGGCCCCGACCCCGGCCCGGGCAATCGTTCCGGTAATCTGGAGCGCACCGCCGACCTGATCGCCGAATTGTGCGCTTACAGCGAAGCACGGCAGGGACCGGGAATAATCCTCGAGGTGTTCGACCGGGAGATTGACAAGAAAGCCCTGGTGGGTCCCGCTGATACAGCCGCTCACCTGTGTGAGCTGATCTATGCCCGCGGCGCCGGGAATTTCGGCCTGTCCGTCGACCTGAGCCACCTGCCCCTGCTGGACGAAACTCCCGACCAGGCGATCGGCCCGGTGCAGGACTACCTGGCATCCGCCCATCTGGGCAACGCCGTGCTGGACAAAGCCCATTCGCTCTACGGCGACCAGCATCCGGGGTTCGGCACACGGGCCGGAGCAAACCGGATCGACCAGACGCGGGACTTTATCAATGCGCTGAAAAATGCCGGCTTCCTTAACCGCAAGCACCCGCCGATGGTGTCGTTCGAGGTCCAACCCTCGCCCGCCGAGAAAAGCGAAACCGTGATTGCCGCCGCCCTGAGAATGTTCCGCCGTGCCTGGGCCAAGGCCTAGAGGGACCGCACAACAAGACCGTTCAACGGCCCTCTATGAAAAAGAGATGTGAAAAACCGAGGAGAAACGGATGGATAAAGTTGTCGTTACCCGCCGCCTTCCCGGCCAGGCAATCGACAAGCTGCGGGATAAATTCGCGGTAACTGTCAGCCCCCATGAGCGCAGCCTGAGCTACGACGAGCTCAGCGAGCTGTGCCACGGCGCGGCCGGGACGATCACCATGCTCAGCGACCGGGTGGACAGGGAGTTTCTGGAAAGCCATCCGGAACTGAAAGTTGTCAGTAACTACGCGGTCGGCTACAATAATATCGACCTGGAAGCCGCCGCCGGCCGTGGAGTAACAGTGACCAATACGCCCGGAGTGCTCACCGAGGCCACCGCCGATATTGCCTGGGCGCTGATCATGGCCTGTGGCCGGAGAATCGCCGAGGCCGACCGGCTTGTCCGCGCGGGCCGCTTCAACGGCTGGGCGCCGGAGCTGCTGCTGGGCCGGGACGTGTACGGCGCAACGTTGGGCATAGTGGGCATGGGACGGATCGGGCGGGCTACTGCCCGACGGGCGCCGGGATTCGCCATGGAGATAATCTACCACAGCCGCACGGCCAATCGGCAAGCCGAGCAGGAACTCGGCGCGCGCCGGGTGGAGCTGGACGAGCTGATGAGCCGGGCTGACTATATCAGTTTGCATACCCCGCTCACGCCGGAAACAAAACACCTGATCGACGAGCGCCGGATCGCCCTGATGAAGCCCACGGCGTCTCTGATCAACACGGCCCGCGGGCCGGTGGTAGACGAAGCCGCTCTTGTACGGGCCCTTCGCAACGGTAAAATATCCGGGGCCGGTTTCGATGTGTATTACGACGAGCCAAAACTGACTCCCGGCCTTACGGAACTGGACAATACCGTGCTGCTGCCCCATATCGGCAGCGGCAGCCACGCCACCAGGCGGAAAATGGCAGAGATCGCCGCGGAAAACCTGAGCGCGGTGCTTGAGGGCCGCACACCGCCGCATCCGGTAAGAGCGTGAGACAATGAACCGCTATAGCAACAGACGGCGCCCACGCAGCACAGCGCCGGATCGGCCGGACCTTCAGGAAAAGGCCGAGAAGATGCACGCCGAGATTTTCGGCTCCGGCGAGCAGCCGGAGCCGTCGGCCCCCCGGCGGGGCGGCTGGCTGCGCTACGTTGCCGCTTTCTCGCTGGCCTCGGTGGCTTGGGTGCTGGGCGAGAAGCTGAACAACTACCACCTGCTGATGTTCGCCCTGGCAATGGCCGGCAGTTCGGTTGGGGTCATTATCGTGCGGATAATCGTGGCGCGGAAGCGGAGGAAATAAACTCTGCCGCTTTCGGGCCGTTGATACATCCCCCGCCCCGGCAGCCGGACAGCCCCACCATTGCTAGCGCTATATTAATTATTTTACTAAACGTTTAGTACACCTTCCCCCGGAGACTCCCATGCGCCCGGCTTTTTTTACCTGCATGCTGATTCTTACCATGATACTCACGCTCACCTGCGCCCAATCGACACCAATGCCCGATGTAGCTGAAAACAGGGCCCCGGCAAAATACTTCCCGCCGCCTGAGCGCGAGGGCGGCTGGCGGACCAACACCGATCCGGAGTTCGTGCGCTCGCTGGGGCTGGACCCGGAAGCGCTGGAGGAGTTCGGCCGCTTCAACCTGGACGTGCCCGCCAGCGACTGGCAACCCTACGCCTCGCACACGGGCACGATTGTGATCAAGGACGGCTGGATTGTCGGCGAGTGGTACAACACCCCGGCGGCCAGGGACTTCCGCACCTACATCTCCTCCAACGGCAAGAGTTTTGCCATCGCCTGTTTTGGGATGATGCTCGACGACGTCCGCACAGGGAAAATCCCGTTCGAGATCGACAGGAACAGCCATGTCCACGATCCCCGCTGGCTGGCACAGGGGTTCCCGCTCTCCGACCAGCGCAAGGAGCAGATCACGTTCGAGATGATTTTCCGTCACACCTCCGGCCTGGCCCCCGAGCGCAACGCCGAGGGCGGCAGCTACGAGCAGGGCCGCAACCAGTGGACCTGGTTCCCCGACTGGGTGACCGGCCACGACGAGGCCTGGCCTGTTACCGGCAAGCTGGCGTTCGACCCCGGACACCCGCAGCAGTGGGCGGGCACCGATGAGTGGGGCATGGTCGATGCCAGCTACAGCTCGGTGGGGTTCGCGCATATCGGGCTGGTGCTGGCCAATGTTTACGGCACGCCCGCATGGCGCTTTTTGTGGGAGCGGCTCTGCCGCCCGCTTGGCTTTTCCGGGCTGGATTTCCACGGGCCACCGGAGCCGGAAGCGGATATCCGCTGGTTCAGCGCCGGGGGGCTGCGGGTTACCCCCCGTGACTACGCCCGGTTTGCCTACTTTCTGCTGGGCGACGGCCGCTGGGCAGAGCGGCAGCTTGCACCGGCTGAGTTTTTGCGCTCGTTCCGGGAAACGGCAATATATCCGAACATGAAAAGCAACGCGGACGGATTTTTTGGAGAACAGTTTCCCAAGGATATGTTCCGGATTGCGGGCAGCGGTCTTAACTGGGCGTATATTATCCCCTCGCAGAACCTGATTGCCCTGCGCACGGGCCGGGGCCACAACGAAATGTGGGAAGAGGTGCGGGCGGGGTTCCTGGAGAGGTTGGGGAAGGTGATGGGGGAGTGAGGGAGGGGTAACCAGGAGATTGTGTAGTGGCCGGACTAGAGGCACATAAAAGGGAAGCGGTATGATTGTGCGTGTAGAGTTGACGGAACGGTCGGATATTTAACAATTGCATACCAGAATCCCACTGATATGAGTTAAGGAATATTACAATGAGCACCTCAGAACGCATTATGCGGCATATCTTTACACCGCATGTTTTAGAACAACTGAAATCAACTAAGAATATGACTGATCACCTGAACTTTCGAATTGATGTATTAGAAGCAAGCGATCCCCCTCCACCCGATGATTTAAGTGTTACAAGGCTTCAATATCTCAAGGCAAAAAAAGCTGCATGGGAAACATATTTTTCAGCCGCACAAGCAATCGGTTTATTAGATGGAAAAGAAGGAAATGATTTGATTGCCAAACTACGAGGAAAAGATGGAGCTCATTTTTACTCAGCTGTTGCAGAATGCTTATCTTGTTGGTACTTAGCGAGCAAATTAAGGCTTCAAGTTGAAACAAAACCTAAGGGCAGAGGTGGGAAAATGCTGGATTTATTAGTTCAGTATAATGGTGAGCAATTTAATGTTGAAGTTAAGGCACCTTTCTGGGAAGAAGATGCTGAACTACACTTAACTGAAGATTCAAAAAAAATGAACAAATGTCTCAAAAATGCTAACGAGCAGTTTGCAAAAGAATGCAATAATATACTCTTCTTGGTACCGAAATATCCTACAATATTATTTCATTTTCGAGATCCACTTATACAGGCATTCTATGTGGAAGAGGGAATCGCATTATTGATGGATATTAAAACTATGAAACCGATAGAACCATCGAGAATAGCAACACGGCCAACAGGTAGTTTTCTGAGAAATGCAACATACAAAGGAAACTTTTTCAAACCGGACAAATCACCAAGATACACAAGGGTTGGTGCTGTAGTGGTTTTAGAGGAATTTTACAATACCACTCAATCTAGTATTTTTATAGATCATTATTGTTTAGTCTTACACAATCCACATGCAATCCGCCCCATATCTCAAAATATTTTTACAAATTGTGCTCAATGCATCAAGGTCAACGATCACATGGAGTGGACCGCTTAATGGTACCCCCCCCCTCACCCCACCACCAGATAAGCCCCCAGCATCGTTAGGCTGAACCGCAGGCGGCCGCTGGCGTTTTTTATCCGCGCGGCGGCGTCGTCCTCCAGCAGGGTTTTTACCAGTTTACCGTGTTCGCCCTTGCCCACGGCCAGGCGCAGCAGGGCCAGCAGGGCCACCGGTTCGCCGGAGAGGTGTTGCACAGCCGCCTCGTCCAGCGATATTTTTACAGTGGCACGGGTGGCGGCATCTACTTCCGCTGCGCGTGCTGCAAAAATCTTTTCCACGTCGTCGGCCAGCATGTCCACCCCCTGCATGGCGCCCCGGTTGTAGAGCGTCATCAGCCGAAAAAACTTCCCGCCCCAGCCCAGCAGGCCCATGGCCGCGCCCATGATCTGGTCGTGCTCGGCGGGGATCGAGGCGGGGTCGAGTTTTTTCAGCAGCAGCGGCACGTTGGCCGGCTCACCAATAAAATAAATCGCCCTGGCCCCGTGGATAATCAGCCGGGGGTTGAACGTGGTGGCGAATATCTCGAGTATCCTGTTATAGCTGGGGGAATCCTCAAGCTGGGCCAGGGCCACCATCGCCTTGCCCTCCAGGAAGAAATCGTTCGAAAACAGCGCCTCGCGCAGCGCGCTGGTGGCCACTTCCACCCGGTGACGGCCCAGGATCTCGGCGGCCATGAACGCGGTGGAGAACTCGCCGTCCTTCAACTCCTCAATCAAGCGGAACGCCGTGGAGTCGCCGAACTCGATCCTGTCCAGAGCCTCCAGCGCGGCGGTGCGCACGGTTATCAGCGGGCTATCGAGGTATTCCACCAGCGCCTGCTCGCCAAGCTCACTGCCCAGCGTGCCCAGCTCGTCGATCAGTTCCAGGCTTTGCTCGTGCTCCGGCACTCCGGAGAGGCGCTGAAGGTTTACCAGCGCGCGCCAGTCCCGCACGGAGAACATCATGCCCATCACCTCGCGCACCTTGCGCTCCGCGAGCGGCTGCAGGCGGACCACCGCCACAACGGCCACGCCGAACACGGCCACCACGGCGATAAAATAGACCCGGTAGACTTCCATGCCGCCCAGTCCGAACTCACGCAGCAGTTCCAGCAGCCCGCCGCCGAGCACGGTACCGGCCAGCCCGGCCGAGGTACCCGCCACCACCAGCGAGAGCATGTTCATGTTCAGGATGCTGCCCCGGGGGATGACGTTCTGGAAGTAGTGGCCCATGGCGATAAACACTCCCACCAGGAACCAGCCCGCCAGGAAAAACAGGCCGCCGGAGTAGACCATCAGGACGCTGTCGGGCGAGATGGCCCAGAGCGCGGCCAGCAGCGCCATGCCCAGCACGTTGATTATCAGGATCGGGCGTGGCCCCGTGCGGTCGATCATCAGCGACACGGGCCAGCTCCCGGCCACCATCCCCAGCATCTGCAGCACCACGAAAATCAACGTGGTGCTGTCGCCGATCCCGTAGCCGCTCTTGACCGCCAGCACCTGGAACGGCACCAGCAACTGGATCGCCGCGTAGACCGCGGCAAACGCCACCATCAGGCGCTTGAGCTTTCGCTTTCCATAAAGTACCTGCAGCGTGTTGACCAGCGGTTCGCGGCTGGAGCGGCTGGGGGCCTCGCTCTCCGGCATGCCGAACATGAACGCGCTGGCACCGATTCCCAGCACGCAGCCCAGACCGATCACCCACTGGAAACGGCTGAAGTCCGGGTCCTCGCCCAGCCAGAAACTGACCGCCATCAGCATGCCCACCATTCCGATATAGGCGAACCCCTGCCAGCGGGCCAGAAAGCGGCCGCGGTCCTCGTCACCGGTAATATCGTTGATCAGCACGTTCTCCGCCGAGAGGCCCATGGCGCGGAAGATGAAAAACACCAGCGCGGCCACCATCAACCAGACCAGTCCCACCGCCGGCGACACGTTGGTATAGAGCCAGGGGGCCAGCAGAAAAGTGCCGGCCACAATGTTGCGGGTGCCCCAGCAGTAGCTGTACGTACGCGCCGCGCCCAGCCGGGAGACTATCAGTTTGCCCACCAGCACGAACACGAGCGTGAGGTAGACGTAGCTGGTCAGCAGACCGATATGCCAGTCGCGCGCGCCGAGCTGAAGGGCGAACAGGACCAGCACACTCTCCGCCAGCGCGGCGTAGGAGAGCGCGTTTATCGACGCGAAAGCGAGGAACCGCCTCTGCGCCCGTATTTTCTGCGCCTGGGTCAGGCGCGCGGGAAACTCGCGGGGAGTCATCATTGCTCCGTTGTATAATAGGGGCGCCCAGAAAAAAACTCTCAACGCCCTCAGATAAAATATTTTACTCGGTTGGTTGTCAAGGGCAAGCCAAGCCGTTCCTTTCATTGATTCTGCTATTTATGTTATTCCAAGCAGTTACATTGCTTTCGCCATATTTCGGCGGGCATTATGAGGAACGGCCCTTGACAACCGAACGCCCATACTTTCGTTATTTTTCAACACGCTTTAATAGGGTAAACTGTTACGACAATGGTTCCACCAGCCCCCAAACCCGTCTCTCCCGACTCCCAGGGTAACGCCGGTGATGTGTGGGTGGAAAAGCATCGCAAAAATAGCATGATTGAGCATGTATGTCAAAGTCTAACCCACACTTCCGCCCGTGAGTTTTTTATTAGCAGGCGGCGCCGGATTTGACAGTGCGCGCACGAATCGTGCAACCCCTTAATTCCCGTTGACTTATCGCATGTCCTCGGTTAGATTTGTGCTCTTTGCGAGACTCGAAATCAATCGAATAAAGTCAAGGTAGCAAGGAGCGCGACCCGATGGCGGCCAAGAAGAGCGAAACAACAATGGACAAACTGGTAAGCCTGTGCAAACGGCGGGGATACATATTCCAGAGCAGTGAAATCTACGGCGGACTCAATTCCTGTTACGACTATGGGCCGCTGGGCTCGGAGCTCAAGCGTAACGTGAAAGATTTCTGGTGGTGGTGGATGACCCGCCGCCGCGACGACGTGGACGGGCTGGACGCCAGTATCCTGATGCACCCCAGGGTCTGGGAGGCCAGCGGCCACGTGGAGGGATTCACCGACCCGCTGGTGGACTGCAAGAACTGCAAGCAGCGCTTCCGCGCCGATCAGATAGACACCAGCGCCTGCCCCAACTGCGGCAAGGACACGCTGACCGAGGCGCGCAAGTTCAACCTGATGTTCAAAACGCAGATGGGTCCGGTGGAGGACGATGGCAGCGAGGTGTTCCTGCGCCCGGAAACCGCCCAGGGGATATTTGTCAACTTCACCAACGTGCAGACCGCCATGCGGCGCAAGGTGCCGTTCGGGATCGCACAGATCGGCAAGGCGTTCCGCAACGAGATCACCCCGGGCAACTTCGTGTTCCGCACCCGCGAGTTCGAGCAGATGGAGATGCAGTTTTTTGTCAAGCCGGGCACGGACGAGCAGTGGTTCGAAAGCTGGCGCGAGGACCGGATGGCCTATTACAATGCTCTCGGCCTGAGTCCGGATAAACTTCGCTGGCACGAGCACGGCCCCGATGAGTTGGCCCACTACGCGCGGGCGGCCTACGATATCGAGTACGAATTCCCGTTCGGCTGGCAGGAGCTGGAGGGTGTGCACAACCGCACGGATTTCGACCTTCGGCGTCATAACGAGTATTGCGGCAAGAAAAACGCGCTGACTTATTTCGACGAGAAAAATAGCGAGCGCTACGTCCCGTTCGTGATCGAGACCTCGGCCGGTTGCGACCGCACGCTGCTGACTTGCCTGGTGGACGCCTACCGCGAGGAAGAGGACCGCGTGGTGCTGGGACTGGCTCCGCGGCTGGCCCCGATCAAGGCCGGCGTGTTCCCGCTGGTGAAAAAAGAGGGGATGGTTGCCGCGGCCAAGGATGTGTATGAGCGGCTGAAGCCCGTGCATAAGTCGTTCTACGACGAGGGCGGCTCGATCGGCCGCCGTTACCGCCGCCAGGACGAGGCCGGCACCCCGCTGGGGATCACCGCCGATGGCCAGACTGTAGAGGACGGGACAGTGACAATCCGCGAGCGCGACTCGATGGCTCAGCACAGGGTGAAAGTTGACGAGGTAGTGGGCTGGGTGACGCGTTTTATCGAGGACGACGACTGACCATTGAATACAGCAGGCATCGGGGCGCACTGTCCGTGCGCCTTTTTTTGACTTGACCAATGAAGCACTCCTTCGACTGGCAAAGGAATCATTCAACAACACACACCCCGCCCGCTTATACGGGCACCCCTCTTGATAGAGGGGATTTTCCGGGGCAGACACAACGCTCCCGATCAAACATCGATTTCGCCTTCGCCCGGCCAAAGTAATTATTCACTACTTAAAGAAACGAAGATGAAAAAACAAGACAGCAATAAAAGTAAAGTATCGCTACTCGATCTCGGCGCAAACAAGGCGGCCGCCCATCTTACCGAGCAGTTGGGCCACTGGGGAGTGAAACCGTTTCGGGGTAAACAAATCCTGCGTCAGGTTTTTCAACGCGGTACCCTCGATTTCGCACTGATGACCGATCTGCCGATTGAGCTTCGCTCCCGGCTGGCCTCGGCCTATGAGCTTTATCCCCTGCTGACCGCCGGAAAATCCGTCAGCCGCGACCGCACGATCAAGCAGCTCTGGCGCGCCGACGACGGCTCCGTGGTCGAAAGCGTGGTGATCCCGATGCAGCGTGGCCATCGCACTGTCTGCCTCTCCACCCAGACAGGCTGCGCCCTGGGCTGTTCGTTCTGCGCCACCGGCCGGCTGGGCGCTGGACGGAACCTGAGCGCCGGAGAAATCCTGGTCCAGACGATCCATCCTGTCAGCGGCGGCCAGGGTGGTGAAATCCGCGACAGCGACAACGCCAACAGCGACCGTAGCCTGAACTACGTTTTCATGGGCATGGGCGAACCGATGTTGAACTACGAAAACCTCGCGTCCGCAATCCGTGTGATGAACCATAACGATTTCATGCAGGTCGGGGCGCGGCGGATTACAGTCAGTACCGTGGGGCTCCCGGAGCAGATGGTCCGCTTCAGCACAGAGTTCCCCCAAGTCAAACTGGCCCTGAGCCTTCACGCCGCCGAGGACAAGCTGCGCCGCAACCTGATGCCGGTCGCCGCAAAAACACCCCTTCCCGAACTTATCAAGGCCTGCCACGAGTGCAACCGGATCACCGGCAGGCGGATCACTCTTGAATACCTCGTCCTGCCTGGTATCAATGACAGCGAGTCCGATATCACAGCCCTGGCAAGGATCAGCAAACGCCTTTCCTGCAAAATCAACCTGATCGGTTATAATCCCGTCGACGGCCTTACGTTCAGGAAACCCACCCACCCGGAGTTGATCCAATTGCGCGACAAGCTGTTCGAACTCTGCAAGACAGCCGTGACAATCCGCGACCCCCACGGCAACGATATCGCCGGAGCGTGCGGACAGCTCGCCGGAGTGCGCACGCCGGGGGCACATGCACGGCGAGCGGTGAGGACAGAGAAAAGAGAAGCCGGGCGACAACGGGGTGGCAAAGGCCGCGGGCCGGCACGGTAGTTGCCAAAACCGCATGGGCGGGGGGACTTCTGGGGGCGGCGGAGCAAAGCAACTACCGTGCCGGCCCGCGGCTCCTGGCGGTGTCATGGTTTCCGGACAGGGGATTACTACCTCAGGCAGTACATAAAGAAGGGGCCGCATCCTCGATGGGTGCGGCCCCTTCAGTGTTGATTCAGGCTATGGTCTGAAGATCACTTGGTCAGGATAGCTGCGAATCCGCCGCCGGGCGCCATTTTGATCGCCAGCGGAGCGCCGGTATCGAGCTCCAGCTCCATTGTATCGAGGTCCTCGGCGTTCTTATCGGCTTTCTGGCCATCGGCCCACACGCGGGCCTTCCAGTTGCCCGCACCCATGAAGTCGAGCGGGATTTCAACCTCGCGGCCTTCCCAGTTGGTCATGGCGCCGAGATACCACGCATCGCCCTTGCGGCGGGCCAGCACGATATAGTCGCCGGGCGTCCCGTCCACGAAACGCGTTTCATCCCAGACAGTGGGCACTTCGCGGATCAGGTCCAGCCCGTCCTCGCCCGCGTAACTGCTCGGGCTGTCGGCAAGCACCTGCAACGGGCTCTGGTAGACGATAAACATCGCCAACTGGTGCGCCCTGGTGCCCATAACCTCCGGGTTGATATAACGCGGAGTAAACTTACCCTCGATCGTATTGTTGAAACCACCGGGCGTGTAATCCATCGGACCCACAAGCATCCGGGTGTAGGGTATGGTGACATTGTACCGGGGGGTGACCAGCTCGCTCCACTTAACATACTCCAGACCCAGCACACCCTCGCGGGTGATCAGGTTGGGCCACGTGCGACGAATGCCGTCGGGACGGATAGCGCCGTGGAAATCGACCATCAGCTTGTACCTGGCGGCCAGTTCCAGCGTCTTGCGGTACCAGTCCACAATATTCTTGTCGTCGCGGTCCATAAAATCGACCTTGACTCCGACGATACCCCACTGCTGATAGGTGGCGAACACTTTTTCCATCTTGTCGAACGTGGAGTCGTTGCCGGCCATCAGGCATTCCCAGTTGACCCACAGGATAAGTTTGACTCCCAGCGAATCGGCGTGGTTGATCAGGTAGGGCATATCCACCGTTTCAATCGCGGTTGTCGCGTCCGCTCCAAGATCACGGCCATCGCCGTACCAACCGTCATCGATAATGGTGTATTCCAGGCCGTTTTCGGCGGCGAAATCGATATAATGCTCATAGGTCGAGGTCTCGAAATCGCCCTCGGTGGCACGGCCCCGGCGGATCTTGACCACTTTGCCGCTCCACCAGTCCCACGACGCCTTACCGGGCTTGATCCAGGAGGCATCGCTGATCTTGCTCGGATCGTTCAGGGCCTGGATCAGGTCGGATTCGATCAGCTTACCGGCGCTCTCGCCGATCATCAGCACGCGCCAGGGAGTTTCGAACGGAACCGAACCGGAACCCTTGACCTGCTTTTCACCGGGCAGCGGTACCAGTGAAGTGCTCAAGGCAAAGTCAATTTCCCGTGAACCGGTGACATAGGATGCGGGATAGTTCTCCAGGTCAGCCTCGGCAACACACATCGCAACGCCGTCGGCATACTGAACCAGCAGCGGAAGAGCCACGGTGCTGTCACGGGAGATTTCGCCAAGACGGATCTTGGCGAAAGGCGCCTCGTAATTATGAGGTGGAAGCATGATCTGAAACATCGCGAAAGCATCTTCATCGCCGGGGAAATAATAACCGGTCAACTCGTTGATCAGAGTAAAATCTTTGAAAAAACCACTGTGCTCGGCGGAGGGAAAATTGATTTCCGGCGCCTGCTCCGGCAGATAGTAGCGGAAAGCAACGCCGTCGTTGTAAGCCCGGATGATCATGTCGAAAGTGATCGCCGGTATTTCCTTCTGGCGCAACGTGATCCGGGTTTCATTGTATTCCGCCTTAACCGCGGACTGCTTGCCCAGGGGCGTGTCGAACTGGTCCACGCCCGCGCTTTCGCTTACAGCCATGATCAGCATGTTACCGGAGATAGTACCGGCATTGCCCAACTGAAGTCCCAGGGGAGATTCAACCAGCAACTGCTTACCCTGGTATGCAACCGTATAATACATCCCGCTGCCCACGGGATAGGGCTCCTGCATTTCCTTGAGCGAAAACACCATCTCGATCTTGCCATCGGGACTCTTGACGCTGACATCACCCGTGTCGTGAAACTCACCGCAGGATGTAATTGCCAACACCACTACCAACATTGATGCCGCCGTGGCGGACAACCGCTTAAACATGGAGTGTCCCCCTGTACTTGATTGATAGGAAGTTAAAAAAATAGTTTTAAAGCTGGTTTCAGCCATGTTGCCACCGTGTCGGCCCCGGATGTGGATTACCACCGGGAAACCGCTTTGATTCACCAGGAACAACCTGGGCTGACTGCAAACGTTCAAGGTTGAATTATATAATCTAAACCGCCATTAAATGCAATAGATAAGTCGATACGAGGCAGGCTCTGCCGACACGGCCCGCCCGGCGGACAAACACTCGCCCGCCTCTTGCCTCAGGGCAACCCGCGAACTTTCAGTTTGACTGCGTATACATCCGGACGCGCCGTGATAAAAAGCGTCTTGCCCTCCGGCCCTCCGAAACAACAGTTGGTCGGCTGATTGGGCGTCAGAATCCGTCCCAGCAACTTGCCGCCGGGGGCGAACACCTGGACCCCGTCACCCGCGGTCACGTACACCCGTCCCGCCTCGTCCACGCACATCCCGTCCGGGCCACCCGGCGAAATTTCCGCCAGCGGCTTCCGCTCTTTCAAACTGTCCGCCAGCACATCGAAACCGCGTACTATCCTCCTGGCGCTGTCTGAAATATAGAGTGTCTGCTTGTCCGGCGAGAACACGATTCCGTTGGGACGCTCAAAGTTCGAGGCCACAACCACCGGCTCTCCACCCCCGGCCGGCATCCTGAACACATACTGAGCTGGCTGCTCCTGCTCCCGGCCTTCCAATCCATAGGGCGGATCGGTGAACCACAACGAACCGTCGGCCCCCAGGGCGACATCGTTGGGGCTGTTAAGCTTACCGCCGTTGTAGCTCCCGCACAGCGTAACCGCGCTGTCGGGGGAAAGGACCAGGCTCACTCTGCGGTTGCCGTGCTCGCAGGCCAGCAGACGACCCTGCGCGTCCAGCAGAAGACCGTTGCTCTTTCCGCTGGGCGAACGCCACACGCTCAGCCCTCCGGCCGCCGACCAGCGGTAGATGATATCCGCCGGAATGTCGCTGAACAGAAGGTAGCCCGGCTCATCCTCCCCACTGCCCGCTATCCAGACCGGCCCCTCGGTAAACTCCAGGCCGACAGCCACCGTATCCAGCCCGGCACCCGGATCGGCCACTTCGTTAAACGAAGGGTTCTCAGGCTTGATCACCGCCGAAAATACCGTCAACGGAATTGTCAGGGAAATCAACAGCACGGCCAGCGTTCTCATTCCACTACCTCCTGTTTGGAGAAATCCCGCAACAGCTTAACAGTAAAGCAATCAGTTCAAAAGGTTGTTGATCGACCAGTAAAAATTCAGTCGCGGCGCTGGCGGGAGAGCCATTGGCAGCCCGCGGCCGGAATCCCCTCGTGTCCGCCCTCGAAAATCGTCACCCGCACCGGGCCCGCCTCGCGGCGGAACAGCACCGCTTTCTCTCCGTAAGACGGGTCGTCGGTGCGCTCCGCGGCCAGCCCGGCCGGAACCGCTTCCCCGCTCTCGAATTTTTTTATCGTTTCCTCCGCCAGCATTTTACCGGGTAAGGCGTTGGCCGCGGCCAGCATGTTGAACGCGCGCAACGTATGCCCCACCGGCACCGCTCCCGTGTGCCCGTCGTGGATCCCGGCATTAATCTCTAGATTCACGCCGCCCGCGCCATCCAGGACCGATTTCGGGGAGCGCGCCAGGTACTCGCGGTCGACTTCGTCGCTGGCGCCGGGCACACCGCCGCAGGCCGCCTCCATCTGGCCCGCGTAGCCCAGCTCCCGCTCCACGCACTCGCCGTGCCAGCGCGCCAGGTCGAATATCGGCACCCAGACGCTCACTCCAGCCCAGACCTCCGGATGACGTCCGGCGGTCAGCAGCGACATGTGCCCACCGCCGCTGGTTCCGGCCAGATAGATCCGGCTGCTGTCGATATTGGCGTGCGCGCACGCATAGGCCAGCGCGTCCATGATATCCGCCGTGGCGATCTCGCTGCCTGTCGATTCAACCCTGCCGTTGGGGCCGCGGAAATCCGGATGGATAAACGCCCAGCCGCGCCGCCGGGCCTGCTCCAGCCACCCGATCCCCATTTCCTGGGTCCAGTTTCCGCTCCAGGTGTGTAGCAACACCAGTAGCGGCACCGGGCCGACTTCCACCTGCTCCGGCACGTGGAATTTCGCCATCTGCACCGCCCCGTCTACACTGGAAACAATCTCGACGTCACGGGCCGCATCCGGCCAGTTGAGTTCCTGCTGCTGCCGCTCCGCCTGCCCGGGTTCACCGGAACAGGCAACCGACACACTCACAAGCGTTGTCAACGCCAGAGCAATCCATGAACGAAACATGCACGATCCTCCAAAGAGTTGTTAGCCGGCTATCAGTTGCTATATATTAGAACGAACTTGGCTCCGGGACAAGTCAACTCGATATTTCGCGAAAAAACACCGGTACAATAAAATCTAACCGGCCGCCGGGGGCGGAGGTCCGTTTTGTCAATCCTCTGGGAATTCTTACCGATAGTGGCCCTGGTCACTATCTACCTGTTCGTCAGCCGCGTGGGCACGATCCTGCTGATGAACACCGGGCTCGACCGTCCCACCGCGAGCTTCCAGGCCCTCAGTGCGCTGACCGGTACCGGGTTCACCACCCGGGCCAGCGAATCCGTGGTGGGCCACGAGCTGCGAAGGCGGATCGTGATGGTGCTGATGGTGACCGGCAACCTGGGGTTAGCTGGCGGCGTGGCCTCGATAATTACCGTTTTCCGCCGCGAAAACGTGGAATTCAACCTGGTCCGGGCCGCGGCTCTGGTGGCGATAGTGGCCGCTATTTTCTGGATCAGCGGACGCAAAAAAATGTGGCGCAGGATTAACGAGTGGCTCACCGGCTATATCGAGAAACGCCCGATGTTCCACAAAAGCACGGCCGAGGAACTGCTGAACTTCCACGACAACTACTCGGTGGTGGAAATTCGCGTGCAGGAAAACGATCACAACGTGGGCAAAGCTCTTCGCGACACGGACTTCCGCAAGCGTGACATCCTGGTGCTTTCGATCGAGCGCGACGGTGCACTCGACCCGCTGCCAAGCCCGGGCAGCACAATTCAAGCCGGCGACAAGCTGATCTGCTACGGTAACGTGGACAGTATCGCCGACAGCCTGATCCAGTTCTGAATTTTTTGCCGTGAAACCGTTACGACCGGAGGATAAGATGCTTTTCAGGATCATTACCCTGCTGCTGATAGCCGCCAGCCAGCCTTTATCCGCCGCGGCTCCGGCAGCCGCGGCGGCAAAAAATTTCGAGTGGGAAACCGTGCCCGCCGTGCTGGCCGGTCTGGACAGCACGCGGCTGGCCCGGATGGTTGACGACAACCGCCAGCACGGCACCAAGGCCCTGCTGGTGGTGCGCAAGGACAAAATAGCCCTGGAATGGTACGCCCAGGGCCACGGACCGGACAAGCAGCACTACACCGCCAGCCTGGCAAAGGCCCTGGTGGGCGGAATGAGCCTGCTGGTGGCCCTCTCCGACGGCAAGGTGCTGCCCGATGACCCGGTGTGCAACTACATCCCCTACTGGAAAAACGACCCGCTGCGCAGCAAGATTACCGTGCGCCAGCTCGCCACCCACAGCTCGGGAATCGAGGACGCGGAGACCCCCGGGGTCGGCCATTTTGAGCAGACCGGTTGGAAATACCGCTTCTGGCAGCAGGACCCCGACCCGTTCAGCATGGCGGCGCGCCAGGCCCCGGTCATCTATGAACCGGGCAGCCGCTACCAGTACAGCAATCCCGGTATCGGGCTGCTCAGTTACGTAATCACCGCCAGAGAGGGGATCGATGTCCGCACGCTGCTGCAAGAGCGGATCATGGACCCCATTGGCGCGCCGCGCGAGAGCTACTCGCTGGGCTACGGCAAAACGTTCGAGGTGGACGGGCTGAAACTGGTGCCCAACTGGGGCGGCGGCGGCTACACGGCCCGTACTATCGCCCGGGTGGGGCGGCTGTTGCTGAGAAAGGGCAACTGGGAGGGAAAGCAACTGGTGGATTCCACCTGGGCGCACAGGGTTGTGCAGTACGCCGGCACGCCGCTGCCCTCCCGGCCAGACGGTGAGCCGAACCCGGCCCCCGCCCTGGGGTTCTACTCCAATTTCGACGGGGTCTGGGAAAACGTGCCCCGCGACGCGTTCGCCGGGGCGGGAGCGGGCAACCAGGTGCTGCTGGTTATCCCCAGCCTGGAGATGATTATCGTGCGCAACGGCAGCCTGCTCGATACGGGCGAAAAATCATCGTTCTGGGGCGGTATCGAAAAACACCTGCTGGACCCGGTAATGGAAGCGGTTATCCAGCCGCCCCTGCCCGCCAGCACCCTGATCGACTCGATCTCGTTCGAGCCAGTCGAGGGAATCGAGATCGGCGCTGTGGACTGCGACAACTGGCCGATCACCTGGGCCGACGACGATGCGATGTACACGGCCTACGGCGACGGCTGGGGATTCAGGCACGAGATCGAGAAAAAACTGAGCAACGGGCTGGCCCGGATCGATGGCGGCCCGGAGGACTGGACAGGGGTCAATATCCGCACCGAAACCGGCGAAACAGTGGGCCAGGGACCGGACGGCTCCAAGGCCAGCGGGATGCTCAGCGTGGACGGCGTACTCTACATGTGGATGCGCAACAGCGCCAACTCCCAGCTCGCCTGGAGCAAGGATCACGGAAAAACCTGGGAGTGGGGTTTCAAATTTACCGCAAACGAGAGCATGGGCTGCCCGACGCTGCTCAATTTCGGCCGCGACTATGCGGGCGCGCGCGACGACTACGTGTACACCTACAGCCAGGACGGCCCCAGCGCCTACGAAGATTACGACCGCGTGGTGCTGGCCCGCGTGCCCAAAAGCAGGATCACCGAGCGCGGGGCCTACGAGTTTTTTGCCGGTTACGACGACGCGGGCAATCCGACCTGGAGCGCGGATATAAGCGAACGCGCCGCCACGCTCTCCTTTCCCGGCCACTGCCACCGGATCGATGTGACATACAACCCGGGGATCGACCGCTACCTGATGGCGATGGCCTCCAACCATCGCGGCGCCTGGGGAATATATGAAGCCAAAGAACCCTGGGGACCGTGGCGCACGGCCTTTTTCACTCCCTACTGGGGCCTCGGCGATACCCACGGTTACCGGATCCCAAGCAAATGGATTTCCGAAGACGGCCGAAGTTTTTATCTCGTGTTCAGCGGCCGTGTATTCGGTGAGACCAGTTATGACGCGTTCTGTGTGCGCAAGGCAACCATTCATCTGGTGGGAGAGTAAACAACCATGAGCCGGATCAAGGAGCGGGTTGCGTTCTACCTCGAAGACTGCAGCACCACCGTCGGCAAGTTGATCGAGTTATTCCTGCTGGTGGTCAACCTGGCCGCCTGCGTGCTGTTCGTGGTAATCACTTATCACGCGCTGGACGAGGTGCCCACCAGCCTGGTGCTGCTGGAGCTGGGGATGGTGGCCGTGTTCACAGTCGAATACCTGCTGCGCCTCTGGAGCGCTGAATCAAAGCTGCGTTTCGCGCTCAGCTTTTTCGGCATCGTCGACCTGCTCTCGATCCTGCCCATATTCTTCCAGGTTCACACCCTCGGCTTCGTGCGCGCCCTGCGGGCGCTGCGCATTCTGCGTTTCACCCGCTTTCTGGAAACCGAGGCGTTCTTTTTCGGCAGGCTCAGCCGCCTCCAGCTTCAGATAGTCCGGGTGCTGTTTACCATTTTCACGGTGATGTTTATCTGGGCCGGGTTTATCCACTACGCGGAGACCGGCGCTCCCGGCGGCACGATCCGCAATTTCGGCGATGCGTTCTACTTCGCGATCGTCACCCTGAGCACGGTCGGGTTCGGGGACATCACACCGGTAACGGAGATGGGACGCTGGTTCACGGCGCTGATGATTTCCAGCGGCGTGGTGCTGATCCCCTGGCAGGCGGGCCGGCTGGTGCAGGTGCTGGTGGAGGCGGGCACCCACCGGAACAACATCGCCTGCCCGGCATGTGCGCTGGTCGGCCATGCTCCGGACGCCGGCTATTGCCGGGCCTGCGGAAGTAAATTAGGTTCGCACGGGCAAGGGTAAGCGGCCTTGAGCGATATTATTCCATGACACGAAAGATAGACTTTTGGAGACCTTTGAAAAATCGGATGACTGAATTGTTATCAGGGAGTTTTACAGATCTCTCATTTTTGTATATGAATTAGGAAATCCAGGCCTGTTATTGTAACTACATGATATAATTGCAGATACACCCCTTGATAAAAAATTTTGGGAAAAGAGAGGGGGAGTGTGAGGGGGAGAGAAAAGAACCTTTTTTAAAAGGTTTTGTCTCTCCCCCTCACTATGCTTTGATTAAATCAAAGGTCTCGAAAGAGAGGGGTAAAAGGATGAAAATACTTTTAACCGGCGGGGCCGGCTATATCGGCAGCCACGCCAACAAGTTGCTCAGCAGCAGGGGGCACGAAACAGTGGTGGCCGACAACCTCGGCCGCGGCCATCGCGAGGCGGTGCGCTGGGGACGGCTGGCACAAGTTGACCTGCTCGATGAGGCCACGCTCGATAAGTTATTTGAGGCTGAAAAGTTCGACGCGGTGATGCATTTCGCCGCGCTGATATTCGTGGGCGAGAGCGTAAAACATCCCGGCCGCTACTACCGCAACAACGTCCAGGGCAGCCTGAACCTGCTGCGCGCCATGCGTAAATATGGCGTTGGCCGGATAATTTTCTCCTCCACCGCCGCGGTGTACGGCACTCCCGAGACCTCGCCCCTGCCCGAGGACCACACCCTGGGGCCGATCAACCCCTACGGCTGGAGCAAGCTGATGATCGAGCAGACTATCCGCGATTTCTGCTCGGCCTACGGGATGAAAGCGGTCATCTTCCGCTATTTCAACGCCGCCGGGGCCGACCCTGAGCGCGAGACCGGCGAGAAGCACGACCCTGAAAACCACCTGATCCCTTTGGTGCTCAAGGCCGTGCGCAATCCGGCGCGCTCGCTGAAAATATTCGGCTCGGACTACGACACCCCCGACGGCACCTGCGTGCGCGACTATATCCACGTCTGCGACCTGGCCGCCAGCCATCTGCTGGGAGTGGAGAGCCTGATGGAGCCGGGGGGCGAGGGTACGGCGCGGGTTTATAACGTGGGCAACGGCGAGGGATTCAGCGTGCGCGAGGTGATAGAAGCGACAGCTAAGGTGACCGGTAAAAAACCCAGGGTGGAGCAAGCTCCCCGGCGCAGCGGCGACGCCGCCCGGCTGGTGGCTTCCAGCGAGAAACTCAAACGCGAGCTGGGCTGGCGGCCCGAGTACCCCGAACTGGTAAAAATCATCGAGCACGCCTGGGCCTGGGAGCAAACCCTGCCGGTGGACTAGTGTTGTCCACCCCGCCCGCTTTCAGCGGGCACCCCTCTTGATAGAGGGGATTTATTCACAGGGGCGGCTCCCGAGCATTTTCCGCCCTTCCAGGCAACGAGTGTATAGCCCGTCCAGCCGCTCCAGCACGAGGCCCATCTCCAGGTTGCCGCGCGCCCACTGGTGGGCGCTGCTGCCCAGCGAGGCCCGCAGCTCCGGCTTGTCGGCCAGCCGGGCAATGGCTCCGGCCAACGCGCAATCATCATTCAGTTCCACCAGCAACCCGTTGACGCCACCCTCCACAAACTCCGGCAGCGCCCCGGAGTTGCTCGCTATCACCGGCAGCCCCGATAACATTCCCTCCACCGCCACCAGCCCGAACGCCTCCTCGAACGAGGGCACTACCAGTATATCCAGTGAGGCGTACAATCGGCGGGAGTCCGTGCGATGGCCGGTGAATTTTACCACGGCGGCCAGTCCCAGCTTAGCGACCAGCGCCTCCAGCTCCGCGCGGTAGTCCTGCTCGCTGGCGCCGACAAGCGCGTAGCGCAACTCCCGGCCGCTCCCGGCCAGCACCCCGCCGGCCCGGATCAGCCACTGCTGGCCCTTGCGCGGGTCCAGCCGGCCGATAACACCCACCAGCACGCTGTTGTCATCAGCCCCCAGCTCCGCGCGGATTCGTTTACGCTCCTGCGTGCCAAGTTCCGCGGCCGGGATAAACTGCCGCGTATCGACCCCGTTGAACAGCACCTCCACCTCGTCCGGCTCCAGCGGGCAGGATGCGAGCAGGCTTTGCCTGACAAACTCGCTGACCGCGATCACCTTGTCCATGCCCCCGTACAGGTAACGGTGTAAAAAATCCCGCTTGTTGCCCGCGCTGGCGATATGCTTGTGCAGGATTACCGCGGGCCGGAGGCCGCAGAACGCCAGTGCCATGCGCACCAGGGCCAGGTCACGGCTGAGGTGGATATGGATCACGTCGGGGTTGAACTCACGCATCACGCGCGAGAGCGCCAACGCGGCCGGTGGATCGAGATAGGGGCCGACCCGCAGGATACGATGCCGGATATCCGCTTCGGCCAGAGAGCGCGCGAGCGGCGTGTACCGCTTGGCCACCACTATCGTTGTGTGGCCGCGCTCGCGCTGCACCGCCGCCAGGGTGCGGGGGTACATCTCGCGTCCGCCCCAGCCGCCGGAGCTGGTCAGGTGCATCAGGCGCATCGGGCCTCCCGCCGCACCAGCTCCAGCAGGCGCAGGAAATACTCCCGCGCCTTTAGATAGTCGGCGCTACGGCGGTACATGCTTCCGCCGGCCAGCAGGGTCTCCACTTCCGGCTGGGCCTGACGGCCCAGCGAGGCGGCCACCCGGCGGCAGAGCTTTTGCAGTTTATGTACATCCTCACGCAGGTCACCCCGGCGATAGTTGTAAACCGTGCCGCCCTCGGTAACTCCCTCGGCTGCTCCGCCCCAGCGATGGAACTCCAACACCCGGCGGATTTCCCCGGCCAGCAGGGTCTCAAGCCCGCTCATCGCCCGCCTCCCCCACTTCCAGCCTGCCGATCCAGCCAGCGGCGGGTTTCAGGTTAAGCCTGCCGGTAATCCGCTCCGGCGCGGCGGGGCAGGCCCCGTCCCAGCCGGGAAAGTTGGAGATGACGCGGACCTCGTCCATCCCGAAATCGACCAGCGGATAGCGCCCGGCCCGTCCGGCGCACTCAAACCCCCGGGCGATCATCGGGATGGCCGACGGGTCCAGACCGAAAAGCGCCGTGGCGGCCGCATCGACCGCCAGCGGGTTGAACCCCGCCAGCAAAGCGCCGGCGCTCACCGGGTCCGGGTGCAACGGGCCATCTCCCTGGCCCGCCACCACCGCGTCAATCAGGGCCAGGTACTTGCGTTGCGGCGCGCTCTCGATCAGCCCGGAGCGGCCCGCGTAGAACAGGACCGTGTTCAGGTCCAGGATCATCCGCCACAACGTGTCGTTGCCGTACCAGCTTCCCTCGTTGACACCGCTGCCGGGCAGCAGGCGTGAGGCAACCGCCAGCGCCCGGCGGGCCTGCCAGCGCAAACCGTAGCCCACTCCCGGCCGCGTCGCCGCCAGGGCATCGCCCATCCTCGCCGCCATTTCCTTGAGCGGATTGACGCCGGGGTACTCGTCCCCGCCCCGCGCGGGCGCTCCCTGGCGATGGTGGGGCAACCAGTCCTTGCTGCCGTTGATCCCAACCATGTTTTTCAGCGCGGCGGTGATCCCGCCCTTGCGATGGGTTTTCAGCTTGGCCAGACAGATTACGGCGTCGGCCTCCAGCACACTGCCGGACACCAGGTACTCGTGGATACCCGGTCTGTGATGGCGCGCCATCTCGCCGGGAACGTAGTTGGTGACCCGGAATTTTTGCCAGTCCTGTTCGATCCCGCGTAAATGGCTGTGCCCGCCAAGCTGCACGGCCCGGTAGCCCGCCGGGTCACCGGCCAGTTCGCTCCGCCCGGTGATTCTGTCGCCCCCGGCCACAACCACCGCGGTTTTGCGAAGGTCGCGGACTTCCAGGCGCGGATGGCCACGGCCCGCCCAGAATTTTTGCAGGGCGGCCACGCCGTTCTGTTCAAGGATTCTGTTAAAATCAGCGCTCTGCAACGGTGCGTCGGCCAGCACGATCCGGCCCCCGGGCCCCAGCGCGATAGCCAGGTAGTCCAGCACGGGGCGGATTACCGCCGCACCAGCCACCAGCACCTCCGGCAGTGGACCACCGGGGAGGGAATGCCGCACCCAGTTGGGCTTGACCAGTACGGTGCAACCGGGAGAGGCTACCACGCCCAGCGGGTTCCAGCCCGGCTTGCCGAAATTGGCGCGGTCCAGGCCCAGCGTGGCCAGTGCGCGGCGCACAAGATCGTACACCGAGCCAGCGGAGGAGCCGCCCACGGGCCAGGGAAAGGGGTACTCCGGGTAGACCCGCGACGGCCCGAACGGGGGTTCGGCCGGGTAACCGGTTAACTCCGGGTCGCGCACGGCGGCCACAAACTTTCCTGTCAGCATCTCAAGCATTTTAAACCTTTTCGTTCCGCTGCTCATCGAGCAGACTGATCGTAAACCTGTGCTTGCCCGAGGGCGAGGGTTCAATGCGCTCGCAACGCTCGAACTCGATGTCTGAATCATCACCCAGTTGCGCCGCCAGCTCCAGCCGCAGAGCGGCTTCCACCTGCACCGGCAGCGGCCCGGCGGCCTGATAGCGCAACAGATACCGGGCCGGACCACGTTGGATAAACTGGAACCGCCGCACCGCCGCAGTGTGCCCATAGAACAGGTGAGTAAAATACTCGCCATGCACCAGGCGTCCGCCCGTGGTCCTGATCGTATCGCTCCGGCGGCCGGCTATCCGGGAGAGCAGGGGCGACTTGTCGCCACAGGAGCAGGGCTGTGTGGCCCACTCGGCCAGATCGCCCAATTCGTAGCGGATCAGCGGCATCGCACTGCCGTGCAGGGAACTCACCAGCACGCGGCCCACCTGGCCCGGCTCCACCGGCTCCCCGCGCTCGTCCACCACCTCCACCACCAGGTCGTCGATATTAACGTGCAGCCCTCCGTGCTCAGGGCACTCATGGGCGATCAGGCCCACCTCGCGGCAACCGTAGCGGTTGTATACCTTATCCGCCCCGAAAACCCGCTCCAGGTCTTCACGCATATCACCGGTCAGGGTTTCCGCCGAGGAGATCACCGCCTTGCGGGGATATGCAGGTTTTTCGTCCCTTTGCCGAAGCAGGCGGGCAAGCAGGTGCAGGCTGCCCGCATAGCCGATCAGCACTTCCGGCGGACGGCGGTTAAGCGAGCGGTGCGCGGCAAGGAGTCTGTCCTCGGTGATATCGAACGCGTTGAACAGACGCACATTACGCGCGGCGAGCTTGAGCGATCCGGCCAACGTGCGGCGGGAACGGACCTCGCGGTCAGCGCCCCAGAGATATGCCGTGCCTGCGCCCGGATACCATCCCGCCGTGCTGTCCGCGTACCAGGCCGAGGCCATCACCCGCGATCGCGACTGCCTGCAGGTGATAAACTCCAGCGGAGTACCCGTGGAGCCGCCGCTGTGGTTAGCCAGCGGAAACAACCCCTCGCACCGCTCCGAGCGCAGCAGGGACGGGGTCTCCTGAAGCAGCTCGCGGCCGGTTACCGGCAATGAGCGCAGAACTTCAAACGGCTTGTCCAGCTTTGCCGGGCTGAGCCCGGCTGCGGAAAACCACTGGCGCCAATACGGCACCGTTGTGCCCGCCCAGCGCAGCAGCGCACCCAGCCTGGCCTCAGCCGCCCGCATTCTCCGCTCCAGCGGCAGGGCCGCCAGTGCGGTCTTCTCCCGGTAATACCTGCGGGCCAGCCACTTTTCCGCTCGCCAGGGCCCGTGCAGCAACGGCCAGCACAAATAGCTGGAAACCAGGGTGTGCAAGTTCCGGCCGGTCATAGGCGCCTTCGCGCTTGGGTTCAGTACGGCATGCACAGATCGCCCCGGCAATCGCGGGGCTTGATGATAGTGTTGGTGGCCGCGGCTTGCTCGATATCGAACAGCAGGTCGTAGGTGGCCCTGGCCCGGCTGAAATCCAGTTGGTTTGGTCTGCCCTCACGGACACAATCGATAAAATCATCAATCTCGTCCTTGAACGGGTGGCAGGCCACGTTCCAGTCGTCGGGAAAACCGCCGCCGAGCTCCACGAAACCCGTCTCGCCCGGAAACAGCTCCGGCGCGTGGAACTTTTTCTGACGGATCGCGCCCTGTGTGCCGTTTACCTGGAGATGAAACGTGTAGGGCATCGCCGCCTCCACGCTCACACCCACCCGCGCGGTCCTGCCGCCCTCGAACGCAATCAGGGCCGACACGTTGGGCGGGTAGTCGAAATCCTGCCGGCGATGGGGACCGCTGCTCAGCGCGCTGACCCGTTCAACCTTAAGCTCCTCGCCGATCAGGTGGCGCACCAGGTCCAGCGCGTGAATCCCGCCCATCAACATCGCGCTGCCCGCCGTTGCGGCCTTGCTTTTCCACCCCGGGGTAAGCTGGTGCCAGTAGTCGGCCTCCACGTGGTAGACCTGGCCGATATCGCCACGCTCCACCAGGTTCTTCAGGCTTACCACCGCCGGGAAATAGCGCACGATATGCCCGGCCATTGTTACCAGCCCTTTTTCAGCGGCGGTTGCAGCCAGGGTTTCCACCTCCGCGGGCTTCATCGCCAGCGGCTTTTCGGTAAGCGTGTGCTTGCCCGCATTGAGCGCGGCCAGGGTATGCTCATAGTGGAAACAGTTGATCGAGCAGACCGTGGCGATTTTCACCTCGTCCATCGCCAGGGCGTCGCCCAGGTTATCGGTCACCCGGCACTCGAACCCGTATTTTTTGCAGTATTCAGCGGCGCGCAATTTCTGGGCTTCCGAGAAAGCCACTAGCGCAGCGATATGCGTGTGCCGGTTCTCCACGAACCCACGGATATGCTCCCCCGCCACCCAGCCGGGGGTTATAACCACTACGCCAATCGACATCCTAAAGCTCCCCCTGAATAACTTTCAGTCCCGTTACTTTCCCATCCAGTGCGTCCATCAGCCAGCGGGGCCAGTCCTCACTGTAACCTTTGGGAGTGGCATGTCCCATCCCGGGCACCATCTCGATCGTGCGCGGCCCCCGCAGGTTGTTGAACGCGGCCATCACGGTGGACGGCGGGCAGGTGCGGTCGATAAACCCGGCCGAGAGGCGGGCCGGCACCTCGATCCGCGAGGCGGCCGTAGCTGCGTCGAAGTAGCCCATGGTGCGCAGCACCCGATTCCGCTGGCCAGCACCGGCGTGCCGCAGCAGGCGCGGCCACCCGGAGGGACGTCCCTGAAGGCTGCCGGCGTGGTCGCAGAGAGCGGGGACATTGGCGCTCAGCGCGCGGATACGCTTATCCAGCGAGGCCACCAGCAGGCTCATCCCGCCGCCCTGGCTCGATCCCGCCACGGCGATTCGCGTCTTGTCGACCTCCCCGCGGGTGCTGAGGAAATCGATACAGCGGATCGCCCCCAGCACCATCCGGCGATAGTAGTAGCGATAGGGATCGTCCATGCCGAAATACGGGTAACCGGAGAGCAAGCCATGCCTGAGAGTATCGTAGTATTCCAGGGGATGGTCCTGGCCGATTCCGTGCACGGCCATGGTCAGCACGGCGAACCCGGCCTGAGCGTAGTTCTCGCGCGTGCCCTCCTTGCGCACTCCCGCGCCGGGGATTGACAGCACGGCCGGAAACGGGCCCTCGCCCTTTGGCACCCGATACCAGCAGAACATGCGGCTGCCCTCGATATTGGCCACGCTGACCCGGAACAGCCGCGAGGAATGCTCATCGCCGGTTACCTCCTCGATCCGGAAATCCGGCGCAACCCGCAGCAGTTCGGCCTTGCCCTGGGCCCAGAACCGCTCGAAATCATCCGGGAGCACACCCGCCGAGCGGATCGCCAGCGGCTCCACGGCACAGCCCCAGTAGGCGCGGACCGCCTGCTCGCCATCGCCGGTGGTGGCCTGCAGCCGCAGGAAACCCGGCTGGTTCAGCACGGCGCGCACGGTGGCCCTGCCGCGCCGCAGCTCCAGCGCGCCCGTTTCGAGCTCGGTCTCACCGTCGATACTGAGCAGATACTGCACGGCCGCGTCCCTGTCCGTGCATTCGACCGTGAAAGTTACCGTATCGCCCAGCGAGTAGGTGGCATCTGCCCTGTCGGCGCTGACCGTCAATCCGGTCTCCGCCGCCACAAGCGAACCGGCGGCGCAGGCAAGCAGCACCAGCGTAACGAACACATTGCTGAATATTCTCAACATCTCCTCCGTTGTAATTAGTCTGTCCGGATATGAAAACTAACCTCTGGCACAACTTAAGCCCGATCCCCTACGTTCGCAAGCTGGCCGCAGGCGAGCGTATTGCATTTCTTTCCGGTGACAATTATTATAGCTGGTCGATTTGCAGCCATGATAGCGAAGTGGTGTCAGGGCCCACAACCGTAGTGACTGGAGCAGGATAGATGAAGACGCGGGCGCAGGACGAGAAACTGGAAAAGAGGCTGACGGAAGTAGAGCAGTTCTGGGCGCTCAAGGCGCCTCACCGCTACCCGGGCTGGAATTGGATGAAAGTACCGGACAACGCAATGGAAGAGGTTGACAGCTATCACCGGATGGCCACGCTGCAACTGAACGCCAACCAGGTTGAATGGGACTCGCCGCTGACCAGGCTGGCAGTGGAAGGGGCAATCGACGGGCACAGCCACCTGGAGGGTTACCCGGAAACGCCGGGGCTGGTTCCGGAGTTGAAGGAGATCCTGGACGGGGCGGGAATCGAGCGCATTATCACGCTCCCGCTCTACAAGTTCTGGGACGAGCAGAAGCGCGAGATAGAGGCCTGGAACAACGGCCCGCTGGCCGGACGGGTGATTTGTTTCGCCGGATTCGACTGGCGGCTCGACGAGCCGGGGTTCGTGGAGAAAGCCTGCGTCCACCTGGACGAGGTTAAGGCGATGGGCGTGCGCGGGGTCAAGGTACACAAGGACGTGGGGCTCTCGATCAGGTCCAACGGCTCGGTGGCCCCGCTGGGCGACACGCGCTACAAGGAAGTTTTCGCCCACGCGGGCGCTCTGGGTCTGCCGGTCTGGATTCACTACGGCGACCCCCATTCGTTTTTCTTCCCCCTGGAGGGCAACGACCGCTCCCGCGAGCTGAGTTGCTTCCCCGAATGGCACTGGCACCCGGAGCACGGCGAGAAGGAGTACTGGAAGATGCACGAGGCGTTCTTCCGCCTGGTGGAGGACATCCGGGAGACCAATTTCGTGGCGGTCCATCTGGCCAACTACCCGTGGGAGAAAATGGACGAGTTCGCCTCCCTGTTGGGGAGTGAGCCCAACCTCTACAGCGACACCTCGGGACGGCTGGGCGAGATCGGCAAGGGCAAGGCCCTGGACGGTATCGAGGACCGCCGGGCGGCCAAGGCACGCGAGCTGCTGATCCGCTGCCAGGACAAGATCCTCTGGGGCACGGACATCCTGCCCACCGCCAGGCTCTACAAGCTGTGGTCCTGGTTCCTGCGCTCGGACGCCACCGATACAGACTACACCTGGAGCACGTTCTACACCGGTCAGGGAGACTGGCTGGTGGACTGCCTGAACCTGGAGCAGCCGCAACTGGAAAAACTCTGCCGCGCGGTGGCGGCCGGCCTGCTGGGTCTGGACAAATAGCTTTTTTTACCGCGTTAGCCCGGAGCATTTTATACCGCTTGGCAACATAAAAAGCTTGACCCTCACGGCGATGTTAGTCAAATTAGCAGACGGTGAGGGGAAGCGGCGGGAAGATATTAAAACTTATATACGGAGTTGCAATGGGCGGAGTATACCTTGATTTCGAGCAGCCGATCCGCAAAGTGATCGAGCGGATCGAGGAGATGCGCCGGATCGCGGATACCGAGGGTCTGGACGTGCACGACGAGATCGAAAAGCTGGAGACGAAACTGGCCAAGGTGCGTGATGACGTCTACCGCAAGATCACTCCGTACCAGCGTGTGCAACTGGCGCGCCATCCCAACCGGCCTTTCGCCCTGGACTATATCAACTCCGTGTTCGAGGATTTTATCGAGCTCCACGGCGACCGCCAGTTTCGTGACGACCCGGCGATCGTGGGTGGCTGGGCGCTCTTCGGCGGCAAGCCGGTGATGGTGATCGGTCAGCAAAAGGGGCGGGACACCAAGGAAAAAATCTATCGCAATTTCGGGATGGCCCACCCCGAGGGCTACCGCAAGGCCATGCGCCTGATGAAGATGGCCGAGCAGTACGGCCGGGCGATAGTCACGCTGATCGACACCCAGGGCGCGTATCCGGGAATCGAGGCCGAGGAGCGCGGCCAGGCCGAGGCTATCGCCCGCAACCTTCGCGAGATGGCCATGCTGCGGGTGCCGCTGGTGGCGATAGTTATCGGCGAGGGCGGCAGCGGAGGAGCGCTGGCCCTGGGCGTGGGCAACCGCGTGCTGATGATGGAGAACGCGATCTACTCGGTGATCAGCCCCGAGGGCTGCGCCTCGATCCTCTGGCGCGACGCCGAGGAGAAGGAGAAAGCGGCCAGGGCGCTCAAGATCGACGCGGCGCACCTGATGAAGTTCGGTATAATCGATGAGATAATCGACGAGCCCAACGGCGGGGCGCACATGGACTTTGCCGGAACAGCGGCGAACATGAGCAAGGTGCTGGACAAACACCTGAGCCAGTTGCGCCGTCTGAGCGAAGAGGATCTGGTGACCCAGCGGGTGGAGAAGTTTTCACACATGGGTGAGTTCGAGGAATAATTTTACAGATAAAACGTGTGTAATCAAAAGCCCGTGCTCAATGAGTGCGGGCTTTTTTATTGGCCCTCCGATCGGGCGGCAATAACCGGAACGATGACTTCAGCCAGCCGCTCGGCAATCAACCGATTCCCCCTGTCGTTGTAGTGGCAGGAATCATAATACAAGGTTTCGGCATTGTTTTGAAAGATGTCCGACATGTCGTGGAACCATTGAGATTCCCGGGTATCGGCAACTACTCGTTTGTAGAATGAATCGATATAGGGAACATAGTATTCAGCCCTGGAATAGCTATTCAGAAAGTGCTTTACCATGTCTCGTTCCACCTGACTGGCGCTGATTTTCATGTTGGGTAACAGTACCGGTTGAAGTACGGCGAGAAAGTCGAATCCATACATGTTTGCATTGGTTTTGCACAATTCCAACGCCGTCAAATAAGACTTTACTCCCTGTCCCACTATCTCAGCCGGCACTGCTATTGAGTCGTAAGTAACGGGAGGAGCTACAAGTCGTCTGATCCCATCATCTATCGTCAAATAGTCAGCCAAACCGCTGGCCAGAAGGCGAAAAGCACCCACTAGCGGTTTCTGCATCAAGGAGTTGACGTTGTGTTCCAACTCATCGTAATATGGTTGCCAGTTCGGCTTCCAACCATCACCCATCCGATCAACCAGATAATATGCGTCGTTACGGCCGTTTAAAGACACTACCATGTCCGGTGAAAATTCCTGGATAAGCCGGCTGCTTGACAAAAGGAATTCCTGATATGCATTGAAACCCACATGCCCGGCGTTAATCACCCTGATGGGTCTGTCGATATTGATCTTTTTCGAGAGAATGATTTCCAATTGCGCACATATCGTGTGGGAATTGGATGAAGCCCCGCGCCCTTCCACAGTGGAACCGCCAAGGATAAATACGGTGTATTCTTCATTTTTGATTTCTCTATCCTGGCCATTGTGGATAAACCCGTACCGGTCCGTCTTGAGCACATCCGGATATCCCGACATGTACACAGAAGAATTTGCCGGATATCTGTATAGTGTGTAGGGAGAGAATTGAGTAGATTGCCGGATTTTATTTTTAACAGAGTAATAAGGAACGCCTTTTGAGAGATAAAATGTAATCTGCCCTACTGATTCGAGAATCAAGAGCAGCGCCAGGGCGATTAAGCCTCCGATTACCAATTTACGGTACCTGCCCGACCGGTTAACGGCTGCTGATGTTTTTCTCATAGGGTCCCCTGTTTATTGCCGATTTTAAAAGCGTGTTGAAATATTACCGGAGTATGGGCGTCTGGTTGTCAAGGGCCGTTCTTGTTTAGCCCGCCGAAATCAGGCGGAAGCAATGTAACACCTTTGGAATAGTACAAAGAGCAAAACCAGTAAAAGGAACGGCTTGCCTTGCCCTTGACAACTAACCAAAGCGAAACATTTTTATTCGAGGGCGTTGAATGTTTTATTTCAGCGCCCCTTCGGTTCACTTGCAGCTAAGAAAACAATCATCCTCTCATCCGCTCCATCCCGGCGGGGGCGGGAACCCGCGCTCCACACCCAGGCAGTCGCCGGCCACCTCGCGGCCCAGCGCCCAGCGGAACACGGTGGCGCTCTCCATGCACAGATACACGTACACATCGCTGTCACGCTCGGCAATCCACTCGTTCAGCGCCCGGTAGATTTCTATCCGCAGCGGCTGGGGGTAGCGGTACTTGCCGTCGGGGGGCACGAGGCTCAGCTCACCGGCCAGCAGCGGGTGCTTTGCAAAACGCTCTTCGTAGTACGGGGCCATCCACGGGCTGTAGCGCAGGCAGCCCAGGCTGATCCAGGCAATGTCGCCGGACCGGGCCACGGCGTAGATTTTCTCCACCACCTCGCGGTAGTCCCGCCGCCAGCGATCGTAGTGGAATATCGGGTCGAAATGAAAGCCCAGCTTGTAACCGGCGTCGCGCACCTGCCCGGCGGCCTCCAGACGCTGGTCCAGCGAGGCGGCGAACCGCTCCTCGGAGTCGATCACTTTCTGCGGGTTCACGCTCCAGCTAACCACGGTGTTGGGCGGCACGGGATCGACATCCAGAATCGACTCCACCTGCGCGCCCTTGGTTTTCAGCTCGAACCAGCTTTTGGGATATTTTGCAAAAAAGCGGATCAGCTCCGGGGAGAACCGCAGCAGGTTGTCCAGCGCCAGACTATCCGAAAGCTCACCCGTACCGTAGCGCGGCGGCACGAACCACTCGGCGGCAAGCTCCCCTTCCAGCTCGGAGAATATTTTTTCCAGCTCCGGGTAAACCGTGATTGTCGGCCGGTTGAGGTAGCCCTGCAGCACGCAGTAGGAGCAGTCGATCGGGCAGCCGGCCACCAGGTTGATCACCCGGTAGCAACAACAACTCATCCCGGGGCTGGCCGGGCAGGGTTCCACCTGACGGCCCTTGTAGGGAGCCAGGGCCAGGTTGAACTTGCCGCGCATCACGCTCGATTGTGGGTCCTCGCGGCTGCGGCGCGCCAGTTTCTCCATCTGTTCTATCTCCACCGCCCGGCGGTGCGGCACGCGCCCCAGCAGTTCCCTGGTGCGAGGGTTGTTCGCCACCTCCGGGTGGACAAAAATCGTGTCGAACTCGCGGATCATTCTTTCCCCTCGCTCTTCGCCGGTGCGCCCAGCAGAGTGAACAGCGCCCCGACCCTGCCGCTGCGGGCCGCGCCCAGCAGCTTCAGCGCAACCTGCTCCAGCTCTTCGGCGCTGCCGAATTCGAACCGGGCCGTGTAACGCTCGCCCTCGAACAGGCGCGGCGGTTCCACGCCCAGCGGCCCGTCAAGGCCAAGCCCGCCCTTGAGTTTTGTCAGCCTGGCGCGCAGCTCGCTCAGGGCGGGGTAACGGCGTTCGAGCAGCACGCGGTGGACACTCTCCCGTCCGCCGGAGGCCGCCCCGTGGGGATCGAGCATCAGCTTGCGGATGCGGGCGTCGGAGAAAATCTCCTCGATATCCGCATTCTCGCGCAGGGAGATTTCCCCGGCCAGTTCCAGGTAACCGCGGAGAAGGTTGCCACCGGGTTTGAACGCACGCACCAGCTCCAGCATCGCCCGCTGGCCCTGGCGGGGAAGGCGCGCCCAGAGGCCCGCCTCGCGAAGGCCCGTTTTGTTTTCCGCGCACCAGCGAGCCACCGGCTCGCCCAGGCGCTCCAGTTCGCGCAGTTTTTTCAGTACGCTGGCGGAGCTTCCCATCCCCCACAGCGGCAGGAAATTTTTTGCCAATTCATCGTCATCGGCACCAAATTTCCTGCGAAGTTTGTCCGCCAGCCGGGAGGCCTCCACCGGGCTCAGGCGGCCGGCAATATCGAAACAGCGGGCGAGGAAAATTTTATCAGCGGGAATTTTTTTATCAAGCAGGACAACCGGCACACTGTCGATCCCCGCCGCCCCGGCCGCCGCCAGCCGCCGGAACCCATCGACTACAAGCACAGCGCCCTCGTCGCTCTCCAGCGCCCACAGCGGACGGACCACGCCCAACTGCCGCACGCTGGCCTCCAGCGCCTTATCCAACCGCTCGCCGGGCCAGCTCACGGCCCACGTGCGGTCGGCGACTTCCAGCCCGCCTATTTCCATTATAGTCAGTTCCGTGCCTTCGAGAATCCGCTGCTCGCTCATTCGGCCCCCTCTCCCTTCCGGCTCTGCATAACCTCTGAGTTCAAAGTACCTGCCAGCTTATCCCTTTCCACCTCCGCCGCCTCAATCATCCTGCTATAGCGCAGCGCCTGCAGGCGTTTGCCCCGCTTGGCGTAACCGTTTTCAAGCACGGCCGCCTTGCGCAGCAGTTCCTCCAGGGCCGCTAGCTGCTGGCCGTTGTCCAGCGAGCCACTGTCAATGACTCCGCGCAGGGCCCGCACCCGCCAGCGATCGAACCCCCAGTGGGCGCCTGATAACTGGTCGTCGTGCCCGCCGCGCTTGACCAGCAAGGGCCGGTCGAGAAACAGCACAGGCTCTTGCGCGGTCAGCCGCAGCCAGAACTCGTAGTCCTCGCAAACCCGGTAGCGCGTGTCGAACCCGCCGAGGCGCCGGAACAACTTCGCATCTATCATCGCGCTGCTGGGGCTGATCCGGCACAGCGGCAGGCACCACTCGAAAATCCGGCCGCCGCGCTTGCCGTGCTTCTTCATCGGATTGACCCTCCGCCCCCGCCGCAGCCAGACCTCGTCCGTATGGCTGAATTTTTTTTCCTGCTGATTGTTGTGCGCCTCTAATTGACGTTCGAGTTTCTCCGGCAACCAGATGTCGTCGCTGTCGAGAAACGCCAGCCAGCGCCCCAGCGCCCGGAGCGCACCGGTGTTGCGCGCCGCCGATACCCCGTGCCTTGCGGTGCGGATCGTCATGATGCTATTGCCGTAACCGGCCAGCAGCTCAGCGGTTCCGTCGCCACTGCCGTCATCGACCACGATCAGCTCCAGCTCCCGGAAAGTCTGGTTAAGCACGCTTTCCACCGCCTCGCGCAACATCGTGCAGCGGTTATATGTGGGGATTATCACGCTGACCAGAGTCATAATACACCTGCGTCCAAATTAGTACCAGTGCAACCCCGCCTGCCGCGCCGGGGGCTTACAAGTTAGCGCAAACACAGCAAGTTAAGCAAAATATAAGATATATTTAGGTTGACAAGTAGTTAGGTGATTTCTATTTTATATGATTCTCGTACTTGCTCGCCGATGGCGGCTGTTTCCGCGCACTGCGGATTTAGCCGGCTAAGGGACACACACCCGATGAAATTGACGCGTAACGCTTACCCGCATGGGAGTTTTCTCAGATGTTTCAGAACATCAAGTTCAAGATAATCTTCATCCTGCTGATCTTTTTCGGTTGTATCTACTACCTCTGGCCCACGTTTTTCCTGGCCAGACAAACACCCGAGGCACGCCGCCTGATGCACCTCTCGGAACCGCAACGATTGCGGGAGTTGGAGGAGAGAAGTATCAAGCTGGGCCTGGACCTTCAGGGTGGCATGCACCTGGTGCTTGAGCTCGACCGGGACCAGATGAAGATGAGCAAGGAAGAGGAAAGCGACGCTATCGACAGGGCGCTGGAGATTATCCGCACGCGTGTCGATCAGTTTGGCGTCAGTGAACCGCTGGTCCAGAAAGCCGGCGATGAACGAATTATTGTCGAGTTGGCGGGCGTGGTCGATACCGCCCGTGCACGCGCCCTGGTGGAACAGAGCGCGTACCTTGAGTTCAAGCTGGTCAAGCCCCAGGGCGAGTTCCGCGAGGTGCTGACCATTGTCGATGAGTTGATCGAGGGAAACGAGCTTTACCTGCTGGACGAGGAGCGCGAGACAGCGGCGGCAGCGACCGAAACCGGCGACACCATGGCTGCCACCGACGCGCAGGCTGACGAGAGTTTCGACCCGATGAAAATGTTCGGCGAGGACCAGGCTGACACCGCCGCCACCGACACAGCGGCAGCGGACACGACCACGGAAGATACCGACGGGTTCGACGAGTTGCTCGACGAGGGCGGCCAGCTATCAGCCGGGGACAAGAACACGTTCAGCCGCCTGTTTTTCCAGGAGCCGACGCAGGCCGGGGGCCGTCAGCAGAGCGAACTGCTGGTGCCTGTCAACAACGTGCCGCTGGTACGCGCATACCTCGAAATTCCCGAAGTGGCCAAGACTGTGGCGATGGCCGAGGTTTCCAATATGGTGGATTACCTTCGCTACCGCAGCGCCGACGAAAACGACGAGCCCGACACGCTGGAAGTGGCGTGGGGCGACGATGACACGAACTACACCGGCCCCGACGGCACCGAGTACAAACGTGTGTTCCTGATGAAGGACAAGCCGGAGATGACCGGCGGTTTCCTGGCCGACGCCAACGCCACCCTGGGCAGCGGCTACGACCCCTCCACGGCCAACAAACCGCTGGTGATGATGGAGCTCACAGGCGAGGGCGCCGACAGTTTCGCCGTGATCACCGAGCGGTTCATCCAGCGCGACCTTGCGATTGTGCTGGACGGGGTAGTCAAGTTCGCCCCGCGGATCATGAGCCGGATTCCCAACGGCCGGGCGCAGATCGAGGGTGTGCAGACGATGGAGAAAGCCCGCGACCTGTCGATAGTGCTGCGGGCCGGCGCATTGCCCGCCCCGCTCAATATTGCCGAGAGCCGTTCGGTTGGTCCCTCGCTGGGCGCGGACTCTATCGCCAAGGGCAGCCGGGCGGGCATGATCGGCCTGGGCCTGGTGGTGCTGTTCATGCTGGTTTACTACCGTTTCGGCGGGATGGTGGCCAATGTGGCCCTGCTCTTCGACATGATAATCATCCTGGCCGTGCTGGCCGGTTTCAACGCTACGCTCACCCTGCCGGGTATCGCCGGGCTGATCCTTACAATCGGGATGGCGGTGGACGCCAACGTGCTGATATTCGAGCGTATCCGCGAGGAGCTGAAAGCGGGCAAGACCCTTCGCGCCGCTATCGACGCGGGTTACGACAAGGCGTTCAGCACGATCATGGACGCCAACGTGACTACGTTTATCACCGCTATTGTGCTCTTCCAGTTCGGCACCGGCCCGATCAAGGGATTCGCGGTAACTCTCTCGATCGGCCTGGCCACAAGTATGTTCACGGCGATTTATGTCACCAGGGTCATTTTCGACCTGTGGACCAGCCGTAAAAGTGTAAAGTCCATCGCCATCTGAGATCAGGCGATCCGTGAGCTTAAATCGTCAACAGTTCTGCAAGTCCAGGAACCCGGGAGCAATTTGAAATGGAACTGATCAATAATCCTGATTTTGAGTTTATCACTCATCGCAAAATCGCGCTGAGAATCTCGCTGGCGGTGATCGTGATCGGCATAATTTCACTGATTGCCCACGGCGGCCCGAAATACGGGATCGATTTCACCGGCGGCGCGGCGATCACTTTCAATTTTGACAAGGATGTGGCGGCCGAGGATGTGCGCAGCGCGTTGAACCGGGCCGGTTTGGAGTCCTTTGAGGTCACTCATTTCGGCGACCGTAACCACGTCCTTATCCGCCTTCAGCTTGCCGATGCCAGCGACAACAACTACCTGGGGCAGATCCAGACCCAGTTCGATTCGGCGTTCCCGGACAATCCTTATATCGTGGAACAGAACGACCTGGTGGGGCCAAAAATCGGCACCGAGTTGAGAGAAAAAGCGATGTTGGCGATGCTGTTCGCCATGATCGGGATTGTCATCTATATCTCGATCCGTTTCGAGGCCGAAAGCTTCCTGGGAGTACTGGTAACGCTCATTTTCGGCCTGCTGGTGCTGACAGTCAGCTCGTCCAGCGTGGTGCTGGCCAGCGACCTCTGGACGATCCTGATCATCCTGCTCAGCGCGGCGGTTATCGGTTATATCTGTGTCAAGTTCGATTTCAAGTACGCCATGGGCGCGATTGTGGCGCTGATCCACGACGTCATGATTACAGTAGGCATTTTCTCGCTGCTCAACAAAGAGCTTGACCTCTCGATTGTCGCCGCGCTGCTGACGATTGTCGGTTATTCGCTCAACGATACGATCGTGCTTTTCGACAGGATCCGCGAGGAGTATCCCAAGGAACGCAAACGCCTGAGCCTCGACCGGATAATCAACAAGAGTATCAACCACGTGCTCAGCCGCACCCTGGTCACCTCGCTGACCACGATGCTCGTTATCCTGATCCTGCTGCTTTTCGGCGGCGAGGTGATCCGCTCGTTCGCCCTGGCGATTTTTATCGGCATCGTCGTCGGTACCTACTCGTCGATCTATATCGCCAGCCCCGTGCTGATTTACTGGCACAGCCGGTTCGGCAGCAGCACCGAACTGAGCAACCGCAAGATCGCCGTCTGAGCCGCGAAAGTATTAGCGGCGTGTGGAAAAAAAACAGTGGCCAGTGGAATCCGGCTCTCAAGGCCAGCCAGAAGTTTAGTTACATGGGGACCTCCAATAATTGAATTTTGAAGCGAGCCCGAGCGAGAAACTGCTCCGGCAAGGCTTGAGGACAAAAACCGCCGGAAGCATAGCAGCGCTATGTTGAGGACGGTTTTTAAACGAAAACGCAGCCGGGCGGTTACGTAGCCGGGCGCAGCCGAAAGATGATTTTTAGAGGTTCCCACATGCCTTAACAGCAAAAAATCTCGTGACCGTTGAGTTTTTTCCGGCGGTTCTTTATAAGCTTCCATCGAAAACCCGTCCCGCTTAATGCAGTGTGGGCGGGTTTTCGTCTCCACGATGAAACATACCGACGGGCGCGGGAGTAGTTATCCTTAAGGAGCAATCGATGAAAAACCTTATCGCCCACAAGCATCTGCGCCTGCTTGCCGCCCTGATGCTGACTCTGGCCACCGGCTGCAGCAACACCACCAAGCGCGAGCGCCTGGACCTGATCCCGCAACTCGATGCCACGCTGATCAACTACCGCAGCCAGACTTTCAAGTTGAGCGAAGAGCTGCCGCTGGACACTGTGAAGGCCGCCGGGGAGCTGGGCAGCATGGCCGCGTTGATCTCACCGGTAGTGATCCCCATCGGTTTGAACGGCTATAAGCTGGTGGAGATAGAGAACGCCAAGGTATACCTCAAGATGCTGGTGAAGCCCGGCAACCACGATGGCGCCACCTCGATGATCCTCTATATCGGCAACAGCGTTGACATCTACAACGACCCGATCGCGGTCCAGGTCCAGCGCAAGATGTTTCTGCCGGCCGATTTCGAACTGAGCAGCGAGGACCCCAGGCTCAGGCAGATTTTCGCCTTTCCCGAGGTCGTGTTCGGGATCCGGTTCGTGGTTGAACCCACCCGGCTTGACAGCCACGACATTTATATCGAGGGCCATATCGAGAAGTTCGAGGCCGAGATTTCCGGCGTCCAGGGTATTTTCTGAAAGCGCGTTTTTTCAGGCGCCCCGCCCCTTAGCTGCCGCCCGCAACCCTCCCACCGCGGATTTTCCTTGTCTGCCGCCGGAATTAGTTTATCATGGGTGAATAACGTTCCTTCTTTTTGTCCCTCTTGTCTTCCGATCAGTAATCCACCGTAATAAGGAGCCCATCGCCGATGAATTTACGACGTCTGGTCCACCCGGTTCTTGCCGCGTTGATTCTTTGTCTGATTCCCGCCTGCCTGCTTGCCCAGCGTGAGCTGACTGTCTGGAAAACAAACGCCGAGGCGGCACAGGCAAAAAAAATGCTCTACAGCTACCTGACCGAAATTGCCTGGGACTACCTGGACCGGCGCGAGAGTGAAATCGCCTCGCTGCGCAGCGCCGACGACGTGCGGGCACGTCAGAAGCTGGTCCGGGAACGGATGTTATCCACCCTGGGGCCCCTGCCGGAGAAAACCGACCTCAAGGCAAAAGTGACCGGCCGCCTGGAGCGCGAGCGCTACACGATCGAGAACGTGGTGCTGCAGAGTATGCCCGGTTTTTACGTTACCGGTAACGTTTACGTTCCCAAGGGCGCGCAAAAACCTTACCCGGCGGTACTGGGCACCTGCGGCCACTCGATGAACGGCAAGGCCGCCGGCGTGTACCAGGCGATCTGGGCAGATCTGGCGGAAGAGGGATTTCTCGTGTTCACGTTCGACCCGCCGGGCCAGGGCGAGCGTTTCATGTACTGGGACGAGAGCCTGGGCGGCACCTGGCTGGAAGGCACCACCACCGAGCACACCCTGCCCGGTATCCAGTGCCTGCTCACCGGGGCCAACGCCGCCACCTATTTTGTCTGGGATATGATCCGCTGTATCGATTACCTTATGGAGCGGCCCGATGTGGACCCGGAGCGGATCGCCGTGACCGGTAACAGCGGCGGCGGCATGGCCACGGCCTATATCGCGGCGATGGACACCCGGCTGGCAGCGGCCGTTCCGAGCTGTTATATCACCTCCTGGCGCAAGCTGTGGTCGACTATCGGCCCCCAGGACGCCGAGCAGAACATGCTCCCCTTCATCGGCAACGGGCTGGATTTCGGCGACTTTCCGCTGGCGTTCGCGCCCAAACCGTACATGATGAACCTGGCGATCCAGGACTTTTTCAATATTGTCGGCGCACGTCACACCTACAACGAGGCCAGCCGGGTCTACAGCCTGTTCGGCGCGCGGGACAAGGTGGCCAAGTTCGAGGCGGACGACATCCACGGTTACAGTAAGCCCCGCCGCGAGGCCTGTGTTCAGTGGTTCGCCAAACACCTCCAGGGCCGCGAGATCGATTATGTCGAGCCCGAACGCATTCCCGAAAGCGACCAGGACCTGTGGGCCACGCCCACCGGGCAGGTGAGCACCAGTTACGACGACGCCGAGACGATAGCTTCGCTCAACCGCAAGTTCGCCAAAAAAATCATGTACACCGAGAAAAAACCGATCCACCTGCCGGAGATAGAGGCCGAGCGTGAACGGATAATCGCCAGGGCGAAAGAACTCTCTGCGTTCGCACGCACCCGGGGCGAGCTTGACCTGCAGAACAGGGGCACAATCGAGCGGCAGGGCATGAAAATTGATTTGATCAGCTACAATGTTGAAGCTGGAATCACTCTGCCCGCACTGCTGTTCCACCCTGAAAAACAGTCTGTCGACAAACCGGCCGTTCTCTGGATCTCCAACTATAACAAGGGGGATGACGCCAACACAGACATAGCCGAGCTGGTGCGCGCAGGCCACCCGGTGCTTGCCCCCGATATCCGCGGCCAGGGGGAACTGGCCCGCCCCTCCAGGCGCAGCGACCTGTTCGTCAAGTGGTTCTCGCCCGATTGGGACGTGCCCTTGATGGCTTTCCATGTCAACCGCAGCCTTGTGGGCATGCGCGCCAACGATATCTCACGCTCGGCCGAAGTGTTGAGCAAACTCAGCGGCGGAGCGAAAGTGCTGCTGGTGGCCAACGGACGCATGGGCGTACCGGCGATGCACGCGGCCGCGTTCGACAGCAGGATCGGCTCGGTGATAATCGAGGGTGGGCTTGTGAGCTGGAAAGCTGTGATCGACGCCAGATACCATCAGGACCAGTTGGACAACGTGGTCCGCGGCGCGCTCGCTCACTACGACCTGCCCGCGCTGGCTGCGGCTATCGCTCCCCGTCCGCTGGTGCTGGCCAGCCTGGCGGACCCGATGGGACACCCGGTTCCCGCCGGCAAGGTGAAAAAAGCCTACGGCCAGGCCGAGTTGTTTTACAAGGTACTGAATCAGGAGCGCCGTCTGCGGATAATCAACCGGGGGACCGGAACAGGTTTCCTGGACACTTACGGGCAAATGCTGGAATAGCGATAACTGGCGGACGCGCAAGGGCAGGCACCGCTATGGGGCCTGCCCGATGTGCGCGACGAAAGAGAGTAAAAATCCGGCAGGGAGTGTTAGAAGCTGATTTTCACAGTGGGAATCCGGCTGTCAATCAGGTCCTGAATGGTGACTCGTGAACCGAACTCTTCGTAAATGCGGAAAACCGTATCCCAGAAGGGCTTAACCTTACATTCCACCTGGCCCTGGCAGGAGTGACTCTTACGGCGGCTGAACTTGGCGCAGTGTCCCTCGCTGTTAAGCTCGCTGGACAACATCTTCAGCACATCGCATACCGAGATTTCCCCGGGAGGATGCTTGAGACTGAATCCGCCGTTGATCCCCCGGATACTCGTGATCAAGCCATTGCGTTTGAGAATACCGAGCAGCTTGTGCACGTAGTCGAGGCTGATCTGCTCACACTCGCTGATTTCGCGGGCGGTCACGGAATTCGCATCTTGTTTGCGCGCAAGGTGCAGCACACAACGCAAACCATACTCTTCCTGAGCACTGAAATGCATCGAAAGCAATCCCTCCAGCCAGCAGTTAACCGCCGGCTAAACAAAGCTACAACTTATTGTGGAAAAATAATTCGGAATTATAGTAAATAACAAGCATTTATTCTGCTGTCAATCGCCATCTGTTAAATCAGCTTCAATCTCCAATTATTAACGTCTGATTATCAAATATTGTTGCTTTTTTTTGCCGCTGGCCGGCTTACCCCGTCACTTTCCAACCAGCCCACCTGGAGAGCACGATGGATGCAATGGACGCACTGAGAGGAAGGCGCAGTATCCGCAGTTACAGCACGGAACCTGTCGAATGGGAAAAGGTGGAGGCTGCTGTCGATGCCGCCAGGCTGGCCGCCACGGGCCGGGGAGTGGAACCCTGGGAGTTCGTGGTGGTCACCGACGCCAGGGTCCGCGGACAGATCGCCGCACTGTGCGACTACGGAAAATATCTCGCCCAGGCGCCGGTGTGCATTGTCGTGCTCTGCCGCGATACCAAGTACTACCTGGAAGACGGCTCGGCGGCCACTCAGAACCTGATGGTGGCCGCTTTCGCCCAGGGTCTCGGCTCCTGCTGGGTGGCCGGGGACAAGAAGCCCTACGCAAAAAAAATCGTGCGACTCGTGGGCGCTCCCGAGCAATACAAACTGGTCAGCACGGTGGCGCTGGGCTACCCGGCCGACAACCACCCGCCGCGGCGTGTAAAACGATCGCTGCAAGATGTGCTCCATCGCGAAAAATTCAGCAGGCGCACGGGCAACCCCATATCGCCGGCGGAGTTGCCCGCCCCGGCAGTTGCGAAAAAAACTGAGCGTTAAAAACGAAAGACCGCGGGCGCGGCTCCGGCACGTTCATTGCTTTGCGCCCCCCCTCCGGCTCAAATCCCTCCCCCGGCGGCTTTGGCAATGAACGTGCCGGAGCCGCCTGCTCACTTTGCCTGTAAATCCGCCCACGGTGCGGGTTACCTACCACCGCACATGAGCAGGGGCTGCCCGGTCGATCCGGTGCAGCCCCTGGCTGGTTTGATTCATCCGCTTAATCAGATTTTGCCGTTCCGCCTGGCCACGGCGATCATCGTCCGGCCGAAAAACAACGCCGGAGTGTGCAGTTGGGAGCAGATTTCCCGGTTGGCCCCGCGCTGACGGGGGTCCTGCTCGCCGGCCAGTTTACGGCCGGTAAGCAGGCGGCTCAGCGGCCAGAGGGGAGCGAGAATCAGGGCGCTCCTGCGGATATGGTCGGTATCCACCAGCTCGATTTTAAGTCCCGCCGTATGCAGGATATGGCGAAACTGCCAGAAAGTAAGCGGGTAGATGTGTTCGATATAGCGGTTACGCTCGAACTCGCTGGAAGGCCGCACCGCCAGGGAGAAAAAACCGGTCAGCAGAAACCGCAGGCGGCTGGCGACGTTGTTGATGTTGGGTGTTGTTATCACCAGCATTGCGCCGGGAGCCATTACCCGGGCCAGTTCGCGGGCGAATTCGTACTGCCGCTCCAGGTGCTCGATTCCCTCGCAGCAGACAACCAGTTCGAAAGAGTTGTCGGCGTAGGGCAGCGGGTCATCCAGGTTGCCCGCCGCAAGCCGGATGTTGGTTTTATCGGCGCTGAAGTTTTCCGGCGCGATATCCAGCGCATTCACCCGGTGGCCGCGCCGCGCCAGTTCCGCTGTCAGTGCGCCGCGCCCGGGGGTCAACTCCAGGGCGCGGCACGAGTGCAAGCCATCTATCAGCTTGAGCACCTTCCGTTCCAACCGCGACAATTCCGGCCGCCCCGGTACGCTTCCCGCTTTACTCGACATGCATGTACCTTTCGTTGAACACTCCGCTGGCCACATCGCGCACCCGTACACGCCACGTCCCCCTGCTGTCGTTGAACGCCAGGTGAAATTTTTTCTTCCCGGACCCGGATTCCGTTTCCACGTTTCCGCCGTAGTGATTCAGTTTCTTCCCGTCCGGCCCGTAGACCTCCACAACAAACACATGGGGCCCCGGCTCGGGCGGCCCGGCGCTGGAGGTATCCGGATAGGTGGCTGCCACGTTCACCTTGAAACAACATTCCACCTTGCCGCCACGTTTAACCTTGCGCGGAAGGTCCACGGTGACATCGGTCACCTGATAGGGCAGGCTGGCCAGCAGCTTGATCTCTCCCGTGGTTATCGCGACGCGGATTATTTTGCCGCGGCCAAGGTAACGCCCGCTGCGCACATCGTAATGATAGCCCTCTTCCGGCAGGCGCACCTCGATATCCAGCGGCGGCTCCTGCATCCGGTAGTCCTTGATCAGCCCGATCAGGCTGCCCTTGCCAAGATTGTATGTGGTCATCTTTACCGCCCGCAGGTCCGTGCCGCTGGCCGGGCGAATGCGGAAGCGGGGTTTGTAGCCGGCATCGTGAAGAAGCCTGGACACCGATTTGCGCACCTCGCCACCCCGGCGCTCCACGCGAAGGCGGCCATAGCCGGCCATGAAAGCGTTAAGATAATAGGCCCAGCCCTCGCCGTAGCGGCTGCGGTAAATCAGCGGCAGACCGGCGCTGAGGTCCAGCCTGTCGGCGGCCACGGCGCTGATTCCGCTCTCGGCGCTTGCCAGCCCCCAGCCGTTTGAGCGCTCGATAACTCCCTCGCTCACCTGCACCTGGCCCGGAATTGATGTGATAGAGAAAATGCTGTCCAGCGCTCCCGCGCCGCGCCAGCGGCAGTGGCCGTCCATCTGGGCCAGCTGCGCATCGCCGATCAGCACTCCGCCCCCGCGTACAAAAGCGGAAATCCTCCCGGCTCCACTGTCGCTGAGCGCGATAGAATTGGGCAGCGCCAGGATTTTCGCCCCCGAACCGTCCAGCCAGCCGGCCTCGAGCATCTGGTAACTGATAACCCGGTACGGTATGCCCAGGTCCTCCAGCAGCCAGCGCCAGCTCTCGTAGTTTGCCTCCCAGCGCTTGAACATCGCACTCGGCGCCCCGTCCTGCTCAACTATGGTCCCGTCCTGAATCCAGGCGCCGTGAATGGACGGCATCGACCAGAGCAGCACAACCTCGCTGGGCGTCGATTCACCCGCCGCGATCAGCCGGGCGATTCCGCCGTGGCGCAGTTCGCCGAAAACGCTCATCATGTCGCGGCCGCTCTTGCTCAGCCGGTAGTCCGGGTCGATAGTGGAAAACTGCCAGAAAATGGCGCTGCCGGCCGTGTGCCCGGCGAACAGTCTGCTCCACAGCTCGTAATCCAGTTTTGGACCCCACACGCCATAGCCCGTGCAACCGGTGATCTTGCCGCACTCGCGCATGAACGCCTTGTGCCGCGCGGGCTCGCCGTAGGGCTGGGTGTGGTCGATCGCCTGGTCGATCAGGTAGTAGTCGTAGCCGTTTTGCGGCACGGTGCGCTGGGTGCCGGTCATCATCAGCAGGCCGTCGTCATCCACCTCGCGCACCAACCGGCGCACGTAAGCATAGTTCTGCGCGTAGGAGAGTTCCATGAACGTGCGATGATCCGCCCAACTTGAGTAGTTTCCCCGCTCCTGCGCCTCGAACGTATCGTCCGGGATCACCTCGTCCCACTGGCCGAACGACGTCCCCCACTGGCTGTTGAGCGCCTCCAACGCGCCATACCGCCCGTTCAGCCACTGGCGGAACGCGGCCAGCGTGAGGGAGCTGAAACACAGGTCGAACGCGTCGCCGTAGTGGGTCAGCGACGGCTCCTCGTAGGCGTAGTAGCTCAACGGGCTGAAGCGCTTGAACCGCGATACCTTCTCGCTCATTACCCGCCGCTGCTGCTCCAGATAAGCCGGGTCGTGAAGGCAGTGGATCCTGTGCAGGAACTTTTTATCGTGGGTTTTGAGGTAGTTGGTTTTGGCCTGTCTGTAGGGAATCTCGCCCTCTCCGTCCAGCGATTCCTCGCTATCGAGCCGCGTCTCGGCCTGAATCCCCAGGTTGCTGCGGTAGACAAACTCCGGGTCAATCGCCGCCCAGGCGGTAACGCCCAGTTCTTCCATCCTGCGATCCAGGTAATTCCATTCCCCCGCCGTGACCATCGGCATAAAGCGGTACATCATCACCTCGTAGTCGTCCCACGAGGCCGGCCGGTCGATAAACACCGGCCGCCGCATGGTGTGCAGGGCGTCTCCGCCCGGCGAGAGCACGCTCGCCGAGACCACCGCCCGCCGGCTGAGACAACCTCTGGTGTTAAACGCAAAGCGGATGGAGTTGCCCTCCACTTCCAGCGTGTCCGCTCCCAGCACCCGGCCCCGGTTGTCGGTCAGGCTCAGGGCCACCTTGTGCGGACTGCCCCGGAATCTGACCCGGCCGCTCAACACGATTCCCAGCCGAACAGTTTCCTTATCCGGCTCGATTGCCTCCACCGTGCCGGGCGGGCGGAACGAGGCGGTGGCCGTGGCGAAATCCAGCACCCGGCCGCCGGCGCGGATGTGCCGCAGTCCGGCCACAACGCGGCTGGCCGGGTAAGTGTGGTCAAATCTGTGCTCGATCCGCCCCGACGCCGGCGCCGCCAGCCTGGCTGTTTTGAGCGCATCCCAGCCGCCGTTGTGAACGGTTATCTCCAGTGAGTCGCCGGGCGACACGCCCCGCAACTCCGCGCTGACTGTCAGGTCGCCGCTGCCGCCGGTTATCGAAGGTGAGAAAATTCCGTGCTCCGTATCGCCGCGGCCGGCGGCCCAGCGGATTGCCCGGCCTGTCAGTCCATAGATATACTCCCAGTACGGCAAGCCCTCGCGCTCCTCCAGCGGGTTCTCCACCGTGGGAAACATCCCCTGGTCCACCCAACCGAACGCCACCACGCGGCCCTTGCCGTAACTGCCCACCGCCAGAATCGGCGAGCCGCTCCGGCTGGCGATCAGCACCTGCGCGCCATCGGCCTCATACTCCAGGTACGGGATATCCACCGTGGGAATCAGCTCCAGGGCAAGGCCGCGGGTTATATAATGGCTGGTGTCGGCCACGCTCCACTGTTCCCGGCGCATCCCGCCGGGCAGTTCCTCGGGCTGGTCGGCCTCACGCACTCTCACCTGCTCCATGCGCACCCGGCCGTCCAGCGGGCTGAGCAGGCTGAACAGCGAATCCGCCTGCCGGCAGGTCGGCTGAAACAGCACCAGCCCCGCACCCTGTCGCACCCGCTCCAGCAGGGCGCTGCGAAGTTCCGGGGGCCAGTTGCCCCAACCCCTCATCGGCTGAAGCACGATCACGTCGAACTGCTTGTCGCTCTCCAGTTCACTGGTCAGATCGGTGTAGCTGAGCGTGAACTTGTCGTCCACGTGGTCGTAGCCCAGCGCCCTCGTGCCGTAGAAATCACCGAACGCCCAGCGGTGAAGGCCCAGCGAGGGCTCGAACGTAACCGTGGTGGGTTGCAACTCGAAACGCTGCATCAACTCCACCATCACCCGCCCGGAGGCGGCCCGCGGGGTGAACAGACCCTTAATCGCGCCGCCGGCGTCGGGACGCTGCCACTTCACATGCGGGGTTGCTATCGAGTCGCTGTAGACGATATCCATCTTGCCGCGCTGGTCCAGCTCGGGCTGGTATTCCCAGGTGCGTACGTGATCGAAATAAAGCCTCGCGGCCGCGGCAGGGGCATAGCTGACGGATTTCAGGCTGTTGAAATCCAGCCCGTGAAGGCTCTCGCGGCGGAACTGGAGCAGGTTCAGCCCCTTCTTGAGGTAGCGCACTTCCTGCCACACTCCGCCCACGCTGTCCCTGAACGTCACCAGCAGTCCCACCGGCTCCGGGGCGTAGATGTCGGTAAAAAAAGCTTCGTAGATTTTCCATCCGCCCCCGCCCTCGTCGCTGAACTTCTCGCGGATAATCTCCTCCATCCGCCAGAGGCCCCCCAGGTCGACACTCAGCGACGCCCCCCGGCCGAAATCCACCCGCAGATTATGCTTGCGCTGGGTGGCATAGCTGCTGTCGAGCGCCACGCTGCCCTGGCCCTTAAGGCTCCAGCGGCTCACGTCGCCGTCCTCGAAATTCTGCAACCGGCCCCATTCGTCCTGGGCGTTCAAGCCTGCCGCACAACAGATCGCAGCCAGAACCAATACTTTTGTCAAGATCCTTCTAACGGGCTTTGCCATCTTGACAACTCCTCACGTTAAACAGGATTTTCCGCCGGGAAGCCTGACTGATAGAGTCTAAAGGGGCGTTGAAATAAAGACATTCAACGCCCTGATGTGAAAATTTCGCGCTGTTAGTTGTCAAGGGCAAGGCAAGCCGTTTCTTTTGTCGATTTCGCTACTTGTGCTATACAAATCAGTTGCGTCGCTCGCGCTGTTTAGGCCGGCCTGGCTGGAAACGGCCCTTGACAACCGGATGCCCATACTTTCGTAATATTTCAACACGCTGCTAAAGGACCGTTGCATGTTTTTTCGGCGGCCCTCCTATAAAAACTTAATGCCCCGCCGCGGTGAAAACAACCGATTCCCGCCCGCGCAATCCCGCTTTGCCCTGTCGAACCGATTGACTGATACCCTTGCGTTGTTTAACTTTCTGGATATGCACCGCCATCTGACCGGTTACTACGGCCCACCGATTGGAGAAACCGATGAGACACCTTATCCCGCTGCTGCTGATGACCGCCGCCTCCCTGTTCGGCGACCAGGGCGCACCCGCCCAGGTGGGACGGTGGGATATTTTCGAGTTGAGGCTCAACGACTCCGGCTGGACAAATCCGTTCCTGGAAGTAGAACTGCATGGCGTGTTCACCTCACCCTCCGGCACTGAATATCGTGTGGAGGGCTTTTTTGACGGCGACGGGGCCGGAGGCACACAAGGCGACGTGTTCAAGCTGCGGTTCTCCCCCGGGCAGGTCGGCCGGTGGCAGTGGCGCACAGAAAGCAACCGCGAGGCGCTGGACGGCAAAAACGGTATTTTTACCGTAAATGCAAGTAACAACCGCGGCCCCCTCGGTTTCGACCCGGCCCGTCCGCGCTGGCTGCGCTGGGCCGACGGTACGCCGTTTTTCGAGTCCGGAGCCAACGATCCGGAGTGCTTCCTGGCAAGCGCGTTTATCACCCAGCAGCAGCGCTACGAGGGTATCGATTACCTGGCCTCCAGGGGAGTGAACAGCCTCTACATGGGCGTAACCAACGCCGGGCCGGGCGACGGCGGCCCTGAGATGAAAGTCACCCCCTGGACTGGCGGGTTCGACAAGCCTGATTTCGATAATATCTGCCTGGACTTCATGAACCGGTTAGAGGGTGTGGTGCGCCGGCTCGACAGCCACGGGATGGTGGCCCATATCGTGCTCTATCTGGACGATTGCTGCCAGATCAGCGACTCGATTTCCACCGCACAGGAAGAAATGCTGATCCGCTACCTCTGCGCCCGTTTCGGCAGCTTCCCCGGCATCGTCTGGAACCTGGCCGAGGAGTTCGACGAGTGTTTTACGACCCAGTGGTGCTCCTCGCGCGGGGCGATGTTTGCACGCTATGACCCGCTGGGCCATCCGGTAACAGTGCACCAGCTCTCCAACGACGAGTTCAAGCTGGCCGGGGACAAGTCTTTTTCTACCACGGCCATGCAGTTCAACCGCACCTCGCCCGCCTCGCTGGGCGCGATGATCCGTCACCTTCGCGCCACTACCGCAGCCGCCGGCTGGCCGTTGCCCGCCTCGCTGATCGAGTGGACGCCGCTGGCGCCGGACGAAGCCGAACTTGCCCGCAAGGGCATGTGGGCGATTGCAGCAGCGGGAGGCAGTTACCAGGTGTTCAACAAGGACAACGACGAGCCGATGAGCGCGGAGTTTTCCCGCTGGGAAGAGACCTGGGGCTATGCGGACATTGTGCGCCGCACGATGGAGGCCCTGCCGCTGGATACAATGAACCCGGATAATTCGCTCGTTTCGCAGGGTTTTTGCTTTGCCCAGCCGGGTGAGCACTATCTCGTATATCTGCCGGAAGGCGGGGAGGTCACGGTAAAAATATCCGGCAGCGGCCTCTCGGCAAGCTGGATTGACCCGCGCACGGGCGAGAAAAAAGAAACCGGGGCGGTAGCGGCGGGCAAGGTGAGTTTCAGCGCACCCGGCGAGGGGGACTGGGCGCTGGTTATTGAATAGATTTTTCAGATAATTACATCACAATAAATAAGTGGAGAAAGACCGATGGCAAAAAAAATGTCCAGGATGTATTTCACCGCCAGTGGTAAAAAATTCCCCGACGGGTTCGAGGTGCTGGGCGTCTCGTACGAGAAGGTGGAAGACCTGCGCTACGGCACTAACCCCAACCAGGGCGCGGCGTTCTACCGCCCCAAAAGTGATAAGCTGGGGGGGGTGATCGGCGCGATGGAGATCCTCAAGAGCGGCAAGGGCGGCCTGAGCCAGACCAACCTGGAGGACATCCATCACGCCCTGGGAATCGTGAAATATTTCGAGCGCCCGGCATGCGCGGTGATGAAACACCTCAATCCCTCCGGCGCGGCGGCGCAGTTCGAGAACGAAGACCAGGTGGAGGTGTACAAAAAAGCGCGCGACTGCGACAGCCGCGCCGCGTTCGGCAGCGTGGTGGCGTTCAACACGGCGGTAACAGTGGCCACGGCCGAAGAGATCATGAGCACGATGGTCGAGGGCGTGGTGGCCCCCTCGTTCGAGGACGGTGCGGTGGCCGTGCTGGAGGATTTCGAGCGCTTCCGCCGCAACCGTCACATCCGCGTGATGCGCTGCGGCCCGCTGGACAAGCTGCCCCGCTTCGAGGGGGACGACAGCGGCGGAGTGCTGGAAATCAAGGTGCTGGGCGACGGGACCCTGGTGGCGGCCGAGCCGTTTCTGAGCGCCATCCGCGGCGAGAGTGACCTGCTGCCCGCCCGCGCCTCCAACAAGGAGGGCGAGGAGATTGTCTGTAAGCACAAGCCGACCCCACAACAGGCGCGCGATCTGCTGTTCGCCTGGTATGTCAATTTTAACGTACGCTCCAACGGCGTGGTGATCGCCGGCGGCGGCCGCACGATTGCGGTGGGCACGGGCCAGCAGGACCGGGTGGGGGCGGTGGAGCAGGCCGTGGCCAAGGCCACCGGCTACCACGGGGCGGCCTCGCTCAGGGGCGCGGTGCTCTCCAGCGATGGGTTCTTCCCGTTTCGCGACTCTATCGACGCCTGCGCCAAACACGGGATCGCCGCGATCATCCAGCCCGGCGGCAGCTTCCGTGACTTTGAGGTGGTGGAGGCCTGCAACGAGCACGGGATTGCGATGGTGTTCACGGGCGAGCGCTGTTTCAGCCATCACTAAGAGGGCCGTCGAAATAACTTTCAACGACCCTGAAATCAAATTTATTACTTTTTTAGCTGCAAGGGCATGTGAATCAGCCCCTGGCTGACCCTTGACAGCTGACGACCGTTCAACACGTTGCCGGTTGATGAGACAGACAACCTCCGCCGGCTATGGCGGCAGGCACCCCTTCTATATATACAAGGGGGACTTGCTTCCCCCCTTTGCCAAAGGGGGGCCAGGGGGGATTTCTCGTCGTGAAGCTAAAGCATCGCTTTCGTGGGGTTGGAACCGCCACTCAAAACTTTTTTTCAAAAGCCGACGAAGCCCGACACGGTAAAAAACGGCAAAAATAATGAGTATCGGCACATACATCAGAGACCAGTGGTACAGGATAGCGTTCTCCGTGCTGGCCGTGGGAATCACCGCGGCGGCGGTGGTGCTGGAGTTCCGGGTCAGCTACGTGGAGCGCGCTATCGGCCGCTACCTGACCTGGCACAACGCCGACCGTCAGGAGGGCGGTAAGATCTGGGAGACAGTCTCACTCAGCGAAAAAGTGCGTGAGCAGCTCGACGACCTGGTGCAGGACCGTCGCGCCCGGGTTTCGCTGGACGAGCCGGTGGAGCAGATAGTCCAGTTGATCGGGATGGCCCGCGAACGTGAGCAGGTGCTGCTGAGCCGCGACCGTTTCCTGGAAATCTACAACCGCCTGCCCGCCTACCAGAGCGCGCTGATTATCGAGCCGCTGCGGTTGCTGGAGCTGATCGGGTCACTGGAGGGCTGGCAGCGTACGCTGATCGAGTTCTCGGACGGAGATCTTTTATTTTTCCTGGTCGATGGTTCCAACAACGTGCTGCAGCAATGGCGGCTGGCGGCGGACTACGTGACCTATTTTATGAGCGGGCGGGAGTCCCGGCCGTTCGGACAGGACGATGGGAGTTTCAACACCCAGGAGCCATACCCGGCCGATGTATTTTATGACGCCTGGGCGCGCCTGCCGGCCCAGCAGCGCAGCGGAATCCCGCTGGACAGCGATGAACTGGTGGCCTGGCGCTATCGCCTGCTGCGCGTGGGTATCGACCTGCAGAACGTTGTGGGCGAGAGAACCGAGATCGCGTTTGAGCTCAGCGGCGACCAGGGATTGAGTACGGTCCGGATCCTGGGCCGCAGCCTGGCCGTGCTGTACCTGGCCGATGAGATGAACGCTCTGGCGGGCCGCCCGCCGATCGCAAGCGAAACCGGGGGCAAGGGCGGAACCGCACCGCCGCCGTAGTTTTAGCCCGGCGAATTCTTAGTAATCAGGATTGAACCTTTTACTGAAATCCCCCTCAATCCCCCTTTTTCAAAGGGGGAAACGGGTTCGCTCAATGGTACGGCTGGCAATTCCCCCCTTTTTCAAAGGGGGGCCAGGGGGGATTCATTCGGTACACCGGGAAAGTCTGGCGGCAGATTATATTTATTATCCATCGCGCGAATTTATACAATCAATCCGGCTGATACACCCTGAGAGCTCCGCCTGTGAAAACGCTGTATAAAATCATCAAGTCCCTGTTCTATCTGGGAGTAATCGCCTCCGTGCTGGGATTTTGCGCCGGCGTGGCGCTGGTGATTATTGTCGGCCGCGATATTCCCCAGCTCCCCGACGAGTTGGAAAAGCTGGTGCTGAACACCCGCACCGAGTTCTACTCCAGCACGGGTAAGCTGATCGCCACCATGGGTGAGAAAAACCGCGTACCGCTCTCCAGGATCAGCCCCCATTTCCGCAACGCCCTGCTGGCTGCGGAGGATTTTGATTTCTACGAGCACGCCGGAATATCCAAAACCGGGATCCTGCGCGCGGTCTGGACCAATATCCGCGCCGGCAGGGTGGAGGGCGGGGCCAGCACGCTTACCCAGCAGCTCTCGCGCAACTTCTTTTTCAGCCTGGCCCAGACCGGCACCCGCAAGGTGAAAGAAATCCTGCTGGCCCTTCAGTTGGAATACATGTTCGAGAAGGACGAAATCCTGGAGGCCTACTGCAACAACATGTATTTCGGCAGCGGGGCCTACGGGATCGAGGCGGCCAGCCGGGTCTATTTCGCCAAGCACGCCGACCAGCTCACTGTCGCCGAGTCGGCCCTGATGGTGGCTGTGCTCAACGGCCCCTCGATCTACAACCCCTACGCCCACCCCGGCCGCGCCCGCAGCCGTCAGCTCTGGATCGTGGGCAGGATGGAGGAGCTGGGCCTGATCAGCGGCGCCCAACGCCTGGCCGCCGAGCAGGAGGAGTTGCGCCTCAAGCGATACACCGAGGCCGAGGCCCGCAGCAACTATTTCCTCGACTACGTAAAGGGCACGATCACCCGCCGCTTTGGCGAACAGTTCCTCTACTACGGCGGCCTGAAAATCTATACCACTATCGACCAGCGCATGCAGAGCGCGGCCGTGGCCGCCGTGGCAAGCAACATGCGCAGGATCGACAAGCTGTTCGGCCTGCCCGACTATCACTCCCGCAGCGAACGAGGGGAGATCGGCGAATATCCCCAGGGCGCGCTGGTGGCGGTTGAGAGCGGCACCGGGTCAATCCTGGCGATGGTGGGCGGGCGGGACTACCGCGGCAGCCAGTTCAACCGCGCGGAGGCGGCCAACCGCCTGCCCGGAAGCGCTTTCAAGCCATTCGTTTATTACACGGCCATGCAGGAAACCGGCCTCAGCCCTGCCTCCACCCTGGTCGACAGCGCTGTCACTTACCAGTTGCCGGGCGGCCGGAGCTGGAGCCCGAATAATTTCGAGCTCGACTTCATGGGACGGATGACTGTCAAGAAAGCCCTCGAACGCAGCCGCAACGTGATCGCCGCCCAGTTGATCGACCTGGCCGGACCCGAGCGTGTAGCGGAAACCGCCCGCCGCTTCGGGATCACCAGTCCGATCATGCCCACTCCCTCGCTGGCGCTGGGCACCAGTGGAGTCAGCCCGGTGGAAATGGCCGGAGCCTACTCGGTGCTGGCCACCGGCGGTCTCTACTACGAGCCCCACGCGATCAAGCGTATCGAGGACGCCCGCGGCAACGTGCTGTTTGACCCGATCCCCCGCGGCCGCGAGGTGGGCAACCCGCAGTTGATCTATCAGGTGGTGGACATGATGCGCGGCGTGATGGATCGCGGTACCGGCGCGGTTATCCGCCGGATGGGGTTCAGCCACCCGGCCGCCGGCAAAACCGGCACCACCAGCGACTACCGCGACAGTTGGTTCGTGGGCTACACCCCCGGCATATCCACGGCCTGCTGGGTGGGGTTCGACGACAACCGGGAGATGCGCTATCTGGAAAACGGCCGCAGGCACGGAATGACAGGCTCGCGGGGGGCCGCGCCGATGTGGGGCATGTTCATGCTCCGGGCCACCGAGGATGCGCCGGAACTGGATTTTCCCGTACCGCCGGGAATCGAGTTCGTGGAGGTTGACGCCTACTCCGGGCTTCCGGCCACCCCCGCCACTCCGCCCACCGAACTGATCCGTGTGGCCCTGCTGCCCTCGCAGGTCGACGCCGTGATGCAAAAGGCGGGACAGGGGGGACAGAACACTCCCGAGGTACAGTTCGATCCGCTGAACTATTAGCCCGGGTTGGACGTTTGTCATGCATGAAAGAAAAAGATGGAAATCACGAGAGCGATTCAAAAGGTGAATGGGCTGAATATTTTTTATCGGGATTCAGGCTCGGGTGAACTACCCATGCTTTGCCTTCACGGAAAATGGGGACGAGGTGAAACATGGACGGGCTTCATGTCCCGCTATGGCGATAAGTTTCGCGTAATTGCACCCGATCAGCGCGGCCACGGACTAAGCGATAAACAGATTGCGCGATACGCTGGAGAAGATTTTGCGACCGATTCATATCTGCTGCTCAAAAATCTTAACTGTGTACCGGCAATTGTTGTCGGCCATTCAATCGGCGGACGGAACGCAGCCTATCTTGCGGCAATGTACCCGCAAGCCGTTAAGACCCTGATAATTCTCGATGCATCGGCAGAGGGCCCCGAAAACTTATCAAACCTTGCTCCTGATAAAGTTCCTCCTGTCGATAGTTTTACGAATGATTGGCCCACGCCTTACGGGTCTTACAAGGAGGCGGAATACGACCTGTTCAGGCGTTTCCCACGAGCAACAAATGTGCGATATTTCCTGGACAGTCTTTTTGAAGATACCACTGGTTACGATTTCTTATTTTCAAGGCAGGCGATGTCGGCGATTGACGTCTATTATCAGGATTGGCATCATATTTTAAAACAAATTCAGTGTCCCGTCCTTTTGGTGCGCGCCGAAAACAGCTGGCATCTTTCAAAGGAAGAAGCAGTAAAAATGAAAAAGACTTTGAAAAAATGCATGTATTTTGAAGTGTCGGATTCCGATCATATGGTTTATGCCGACAACACGGAAGAGTTTTATCCAATTTTTGAGAAGTTTATTGCAGAAACGGTTAAGACGAAAAATAATTAAGATCGTGGATAACAGGCAAATTCAGCGGACGGCAAAAAGCGCCGCCGCTGATTATTATCGTTCCAGTGGGAGGCGGAAAAGATGAAACACACGGATTACCACGATGTGACGCTGGAGAAGTTTGCGGGCGAAGGAGCAAAGGGCGCGGGAATCCGCTGGCTGGTGGGCGAGCGCGACGGAGCGGAGAATTTCGCGATGAGGATGATCGAGCTTGAACCCGGCGGGCACTCTCCCTGCCACAGCCATCCCGGCGAACACGAAATATTCGTCTGGCGCGGCAGTGGTGAACTGATGGTTGACGGCAAGAACTACATCCTGGAACCCGGCATCGCGGCGTTCGTTCCCGAGGGGATTGAACATCAGTTCCGCAACCCCGGCGAGCAGACACTGGAATTTATCTGCGTGATCCCGTTGAATAAATGACGCACTTTCTCAAATATGTTTCCGCACGGGTCTTTTTCGGCACGTTCGCGGCGCTGCTTGCGGTGTTCAAGGTGCTCACCTGGTATCACGAGGGTGTTTACGGCGGCGGTGCGGGCGGCGAGGACTGGCCGCTGATCGTGGGCACCTGGGCCGTTGTGCTGCTGCTTGTCAGCGCGGTTATGAGCGTCTGGGGCCGCTGGCGGGTGGGCATGATGCTGCACCATGAACTCGACAGCCTTCGCCGTGAATACCACCCCAGGCTGCTGATCCGCGCCTACCGCCGGTTGTTGAGTTACCTGGACAGTTGCTGGTTTTTCAACACCACGCGCGCCAAACTCTCGCGCCGGGTAGCCCGGCGTTTCGGAGATATCCTGCTGGGGATGCGTATCGAGGACGAGCAGGCGCTCTCGATCTACGAGGACGTGCTGGCCGACGACCCGGGGCAGAAGCGTTACTACGAGTTCCTGATCCAGGCCTACAGCCGCAGAGCAAGGCTGGCGGAGAAAAGCTTCAACCACCTTCGCCGCCGCTACCACGAGCTCCCGGACGACCGGCTGGTGGGGATCCTGGCCCGCGAGTACACCCTGCGGCGCAAGCTCAATTTCGAGAGCGAACGGGTGTTGCTGCGCGCTATCAAGCTCTATCCCCGCCACAAGGCGAAAATCATCCGCTTCGCCGTGCCGCGGCTGATCTCGTTCGCCCGCACTGACGACAACGCGGCCCAGTTCTACCTGAGCGCCGCCGAGATCGGCTACGACACCGAGGTGGCCGGAATGCTGCGTAAGCTGGAGCAAATTTACGACTCCAGAGAGCGCGACGACGCCCTGGCCAACCGCCTGCGCAGAGTTATCGAGGAAAAACGCATCCCCGCCCAAGCCGAGTTGCCGGACAATCTCGGCAGCCGCCCGGCCGACTGGGGCGAACAGCCGGACGAGGGCACCTTACGCCTGGAAGGCGTGGGCAACGGCGACGAGAGCCTGGCCCGCCAGGCGATGGATGAGGCCGCCCGCACCAGGGACGTCTCGCTCGACAGCCGGCTGCACGGCTGGTTTCAGCGCCTGGCCGCAACCGGCCGTAAGCCCCTGGGACACGGAGTACGCTGGTTCCGTCTTACGCTGGCGGTGGCGGTTTTAATCGCGCTGGTCTATTTTTCCAGGCCACTCTGGCAGAGTAGCGTATCAGCCTTTGGCCAGAAAAAATCCACGGAACAGGCGGAACCAGGCACCAGTGGCTCCCAGCCGGAGAGGGGCAGCGGCCTGCCTGTGGCAATCGAGGGCAAATACGCTATCCAGGTGGCCGCCCTGGGCGACAGCACCCGGGCCGTGGAGCTTGCAAAACGGTTGAACGCTCAGGGCGTCCCCACGCACATCTCTCCGGCGATGGCCGGACCGCGAAGGCTCTACCGGGTACGGGTTGGCGCCTACGAGGACGAAAAAGCCGCGGAAAACGAGGCCGCAAGACTGCTGGCCGAGGGCGTTATCAACGAGTGGCAGATCATGGAAACAGCCAGATAGCGGGACCAGCCAGCCCCTGAGACTTCAGTTCTTCTGCTTCCCCACACACCCGCGGCCAGTCCCTCACATTGCTTCCATAAAAAAACAGGCTTGTCTCACGGCTATCCGCGGGACAGGCCTGTTATCCGCAAGCTATCCCGGCAACGCCTCCGGGACTCAGCCCAACACTTTACCCCTTCATGATATCCAGCAGCAGCGCGAGCGCATCGGCCACATTGCAGACCCCGTCGCGGTTGTAGTCAGCACTGGCAGGCGGATATTCCTCCATGCACATGCGGATCAGCCTGAGCACGTCAGGAATCCCCGCCTGCCCGTCGCCGTCGTAGTCACCACCGGGCTTCTGTCCCGTCACGATCGGCCCGATATACTCGGTGGCCAGCACCACGTTGTCGAAATAGACCCGCGCCACATTGTCGTTGTAAGGGATGTCCGGGTCGTGGGGGTTGTAGTCGTTCTCGAAAACGTGAGCCAGATAGTATTCAAGCCAGAAAATATTGATCTTCAGCTTATCCGTGGTGCGCCAGCGGAAACCCTCGAACGGCTGCGGATTGGTATTGAGCACTCCCGTACGGCGGAACGAATCGTTGGCCCACGTGCCCTCGATTGTGCCGGGACCGTAGCGTTCGATCAGCTTCCCGTCGATCCAGAACGCCTGTTCGCCGTTGCGTTTCTCCGGGTCGTTGAGCCTGACCATGATCTCCACGCATTGCCACTCGCCGCGCTTTGCCTGCAGCGGTTCAATCGGGCCGAACAGGTTGCCGTAATACGGGTTGGGTCGTCCGTCGGGAATCCCTTCCCGGGTCTGCCAACTGTGCATCTCCGACCAGTAAGAGTAGAACGACCACGCTCCGGGAGGATCGGCCACTTTGCGGCCCACCAGGTCGATACTGGTCGAGAAGCGGTCGGCTCCGGTGGGCCTGGTGCCCGCGCCGCCCTCCGGATAAGGGGGCGAATTGACCTTGCCGCTGAGGTGAACGAAATGGTGCACATAGGGCGCATCCGGGGCAAACTTGCAGTAGAACCGGGCGTATAGCTGATCATAACCCTTGTCGAGAAGTTTCCAGAGATGACCACCGGTGTTCTGGCCCTTGACGCCTTTCATCTCCAGGCAGGTTCTGCCCTCTCCCAGAGTAGTGTTGTCCTTGACCATGGAAAGAACCGCGTTATTCTTGTTGCTGATTTGTGTCCAGCGCTGATCCAGGTCGGCAACCGAAACCGATTCGAAATTCTCCGTGAACACGACCGAGGAATCGTTCTCGATCCCGACATCGCCGGGGTAGCGGACGGCAAGACCCAGTGTGCCGGCCAGGGTGGTCCGCTCCTCGCCGCCGTTGCCCTGGGTGGCGGCAATCCCGGCCAGCAATAGAATTGCCAGTAGGCATGATATAACGACTGTCGCTTTCATTTGTTCGCTCCGGGGATGAATAACAGGTCTTTTGTCAGCAGCTGTTTCAAAACCTCGAAATCGAAAAATAATTTGGATTTTTTATCGCCGAATACCGCCTGCCCAAAAGACGGCAAACAGCCGGTAGAAAAATAGTTTCAGTGACCATTTTACCGGCTGACACATGAAACTCAGCTCAACGTATTGCCTTTCATGATGTCAATCAGCAGCGCAAGCGCATCTACCACGTTGCAGACCCCGTCGCGGTTGTAGTCCGCGCCGGCGTCCGGATATTCCTCCATGCACATGCGGATCAGCCTGATTACGTCAAGAATCCCCACCTCCCCGTCACCGTCGTAGTCTCCTCCGGGCCGCTGCCCGGTCGTAATCGGACCGATATACTCGGTGGCCAGCACCACGTTGTCGAAATAGACCCGTGCGACATCATCGTTGTAGGGGATGTCCGGATCGTTGGGGTCGTAGTCGTTCTGGAAAATACCAGCCAGATAGTACTGGAGCGAAAAAATATTGATCTTCAGCCTGTCCACGGTGCGCCAGCGGAAACCCTCGAACGGCCGCGGGTCGGTGTTGAACACCCCGCTCCGCCTGAACTTGTCCCTGAACCACGTACCCTCGATTGTGCCGGGGCCGTAACGCTCGATCAGTTTCCCGTCGACCCAGAACGCCTGCTCGCCGTTGCGCCCCTCCGGGTCGTTGAGCCTGACCATGATCTCCACGCACTGCCACTGGCCACGCCTGGCCTGCAGCTGCTCCACCGGGCCGAACGAGTTGCCGTAGTACGGGCTGGGCCGCCCGTCGGGGACCCCTTCCGGAGTCTGCCAACTGTGCATCTCCGACCAATAGGAGTAGAACGACCACGCTCCCGGCGGATCGGCCACTTTGCGGCTCGCCAGGTCGTCGCCGGTAGTTCTGTTCAGGTCGAGAGTAGCCCTGAAGCGGTCGGACCCGGTGGGCCTGCTGCCCGCGCGGCCCACGGGATAGGGTGGTGAGTTGACCTCGCCGCCCATGTAGACGAAGTGATGCACGTAAGGCGCGTCCGGGGCAAACTTGACGTAAAACCTGGCATAAAGTTTTTCGTATCCCTCATCGAGCAACTTCCAGAGGTGCCCGCCGGTGTTCTGCCCCTTGACGCCTTTCATCTCCAGGCAGATTTTACCCTCGCTCGGAGCCGTGACGTCTTTTATCATGGCGAGAACCGCGTCTTTATTGTTGCTGATATCGGTCCAGAGCTGACCCAGCCCGGCAACCGTAGTCGACTCGAAATCCTCCCTGAACACAACCGACGAATCGTTCCCGATCCCGACATCGCCCGGATAACGGGCGGCCAGCCCCAGCGTACCGGCCAGGG
>JAJRTS010000079.1 GCA_024278175.1 Gemmatimonadales bacterium | reverse complement strand
GCGTCCACCCTCGTTGGCGGTAATTCTCAGGTAGCTGGCCCCGCCCGTGCCTTCCACCACCTGGGCAGTCACATCGGGCGCGGAATAGTTGATCGCTGCCAGCAGATCGCTGATCGTGTCAGTGCCGGAGAGTTCGGTGCCGTTGGGCTTGAGCAGTTCCACGCTGCCAGTGGCGCCGGTCGCGTCCGGATCGATCAGCAGTTGTTTGAAATCGTTTACGTTGAGATCGTCCAGTGTAAGCGCCAGCACATCACCTCCGCCGGCGGCGGCGGCCAGATCGACACTGCCCGTCAGGCTCCCGGCCAGGCCGTTGCTGCTGATCAGCGAATATTCTCCCTGCTGCATGTCGGCGGGCGAGATAGCGGCGTAGGTGCGCGCTGAGCCGGCCCCTGTACTTGACGAGGTATTCACACTCTGGCCGGCGTCGATACCGAAAGCAGCCTCGGCCACGGCGCCCGATACCGACAGATCGACCCCAATATAGTTGCTCGAGAGTTGCAGCACGTTGCCGCCGATGGCCTCGTCGTAAACCACGTGGGCCTTGACCGGCCCGACCTGATCACGGATTTTGGTCAGCATCTGGCCGACCGTGGTGGAGGCGTCCAGGTCCTTGATCGTAACCGAGCTGTGCGTGCCCGTGCCGTCAGGGTCGATCCTCAGCGTAAAGTCGTTTGTCAGTCCCAGCGCTCCCAGGGTGGTGGATTCATCGAGCGCCACCGCGCCCTTGATCCGGCCGGCGCCGGGGGCGTTGGTCCTGAGGGCGCCGCCCAGCAGGTTGACGCCCACGGTGTTGGAGCCCAGCAGGCGGGTTTCGCTCAGATAGCGGCTGCTCGATACGATAGCTTCCTGAGCCAGTTGGCTGACCTCGACACGGCGGGTGGTTTTAACCGCGGCGAATCCCGCGGTTGCCACCACCGAGCTCTCATCGCTGGAGCTTGCCGAGCGGGTGAGGAAGGTGGATTCCAGCCGCAGGTTCAGCGCTTCGTCCTGCTGGGCAAGCAACTGGGTGTTGACATCACGGTAAGCCTCACGCTGGACAGCCAGCACCTCGGCCTTGCTCTCCAGGCGTTTGATCGGCTGACGTTGGACATCGAGCAGTTGCTGGATAATCGAGTTGGTATCTATGCCGGAGGCCAGTCCGGAAAAGCTGATAGGAGCTGTCATTTAGCCTGTCCTTTTATGGAAGAGCCCGTCCACCTTTAAAAAGGCGCAAAACGGGCGGTATCGGCCGGCACCCGGCCGCGCAAAGCCGGGCTGCCAACCGCTGATCGGGCAAGAGTTATGCCAGCGGCTGCTTTGCGCGGCGGTATAACTTCTTACCAATGCATAAATAGTGTGTTAGCCGCTGAGCCACCTCCCGGGGCACGACCTTCGCGCTACACGTTAGCGGCGGGGAAGGGGAATAATTTGCCGGAATGTAAAAAATATTATCGCAAGGATGCGGCAAAAAAGTTGTGCAAGCGCACATATCCCCGTTATCATTATCGGCAGAGTTGAGCCGAACCTTTAGCAGATGCAGGTGTAACGAACTGAAGGGAAAGGGATTGGCTGCTTTGGGAGTGGTTTGGAATTGAAAAAGTTTCTCCGCTGAAGATTGAAGTCTGGGCTTTGTTATTTCAATGAAAAAAGCCGCCCCTGCTGTGAGTTCTCGCGTGTTTAGCTGTTACTGCTGAAGATGGGATCGGCACCATTCTTTTTCCGGCGTGTTTGCTGCGGTGGGAGTTGCATCTCGTTCAAATATCGCGGCACTTGGAGGCCGTTACCAGGTAGCGCGTGTCATGGTCCACCAGCTCAAGCAGCTCGAAACCGGCCCTGGAGAGCAGCGCGCGCATGCCCGGCTCTGCGGGAAGCATGTCCTCGCCCACCTCGCCGCCCACCCCGGAGTGATAGGCGTTGAGTTTTTCCCGTCCCGCGGGATGGGCGATAAGCAGCATCCCGCCCTCTTTGAGTACGCGGTTGAACTCGGCCAGCGCGCCCCGGCGGTCGTCGATATGAGGGAACACGCGGATGCAGGCCACAACATCGGCGGCCGCGGTGCCCAGCGGGATAGAGGAGGCGTCGGCGAGGTGGAACTCCGCCGCAGTGCCCAGGCGTCTGGCCCCGGCCAGTTCGAGCATTGCAGGGCTGATATCGAGCGCCAGCAGACGGCCTCCGGGCCTGATCCGCTCCAGCAGCAACTTTGAGACCAACCCCGTGCCGCAGCCCGGTTCCACCACCAGATATCCGTGCCGCAGCGGAAGCTCGGCCACCAGTTCGACAATGGCCGGGTCATCCCCGCGGCCGTTATCCCAGCCGGCGGCGGTATTGTCGAAAAAACGCTGTTTCCCGCGGTTGAGCGGCCCGCCGTGATCAGCCATGGCCGATCTGCCTTCTCTTGGGTGAAAAGATAAGCGCAATCCCAAACACCAGGCTGGAACTGATCACCACGCAGGCCCCGGAGGGCAAGTCCAGCAGCGCGCTGGCGGCAATCCCGCTGACGGTGCTGAGTACTCCCAGCACGGTGGAAAGCGCAAACATCCGGCCCAGGCTCCAGGTGAACTGCCAGGCTGCGGCCGCTGGGTTGACAATCATGCTGAACAACATCAGCCCGCCCACGGTGTCCAGGTTTACCGTCACGGTCGCTCCGCACAGGGCAAGCAGAAGGTAATAGATCATCCTTTCGTGTACGCCCACCGCCGCGGCCAGATTGCGGCTGAACATTACGGCTTTGAACTCCTTGTAGAACAGCTTGATCACGGCCAGCACAACCGCCGTGACCACCGCCATCCTGATCACATCGGAGCCGGAGAGCAGCAGGATATTGCCCCAGATCAGACCCATCATCTCGGTTTTGGGTTCGGGGGCCAGGCCGATCCCCAGGAACGCCAGCCCCATCATCAGCGAAAATATAACACCCAGCGAGATGTTGGGGTTCATCCGGCTGCTCTCCGCCAGCGGGCCGATAAAAAACGAGCAGGCCAGCGCCAGGGCGAATCCTCCGGCCAGCGGGTCCACTCCGGCCAGCACCGCGAACACCGCCCCGGTCATCGCCGCGTGGCTCATCGTCACCCCGATAAAGGGGATCCTCATGCAGACGATGAACACGCCCACAGACGCACAACCCACCCCGCAGAGCAGGCTGGCGTAAATCGCGTTCCGGAAAAACGGGAACTGCCAGAGGGCCGCCAGGTCCAAAGTTATTCCTCGCTGCGCATAATATAATGCCTGCCCGCGCTTTTTTGCACGCTCAGGCGCAGTCCGTAGAGTTCGCTCAGGGTTTCGGCGGTAAGCAGCTCGCCGCTGGGGCCCGCCCCGGCCAGAGCGCCATCGCGGATCAGGGCCACGTGGCTGCACGATGGCGGCAGGGCTGATATCTCGTGGGTAATCATGATCACGGTCAGGTTGTGGCCCAGATGAAGCCGCTCGATAACTTCCATGAACCTGTCCGCCGCACGCGGATCCAGGTTGTTGTTCGGTTCATCGAGGATCAGCAGCTCCGGTTGCTGGGCCAGCGCCCGGGCCAACTGGGCCAACTGGCGTTCTCCGCCGGAAAGTGTGCCCAGCGGGCCGCCCAGCAGATGCCCGATACCGAGTTCCCCGGCAACCTCGCGGCAGATTCGGCGGTCTTCATCCGTGTAGCCACGCAGCAGCCCCCGCACCCCGGTTCGCCCCGTGAGCACCAGCTCGCCCGCCGAGATAGGGAAGCCCTCGTCGAAAGATACGTGCTGGGGCAGGTAGCCGATTCGCCGCCGCAGCTCGTGCAGGCGCCAGCGGCCAATGTCGCGGCCCAGTACCTGGACCGATCCGGCGGAGGCGCTCAGGAAGCCGGTGATCAGGCGCACCAGCGTAGTCTTGCCCGAGCCGTTGGGACCGGCGATCCCCCAGAACTGGCCCGGCTCCACAGCCAGGTCGATACCCTCAAGGATGGTCTTGTGCCGGAAACTGACTCCGGCCCCCTGCATTTTCACCAGTGGTTTCACTCGTGTATTCCAATTGAGATATTAAAATATAAATACAAGCTGTTTCTCTTGCCTTACAATTTTCCGCTTGATTATCCTTCGAATGGGCGTTCCTTCCCTTGCAGGGGCGAGTCATGCCTCGCCCGCAAAGGATACAGCGGGCGCGCAGGTTGGCGGGCGACACATGTGTCGCCCCTACGATATTCTACAAACAACGAAAGTTTTTCCGTATCATTCTCAGGATTTTCTTTCCCTTGCAAAAGGACAAAATTTTCGAGAAATACTATCAAGCGCGCAGGCCTGTCAGGGCGGTCCGGCGCGGGCGGCCCTGGCCAGCCGGGACACGTTGTCCAGCAGAAGGTCGCGGTAGGTGCGGTTGTGGCTTTCGCTGCCGGGGAAATTGCTCAGGATCGCCACGGGCAGCCCAGCCTGGCCGGCCACGGTGCGGGCTACGGCCTCGCCGCCGCTTTGAAGGTTGCCCGCCACGAATGCTATTCCCCGGTTGCGCGCGGTACCAAGCAGAGCCGCCAGCTTGCGCACGGAAAGCTCGTCGGGGCTGTTGCCGAACGTGGCGACAACCTTCAGGCCCAGCCAGCGCAGGAGTCCCTGCTGCTTAGCCGAGCCTAGCACCGGTGCTCCGTTCAACCCGGCCTGGCCGGCCCGCTCCAGGGCGAGCGCGGCCGTGCTTTCCACCTCGGCGACCGCCTGGATGTGGTTGGCCTCGAACGTGGCGGCCAGTTCAGGATAATGCTGATCAAGCACGCGGCGGAGCCGCTCCAGGCCGCGGAGAAAAGCCTCGGGCAGGATCAGCTGGCCCCCGGTGGAGATGGCTTCGATCTCCAGTTCCGGGTTCTGGGCGGTTAGCCGCCGGTCGAGATAGGCCTGGAAGTCGTGGCGCAGTATCAGCCGGGCTCCGGAGAGCCGCGCCGCGTCGCCGGGTGAGATGTCGAAATGCCCAGGGCACCCGCGCGGCGGAATCAGAGTGCTCACCTCGATCTTCTCGCCGCCGACCATCCTCAGCATCTCGCCGATAACCGTGGTGGTTCCCCAGACGACCGGTTTTTGCGCGAGGGCAGCGCCGCCGGATAAAAACACGGACAGCACAAACGTGGCGATTATTCCATGGCCTTTGCCAATCAAATCAACACACCTCCAAACGACAAGAGCGGGTCTGCTGCTGGCTGGCCCGCCCCGGCCGGAGAAAAGTTACAGCGATCAGTAATCGACGGTCAACCCGAACAGTGCCGTGGCCCCCGGCATCGGATAGCCGGGTTTGTATTCGTAGCCGGTGTTGGTCAGGTTTTCCACGGCGATAAACAACTGGCTGCCGGGGGGCGAGCCGCCGAAGCGCGCCAGCATGTAGCTCAGCTTGGCGTTGACTATTACGTAGGAGTCGGTTTTGGGTATATTGGCCAACGGCACGGCGTTCAGGTTGGCGAAACGGCCGTTGATCACGTACCTCTCGTCGACAGCGCTCATGTCCGCCGAGAGCTGAAACTTTTTGAGGAAGCGATAATTTCCGCCCACGGTGAACGTGTATCCCGGCGACTGGGGCATCGATTCCGGGCTCATGCTCAGCAGGGTCAGGCCGGTGAACAGGCTCAGAGGGTTAACCGGGTTCCAACTGAATGAGGTTTCGAAACCGGTGATTTCGTAGCTGTCGATATTGGCGAATGACGGGGGCGGCGGCGGAGGCGGCACCATCCTGATCCTGTTGCTGCCGCGGTCGTGGAACACGCTGAACTCGAACGCGGCGCGGGGCGAGGGCTGAAGCTTGAGGCCCAGCTCGTAGTGGTCCACCAGCTCGGCTTTCAGGTCCTTGTAGCCATCGGTCCTGTGCCAGGCCACGTTGTAGAACCATGCCGAATAGACCCCGGCGTAGTTGAATCCCCGCGTGTAGTTGCCGAACACGGTCCATTTTTCGCGGCCCAGGGTGATTCCCAGTTCGGGGGCGAACTGGTCATCGAAGGTGTTGTGACGGTTGAACCTGGCTCCGGCCGAGGGTTGCAGCAAGGTGCCGCCGCCCAGCTCGAACGTATGCTTGATTCTGGCGTAGCCGGCCGTGTTGCTGAAATTGACCTTCGGCAGGCGCTTGTCGTTGGCCGGGTCCGCGTGCTGCTCCCAGACCTCGCCGCCGTAGCTGTCGTAGTCGAACCCGAAAGTGAGCTCGGTGGCGTCGCTAAGCAGTACGTTCTGCTGGATGCGAATGCCGCTGTTGAGCCAGTCCGTGTTGGTGTTGAACCAGTTGGCACTCGTACGGCTCCACTGTTCCCAGCCGATCGCACCGTCATCGGCGTAAAATTTCACAAACCCACTGGTGCGCTCGCCGCGGTTGGCCAGTGTGGCGTTGACCGAAAAGTCGCTGGTGTTGAACCGTCCGCGCCTGGGAGCGGCTCCGCCCACGGGCCCCGGATCGTCGGCCCAGTTGTCCGAGCCGCTGAAGATCACGCTGGCGTTCCAGGTGTCGTTGAGCTGGTAGCCGGCGCGTCCCCACCAACTGCGCAACCGGCCGTCCGCGTTTTTCCTGTGGCCCTTGCTGCCGCGGGCCGTGCCGCCGAAATAATAATCGAAAGCGCCGCTCTTGCCGCCGTGGGTAAAGTTGAGGCTGTAGGTGCTTTGCTGGCCGCCGATAGCGGTCAGGCTGGTGCGGCGGCCCTGAGAGTGCATCCGGCGGGTGACCAGGTTGACCGCCCCCAGGCTCATGTTGCCGTACTGGACCGGCTGCGGACTTTTGTAGACATCGATCCGCTCCGCCCGGTCCACGTCCAGAACATCCATCAGCGGATGAGTCCAGACTCCCACGAATTTAGGCACCCCGTCGACCATCGTCTGGATAGCCGCTCCGGGGCGGTTGGCGCCCTGGCCGCGAATATAGATCGTGCCGCCCTCGCCGCCCCCGTAGCTGCCGACCAGGTTGTAGCGGCTGATCGTCACTCCCGGCACTCGCCGAAGTGCCGAGGGAAGATCGAGGGCTGCCAGGTCCCTGATCTGCGCCATGCTGACAGTGCTGACCTTGGTCCCGTTGTCCCGGATCGTCGTCTGGTCAACAATGGCGTTGGCGACAATTACAATTGGGGGAAACTCGTAAACCGAATCGGCCACGGCATCGCTCTGGGCCACGGCGCGTCCGGAAACCGCAAGGGCAAGAACAGTTAATCCGCCAAAAAGTCTGCTTCTCATTGCTCCTCCGTTTACAGTCCATGACATAGTATTACTAAAAAATAAATCGTGTTACTCTAATATATTTAGTATCTATTTATAGGGCAAGCTTTTTTGCCGCCAATGCAACTGCGAGGTGGCTGGGAGAATCCTTGTCATTTCGCGAAAAAAATGCTTAATTGAGGCTTATTTGTTAAAAGCCGGGGAGAAGGGATGAAAGTCATGTTCCTGAGCTAGCAGGGCAATCCGGGTGGGGCCACCCGGTCGATGATTTGCCCCGGCGGGGGTCTGGCGGCCGGGGAACACGGAGTCCGGTCCGGTTAACAGCCGGGAGAGCAGGGTCTGCGGTGTGTTTGCTGGCGGCCGGGTGCGGGTGGGGCCGATAGAGTTCGGTATCGATAATGCGGTCTGCCGCACCGGGGATTGTTTCCGCGAGTTGCCGGGCAGGAGCTTGACTCATACCGGCCGGGTTGACGATTCGCCGGTGGATTTGGTATTGTTACCAGTGCAGTCCGGCGAGTAGACATTGCAGGGTAAATAACAGTGAATATTAAACAGGAGTCAGAGTCAGATGTCGGTAGTGACCTGTCTGGACATGGAGGGGGTGCTGACCCCGGAAATCTGGATCAATGTTGCCGAGAAAACCGGAATCGAAAAGCTCAAGCTCACCACCAGGGATATCAGCGATTACGACGAGCTGATGACCATGCGGTTGGGCATCCTGAAAGAGAACGGACTCAAGCTGGAGGATATCCGGCAGGTAATCGGCTCCCTGGAGTTGCTCGAGGGGGCCGGGGACTTTCTCGACAGCCTGCGCCGTCGTTGCCAGTTGATCATTCTCTCGGACACGTTCTACGAGTTTGCCGACCCGTTGATCGAGAAGATGAACCGGCCGACGTTGTTCTGCAATAACCTGGTCATTAACGCCGATGGCGGGATCGACGACTATCGCCTTCGCCAGCGGGACGGCAAGCGCAAGGCTGTTCAGGCGTTGCACCGGTTGAACTTCAAGGTGATTGCCGCGGGCGACAGCTACAACGACACAACTATGCTCTCCGAGGCCGAGGCGGGGATTCTGTTTCGCCCGCCGCAAAACGTGATCGATGAGTTCCCGCACTTCCCGGTTACAACAACCTACGAGCAACTCCGGGCGGAGATCGACAAGGCACTCGAATGGATCGAGGATTAATTTATCCTGATCCGGAAGTTTCGGTTTGCCCTTGTTATCCAGCGGAATATCGCCTCATAATAATTACTGCAATGAAGCGAGTTAACACGGAATTGCTTTGTCCGTAGAAAACGCGTATTATTTTCTTGCCAAAGAAAAAGGGCAGGCGATTGTTTTAGCTTCGGCTCGCCTGCTTTGTCCGACTGGCTGCCTCAATGATGTCGGTTGCGGTACATCAGTACAGCGGAGCCACTGCTTCCTCGCTTCTGCTAACAAATCAGGCTACGGGTCAGTACCTATCAACTTTTTTATTAAGGGAGTTTTAAGAGATGAAAACCGAGAGCAGACAAAATGTGAATCGTCGGGAGTTTCTGCGCCACGGTAGCGCCGCCGTGGCTGGCGTTGCCGGACTGGCGGCCCTGGGCGCTCCGGCCATTGCCAGCGCACAGAACGTGAACAGCAAGATCACGTTCGGGATGATCGGCAGCGGCAGCCGCGGCTGCTCTATCCTGAACGCCATCTCGCGCCATTCCCAGTCGGTTGTCACCGACGTCTGCGACATCTATCCGCCCAACCTCGAAGCCGGCAAGAAAGCCTCGGCCAACGACAAAGTGCGCGCCACCATGAACTGGCAGGAGCTTGTGGAGCGCAAGGACGTGGATGCGCTGATTATCAGTACCCCGCTCTACCTTCACGTGCCGATGAGTGTCGCCGGGCTGGAGAGCGGTAAGCACGTGTTCAGCGAAAAAAGCATGGGCCTGAACATGAAACAGATCAACCGGATGCTGGCCGCGGCCAACAAGCACCCCGAGCTGGCTTATCTGGTGGGCTACCAGAGCCGGCTCAACGAAAACTTACAGATGATTAAGGATCTGATCGCCGAAGGCAGCTTCGGTAAAATCACCCAGTTTTACTGCCATTTCGACCGTAACCAGTCCTGGCGCAGGGACGGGCTGGACCCCAAATGGGACCGCCTGCTCAACTGGAGGCTTTACAGGGAATACTGCGGCGGGCTGCTTACGGAAGTTGTCACCCATGAGATCGACCAGGTGCTGAGCATACTGGGCACCAGGCCCGAAACGGCCGCGTTCCAGGGCAGCATCATGGTCTACAACGACGGGCGCGAGCAACACGACAGTATCATGGGAAGCTGGAAGATGGAGGACGGTGTGATTGGGGTGGGCACGGGCCACCTCTCCAATGCCAGCCAGGGCTCCGGGTTCACCATGCTGGGCACCCATGGCACGATCGAAAGCTACGGCGGCACGCTCAAACTCTACTGGGAGAAAAAGGCCCGCCATCTCGACAGCATCGGGATCAAGCACAAGTTCGCCAAGGTCAGCCTGGGCCAGTCGCTCAGTGATGAGGACGAGAGCCCGGACTACACGCCGGCCAAGGTGATCACTTTCGCCACCGACAGCACCTACCAGGACGCCACCGCCCGTGAGTTCGAGCATTTCTACGACTGTGTGTTAAATGGTACGAAGCCGATCATGGACGCGGCCTCCGCCCACGCCTCCAGCGTGATGGCCCTGATGGCCTACCAAAGCTCGATGAACGGCGGCAAAGCCTACACCCGCGACGACGTGCTGGCGCTGGGGTAGGGACTTTAGATACAAGGACGCGAACAATAAAGCCCGGTGCAAAATGCACCGGGCTTTTGTTATTTGCCATTCTTGAAACACGGATTGCACGGATTAAAGGTGAATTTCACGGTTGCCGGGCAATCCCTTAAAACACAACCCCCCTGTTTCCCCCTTTACCCAAGGGGGACTAAAACCGCATACCCCCCATCCTCTGTTGTAAAAAAGCCTGAGATAGGACAATTTCCCCCCTAGCAAAGGGGTACTTTCACGGTAAAAAATCCTGCGCAGCAGGCGGGGGTTGTCCTGGCTTAAGGTTATGAAACAGCTTCCAGAGTGTTTCTCGAAAGTTTTGTCTTTTTGCAAGGGAAAGAAAATCTTGATAATGGTACGGAAAAACTTCCTTGGTTATCGGAATTTGTAGGGGCGACACATGTGTCGCCCGTCAAAGCTGTGCGCCTGCTGTATCCTTTGCGGGCGAGGCATGCCTCGCCCCTACAATGGAAGGAACGCCCATTCGAAGGATAATCAAGCGGACAATTGTTTCGAGAAACACTCTAATCTGTGATTCCAAACACCCGGCTAGCCCACCGCCTGCCGGATCCTCTCCACCAGCTCATCGCTCAGCGGTTTGGCCGTGCCGGCAAGGGCGTTCTGGCGGGCCTGTTTTTCGTTGCGCGCGCCGGGGATCACCACGCTGACGGCATCGTTGGCCAGGATATACTGCAACGCCAGTTGCGCCATCGGGATATCCAGCTCGGCGGCAAGCGGCTTGAGCCGGTCGGCGCGGGCCACCCAGTCGCGCTTCTGCTCCGGGGGCACGGAGTGGCTGCGATGGTCTTTTTCGCTGAATACGCTGTCCGCGCTGTACTTGCCGGTGAGGAACCCGTAGGCCAGCGGCACGCGCGGGATAATGCCCACACCGGCGGCTTTGGCCCGGGGCAACAGCTCCTCTTCCGGTTCGCGCTCCAGGATGTTGTACACCACCTGGATACTGGCCCCGTAGCCCGCCTCGATCTGCGCCAGAGCGTCGGCCACCGGCCCGACAGAAATCCCGTAGGCGCGCAGCTTGCCCTGCTCCACCAGCTTGTCCAGCGCTTGCGCGTTGCCCAGCGCCTGCTTGATCTGCTCTTCGCCGCGGGGGGTATGCAACTGGTAGAGGTCGATATAGTCCGAGTTCAACCGTCGCAGGGAGTCCTCCACGCGGGCGGTGAGGAATCGGCCGCTGAAGTCTTTCTGCCAGTCGCCATCGCTGCCGGTCAGGTTGCCGCCCTTGGAGGCGATTACCACCTGGGCGCGCCGCCCGGCGAATATTTTGCCCAGCAGTTCTTCGCTATGACCTGCCCCGTAAACATCGGCCGTATCGAAAAAATTCACTCCGCACTCGAACGCGGCCTCGATCGCGCGGATCGACTCCGTGTCGTCCACACTGTCGCCCCAGCCGATCTGAAGCTGCCCCAGGCTCGCCGGTCCGCCCACGGCCCACGCGCCGAACCCGACCTCGCTCACCTTGATCCCTGTCTTACCCAGCGTCCTGACTCGCATTGTTGCCTCCCATCCCGTTTAACCGGTGTTTCCACTCCACAGAAACAGCTAGGGTTACATTAACAATAATACAAAGCCGCAGGGGTCGTGTCCAGTCTGCTTAACGGGGGCGAGAGTGTCGCTTTCAGGGGCCTGAGCGGGCGGCGGAAGAGCGCGGAGGAAATGCTGGATTAGCAGGCATGGTCAGGCTTTTGCCGAATGATCTTTAGCATTGATTCACTCCTCATCCCGCGACTTGCGCAGCAGGCAGTCCAGCGGTTTTCTCATTTTACGGAACCTGACCGTGCCGATCCATGATACCCAGACTCCCAGCGGGATGAACAGCCAGCCGATGATATCCAAGATCAGGGAGTCGAAAAACCGGATAAAGCTCACTCCGGCGATAAAGAGGGTCAGGGCGGTGCGAAGGTAGGAGAGCAGCGTGCGCTCGTTGGCCAGTTGGGTGCGGTCGGCGGCCAGCACATCGCGAAGGATCAGCTTGCCCTTGTAACGTTCGTAGTATCCGTCCATGCTGCCAGAGCCTGGTAAGCGTTGATCTATTCGCCGGAGAATGTAAACAATATATTACTCTTACCGCTTGCAGGGCAAACCATATCCGGGTCAAGTAAAGCGACTCATTCCGCGGATGCCAGTTTGCGCAGGCGGGCGTTATCGGGAAAACGGGCCAGGCCCTCGCGGGCAACCGCGGCCGAGGGTTCACTCTGGCCCAGTTCCCGAAGGATCATGGCCAGGTTGAGGAAGTTATCCGGCCTGCGGCTGTCGAACATCAGGGCCAGCCGGAACTGCTCCGCGGCCGGTGCGATCTTGCCCGCCCGGCGATAGAGGTTGCCCAGGTTGGTCCGTACCGACGCGTCCTCCGGGGCGGCTTTAACGGCTTGCAGAAAGCTCTGCTCGGCGCCGGGTAAGTCTCCCTTCATCATGTAACACAGGCCGCTGAAATTGTGGGCCTGGGGGTTGTCCGGGGCCGCCTCCAGCGACTGGCGGAAATACCCGAGCGCTTTATCGGGTTGCTTGCCCCGGTAGGCCAGCAGGCCCAGGTTGTTGAGCACCATCGCGTTGGACGGATCAAGCTCATGAGCTCTGTTGAACGATTCACCAGCCTCGGCCTCCCTGCCCGTGTTGGCCAGCAGGATCCCGAGATTGCAATGAAGCTGTGGGTCATCCCCGTGAGACTCGAGCGCGCGGCGGTAAATTTTCTCGGCCTCCTGATAATATCCGTTGCGGGTATACAGCCCCGCCAGGAACGACATACTGTTCCGGTGGCCGGGCATTAACTTCAGCGCCGAGGCATAACTGCGCACAGCGGCTTCGTAGTCCCCCAGCTTTTCCTTGACCACACCGTTGAGGTAACGCGCCTCGCCGTTTTTCTCGTACAGGGCGGGATTAGCGTCCAGCAGGGTTTCGGCCTCCCGGTATTTAGCGGCCCAGACCATCACTTTGACCAGATTCAGCACACCGCGCTGGAAATAGTCCGCGTCCAGCCTGGCGAGTTCCTTCGGCAACAACTCGGCGTCTTCCGGCAGCGCCGCCGCGTCCAGGCCCCAGTCCGTAAAGTTGCGCATTATCCAGCGATAGATTTCCCCGGCGAACAGCAGGTGCCCTTCCGGGCCGGGATGGATATGATCCATCAGGTACTCATTGCCGATGATCCCGCCCGGAGTGCGGCGGGCCAGCACCGCCCGCAGGTTCAGCAGCTCAACCCCGGCGGCCCGGCACTGTTCGGCCAGAATCCGCTGCACGCGCTGCGGGGCCCGCAACGGGCAGACATCCAGCTCGCGGGCCTGCAACAGGCTTGCGGCCGCGGACGCGGTGTCGCCGCTGGCCAGCAGCGCGCGGCCCAGCAGGTAACGGCTCATCGCGTACAGGCTGTCCAGCGCCACGGCACGCTCAAAAGCGCTGCGCGCCTCCCCGGCCCGGCCGGTTTGCAACAGCTCCTGGCCGTCGGCGAGTACGCGCTGCAACTCCTGGCGACTGGCAACGGGAAGGTCCGGATCGACAGAGCTTTTGAACGGGGAGAAATCCTTCAGGTTGTCCACGGGAGTGCAGAACAGCACCGGCACACCGGCCTTACGGCAGAGAGCGATCATTTCCGCAACGTTGAAACGGAAATGCTCGAACACCCTGGCGGCGAACACGGTATCGCGGCGGTACATGTTCAGCCCGGCGCTCTGATCCAGCAGCGTTTCCACCTCAGCGCCCAGTACACCCGGCTCCTTAGCCGCCGCGGTACTCTTCGTTTTTTTGCCGCGGGCCAGCGGCTCCAGCAGACTTTTCAGCAGCTTGTAGGTGTTGGTTTTACCCAACAACGCCCTGAGCCGTGAAGTGGCCGGCAGGCCATCGCTCATGTCCGGGTAGGTGCGCCGCTCCAGAAATTCGTTGTGTCCGGTGAGGATGATGATCAGGTCGGGGTCGTAGGCCAGCACCTCGCGCAACACCACTTTGACCCGGTAGCTGGCGTAGCTGATCCCGCCGGCGTTGATCACCTCGAACTCTCCCGCTCCGGGCGAGATGTTCAGCAGCGTCCGCAGCCAGCCGGAAAACGATGTCTGGTTGAAATAGGGCCGGCCGTAGGTGGTGGAACCGCCCAGCGTGAAAATGCGCCTGGTGCCTCGGGGCTTTGCAGCCGGGAAATCCTGGGGATTGAACCACTTCCGCTTAAGGTGGCTGGTGCGCAGCCGCCGCGCGCCGTGCTCGTCGGTGTAGCTCTCGAACACGGGATTGACAGCGCTGAACCCCAGAAACGGGTCCTGCGAATCCTGTTGTCCGGCGGGCAGGGGCAGCAGCCCCAGCAGGATTTCTACAAGAACGATCAGCGCGATTCCCAGTGCCAATGCCAGCAGGGTTTTTTTCATGGTTCAATCACGTTCCAGCCGGGGCTGTGTCTCCCGGAAATAAGAAGTAGCGGGCTGTACCGGAGAGTTCAAAGAGCTACCCCGCAGCAGAGCTGCGAGGAACTCTTTTCGATTAAATAATAGGCGCCATGCTTTGAAATTTCAAACAATTCCCGCATGTCGAGAGCGCGGGGACGGTAATCGTGGGTGAGATGCTTGTCGTGGATTTTTTCAGCAACTGCCCGGCTCCACTGCGGCCATACTCCGCCGCATCGACAAAACGCATTGCCGCCATACCCGGTACGGGAAAACAACCCTTTCGCCCGGCCGGGCGGAGCCGAAAAGATTGACAAATACCTGCCGGGCGTTAACGTTGAAACGTTCTGCTTCCATGCCGTGGATTGAGTTTAATCCCTAATCCAGCGACAAGGCTGGGGAAATCATTTTTAAAATGCCGCAACAGTATTAAGTTAGGCCACATAAGACACATTGAGGGGTAACTTAAATATTCACCCGGCGAGTGCGAAATGGGACGCAAGCCGAAGAGAAGATC
>JAJRTS010000078.1 GCA_024278175.1 Gemmatimonadales bacterium | reverse complement strand
GGCCAGCGCGGTGGCGGTGCCAACCTCGGAGCTGCGCCCCGCTGTTTCGGGCAGGAACTTGGGTGCTCCCAGGAAGTCGTTCAGTTCCTGGGGCAGGATTTTGGAATGGAAATCGCCCTCCAGCAGCGCCAGGGCGGTTTTACGGCAGAGCGTGGCCAGGCATCTCTCCAGCTCGCGCACACCGGACTCGCGAGTGTAGCTGCCGATAATATCGAGCACGGTCCGCTCCGGTAGCTTGAGCATCTTGCCGCTGTCCAGGCCGTTCTCCTCCAGTTGACGGGGGATCAGGTGCCGCTGGGCGATCCGCAGTTTTTCGGCCGGGGTGTACCCGCTGATTTCGATAATCTCCAGGCGGTCGCGAAGGGCGTGGGGAATCTGGTGCGGGAGGTTGGCCGTGGCGATAAAGAAGGTGCGCGAGAGATCGAACCCGACCTCCAGGTAATGGTCGCTGAAATGGTTGTTCTGGGCCGGGTCCAGCACCTCGAGCAGGGCGCTGGAGGGGTCGCCGCGATGGTCCGAGCCGAGCTTGTCTATCTCATCGAGCATCACCACGGGATTGTTGACTCCGGCCTTGCGGATCACTTGGATCAGCCTGCCGGGCATCGAGCCGATATAGGTCCGGCGGTGGCCCCGGACCTCGGCCTCGTCGCGGATTCCGCCCAGAGCGATCCGGCAGAAACTGCGATCGAGCGCCCTGGCGATCGAATTGCCCAGCGATGTTTTACCCACGCCCGGGGGACCGACAAAGCAAAGGATCGGGCCCTTGCTGTCCGGTTTTAACTGCCGCACGGCCAGGAACTCTATAATCCGTTCCTTGACCTCGCGCAGGCCATAATGGTCCTCGTCCAGGATGCGGCGAGCCTCGTTGATATCCACCCGCTCCTCGCCTTTGCGTTCCCAGGGCAGGTTGAGCAGCCAGTCGAGCCAGGTGCGCGAAATATGGTATTCGCTGGCGGATGGCGGGATTCTTCTCAGCCGGTCCAGCTCGCGGTGGGCCAGCTCCAGGGCTTCATCGCTCATCCCCGACTCTTCCACTTCCTGTCCCAACTGGTCAAGTTCGCGCTTGTGGAGATCGTCCTCTCCCAGTTCGCTGCGGATTACGCGAAGTTGCTCGCGGAGGTAATAGTCGCGCTGTTCCTTGTCGAGCTGACTCTTGACCTTGGTCTGGATCTGGCGGCTGAGTTCGATCAGGTTGCGCTCGCGCACCAGCAGGTCGATTACCATCTGGGCGCGATCGCGGGGATTGAGGGTGAGGAAAACCTGGCGTTTTTCCGGCAGGGGCAGTTCGATATTCGCCGAGACGAAATCGGCCAGGTCTCCGGCCAGGGCGATTATGTCGCTGGCCTCGCGGAGGTCCTCGCTCAGGGCGGGGTTGAGGTCGATCATCTCGTGGAACAGCATCAGCAGGGCCTTGCGCAGGGCGGTGAGCTGGGCGCGCGGCTCCGGGCTGAAGCGGATTTCCGCGGGCGAGCAGAAATAGAGGTCACCCTCGGAGCGAAGGTCATTGAGCCTGACCCTTCGCATACCCTGGATCAGCAGGCGGATCGAGTCGTCCTGCATCCGCATCATTTTCAGCACCCGGCCCAGTGTGCCGACAGGCAGGAACGGGTTGGCCGGTTTACCACTGCCGGGGGCGCCGGCGCTGTTGGTGGGGAATCCCAGAGCCACCAGTTGCCTGTCGGTGATATTATCCTCGACAAGCTGGGCGAACGAGCTCTCGGGCACCGTTACGGGTACCACCACGTTGGGGAAGACCACCCTGTCGGTCAGCGGGAGCAGGGGGAGAGAATCCGGCAGTTGCTCGATTTTTGCGGAAGGCGTTTGCGTCCCTGCGGCTAATTCCATCTATCACCGTCCCTGGCGAAAGATTATCTGTCAGTATTGCTTGAGAAACGTGTTGAAAAATATCGCTTGAGAGCGTTGAGAGTTTTTCCAACGTCCCTTTTCAGTTTTCGAAGACTATCTCGGTCCCCAGGCGCTCGATTGCGGCCCGTCCGGCGGTAGTTTCAGCCAGCATTTCTTCCAGGTGCCCGGCCCGGCTGGACGAAACTGCAATATTCAGGCCGACATCGCCGGTGAACTCCCTGCCGGTTACAATCAGCGGAAAACTCTCCAGCAGGTGGTTTACGGCCCCCAGCCTGGTGTAATCAATCATTATTCTGAACTTCTCGGCCAGCATTCCTTGCCTGTTGCCGGAACTTTCTACCGCTCCGGCGGCCGAAGCGGCGTAGGCCCGCGCCAGACCGCCAGTGCCCAGCTTTGTTCCGCCAAAATAGCGGGTGACCAGCACCACCGCACCGCGCAAGCCCGCGCCGTCAATAGCTTTAAGGATCGGCTGGCCCGCCGTACCGCTGGGCTCACCGTTGTCGTCCCAGGCGAACGCTGCCTCGCCGGTGGCAAGCTCGCGCCAGGCCCAGCAGTGGTGAGTGGCGTCGTGGTATTTCCTGCGCTGGGCCGCCACGATGCTTTCGGCCGTTTTTCTCTCGGCCGAAGGCGCGCAGATGGCAATAAAGCGGCTGCCTTTGATTTTGCTCTCGAACGTGCCGTTGCCGCCGGGCGCGATTATCCTGTCTTCTTCGGGAATGGCGATCAACGTGACTTGCCTTGCCAAGTGAGTGTAACAAAGGATTTGAAGCAGCGATTCCACAAAATATAGTTGACACGCGGCCCGCGCAAAACTATCTTGCATACCCTTTAGCAGCGCAAGCGAGGCGGAGTAGCTCAGTTGGTTAGAGCAGCGGAATCATAATCCGCGTGTCGGGGGTTCGAATCCCTCCTCCGCTACCATGATTAAAGCCCGCATTTCCCTATAAACAATGGGAAATGCGGGCTTTTTGTATTTGGTCCCCTGATTCGATATTGTCTGCAATTCTTGTGGGCTATCTGCAAAAAAGTGCGGAAATAGTTTGGAAAACTTTTCGCCTGATTGTGAGGAGAGAGAGCAGCCCACATTCAGGAATATGATTACGGGTTCCGCCAGTGGTTGCACTCTGTTTGCATTTGGGCTCGAAATGCAAAGGAACTCAACATTCAGCGACAGCACTGAGCAATAAGTTGGAGTGCGGAGCAGGGCCGTTTGCGCAGTGCATTTTATTGAGGGAAAAAGCAATGCACAATATTCACAAAAATAAATCTGAAGATTCACTTAAAGCTAAGTCGGTATCAAACAGGCGGGACCGACATGCTAATTCGCCAATGAGCAGTAATTACATTAATGGTAAATACCTGATAAATAATGTCAACCAGCTCCGTATCTCTATAGATCAGGTGGCATTAAGTGCTTGGGGTTCCCGAAAGGACCTTAAACTTTTTTTAGATGATGTGCGAAAAGAGTGGGGCGATAAGAGTTCCATCTTGTGGCATAATCAAAACTATCAGCGTAGTATGCACTTGAGTGATATGCATAGCCCAATTGTTTTAAGATGTCCCGCCTTGTAGGCGGGGTAATTCACTGAACAACTCCTCCAACCCTAATGATTCGGCCAGATCCCAGATTACCGGAAGACCTCCAAGGGAGGTGATAGGAAGGTCACATACTTCATACTCAATATCCGGCTTCCTTTTCGGCTTACGTCCCATTTCGCACCCGCCGGGTGAATAATTAAGTTACCCCTCAATGTGTCTTATGTGGCCTAACTTAATACTGTTGCGGCATTTTAAAAATGATTTCCCCAGCCTTATCGCTGGATTAGGGTTTTAAGATGCCCTGCCTTGTAGGCGGGGTAATTTACTCATCCTCCAGCAGCCGCACGAAGTAAAACCCCTTCTCGTTCTCCAGTACTCCCGATACATCGCCCGCGTCCATCTCGCTTATTTGGGAAGCCAGCTCGGGACGCAGTACGTTTTTACGTACGCTGAATTTTTCCGCGTGGATGAACTCACCGTCCGGGTTACCCTCCAGCTCCTGGGCCAGCGCCGCCATGCTCTCGCCCTCCTCGGCGCGGCGGCGGGCTTGCTCCAATGCACGGCGGGCGCGCCTGCGGTCGGCCTCGGTTACCGGAGCGCCAAACTCGATCATCCTCATGGTCAGGCTCAGGTCCTTCTTCTGCACCGTGCGGATAATGTGCCAGCCGTATACGGTCCGCACCGGCTCACTGATCTCGCCCGGCTGCTGGGCGAAAGCCACTTTCTCGTATTCTTTTACCAACTGGCCGCGCTTGGTCCAACTGATGTCGCCGCCGTTCTGCGCCGAGCCGGGATCGTCCGAGTGCTCCCGCGCCAACTCGTAGAAACTGGCCCCGTCCTTGAGCTGGCGGTATAGGCTCCAGGCTTCCTTTTCCGTCTTGCGAAACTCGGCCTCCGGGGCTTTGCCGTCTTTTCCGCGGTCCACGCCTATCAGGATGTGGCTGGAACGCACCTGAAGATATGTCCCTTTGATCCGGTAAACCAGATAGCAGGCTTGGGGGGTGTGGATCACATCGCTGAGCGTGGAGTCTTTCAGCGCCAGCACCGCCTCATCGAATTCTTTCGGCATCCAGCCCTGGGACACTGTTATCAAACCGCTGTCCGCCGCGCTGACGTGGGTCGAGTATTGCGCGGCCAGCGCCGCGAAATCCACCCCGCCCCGGATCATCTCCAGCACCTCGCGGGCCTGGCCACAGGCTTTGTCCACGGCTTCCTGCTGCGGTATGGGCTTGACCAGCAGTTGCTCCAACAGAACGTTGGCCAGGTTGGGGTTTTCCTGCTCGCCGCCGCAGCCCGCGCTCAGCGCCGCCGCGGCCAGTATCGCCGCCAGTGTCCTTGTCCACGCTTTAGTCATCTCTGTCCCGGGTCCGTATTACCGGTTAACGTTGCGCCGGCGCTCAAAGGCCGGCCTGTTTGTCATTGTGTCTTGCCGCTTCGCCCCGACGGCAGCGAGTGGCTCTGGATCAACTGGTCGGCCAACCCGTACTTGATCGCTTCCCCGGCGGTCAGGTAGAAATCACGGTCGGTGTCCTTTTCCACCGTGGCGGCGCGCTTGCCCGTATGTTTGCACAGCAGGCTGTTGATCACCTCGCGCTGACGGTCGATCTCGCGGGCCATGATCCGGATATCCGCGCTGGGGCCCTCGGCCCGGCCGTATACCTGGTGCAGCAGCATCTTGGCGTTGGGCAGGCACATCCGCTTGCCCGCCGCGCCGGACGCCATCAACACCGCGGCGCTGGCTCCGGCGATGCCCGTGCAGATAGTGGCGATATCGGGCTTGATAAAGCTCATCGTGTCGTAGATCGCCAGGCTTGATGTGATCCCGCCGCCCGGCGAGTTGATGTAGAGATAGATGTCTTTCTGTGCGTCCTCCGCCTCCAGGAACAGCAACTGGGCCACGATCAGGTTGGCAATGTTGTCGTCGATATAGCTCGAGAGCAGCACGATCCGGTCCTGCAGCAGGCGGGAGAAGATATCGAAAGCCCTCTCGCCGTGCGCGGTTTTTTCATACACCTGAGGTACGATCATGCTTGCTGGCTCCCTGGCTGTGGTGAACGCTACCGTCAATGGCTAAGAATGTAATCAATGAACTCTTTGCCAGTCAATGCCTTTCTCAAAGAAACCGGCGCGACCGGATCGTTGGCAGCGTGTTGAAAAACAGCGAAAGTTTGTGCATGCGGTTGTCAGGGGCCGTTTCCCGTTATGGCTGTCGAAAGCCGGCAGGAGCAATCTAACTGCTTGAAATAAAACGAATAGCAGAACCGGTAAAAAACGGCTTGTCTTGCCCCTGACAACCAACCGGCAATAATATTTCATTCGAGGGCGTTGAATGTCTTTATTTCAACGCCCCTTTAAAGGGTTTACTAAAACTTTACCGTTTCCTATATTGTGCGCTGCCGCGGCGGGTAACATGCCAACCGGGATTTGAGCTGAGCCGAGAAGGAAGATGCTGAATGGCCGGAACCGAGCGGCGGGAAATCAGCCTGCTGGAAATAGAAAACGCTTACGAGAGCCGGGGACGCCTGGAGCGGGACGAGGCGCTGGCGGTGCTCTCCGGTCGCTCGGTGCCGCTGCCGGGGCTGCTGGCGCTCAGCGACAGGGTGCGCCGCGAACACCACGGTGACAGGATCAGGCTCTGCTCGATTGTCAACGCGCGTAGCGGCGTGTGCGGCGAGGACTGTTCCTTTTGCGCCCAGAGCGCGCGCTGGGCCACGGAGATGGAAACCTACCCGCTGCTCGACCCGGATACCCTGGCCGGGAAAGCCCGCCGGGCGGAGGAGGCCGGGGCGGGGGAATTCAGTATCGTCACCAGCGGCGCGGGGGTCAAGACGGAACGGGACCTGGCCGGGCTGGAAAGCGCGCTGAGCAAGATCAGCGCGGAGGGCGGAGTGGAGCGTTGCGCCAGCCTGGGAAGGATTTCCGAGGACGGCCTGCGCCGCCTCCAACGCGCCGGTCTGCAATGCTACCATCACAACCTCGAAACCAGCCGCGAGTTCTTCCCCGAAATCTGCACCACTCACAGCTATGACGAGCGTCTGGAGATGGTGCGCACCGCCCGGAAACTTGGCCTGAGGGTCTGTTCCGGCGGTCTGTTCGGACTGGGCGAGAGCGACACGGACCGGGTGGCGCTGGCTCTCGAGCTGCGGGAACTTGGTGTGGACAGTATCCCGCTCAATTTCCTGAACCCCATTGCCGGTACACCGCTGGAGGGGGCCGCTAACCTTACTCCCGAGACCTGCCTGCGGATAATCGCCGCGTTTCGTCTGCTGCTGCCGGAGCAGGATATCGTGGTCTGCGGCGGACGGGTGCACAACCTGGGTGACCTGCACCCGCTGGTGATCTGGGCCGGGGCCAACGGCATCCTGACCGGCGACTACCTCACTACCACGGGTCGCGCCACGGCCGATGACCTTAAAATGCTCAAAGAGATGGGTTTGAAACCATATGCATAGCACTGATTCCAGTCCCGCGGCGCTCGATTATCGCCACGTCTGGCACCCGTTCACCCCGATGCTGCTCTGGGAGGGCGAGGGCGCTCCGGTTATCGAGCGCGGCGAGGGCTCGTACCTGATCGACACCGGGGGCAGGCGCTACCTCGACGGGGTCAGCTCACTGTGGGTGATCCTCCACGGCCACGGCCACCCGCGCATTACCTCGGCGATCGAGCGTCAGGCGGGGACTCTCTGCCACAGCACGATGCTCGGCCTGAGCAATGTCCCGGCCTCCCGGCTGGCCGCCGCCCTGGTGAACATAGCGCCGGCGGGCCTGGAGAAAGTGTTTTTCTCCGACAACGGCAGTACGGCGGTGGAAGTGGCGCTCAAGATGGCCTACCAGTACCGCAAGCTCAGTCCGGACCCGGCCGAACGCCGCCGCACGGGTTTTATCTCATTCCGTAACGCCTACCACGGCGACACGCTGGGCTCGGTGTCCGTCGGTGGGATAGACCTTTTTCACAGTACGTTCCGCCAGCTGCTCTTCCCGGTGAAAAACGCTGTTTACCCGCACTACTACCGGGATGGGGGAGAGTTGCCGCGCGAACAATACCTGGGCAAGTGTCTGGCCGATCTGGAAGCCGTTATGGAGCGCCATGCCGGGAGTGCCGGTACGCTGGTGATCGAGCCGCTGGTGCAGGGGGCGGCCGGAATAATTGTCGCCGAGCCGGGATTCCTGGCTGGCGCGCGTGAGTTGTGCGACCGCTACGGGCTGCTGATGGTGGCCGACGAGGTGGCGGTCGGGTTCGGTCGCACGGGCAGGATGTTCGCCTGTGAGCACGAGGACGTCCGTCCCGATTTTCTCTGCCTGGCCAAGGGGATCACCGGCGGCTACCTTCCCCTGGCCGCCACGCTGACCACCACCCCGGTTTACGAGCGCTTTCTTGGAACACCGGAAAAGCCGGAAGTGTTCTACCACGGCCACTCCTACACGGGCAACCCGCTGGCGGCCGCTGCCGCGCTGGCCAGCCTGGAAGTGTTCGAAAAAGAGCGGGTAATTGATAACCTTCAGCCAAAAATCGAGCAGCTGGCACGGGCCTTGAAAGAACAGGTGGAGCCGCTGGAGGCTGTGGGCGAGGTCCGCCGCTGCGGCACGATGGTTGGAATCGAGCTTGTGAAAGACCGGACGGGCAAAGAGCCGTTCGCTCCGGAGGTGCGGTTTACCAGGCGTGTAGTACTGGAAGCCCGCCGGCGGGGTGTGATTCTGCGTCCCCTGGGCGAGGTGCTGGTGCTGATGCCTCACCTCTCTTTCAGCGATGATGAGTTATCGACTCTGGTGCAGGTTACCGCCGAATCTATCGCCTGTATCTGGCGGGAGGTGAATGTTTGAGGCCCGGTATCCCATTTTGGCTCTCGCTGCTGTGCTGCGCGTTGATCGTTTCCTGCGCGTCGCAGACGGCAAGCACCCGGGGCGCTCGTCCCGTGCCGGTAGCCGTTGATTCTGTCGCCGCGGCGGAAGATACGGTGGCAGCCGCCGAAGAGGGCCGGCGGCCGGCGGCCGACTCATTATCCGTCCCTGACAGCCTGGTACCGGCCACAGCCGTCGACACGATTGCAATCGACAGCACAGTTGCAACCGCGCTTGTCGCCGCCGACACGGCTATCGTTGCTGACTCACTGGCGTCGCCCGCCGCCGCCGACACAGTGGCTCTTGCCGCCGCGGCGGCCGACAGCGCCGCACGCGACTCATCGCGGCAATCTGTCAACCCGCTGGCCCTGCGCTACAATGGGATTTACCTCAACAGCGGGGCTATCGCCAGGGATGAACTGATGGAGAAGTATATCGCCAGGGCGAAGCAGTACGGAATCGGCGGGTTCGTGATGGACATGAAAGACGACCGGGGTTACCTCTCCTGGCGCAGCCGGCACCCGCTGGCTAAAAAGATCGGTTCCGGCACGGGCCGCCTGAGCGACCCGGCGGCCCTGGTGAAACTCCTGCACGACAACGGCCTGGTGGCCTGCGCGCGGGTGGTCGTGTTCAAGGACCCGCTGCTCTCGGAGTATATCGAGAACGGGGCCTATCCCTATGCGGTGCTCGACAGCACCACCGGTTTCCCCTGGAAGCAGGATAACGGAGAAACCTGGGCCAATATGATGGATGAGAGGGTCCACGAGTATATCACCGGCATTGTGGCGGAACTGGTGGCCTTCGGGTTTGACCAGATCCAGCTCGATTACATCCGCTTCCCTTCGGACGGGCCCACCGGGCGCTGCTATTACCCCGTGGCGATCGATTCGCTGAACAAGGCCGAGATTATCGGCCTGCTGCTCTCCAAGGTCAGGAGTGTGACCGACACGGCGGGAGTCTCGCTGGCCGCCGATGTGTTCGGCTGGGTGCCCTGGCTGAGCGCGGAGCGCAGCTACTGGATCGGGCAGGACTACGACCAGATCGCCCGCTGGGCCGATGTGATCTGCCCCATGCTCTATTCCTCCCATTTCCCCGACGAGTTCAAACAGGATTCCGGGCATCTGCGCGCCTACGACATTGTCATCGAGGGTACGCGCAAAGCATTCGCCCGCAAGGGAGCGCGCAATACGGGCGTCCAGCCCTATATCCAGAGTTTCAACTATAAATCTCCCTACTACGGCGAGGACTATCTGCTAGGGCAGATGCAGGCCGCTCTCGAGGGTGGCGGGGTCGGCTGGCTGGCCTGGAACGCGCGCAGCGACTACTCGATGCTGTGGAAAGCCCTGGAGAAATTTGGAACGATTTTGCAGCGTAAGTTGGTAAATGAGTAAAATTTTCCTATCAGGTGTGAAAAAAATTCCGGTTTTAGCTAATCTCATTCTTGATATCTATCGGTAAAGCATGTAAATTGAATTGTTTGTTCACCCGTTCTACAGGGTGCGCTAACAGGGGGAGCGGGAATCCCAGGCGAAAACCGATAACTGTTCATTCCGTGCATGGAGTGTCTGTTGCAATCATCGCACGGATGGTGATCTCAGGAGAATGTGCAGACTGGCTCTAAAGGGGGAACTGTATGTCTCTTAAGTTATTGATAGTAGATGATTCGGCGACTATGCGCAGGATTATAGTCAATACTCTGAAGAGAAACGGGCACGAGGATATTATTGAAGCGGAAGACGGGGCGGATGCGTACGCCAAGCTCGAAACTGAAAGCGGAATTGATTTTATTATTACCGATTGGAACATGCCGAACATGAGCGGCCTGGAATTTGTTAATAAAGTCAGGGGAGGCGAATTCAGCAAGTTGCCGATCCTGATGGTAACGACCAGGAGCATCAAGGAAGACATTATTGAAGCGATGAAGGCCGGTGTGAACAGTTACATTGTCAAACCGTTCACGCCGCAGACACTTCAGGAAAAGATGGACAAGATTCTGGAAAACGTTTGAGCCGTGTTTTTCAGCGCCGACCATTCAACACTAACTACCGGGCTTCATGGATAGCATTCTGATCACAGACCAGGAAATCGGCAAGTTCGAGCAGCGTGAGGACGGGGTCTACCTGGCGCTATTCTCGGATGTCAGGGAGCGCTTCAGCTTCGAGGAAGTGCGCCGCGAAATCATCCGCAAGGGGGTGGTTAACGGCGATTTCGACGCGATCCATCAGGTGTGGGAGCAGGCCAGCGGCGAGCCGGTTAAGATTGCAGAGTATTTGGAGCGCTATGATACGCTCAAGGATAAGTATATCAGTGTCAGTATCGCTGAAAACGAGATGGAGGGCTACCTCTCGTTGGGAGTGCCGGAAGGTCTGGTGGAAATTTTGGTCAATGACGTCCTCTACAAGCTATACGAATACGGGGTGGAGAAAGGGATTGACGAAAAGCTGATCGCCAAGCTGATCGAAGCCGGCCAGCCGGTGCGAAATGCCGTTGTGGCCAAGGGCAAGCCGGTGGTTAACGGCAAGGACGGTACGGTCAAGGTGCTGATTGATCTCGATAACTCCGCCAAGCCCGTGATCACGGAAGAAGGCTCGGTGGATTTCCGCAATATCAACCTGATCAAAATTGTGGATCAGGATCAGTTGCTTGCGGTCAAGGAGCCGCCCACTCCGGGTGAGGACGGGTATACCGTTACCGGCAGAATAATCGAGGCGCGTCCCGGCGAGGATGTTCCGCTCCCGCGCGGTAAGAATACCTACCTTGCCGAGGACGGCCTTCAGCTCTTTGCTTCCATGATCGGCAACGTTTTTATCGAAGGCGACGTGCTGAACGTGGAGAACGTCTATGTGGTCAAGGCCAATGTGGACTTTTCCACCGGTAATATCTCCTATCCGGGTGACGTGGTGATCAACGGCGACGTCAAGGCCGATTTCAGTGTCCACACCGAGGGCAGCATAGTAGTGCGGGGTACTGTCGAGGCGGCCGAGTTGGTTTCCACCGGTGGTAACGTGGAAGTCAAGAAGGGGATTATCGGCACCCAGCAGGAGAAAAAGGCCAAGATAGTCGCCGGTAAAACGGTCAAGGCGCTCTTTATCCAGGAAGCGATTGTCAGCGCGGGCAAGGATGTGGTGGTTGGAAGCTATATCCTCAACAGCGTGATCCACGCCGAGAAGGACGTAATCGCTCTTCGCGACCGGGGCATGATCGCGGGCAGCACGGTATTCAGCGGAAGCTGCATACGGGCCAAGAATATCGGTTCTGTCAGCGATACCAAGACCCAGATCAAGGTGGGCAAAATAGCCAAGGGCGATGTCGAGTTCAAGGCCAAGCAACTCGACGAAGAGCTGGAAGTGTTTGTCGATGAAGAAAAGCAGCTCCGCAAGCGCATGGAATTTCTGGAACTGCTCAAGAAGCGTCTGCCGCAGTTTCCCGCCGAGAAGGAGAAGGAGCTGGTGGGTGTTATTGCTAAAACAAAGCAGCTTGAAAAGATAAAAGAAGAAGTGGTAGCCGAAAAGAAAGATTTCGAGGCCAAGTTTATTGATCAGTTCGGTGTCGAGCGCAAGATTTACGTGTTGCAGACGTTGTGGCCGGGCGTGTTGGTGGGAATCAACGAGCAGGTGCGTAAAATCGAATCCCGTCAGCGGCGGATCGTGGTCACGCTCGATGAAGACCAGATCGAGATGAAGCGCCTGATCATGAAAGAAGCCACCGGCGGCAAGTCGGATATCGAGGAAGAAGGCGAAGACGAAGCCACCGGCGGCGGGGAATAAGCTCACCGGTGCTCGGCTGTTGCCAGGTTAACAACCAGCGGACCCTGCCAGATGCCTGAAAAAAATGTATTGCTGGTGGACAGCGAACTGTTGACCAGGGACCTGCTGGGTAACCACCTCAGGCACATGGGATTCAAGGTGTCCGCTGTCGAAACCGCTTCGGCCGCGCTGAAGCTTGTCCCGCGCAGTAGCTTCAGGCTGGCCTTGCTCAGTGACAAGATCGGAGACAAGCAGCTCAAGGAACTGGTCGGCCGCCTTCGCGCCCATGAAGCCGATGCGCTGGTGTTCCTGGTGACTCCCCGGGCCTGTGAGGCGTCCTATCTGGAAAGCCGGCAGATTTACGACTTGATTGTCAAGCCGTTCCGTCTCGAGGAAGTCAGTGTTCGGTTGCGCCACGCGGTGGAGAGTATCACGCTTCGCAGGGCATTGCGGGCCAGCGCTGAAAAAATCAGTCGGCTCGAGCGTGAATTGGCCGCGTTTGGCGAGGCCGCCGAGGAAGTGCGGATTCCCGATCTCTCCACTCTGAATGCCGATGGGATCGGGGCTGCGGTAAGACCGGAAAAGAGTGCCGAAAATACACCCGGTTCCCAGCCGGTCCGGCCAGAGGCATCGGCGGAGAAGGCCGGGGACGACATGTTCGAGAAAATTCGTAAGCTGGATATTTTGCGAAAAGCTGGAATTCTTACTTCCGGCGAATTCAACCGGAAGAAAAAGGAACTGCTGGATCGAATATGAGCCCCTGTCCTGATGATACGGATACGCAGGCGCTGCCCACGGGGGTGGAGCACTGCATGAGCACGGCGCTGGAAAATATCGCCGGCGGTGTGCTGGCTGTCGATACCGATGGTTGCGTGGTGCTCTTTAACCGCGCCGCCGAGCGGATCACCGGCCATGAGCGCGGCAACGTGCTGGGGCGTTCGTACGGCGAGTTACCGTTTTTCCCCGGAAACGGCGGAGCCGGCGCCCTGTTCGAGCGGATCGCCGCCGGACCCGCCGGAGAGCGCCAGGAGAAAAGGATTAACCGCGGCGAGGGAGCGTCATGTCCGGCCGAGTCGCTGGTGCGTTCCGTGCGCAACGGGGAAGGCGAACTGGTGGGTGCGCTGGAAATCCTGACCGACCTCTCGGCGATCAACGAGTTGCGCGAGGAAGTATCCCGCTCGCGTACGTTGAGTGCCCTGGGCGAGATGAGCGCCAACGTGGCTCACGAGATCCGTAATCCACTGGGCAGTATCGGCGGTTTTGCCGCTTTGCTGGAGCGGGACCTTGACGACGACGACCCGCGGCGCAACCTGGTCAAGAAGATTATCGAGGGCGTAGCCAGCCTGGATAAAATAGTCACCAATCTTTTGATTTATACCCGTCCGCTCAAAGCCGACCTTCGCCAGACAGATCTCACGCAGTATGTCAACGAGGTGCTGGCCTACCTGGAAGTGGAAATCGAGAGCAGAACCCTGCCGGTGCAAATCATGCGCGATTTTCCCGACGGTGCGCTCAGTTCCAGAATCGACCCGAGCCTGATGCAGCAGGTGCTGCTCAATATCCTCCAGAACGCGTTGCATGCCATGCGCGACAAGGGTGGCTGTCTCACTATCAGTATTTCCCGCTGCCGCAACGGAGGCGGGCACAGGATCGACAGTCTGCCGGAGGAAACGATCAAGCTGCTGATCCAGGACGAGGGCGTTGGCATGAGTGAAGAGGTGCGGCGGAAGATTTTTAATCCGTTTTTCACCACCCGGGAGGATGGGACCGGCCTGGGTCTGGCGATCAGCAAGAAGATGATTCAGGAGCAGAACGGCGTGATCCAGGTGGACAGCCGGCAGAATGTGGGAACTAAAATAACGATATTATTACCTTATTGTCCTTGAAGAGGGGTATGTATGGATTTTAAAAGAATCCTGATCGTTGATGACGAGCCCCTGATGCGGGATTTCCTTGTGGAAACCCTGCAGCGAAAAAAGTACGTTGTCGACTCGGTCGGCAATGGCTCCCAGGCGATCGAAAAAGCCAGGAGCGAGTACTACGATCTGGTTGTCAGCGATATCAGGATGCCTGAAGTCAGCGGAATGGAAGTGCTCGAGGAGGTGAAAAAGATCAACATCGAAACCGAGGTGGTGATGATCACCGCTTTCGGTACGATCGAGAACGCGGTCGGGGCGATGAAAATGGGTGCCTACGACTATATCACCAAGCCGTTCAGCGCCGATGAGATCGAGATTGTGGTCGACCGCGCCCTCGAGCGCCAGCAGTTGCGTGATGAGAACCGTAACCTTCGCAACGACAATAATCAGCTTCGTAACCAACTTAAGGAAAAGTATACGTTCAGCTCGATTGTGGGCGTCAGCGATGTTATGCGCGAGGTCTACGACCAGATCGAGATGATCGCTCCCAGCAAGGCCACCGTGTTGATCCTCGGCGAAAGCGGAACGGGTAAGGAACTGGTCGCCCGGGCGATCCACTATAACAGTGACCGTCAGAACAAGCCGTTTATCAAGGTCAACTGCGCCGCCCTGCCCGAGAGCCTGATGGAAAGTGAGCTGTTCGGCCACGAAAAAGGTGCGTTCACCGGCGCTATCCGTACCACCAAGGGCCGTTTCGAACTGGCCCATACCGGCAGCCTGCTGCTCGATGAAATCGGTGAATTGTCCCTGCCCCTGCAATCCAAGCTGCTGCGTGTGCTGCAGGAGCGTGAGTTCGAGCGCGTGGGCAATCCCAATCCGCTCAGTGTCGATGTGCGCGTAATCGCCACCACCAACCGCGACCTCAAGGAGGAAGTTAAGGAAGGCAACTTCCGCGAGGACCTTTACTACCGCTTGAACGTGGTGCCGATTGTGATGCCGCGCCTGAGCGCCCGCAAGGAGGATATCGTCCTGCTTGCCGACCATTTCCTGCGCAAGTACTGCGAAGAGAACGGCCGTCATATCAGTGGCATCAGCGATTCGGCAATGGACAAGCTGATGGCCCAGGACTGGCCGGGTAATGTCCGCGAACTGGAAAATCATATTGAGCGCGCCGTTGTGCTCTGCCGTGAGGATGAACTCGATGAGCGGCATTTCAGTTTTGAGCACGATGGTGTGGAGAGCGTGGGAGTGGGGGGGCTCGAGGGTGTTGGCCCGGGGGTGACTCTCAAGGAAATGGAGAAACAGTTGATCCTTTCCACTCTGACCAGTGAGAACAATAACCGGACCCGCGCGAGCGATATTCTCGGTATCAGCGTCCGTACGTTGCGCAACAAGCTCAATGAGTATTCCGGGGAAGGAATCAGAGTGCCATAGATTGTGACAGTTTCCCTTGACCAAGATAAACAGGGGGCTTAATGGGAGAAGATAAGGAGCAGGCGGATAAAATTTTTCTGCTGAAAAATTCGGCCAGGGGTCTTTATACAAGCCTGCAACAGCTCAGGGACGAGAGCGCCGATGACGAGCGCAGGAAACAGGTCGATCAGACTCTCGCCAAGTCGCGTGAGTTATTCCAGATGATGAAGATTTTCATCTCCAGCATTCTTTATGATCTGGATGGTACGCGGGTCCAGTTGAATCGCTGTTCGGACCAGGTTCTGAACAAGGTTTCCGAACAGCTCAACAAGGTGAACGAGTCCACGCAGAACGCGGTTCAGAGCGTACTGAACAGGGTCGATGCAATCTGCGATAAGCAGAACGATGTTTTCCAGCAGTTATCCAAGCTGAAAGAAAGCCTGCATGGTTTAGCGGAGGGGCGGGAAAAAACGGAGTTGACCGAAATGATCGCTGGCCTGGAGGCGCTCGAGGGCGAAATCCAGCTGGAAACTTTCGAGATCATGAACGAAATGCAATTCCAGGATATTACCTGTCAGCAGCTGCAGCAGGCCAATCAGTTGCTCGACGAGGCCAAGGCCAAGCTTACTGATTTCCATAAACTGTTCACACTGTTCAAAGCCGACAGCGCCACCGGTTTGATCGGGGATGAAGAGGAGGAGTCCAAGCCCAGAACCTACGATCCCAATGCAACGATGGAAAACAGGGAAGAGCGCCAGGATTTTGCCGATGAGATCGAGGCCGGGTTCAACAGGAAAAGCAGCCCCTGACTCCCCGCCGGATCGTGTAAGGAAAAGAGTGTAATTAACAATAAGCCTGACAGCACCATCCGCCGGACCCGCGTCCGGTCTCTGCTGATGGCAAAACAAACCCGCCCAACCTCATTCAGGTTGGGCGGGTTTGTTTTTTGTGCCGGGCCGCTAAATCCTCTTTTATTTGTCCGTCGCGGATTCCAGCGGACGGTACAGCCCCGTATCGTCCTTGATGATCTGTTTTTGCTGCACCGCGTATTTAAGATGTGGATAGAGGTTCTGGACCCTGGTGCCGATTATTTTCGCGATCCGGGGCGGCTTTATTCCTTCCGGGTGTTCCCGGATCACGTCCCCGATGCGCTGCTTGATGTCCATCATCCGCCTGCTCCGTGGCTTATCCTCAGCCAGCCGGTCGGCAAAATTGTCATCCAGCAGGCTCAGCAGTCGGTCCACCTTGCCGGACAATTCCTCGACTTTGCGCTCCAGGGCTTTGTCTTGTGTCTGGTTGGCAGAACTGGAGTTGGCGTGCTCTTTCATGTTTTTGGCTATACCTTCAACTCCTGCCAAAAAGATAGTCATCATATCATTCATTTCCGCTCTCCCAATATTGTCATGTATTAACAACAGCAAGGCGTACACAAGAACAGCTAATTGGTTAATAGCTGATAGAGATATTATCTGCCGCCGCTTGAAAATCTGTCCAGAAGCAATCTTTTGACAAAATAATAAATGAGCGGATTGCAGGCAAGAGATAATACAATAAACTAATTTATCGTTTGTGATTAATCTGTTGACGCATAATTTAATCGGCTCATTGTAATTGTACTGTATTGTTATTTCAATTGATATGGATTTGTCGGATTAGCGAAAAGCGTTAATGCTAGATAGCATGGTTTGTTATCTATCCGTCATTTGATTAGTTGCATGTGCTGATGGCATGGATGTTGCATTTTCGACCGGCAGTGGAAATAGATGCCGGTTTGTGATTCAACAAAATCAGCCGGTAGTATGCTCGTAAGGGTTGTAATACCAGTGATATATGGGAATCGCTGCCGGATGATTCCGCTGCGATTTGCCGGGGAGACTTGTCCGATGCTGAATAATTTTCTGTTCGAGCAAACTAATTTGCCGCTTCTGCAAAAGGGGCTCGACACCTACGCGCTGCGCCAGCAGGCCACCGCCCACAATATTGCCAACGTCAATACACACGGCTTCCGGCGGATGGAAGTCAAGTTTGAGGACGAGTTGCGCAAGGCGTTGAAGATCGAGAACGGGATCACCGGCCGGATGACCGACGATCAGCATTTCAAGATCGGCGCCGGAACGCTGGATCAGTTGGAACCCGTGGCGTACCTGCCCGCTGACGATGACCTTCACTCCGGGGTGAACAACGTGGATATCGACGAGGAAATGGTCCGGCTGGCCCAGGCCCAGTTGTCATTCGATTTCGCCTCCCGGATGACCAATCGTACTTTCACCGGCCTGCGCAGCGCAATCCGGGGAACCGTCTCATCCTGAAACCGATAACGGAGTAGCCAGATGGCACTGGACAGAATTTTCAGCGGACTGAATATCAGCGCATCGGGCATGAGCCTGCAGCGCACCCGGATGAACGCTATCGCCCAGAATATCGCCAATGCGGAAACCACCCGCACTGAGCAGGGCGGGCCGTATCGCCGCAAGTTTATCGTTGCCGCGGAGGCCGATCCGGTAGTATTCCCCAAGTATGTAAAAAACGAGATCAGGCTTGAGCAGACCTCGGCGGAACACTTCAAGGACAAGCCGACCGGCGGCAAAGTCCCCGTGCCCAGCGGTACCGAACTGGTCGAGATAGCAGAGGACCAGATGCCGCCCAGGCTGGTCTACGATCCCTCGCACCCGGATGCCAACGAGCAGGGGTATGTGGCCAAGCCCAATATCAACACGGTTACCGAAATGGTGGACATGATCAGCGCCGCCCGCGCCTACGAGGCCAACCTGACCGCGCTCAACGCGGCCAAGGACATGAACCGCAAGGCGCTGGAAATCTGATTCACGCACTGAGCCGGGCAGGCGTTTAGCCCGGCGGGAGCAATGGTAGATGAGAGTCCTGCCATATTTCAATAATATTCAGCAGGTTCAGTCTGGCCGACGGCCCGCTCAGCTCAGAGAAGCGATTCCAGCCCCCGGGCAAAAAGCTCCGGTGGCGGGGCCGGAAGCCAATCAGGCGCCCGGAACGGACGTGTTCATCCCGTCAAGCCCTGTTTCCGGAGTGGTCTATTCCACATTGCCGAGGCGGCAAAGCGACACAACCGAGAGCGTGATCAAGTCGGGCAATTACCGGTTATACCAGCTCAATGGCAGCGTTGTCAGCCGCGAGGCGGACGTGGTCGGGGGTAAGTTGGACCTCAAGGGTTGAGAGCCGGCCCAACAGCAGGCAAGGAGCTAGAGCAGATGGCTGATTTTCGTATCCAGTCAGGCAGTCCGGAACTTCAGCGGATGTTCCGCCAGGATGAGCAGATCGCACCCCGGGGCCGGAAGCCCGATGAGCTTCAGGGTCTTGAGCAGAGCACGGGTGAGGTTTCTTTCCGCGAATCGATCAGCACTTTTATCCATGACGTGGACGCGACCCAAAAGGACGCAGCCAATAAAACCAAGCTCTTCATGGCCGGTGAGATCAACAACATCCACGATGTGATGGTGGCCGTGGAAAAGGCCAGCACCAGTTTTCAGCTCCTGATGGAGTTGCGCAACAAGATGCTTGACGCGTACAAGGAAATCAAACGCATGTCTGTCTGACGTAATGATAATAAAATTTTACTCTAATAATACAGGTAAGAGGAAGGCGATCGATGAACGAATTCTTCCAGAATTTCCTGACACAGGCCCGCGAGATCTGGGGCAAGCTCAGTCCCAACAAGCGCTTCGGGATGGTAGGAGCGACCTTCCTTGCTGTCGCGGGCATGATCGCCCTGTTGATCTGGGTCCAGCGCCCCAAATACGAGGTGCTCTATTCCGGCCTGGCCGATGACGACGCCAGCAGCATCGTGATGGAGCTTCAGGCCCAGCAGATTCCCCACAAGATGGATCAGAACGGTACAACCATCCTCGTGCCCAGCGCCAGCGTGCCCGAAACCAGGCTGACCCTGGCCGGTAAGGGTCTGCCCCGCGCCAGTGGCGTGGGCTATGAGATTTTCGATCAGGTCAATATCGGCGTTACTGATTATGTTCAGAAAATAAATTACCGCCGGGCGCTCGAGGGCGAGTTGGCCCGCTCGATCGAAACCGTGCGCAGTATCGACAAGGCACGCGTGCATATCGTGATTCCCGAGGAGCGTCTGTTCAGCGAAGACCAGAATATGGCCACGGCCAGCGTGATGCTCAAGCTCAAGCCGACCGCGGAACTGGAAGAGATGCAGATCAGGGGTATCACCAACCTGGTGGCCAGTGCAATCGAGGGTCTGGAAACGTCTAATATCACTATTATCGACTCCTACGGGAATATGCTTTCCTCCGTTGAGTCGGTGGACCCGATGGTTAAGCTGACCGCTCACCAGCTTGAGCTGCGCCAGCGCATGGAGGATTATCTGACCAAGAAGGCCCAGTCCGCGCTCAACGGTGTGCTGGGCAACGGCAACGCCGTGGTCAGGGTCTCGGCCGAAATCGATTTCAAGAAGGTGGATCAGACTATCCGCACGTTCGATCCCAGCAACACGGTGGTCCGCGGCGAGCAGCGCGGGGAAACGGTTCAGAGCAACCAGGCGGAAAACTCTTCGACCACCAGCGAGACCACTGTTACCAATTTCGAGGTCAACGAGACCACGATGCACGAGGTCCAGCAGGCCGGTAGCATCCACCGCCTCACCGTGGCCGTGTTTGTCAACCATATGACCCAGATTACGCAGACCCCCGACGGCCAGGAACAGGTCCAGCGCGTGCCGCGCGATCAGGCAAACCTGGACAATATCGCCGCAATGGTGCGTAACTCGGTGGGCTACGATCCGCTGCGCAACGACGTGGTCACAATCAGCCAGTTCAATTTCGACACCTCTGATATCGACGAGCAGCGCCAGGCCCTGGAGCAGGCCGAGCGGCGCGAGTTCTGGTACGGAGTGTCGCAGAAAATCCTGCTCGTGATCTCGATTCTGATCTTCGTCCTGTTCGCCCGCTCGCTGCTGCGTTCGCTGAAAATCCTGCCGCCCAAGGAAGCGGCCGAGGAGGGTATCGATACCGCCGTGCCGATCGAGGAGGAGATCAGCATGGAGGCTCAGAAACGGGCGCAGATCCAGGAGCAGGTGCTGATTTTTGCCAAGGAGAAACCGGCCAACGTGGCCAAGCTGATCAAGACCTGGATGGTGGATGAGGAATCCGGCGAAATGGAATAAGCCTGGCTTGCCGGCGTGGCTGATGAGAAGATAAGATAACCTTTTCCAGTGGATAATTGTGCATGGTAGTGATCAAGACCAGAGAACCGGTCAGGAAAGTTTTTTTCAAGACCTCCTCGGGCGGCGATGAATTTATCAGCGGGCTGGATCTGGCCGAGGCTTACGATCCCCTGGTCGATGAGCGTGTGCGGCAGGCCCTGAGCGAGCAACTGGAGCAGGCCAGGGCCAAGTGGGAGCAGGAGGCGGAGCAGAAGGCGGCCGAGGCCATGGAACAGGGCCGGAAGCAGGGCCGTCAGGAGGCCGAGAGCACGATCGAGATCCGCTCTGCCGAGCTGGCCAGCGTTATCAGCTCCCTTGCCCAGGCGCGCGAAAAGCTGCTGGATGACGCCGAGCAGGCCGTGCTGGAGATGACCCTGGCCATCGCCCGCCGCTTCGTGGAGCAGTCGGCCCTGCTGGGCGATGAGTTGATCCGCAAGACGATCAAGGATGCGGTCAGGATGGTGACCGAAAAGGACAAGGTGGTCATTCGGGTCAACCCCGACGACCTCGACGAGGTCCGCGGCCATCAGGACGATATCATCTTCATCGGCGACGGGATCGGCCGCCTGGAGGTCCGCGGCGACAAGAAAGTGGATCGCGGCGGCTGCGTGGTCGAAACCGAGGCCGGCAATATCGACGCCCGCATCGCCAGTCGCTTCGAACAACTGGACAAGGCGATCAGGCAGGCCTACGACAGGCGGAAGGCCGGGGACGCTGATGAGCAAGAGGAAGAACAGCATGAATGACGCGGATTCGTTGGCCGCCCCGTATCTGGCCGCCCTTGAGCACTGCGAGGATATCGCGCTCAACGGCAAGGTGAACCGCGTAGTGGGCCTGATTATCGAGTCTATCGGTCCGGATGTGTCGATGGGGCAGGTTTGCCGTATTCGCAGCCGCGACGGGAGCCGGGAGGACAAGGCAGAGGTGGTGGGGTTCAAGGAAAACAGCGTCCTGCTGATGCCGCTGGGCAGGATGGAGGGGATTGCTCCGGGTTGTGAAGTTATCGCCGAAAAAGGAAATTTCAACGTTGAAGTCGGCCCGGCCCTGCTGGGGCGCGTACTCGACGGTTTGGGGCAGCCGATCGACGGGATGGGCCCGCTGCACTTTCAGCAACAGGTCAGCGCCTACCGTCAACCGCCCAGCCCCATGGAGCGGGCGCGGATCACCGAGCCTGTCTCAACCGGTATCCGGGCTATCGACGGGATGCTGACCTGCGGCAAGGGCCAGCGCGTGGGTATTTTCTCAGGCAGCGGCGTGGGCAAGAGCGTGATGATGGGTATGATCGCCCGCAACACCGAGGCCGATGTCAACGTGATCGGTCTGATCGGCGAGCGCGGCCGCGAGGTGCGCGACTTTATCGAGCGCGACCTGGGCGAGGAAGGCCTGAAGCGTTCGGTGGTGATCGCCGCCACCAGCGACCAGCCCGCCCTGGTAAGGCTCAAGGGAGCGTTTATCGCCACGGCTATCGCCGAATATTTCCGCGACCAGGGTATGGACGTGATGCTGCTGATGGATTCGGTTACCCGCATGGCCATGGCCCAACGCGAGATCGGCCTGGCCGTGGGCGAGCCGCCGACCACCAAGGGCTATACGCCGTCGGTGTTCGCCATGCTGCCGCGCCTGCTGGAACGCTCCGGCAAGCTGGAGGAGGGCAGTATCACCGGGCTGTACACCGTGCTGGTGGACCAGGATGACATGGACGAGCCCATTGCCGACGCCATGCGCTCGATTCTCGACGGGCATATCGTGCTCAGCCGCCGGCTGGCCACGATGAACCACTACCCGGCTATCGACGTGCTGGCCAGCGTGAGCAGGGTGATGACCGATGTTGTCGCCCCCGAGCGCAGGCGATTGGTCAACTCTCTGCTGGAAGTGCTGGCTACCTATCGCGAGGCTGAGGACCTGATCAATATCGGTGCGTACCAGGCGGGCTCCAGCCCGGCGATCGACAAGGCTATCCGCTCTATTGACTCGATCAACCGTTTTCTGCGCCAGGACATTAACGATCATACGGATTGGGAGCAGACAACCCGGAGCTTGCAGACGCTGCACGCCCAGGTCGAAAGCGGAGAACAGCAGGCACAGCAGCAGGCGCAGGCACAGCAGCAGGCTACCGGTCTTAATCAGGCGCAGGGTTGAAACACCGCGAGTAGGGGCTGATGAAACAGTTCGAGTTCAGGCTGCAGAAAGTTATGGAAACCACTCGTGCCAGGGAAGAGTTGCAGAAAAAGGAACTGGCCCTGGCCCTGGCGGAGGTGGAGCGCAACGAAGCTATGCTGGAGCGGATGCTCGACAAGCTGGCCGAGGAACTGGACGCATTCTCAGCCCGCCACGGCTCGAAAGCTATCAGGGTCAGCGAGTTGATGCAGTATGCCAGCTACACCGACAAGCAGTTGGGAGAGATCAACACTCAACGGGATGATATCGTCAAGCTGGCGGCGCTGGTGGATGAGCACAGGCGCAAGCTGCTGGAAATAAGCAAGGACAAAAAAATACTGGAAAGGCTCAAGGAAAAAAGATACGAGGAGTATCGCAAGAAACTGCGCCAGGTCGAACAGAAGTTCATGGACGAGTTGAGCGCGCGCAGTTTCCACAACGGCGCGCAGGAAGGCAACTGAGAGCAGGCCCTTGCGCCGGGCGAAAAAAATGCCTAACTAGATATCAGGAGTATAAGTAATGTTTGACGGGCAATTCAGCTTATCCGGAGATGTTCTGCCATGACCAAGCTATTGCAGTTCATGGGCGGCTTCATTTTGTCGTTCCTGCTGATCATCGGATTGTTTACCGGCATAATCTGGTACACCAAGGATTACAGCGAGCCGGCGGCGGCCCCGTTGAACATCGACAGCCTGCTGGCCGCCGGTGTGGTGCCCGACAGCCTGAACGTTTTTGACAAGCAGCGCTACCAGCTCGATCAGGAGCGCGCCAAGATCGCTGCCGAGCAGGACGCTCAGCAGCGCCGTCAGGCGGAGCTCGAGCAGCAGAAACTGCAGCTACAGGAGTTGCAGCAGCAACTGAGCGCGGCCAGCGCTGAGGAAGACTCGATCATGGACATCCAGTATAGCGAGATGGCCAAGCTGTTCGAGAACATGAAGCCGGTCGATGCCGGGGCGGTGATGAACAGCCTGCCCGATTTCTCGGCCGCCAAGATCCTGACCCGGATGAGCAAGCGCCAGGCGGGCCGCGTGATGAACTCGATGGACACCGGCAAGCTGGCCAAGGTCAGCCAGTTGATCACCCTGATCAAGAACTGAGCACAGGTGAACACGGCAAAGGGGCCGGCCTCTCAACCAAAGGCCGGCCCCTTGTTATAGACAAGGATTTGACGGGGAAAAACTCAGCCTATCGCGTCGTGCCCTTCCTCGCCGGTGCGGATTCTGATGCAACGCTCCATCGGCAGCACGAATATCTTCCCATCTCCTATTTTGCCCATGCGCGCTCCGGAGATAATCGCCTTCACGGTGGCGTCCACGAACGCCTCGTTGACAGCTATCTCCAGCCTGATTTTTTTCAGCAGGTTGACTTCGTGAATCACCCCGCGGTAGGTCTCGGTGAATCCTCTCTGCTGCCCGCAGCCGATCACGTTGCTCACTGTCATTTTATGCACATCGTGCTCGAACAGCGCTTTCTTTACGTCCGGTAGTTTTTCCGGTTGAATCAGTGCGATTATCAGTTTCATCGTAACATCCCTCCCGCCAGTGGCTAATCGGTGAGGAAAATCTGAAAACCGGCGTAGCTTTCCATCCCGTGCTCACCGATATCCAGGCCCCTGATTTCTTCCTGCTCGCTGACTCGCAGGCCGACAGTGGCCGCCAGCAGCTTGAAAATAATCCACATGCTCCCAAAGGTGAACAGCACCACGCTGAAACTCCCCAGCGCCTGTACACCCAACAGCTTGAAGCCTCCGCCAAGCAGCAGGCCCTCGCTGTGATGGAACAACCCCAGGGCCAGAGTACCCCACACGCCGCACATGCCGTGCACCGGGACCGCGCCCACCGGGTCGTCGATATGCAGCTTGTCCAGCAAGACGACTCCGAACGTGACCACGGGAGCCGCTAAAAAGCCGATCATGATACTCGACAGCGGAGAAACCACGGCGCACGGAGCGGTGATCGCCACCAGCCCGGCCAGCGCGCCGTTGATCGACATGCTCAGGTCGGGTTTGCCATAGAGCCACCAGACCAGCAGCGTTGTGGCCACGCAGCCGGCGGCGGCGGCCAGGTTGGTGTTCACCGCCACCTTGGCGATCAACTGAGCGTCCATTGCGCTGAGGCTGCTGCCCGGGTTGAACCCGAACCAGCCGAACCAGAGAATCAGGCAGCCCAGCGCGGCCAGCGGAATGTTGTGGCCCGGGATCACGTTGGCGCTGCCGTCCGGGTTATACTTACCCAGCCGCGGACCGATCACCATGGCCCCGGCCAGCGAGGCGAACCCGCCCACCGAGTGCACCACCGTGCTGCCCGCGAAATCCTGGAAGCCCAGCTCGCTGAGCCAACCGCCGCCCCAGATCCAGTGACCAACCAGCGGATAAACCAGCGCGCTGATAATGAAGCTGTAGATCATGTATGTGGAGAACTTGCATCTCTCGGCCATCGCGCCCGCCACGATCGTGGCCGCGGCGGCGGTGAACACCGCCTGGAAAAGCCAGAACGCCAGGGTCGGCACTCCGGCGGTTTCGGCAGGGGAGCCGATCAGAAAGAACTGGTCCATGCCCAGCAGGCCATTGCCCGCCCCGTACATCAGGCCAAACCCCACCATCCAGTAGGCCAGCGAGGCCATCGAGAAGTCCATCATGTTTTTCATCAGGATGTTGGCCGCGTTCTTGGCTCTGGTAAAGCCCGCCTCCAGCATCCCGAATCCGGCCTGCATGAAAAACACCAGAAACGCCGCCATTAGAACCCAGACCGTATTTACGCCCCTGACCAACTCGGCCAGCGTGGGGTCGCCATCGGCCGCGCTCAGCATTTCGGGGCCAACCATTGCCAGCCAAACGCCGGCCGCCGCCAGCAGACGTAATCTGCTCATCAAACCTCCCAGAGCCTTAAATTGGGGTTATAGCTACTTCCGTGAACTCGATCAGGTGAAAAAATAAGGCCGCACTGTTACACCGCTGTTACTCCAATGTTAAATTCTGTTTAAATCTTTGTTTCGTGTTTGTTAAGCGGGCAGGACATGCCTCTTCGGCAGAATGACCTGGTCCAGTACTGCCGGGGCGGCTGAAGAAGCTGCTTGCCGAACAGTGTCAGGAAGGTAATTGCTTATATAGGGTGAGTTGAAGGCAGAATGCGCGAGGCACGCATGTTGCTATTTAGGGAACTGCGAGTATATATTAGGGTAGATTCAGTATGCGTCGCAGCGGACTACCGCCCCGGACGAGGGGGTAACTGATACGGGAAAATCGAGCGGAGGGATAGAAAAATGGGATTTATCTATGGACTTGACCCACTGTACTGGCTGCTGATCGGGCCGACCATGATTATGGCTTTCTGGGCCCAGATGAAAGTAAAATCCACGTTCAAAAAGTACAGCCGGGTAGCCACCGGCAACCGGATGACAGGCGCCCAGGCAGCCGCGGCAGTGCTGCGCTATGCCGGTATCGGCGATGTCAGGATCGAGCAGGTGGGTGGCAGGCTCAGCGACCACTACGACCCCAGGAGCAAAACCCTGCGTCTGAGCCCGGACGTGTATGGCAGCTACAGTGTGGCCGCCGCCGGTGTGGCCGCCCACGAGGCGGGCCACGCTATCCAGCACGCACGTGGTTACGCGCCGCTCAAACTTCGCTCGGCCCTGGTGCCGGTGGCAAGTTTCGGCTCGTGGCTGGCCTGGCCGATGATTATTTTCGGGATGATGTTGCAGTCGATGCAGTTGATGCAGCTCGGGATTATCGCTTTCAGCGCCCTGGTGGCGTTCCAGCTCGTTACGTTGCCGGTTGAGTTCAACGCCAGCAGCCGCGCCAAGGCCGTGCTGGTCAAAGCCGGTGTGCTGGGCAGCCGCGAGGAGGCGGAGGGTGTGAACAAGGTGCTGGGTGCGGCCGCGATGACCTATGTGGCCGCCACGGTAACCGCTATCGCCCAGTTGCTTTACTTCCTGATTCGCTCCGGGTTGCTGGGCGGCCGCGATGACTGACCCGTCCTGCCGACATGCGTACTTTTCAATAAAACCGGCGGTTGTCATTACCGCCGGTTTTTTTGCAGACCGGATGAGACCTGTAAAATCAAGCTGGTATTTTTACCGGCTGGAATGATAAAACCCTTGCAGATCATGCAGTTTGACACTAATTTGTGACTCTATTTGTAACCGGCTCCGCTAGTGCGCCACTCCTCCACCCGGCCGGTCTGCAACGACTGTTTTTTGCATACAATTCTTACATTGCTTCGGTTATAAAAGTGAGGAAAGCTATGCTGTATCTGGACAGGAAAAAATACGCCGGTCTCGATTTCGAGATGCCGGTCGAGGTAGCCGGCGTGCGGCTGCGCAATCCATTTTTCGTCTCGAGCGGACCCACCACCTCGATGTTGCAACAGTTGTTGTCCGCCTGCGAGAACGGTTTCGGCGCAGCCAGTATCAAGCTCACTTTCGACCCGCCGCCCTATATCAACCGTAAGCCTCGCTATGGCTGGGACGAGAAGCAGCACCTGCTCTATTTCTCCGCCGAGAAGCGGATCATCCTGGACGAGGCCTGCCGCCTGATCGAGGCCAGCCGCAAGGAGAACGACGATTTCGTGCTGTTTTCCAATTTCACCTATTCCGAGCCGGGTATCGAGGGCTGGGTGAACATGGCCAAACGGTTCGAGGAGTCGGGCGTGCATATCAACGAGCTCAACATGTGCTGCCCCAACATGTCGTTCAACGTGGAACTGGCCAAGGACAAAGGCTCCGAGAGCCATCAAACCGGCGCCAGCCTGGGCCAGCAGGCCGAGTCTATCGCGGCGATTATTCGCGCGATCAAGGCAGAGACGACCGTGCCGCTGTGCGTTAAACTCACGCCCGAGGGCAGCCAGCAGCACCTGATCGCCAAGGCCTGTTTCGACGCCGGAGCCGACATGGTCTGCGGCGTGGCCAACCGGCTGGCCCTGCCCGCGATCCGGGTCGATAAGCCGGGGAGCAGCTCGATCCACCTGCAGAAAGAGCAGGGCATGTACTGCATGAACAGCTCCTGGATCAAGCCCCTGGCCCTGCGCGATGTCTACATGATGCGCAAAACCTGTGGCAAGGACGCTACGTTGCTGGGCACCGGCGGAGTGACCACTTGGCGCGACGCCGTGGAGATGTTCATGAGCGGCGCGGACCTGGTGGGTATGTGCTCGGCCACTATCATCTATGGTTTCGGTTTCTTCCCCGAGTTCTTCCACGATCTCAGGAAGTACATGGACGAGATGGGCTACAAAACGCCCCGCGACATGCGCGACATCGTGGTCGACTCGGTCAAGGCCGCCCCGGAGCTGACTCTCTGGGAGGGGTATGTGCGGAAGAAGGAAGACGACATGACCGCTCCCTGCGACGCGGCCTGCCCGCACCACGTGCCCGCGATGGCCTATGTGCGGCTGGTGGCCCAGGGCAGGTTCGAGGAAGCCTACCGGCAGATTACCAGCAAGAACCCGTTGCAGCACGTCTGCGGCTATATCTGCAACCATCCCTGCGAGACCGTCTGCACCCGTGGTCTCAAGGACGAGCCGATCCGGATCCGCGCGATCAAGCGGTTCGTGATGGACATGGCCGGGCGCGAGGGCTGGCAGGCCGACACCGCCCAGGCCCCCTCCAACGGCCGGAAAGTGGCCGTTATCGGCAGTGGCCCGGCCGGGATATCAGCCGCCAGCACGCTTGCGCGTGGAGGGTATACGGTAAAAATATTCGAGCGCGAGCAAGAGGGCGGCGGGATGCTGCGCTACGGTATCCCCGCTTTCCGTCTGCCGCGCGAGCTGATCGACCGCGAGCTGGCCCGGCTCGGCGAACTGGGCGTGGAGATCGAGTACAACAAGTCGCTGGGCGCCGATTTTGGCCTGGATGAGCTTCGCGCTCAGGGTTTCGAGGCGATCTGCATGAGCGCCGGCACCCAAGCCGGAGTGAAACTCAACGTGCCGGGCGAGGATGCCCGGGGCAGCATTGCGGCTGTCGATTACATCCGCGCCCATGTCAACGGCCGGCCGCTGGAGCTGGGCGAGCGGGTGGTGATTATCGGCGGCGGGTTCACCGCTGTGGACGCTGCCCGGATTGCCGTGCGCCAGGGCGTGAAGGAGGTTTTCATCTGCTACCGCCGCACCCGCGATGAGATGCCCGCCGTGCCCGAGGAAGTGTTAGAGGCCGAGGAGGAAGGCGTGAGGGTGATGTACCTGGTGGCCCCTGTCGAAATTATCACCGAGAACGGCAAGATGACGGGCGTGCGGCTGCGCAGCAACGTGCTGGGCATGGCCGCCGGTGAGAGCCGCCGCAGCCCCGAGGGTGTGGAGGGCGCGGAGTTCGTGCTCGCCTGCGACACCGTGATCGGCGCTGTCAGCCAGCAGTTGGACGAGGAAATCAGCGGGCTGGGGCTGGAAACCACCCGCTGGCATACGCTGGCTTACGATGAGGCCACCGGCAGCACAGCCGTGCCGGACGTGTTCGCCGCCGGCGACGCTTCCCGTGGGCCGGGGACGGTGATCGAGGCCGTGGCCGAGGGCAAGCGCGCCGCGGTCAGTATCGACAAGGCCCTGCGCGGAGGCGACGCCGTGCTGGAGTACGATCCGACCCCGCTGCCGGTCGATCCGGTGGCCGTGATCAACCGCAACGGCGAGAAACCGCTGGCCGGGCGCGTCCCGCTAAAGCTGGCCCCGGCCGAAGAGCGCAGGAGCAACTACGAGATCTACGAGGACGTGATGACAGCCGGGCAAGCGGAGCAGGAAGCCTCGCGCTGCCTGCACTGCGGCTGCGGCGTGGGCTGCCAGATCTGCGAACAGACCTGCATGGTTACCGCCTGGGACAACGAGGGAAGCAAGGTTAAAGTTGACAAGGACACTTGCGTCGCCTGTGGCATGTGCATCTTCCGCTGCCCCAACGACAATATCGAGATGGTGCGGGGCGAGATCAGCCCGGCGCGCGTTTGACTTTAGCCTGTAAAACAGGTTAGTATTGAAGGGCCGGAAGTTTTTTGCTTCCGGCCCTTTTTGGGTTTATAAGCTTCAACCGTCAGCAGGGAGTGGGATAGATGAATCGAGCCGCCGCGGTAGCAGTCGCTTTATGCCTGGTTGTATCCGGGATTCTGGCGCAACAGGAGCAGCCCTACCGGTCCCATGTAACAATTAAGGCCGGAGACCTGGAGGCGATAATTGCGGACAACGCCGGGTACGAGGGCCACCGGGCATGGTACAACGGAGTGGCGTACCTCTCGCACAAGGCCAAACCCGGCAATCACTTCTGGCCGCGGATAGCCGGGATGAATTTCGAGCATATCTGGGACGGCGAGAAATGGTGGGAACCTGTGGAGGCGCTGTTCGAGCCGAGGTCAACGGAGTTGGTGCTGCACCAGCTCGATGAGACCAGTGTACAGCTTCACATGCCCCCCAGCAACCTTCACCGCCTTGAAAGCTGGACCACCTACACCGTGAACGCGCCCCACTATATCGACATGGATTTTTTCTGCATCCCGCGCAAGGAAACGTTCGACAGGGGGTATATCGGCCTGTTCTGGGCCAGCTACATCAACACCACGGACGAAAACGAAAAGCCGATCTACTATATCGGCTCCCACAGGGACAGCCGCAAACGGCAGTGGGTAAGCTGGAAAACCGCGGCCCACTCCACCAACGGCACCGTGCGCTACCAGGAGGATGTCCGCGATATCTCGTTCCACCCGGAGCACAGAAAGATGCTCTACAACACGTTTGCCGACAGTGCCTACGCCTACCCGTTTTACTACGGCGTGCGTGACGGGATGGTGCATATTATCATGTTCGAAGCGGAGCCGGGCGCGATCCGTTTCTCCCATTCGCCTACCAGCGGCTCGCCAGTGGGGCCCGGCACCAACCCGGCCTGGGACTGGCAGTTTATCATCCATGATTATCAAGTGGGGCAGAGCTACGGCTACAAGGCGAGGCTGGTCTACAAACCGTGGGTCAGCCGTCAGGACGTGATTGACGAATACGAGGGCTGGTCCGGCCGCAAGGTGAGCTTTACCGAGTGAGCCTCGCCTTGTGTAACTTTACACACCCCGTCCGCATTTGCGGACACCCCTCTCAAGAGGGGATTTTCCAGGTAGACGGGAGGATATTCCATGAAAGCCATCCTGATATTCCTGCTGGCCGCCGCGATGGTTCCGCTGGGATTTGCATCGCTGCGGGCCCAGGCGCCGACCTTTACGGACAGTGAGTTGGAGCAGCCGGTTTACCGCCTGCTGCAGGAACTCCACGAGTGGGGCAGCGGCAACCGCATGTGGAACGTGCCGCCCCAGGACGGCCGTCTGCTGCAGATGCTGGTGCGGATAAACGGGACGAAGCACATGCTGGAGGTGGGCACCTCGGACGGAGTCAGCGCGATCTGGACGGCCCTGGGCCTGCGCAAAACCGGCGGCAAGCTGACCACGCTGGAAATTGACCATGAGCGGGCTGAGCTGGCCCGCAAGCATTTCGGTCAGGCGGGAGTGAGCGAGTTGATTACCCTGATCGAGGGCGATGCGCTGGAGGAATTACCCAAACTGGAAGGAACGTATGATTTCGTGTTCCTGGACGCGGCCAAGGGCCAGTACCTGGCTTACCTGAAAGCGGTCTGGGATAATATTCCGGCCGGCGGGGTGATCGTGGCCCACAACGCGATCAAGCAGGCCGACGCCATGCGGGACTACCTGGACTACGTGCAGAACCACCCGGAACTGCGAACCGTGATGCTGACCACCAGCGGCGATGGCGTGGCGCTGAGTTATAAACGCTGATCCGATTAAGGGTTTGCCGACTTTACCAGTTTTTTCCGCCAGCTGTCGCAGACCAGCGGATGCCGCGCGGCGCGCGCGGCCAGTTCCGGGTCGCGCGCAGCGGAGTAAACCAGCTCCCACAGCCGCCGGATACTTATCCCGCACTCGCCGCGCTGCACCAGCGTTATCTCATCGCCGGCTCCAACCTCGCCTTCCTGCTCCACCCGCAGGTAAAAGCCCGGCCGGCCCTCGGCGCGGAAGCGCTCAGGGAACGTGGGATCGCCCAGCATGTGGCCGAGCTTGAAACAAGGCTGCCGCGGGTCGGTCACCTGCACCAGCGTCCTGCCGATGCGGTAAATGTCGCCGATAATAACCGACTGCTCGGTCAAGCCCTGCACGGTGAAATTTTCACCGAAGCTGCCCGGCTCCAGGTCGTCGCGGCCGAGCTTTTCCGCCCAGAAGGCATAGTTCTCCCAGGGATAGGCGTAGACAGCCTTCAGCTCGCCGCCGTGGTTGGCGGGGTCGGCCTGCCCGTCGCCGTCGAGGTTGAGGCGGCGCAGCATCACGCGGCCCTCCGCCGGTTTTTTGTAGATCCCGGTCATCACGGGCTTGCCGCCGATAATCACCTCGCGGGGGGGGCCTACGCATACAGCCAGCAATTTCAGCGGAGTGTTTGTTGGTTGGGGATCACTCTTCACAGCCTTACTCCTCCTTTTCAAACAATGTCCATTCGCGCGAGGGGCGGCTGTCCATGAAGCCGCGCAGCCACTCGTACTGCGGGTGCCGCTCCAGGAACTCATCGGCCCAGAACGGCTTGCCGCAGGAACTGCCCCAGCGCGCCCAGATTTGCATTTTTTCCGCCATCCGGCTGTCCACAACCTTGGCGTCGATAGCCCCCGAAGGATAGAACGGCGTGCCGGTGGTGGGGTTGGTGAGCCCGTCTGCCAGCTCGGCATGGCCGCAGATACTGCGGGCGCCGGGGTTGACCCGTCCCAGCCAGGCATCGTAGTGATCGGCCAGCATTATCTTTGCGATATCCGTGTCGATCCTGCCGTAGTAGCGCTTAAGCAGGCGTTGCCAGGCCACCTTGCGCGCTACGTTGCTGGCGCGGATGTCGCTGATGTTGGTCTTTGTTTCGTTTGCCAGCAACTCGCGGTCGGAAGCGATATTGGAGCCGTGGAACACGCCGTCGCTCTTTTTCTCCCAGGCGTGGTACCCGGTGCCCAGTTCCAGGCGGGCGATCTCGCCGCTGCGCGTATCGCCCAGCAGCCAACTGTTGGCGTAACCGCCGGAATTGTCCTCGAGCATGATATCCTTCCACTGCTCCAGGGACCGGGCGTACTGCATCGCCTTACGCACACGGGCGAACTCGGGAACTCCCGTGGTGTCGTAGACTTCCTTGTAATTGCCGATCGTGGTTTCCGTGCCGATAATGCCGCTGGAGCAGACGAAAAAGTCGCTGCCGGAGTGGATGAACCCGGCGCTGGTGTGCATGATCATCCGCTGGCCGTCGTCGGGGGCGATGTCGGCGATCACGTTGCGGAACGAGGCGAAAGAGTAGTTGGTCCAGGTGTTGTGGCCCATCACGATCCGGCCGTCCGTGGTGGCGCCGCCCGTGGCGATAAACGCGCTGCACCCGTCGTGCTTGTCGTCCTCCGGAATGCGCTCGGCCAGTTCCTTGTGAGCCCAGGGCCACCAGTACCAGAGCAGTTCGTGGATCGCATTGTGGACCAGCATGTCGCCGAACGAGATGCTGTCCGCCCCGGCCGCTGCCAGCCCCGCTGCCAGGCCTTCGAGCTCAAGGCGGATTTCCTTAGGCAGTTTTTTATCCCACATCCTCAGGGCCTGTTCGCGGAAGAACTCGAAGTTTTTCGGGGTCTGCCGGTAGATCAGGTTGCGGTCTATCCCGATTCCCTTGACGATCTCGGGAGAGAGCAGGTAGCCCTGCTGGAAGCCGCGCTGAAAGGGGCCGCCCTCGGTGTGAAGGAATATCCAGCCATCGCGCTCTGTACGGATTCCCCGCTCGATAATAAGCTGCTGCTCACCGGTGAGCGCGCCGAATGCGGACGTGGCCGGCAGGATGAAGCAGAACGCGAATGACAGAATTAACGCCGGGATGCGCCTGAAAGTCATCAGTGGCTCCATGTTCGGTTTAGCAGGAAATAAAAGCCCTCCGTGATAAGATACCACGGAGGGCTCTGGTTTTTCCAGTGTTGCATCAAGCTTAAGCTAGAACTTACCTTTAACAACCTTGCCGGTCTCGGCGCTTTCGTATGCGGCCATGCAGATTTCCACCGCCGCCAGGCCGTCCTCGGCGCTGACACCGAACTTGGGCTGCTCGTTCTTGCGGACGCAGTCGATAAAATAGCGCAACTGCTCCACGTAGCCCAGGTTGGCGAACTCATCGACCGCCGGCCAGGTCCAGTGTTTGGTGGTGTCGGTTTTCTCGATGGCGTACTCGAAACCGGGGCGGCTGTAGGCCTGGATCGGGCTGGAGAACGTGAGGTCGATATTCAGCCGGCCCTCCGTACCGTAGATCTCAACTTTGTCGTCCATGCCGCCGACCGTGATGTAGTTGCCCTCGCAGAACGCGTAGCGTCCGGACTCGAACTTGAGCATGCATGCGCCCCAGTCCTCGCCGGTATAATTCTTGTGATAAAAATTCTTATCCTCGCCGCCGGTGACCCAGCCGGTGACCTCGGTTACCGGCTCGCCGAACAGGTAGCGAACGAAACCGATAGGGTGGATGGCCAGGTGGAACAGCGCGCCGCCGCCGCAGTATTTTTTCTGCTGCGCGAACGGGCTGTGGCTGCCGTTGTGGACCTCTTTGGCCTTGACCCAGAGCATGTCGCCGACAGCACCCTCCTTGATCAGCTCAGTGGCGCGCACCAGCGCCGGAGCGAACACCCAGTCTTCGGCATAGAACAGCAGAACGCCCTGCTTTTTACAGAACTCCACCATTTCCTTTGCGTCCTCAACCGTGGTGGCCAAAGGCTTTTCACAGATAATCTGCTTGTTGTTGGCCGCAGCCTCCATCACGACTTCGTGGTGCAGGAAGTTGGGCACGCAGACATCGATCACGTCGATATCATCGCGGCGGCAGAGTTCCTTATAGTCGGTGGTGGAATCGGGAACGTTCCACTTTTCGCAATATTCTTCAAGCCCGTCCAGCGCGGCAATCGCTACGATCTCGGCATAAGGGTTACGCGCGTGGCTGTCCGCGTGAAAGTCCGCGGCGAATTTACTGCCGATCATTCCGATACGTACCTTGTCCATAGCAACGGCTCCTTTGATCAATTAGCTGGGCTTATACGATTCATTGGATTCTGAATTGGTCTGGTCGCAAAAAGCGGGTAGTTTGAAGGGACTTCCTTTGTCGACAAATATAACAGTATTTCCTTGCCAGGGCCATAATTTAGCGGGCCGCCCCAAAATATTCAACTGCCCTGCTGTGAGAGAAGGAAAAGGAATAAATACATCTGATGATACGAGCGGGCCAGGCATGATTTATGCAATATCGTCGGCGGTGTAAGTTATTTAAGCGCTTTGAGTTGAGCATAAATCATGCCTGGCCCGCCTGCTCGCTTTTGCCTTACGGTTTTACCTGATTCGCTCCATCAGCGCTCCCACGGCCCGGGCCAGTTGGCTGTCGGCGCCGCTGCCCTCCTCGCCCGGCGGCTCAGGGACGACAATATCGGGCACGGCGCCCTGGCGTTCCATGTTGATTCCGCTGCCCTGTACGTACCAGCCGCGGAAGGGAACGCGGAAGAGGGAGCCATCGATCAGGCGGGTTCCGCCGGTGGAGATAACCGCGCCTCCGGTGGTCTGGCCGACCAGCGGGCCGAGGCCGAGGGTCTTGAAAGCATGGGAGAAAATCTCGGCGTTGCTGAACGAGAGCTCGTTGCACAGCGTGGCAACCGGCTTGACCCAGCTATAGACAGGCAGGCGGTCCTGGGGGTAGCCGCTGTTTTTGGCTCCACGCGGGATTGTCCACGCGTGACGTTTAACGCTCAGCACCGCCAGCAAATAGTCGGTGATCCAGCCGCCGGGGTTGTTGCGCACATCGATTACAAGGGCGTCCTTGCCGTGGCATTCGCTGTAGAGCTCGCGCTCGAACTCCTCGAAACTGCTCCAACCCATGGCGCGGATATGAATATAGCCCAGCCTGCCGCCTGAGAGGCTGTCGACTATCGCACGGCGCTTGTCCACCCAGTCGTGATAGACCAGGTCGTTCTGGCCGCCGATACCGGTGGGCCGGATCAGCACCTCGCGCTGCGTGCCGTCAGGAGAGCGGACCTTGAGCAGTACAAGTTTATCGACAGCGTCGTAGAGCAGACGGTAGAGGTTGTCGCCCGGCAGGGCGGCCTGTCCCGCTACGGACGTGATAACGTCTCCCGCGGCCAGGCGGCTCTCCTCACGGTCGGCGGGGCCGCGACTGAGCACTTCGGCTACCTTGAATCCCGGGCCCTCGAACGTTTCATTGAGCCGCACGCCCAGCGCGCCCACGGGCACGGTCTTGTTTCCATCGCCCGGAGGATATATCCCCAGGTGGCTGGCGTTGAGCTCGCCGAGCATCAGCCGCACCAGGTCGTCGAAATCCTCCCGCGCCGGGATTCCCGCCTCCACGGCGGGGAGGTACTTATCGCGCATGGCGCTCCAGTCTGCGCCGTGGAACCCGGGGTCGTAGAAGTAGTCGTTCAGCACCCGCCAGCCCTCCAGGAACACCTGCCTGCGCTCGGCGCGGATGTCGATATCCATCCGTGCGGCCAGCGGCAGGGCCTCGGTCTTTTTAGCGGCCACGGTTAGCTTGTGGGGACGGCCACCGGAGCGCAGGTAGTAGATCGTTTTGCCGTCGGGAGAGTACTGAATGCCCGCGGGAGAGTGGCCGCCCGTGGTTAGCCGGGTCAGGTTTTTACCGTTCCAGTCTACTGTGTAAAGGTCGTTTTCACTATCGGTGGAGGCCCCGAACGCGAATGTTTTGCTGTCGGGTGAGATTGACGGCGCGCCCTCATCACCGGGCAGCGAGCTTACCCGCACGATCCGCTCGTGAATCCGCTCGAAATCGATCCGCACCTCCGGCACGGCATCTTGCTTGTCCTCCTCCTGCTGTTTCTCGTCCTGCTCGCGCCAGCGGCGTTGATCGGGGGAGAGTTCCTGGTCGTCCTTGCGAAGGTAGATGAAATAGACATCGACATTGTTGTCTCCGTTGCGACGGCTGCGGAAGCCCAGCTTGCGGCCGTCGAGGCTCCACACCGGGTCCGAATCGGCGTCCGGGTGACGGGTCACGTTCACCGGCCCGGCCGCCCCGTCGGCGGGCACGATCCAGACGTCCTCGTTGAACTCGATATCGTTGCGGCTGTAGGCAAGCCAGCGGCTGTCCGGCGACCAGCGAAATTTTGGTTCATCCCAGCCCGCTACCAGCATGCGGGGCCTGGAGCCGTCTGAGTCCATCACCATCAGGTCGCCACGGCCGCGCACGAAAGCGATTTTTTTGCCGTCGGGCGAGGGAGTTGGGCTGTGCTCGTCCTGTGAGCCGGATGTCAGCCGTTCGAGCTTGAAATGCCTGGCGCGGTAGAGCATGGGCAGGGCGCTGTCCGCGCTGGCGATCCGGTAAATGTCCTGGCTGCCCGCGCTGTCAGAAGTAAAGAGCAACGACACCGAATCCGGCATCCAGGCCGGGCCGGTCTCGCGGGTGACCGTGCTGCTGAGCCGCCTGGTTATCCCATCCTCCACGTTCTCCACCACGAACAGCTCGCCGCGCACAATCGCCGCCGCCTGTTTTTCGTCCGGGGAAACGGTGAAACTTTCGGTGTCACGGGTGAACGTCTCCCAGACAGTGGCGTTGCTGCGGGAGTCGGCGGGGAGGCGCACCCGCAGCCTGCGCGGCTCGCCGGGCCGGCCCAGACTCAGCAGGTAAATGTCGGTACCCCGGCTGAATACCGCTGTGGCGCCGTCGGCACTGATCGCGCTGCGACGGATCCCGTCGCCACTAAAGCGGGTCAACTGCTCACCGGCCTCTTCCGGCGCACTGCCGAGCGGCTTGCGGTAGAGGTTGAACGTCCCATCGCGCTCACTGACGTAGTACAACCGCTTGTCAGGCCCGGCGAACATCGGGTTGATCTCCGAGGCGTCGCCGGCGGTGAACTGTCTGTAACTGCTGTCGGCCGGGTTATAGAGCCAGATATCGTAGTTACCGCTGCCACGGTAATGCTTGCGGTACCAGGGTGAGTATCCGCGGGTGAACGCGTAGGTGCCGCCATCCGGGGAAATCGCCGTGTGCATGGCCAGCACGCTCCAGAGCTTCGAGGGCATCCGCGAGCCATCGGCGGGCACACGGTAGGGAGTGGCGATCCGGCGCGGACTGAGATCGCGCACGGCCAGGAAAATCACATCAAGCCCGTCGGGAGTCCAGCCCACCGGCCGGTCGGATGAACCGTGATAGGTAAGCTGCACCGGTTCGCCGGCCCCGGCCGTGTCGATAGCAAACACGTCATTATTGCCCGCTCTGTCGCTGCCGAACGCGATCAGTTTCCCGCTGGGCGAGAACACCGGGTTGGAGTCGTAGGCCGGGTGCACCGTGATCCTGCGCGCGGCTCCGCCCCCGGCGGGTACGGTCCAGATATCACCGGCCCAGGAGAACGCCACTGTGCGGCCATCGGGGCTGATCGACGGATGGCGCACAAACGGGCCGCCCCAGTTGGCGTTATCATCAGCGGCCAGACCAGCCAAGGAAACAAGCGACAAGAAAAGAATCAGCGCCGGACGGCAGAGCCTGTAACTCATATCTCACTCCCTGGATGCATGAGACGGATTATAGCTGGAAAAGTAAACTTAATCTACCGAAAACATGACCAACAGGATAGTACTTTCCCCCCCCTGTTACTCCTTTGCCAAGTGGTGCTGTAATTTGATGGTCAAGCAGGTAATGAAGATGCAACACACAGCCATTTAGAGTTGTTGTCAAAAGTTTTTCTGAAAAGGATAGAAAATCCTGAGAATGGTACAGAAAAACGTCCTTTGCTGTAGAAAATCGTAGGGGCGACACATGTGTCGCCCGTCAACCTGTGCGTCTGCTGTATCCTTTGCGGGCGAGGCATGCCTCGCCCCTACGCGGGAAGGAACGGTCTTTCGAAGGACAATCAACCGAAAAATTATTTTGAACCGCGATAGCAGAAAATTTCGCGGCTACAGGCTGGGTAGCAAATTCCCCCTTGTATAAAGGGAGGAGCCTGCCGAAGGCAGGCGGGAGTTATTGCTTTTAAAGCAAAATGCCGGGCTGCTCCACATTGGAGCAGCCCGGTATTATAGGATCATCTGATTGTCAAGGAAGCTTAACCGAGTAGCTTGCGGGCTCTGGCCGTCACGTTTTCGGCGGTGAACCCGTATTTTTCGGCAAGCTGCTGCCACGGGCCGGAGACACCGAACCCGTCCATCGCCAGAATCTCGCCCTCGTCACCGGCGTAACGCTCCCAGCCCAGGCCGCTGCCGGCCTCGACCACCAGACGCTTCTTCAGCCGTTTGGGCAGGACTTTGTGCCGGTAGGCCTCGTCCTGGGCGTCGAACAGCTCCCAGCTCGGCATGCTGACCACCCGCACCCTGCGGCCCTCGGCCGCCAGCGTCTGCTGGGCTTCCAGGGCCAGATGCACTTCGCTGCCGGTGGCGATAATCACTGCCTCCGGTTCGCCTCCCCCGGCCTCGCTGATAATGTACGCGCCTTTTTTCAGTCCACGGGCATCGGCGTACCTGCTGCGGTCGAGCACAGGGATATTGTGACGGGTCAGCAGCAGGCAGACCGGGCCGCCTTTGTGCGTGGCTGCCACTTCCCAGGCCACGGCGCTCTCGGTGGCGTCGGCCGGGCGAAGCACCACCACGTTGGGGATCACCCGCAGGGCCATCGTGTGCTCCACCGGCTGATGGGTCGGGCCGTCCTCGCCCACGAAGATACTGTCGTGGGTGAACACGTAAGTCACCGGCGCGCCGCTGATCGCCGAGAGCCGCACGGCGGGGCGCACGTAGTCGCTGAAGACGAAAAACGTGGAGCCGAAAACTTTCAGCCCGCCGTAGAGCGCCATCCCGTTGAGGATACCGCCCATCCCTAGCTCGCGGACGCCGAAATGGAAATTGCGGCCGGAGGGGCACTCGCGGCTCTGGTCGTCCTCGCCGGAAATCAGGGTCTTGGTCGAGGGCGCCAGATCGGCCGAGCCGCCGAGGAAATTGGGGAACACCCGGGCAATCACCTGCTCGGCCTTACCCGCGCTGGAGCGGGTGGCCACGGGCTTGTCTCCGCAGGTGGCCAGCAGAGAGTCGGTCAGATCAGTCGGGATTTCGGGGGCCATGAACCTGTCCCACAACTCGGCTTTCTCGGGATGTTTATTGCGCCAGGTTGCAAAATTTTTCTGCCAGGCATCGTATTGGGCGGCCAGTTCCTTGCGGCGCGCGGCGAACAGAGCGGACACTTCCTCCGGCACCACGAACCAGCCGTCGTACCCCCAGCCGATAGCTTTCTTGGTGGCGGCCAGTTCTTCCGCGCCCATGGGCGCACCGTGGATCCCGGCGGTATCGACCAGGTTGGGGCTGCCCATGCCGATATGGGTGTTGCACTGGATCAGCGACGGTTTATCGGTAACGGCGTTGGCTTGGCTGATAGCCTGCTCGATATCCTCGCGGCAGTGCCCGTCGACTTCCAGCGTATGCCAGCCGTAGGCCTCGAACCGCTGGCGCACGTTCTCGGTGTCGAACGAGAGGCTGGTGACGCCCTCGATAGAAATATGGTTGCTGTCGTAGAAATAAGTGATCTCGCCCAGGCCCAGGTGTCCGGCCAGCGAGGCGGCCTCGCTGCTGATACCCTCCATCAGATCGCCGTCGCTGCAGATGCAGTAGACCTTGTGGTCGTAGATCGCGTAATCGTCGGTGTTGAACTTGCTGGCCATGAAACGGCGGGCGATAGCCATGCCCACTCCGTTGGCGAAACCCTGTCCCAGCGGGCCGGTGGTGGTCTCGATCCCCCGCGATGGCATGTACTCGGGGTGGCCGGGGGTTTTGCTGCCGAGTTGGCGGAAATTCTTCAGGTCGTCCAGGCTGATATCGAAACCGGTCAGGTGCAGCATGGCGTAGAGTAGCATCGAGCCGTGGCCCGCGCTGAGGATGAACCTGTCGCGGTTGATCCATTCGGGTGCAGCGGGGTTGAAGCGCATGAACTTGTTCCACAGCACGAACGCCACGTCAGCCATGCCCATCGGCATCCCCGGATGGCCGGATTTGGCTTTCTGTACGCCCTCGACCGCGAGTAATCTGATCGTATTGACCGCCAGTTGTTCGATTTTCTGTTGTTCCATCGTTGCCCTCCGTACCCCTGTTAGCCGAAAATTGATGGTCGGGTAATATCATTTGCAAAATAGTTGGGTCTGCAGCAGACACAAACTATGAATATACCTGAGACGGTAAACCCCTGTCAATGGATTTAGCCTGCGTTTGCCGGTAAGCTGTTATACCATACAGGATTAGCTGGTGGATTGCAAAGCGGGCCGGGGTAGCTCAGCGGCGGACCATCCGCGCCAGCACGGAGAGCGAAGAGGGCAGGAAGGGCACGGCCTTGTGGGGCGGCACCAGGAGGCTGAATTCCAGCAGCAGCGTGTCGCCCAGGATACTGGCCTGGCCCAGATAATTCTGCGCCTTGGCCAGTGCGCTGCCGTTCTCCGCGCTCAGGCGGACCTCGATCTGGCCCTCGCCCCAGAGGGTGAAACTCCCGGCCGCCAGGTGTGTGCCGCTTGACGTGATCAGCGCATCGGCCGTGTCTACAGCCGTACCGCGGGCGTCGGCACTGAACAGCCCGGTGGATTCACCGCTGATACTCACGGCCAGGTCGCCCAGGTAGGAACTCAGCCGCGAGTCGGCCTGCCCGGCCGTGGCGCCGGGCACCAGCAGGCTCGATAGCGGCAGGCCCCCTGCCAGGACATTCTCCGTGCGCCAGCGGCCACCAAGTTGGGCGGTTTCCTGCACGGGAAGGTAGAGACCGGTAGCGGGGGCCACCGGAGTGCTGTTGCTGCAGGCGAGCAGAAGCACGGCCGCGGCCACAACCATGGAGGCAGAGATTGTGCGCACGGCTGTAATATGAAAAAGACAGGGCATGAATTTTCTATCCCGCAATAGCTGACAGGATTCACGATTTGTACGCAAAAATGCTCCTGTACAATATTTCGTCAGAACAGCCCGATCAATTTAGCCCAAAGTGAGCCGGGAACCGTAAAAAAGGCTTCACTGCTTGATGCGGGTGGAAAAGACTTTTTCGCAATCCATCGCTCAACCCACGAAAATCGGCCGCCTGCTCAGGCGGGCCGGCACGTTGAGCCTGCGGTACGGTTTTTTTGCCGTTTTACCTTTTATCAATTCGGTCAGTTCATCGGGTTTCATCATCGTCTGCTGCCCCGTGCTGCGCGTGCGCACCATCATTCCGCCCGCCTCCACCTCTTTCTCGCCGACAACAGCCGAGAACGGAATCCACTCGCGCTCGGCCTCGCGGATTTTCTTGCCCACTGTCAGGTCGCGCTCGTCCAGGTCCACGCGGAACGGGATCTGCTTCATCAACTGCTCGCAGTACTCGTTGAAATGTTCGCCCACCGGGATCAGCCGCAGTTGGGTGGGGGCCAGCCAGAGCGGGAGCTCGGCCTTGGTGCCCTTCTTCATTTTAATCGCCTGGTTCTCCAGCATCGCGTACACCACCCGGTCAATCGAGCCGCTGATCGAGGTGTGCAGCAGCAGGGGATGCCGCGCCTTCCCGTCCTCGTCGATATACTCGATCTCGAAGCGCTCGCAGTTTTCCACATCGATCTGAATCGTGGACAGGCAGGAGGCTTTGTTCTGGGCGTCGATAAAATTGAACTCCAGCTTGGCCACAAAGTAGAAGAACCGCTCGTTCCAGAGTTCCACCAGCGAGGGCTGCTTAACAAGCTCGCTCAGCTTGTCGGCGAAATTTTTATTGTCATCTCTAAAGTCCTTTACGAACCGAATTGCTACCTCGTAGTCCAGTTCGAACGCGTCCATGCACTGCTTACAGAGACCTATCTGGGCGGCGAATTCCTGCTTGGCCTGCTCCATGTCGCGGGCCAGGGTGTGCATGTCCGGCATGGTAAACGTGCGCAGGCGCTTGAGTCCCGCCAGCTCGCCGGTCTGCTCGCGGCGGAAGCTGTAGTGGGTCAGCTCGTAGAGGCGGCAGGGCAGGTGACGGTAGGAGAGCTGCATGTCGTGCTGGATCAGGTACTGGCCGAAACAGGCGGCGAAACGCAGGAAATATTCCTTGTCCTCACTGAGCAGCACGTACTGGCGCGCGGGGAAGCGCTGAAGGTAACGGCTGAGCTTGGGATGCTGAAAGTCGTACATGATCGGGGTCTCGACCCTCATGCCGCCGTAGTCGGCGATCAGTTCGTTGACCAGTTCCTCGCAGAGTTGTTTGACCAGCAGGCCCTTGGGATACCAGCGGAAATTGCCCGGGTCGCTGCCCGGCTCGTAGTCCACCAGTTCCAGGCGACGCATCAGTTCGATATGCGCGGGCGGCTCGGCAACCGTGCGGTCTTTTTCGCTCTCGTAGCTGTAGAGCTTGCGCAGATTTTTACGCTGCTTGAAATTATAGTCCCCGGTGGGCACCAACTCCCGGCCCGGCTCGGCGATATACCACTCGCTCTCAAGGGTTTTCTCGCTCTGGACGGCCGCGCTGCCGGCCTCGTCCTCTTGTTTCTTCCCGCCGGACTCCGGCACGATTGTCTGCGCCAGTTCGCTCAGCGGATGGCCCTTGCACTTGACCGTAAAGCTCTTGTAGTAGCCGAACGGGCTGCGCTTGATTGTGAGGCCGTCCTCTTTGCGCAGCAGGTCGTAAATCCTGTCGAGCACCTTGGTTGCGATCCTGGGGCTGGCGAGGTTGCTCGAAAGGTGAGCGTAGGGATAGACCACCACCGTGTCGGTGTTTACGCGGCGGGCGTGATTCGCGGCCGTTTGGGCTACCTGCGAGGCGACAGACTCCACACCCTTCTCATCGCCCTTCTCCGAGCAGCAGAACACCACCAGCGCCTCGCCGGTCTGTCCCTGCTGAAGTTTCTCGGCCAGTTCGTGGCCCTTGCCCACCGCGCTGGTTTTATCGGTGACATGATAACTGAACTCATCGGAATGCAGCATCAGGATACGCATTTATCGTCTTTTCCTTCGCGCGAGGTTTATAACGGTACGGTTAATGGTAGTAGTCGTGATCTCGATAGCAGGCCACACTGATCGGCCGCCCGCAGCCGGGGTAACAAAAATAATCAAAGCGGCGGGATAAAGCAACTACGCTCAAACAAAGGATTTGGACTAACGCTAACTGCCCGGGAACGGTTTGCGGCGCACGTAAAAAACCGTCTCGGCGTCTCCCGCTTGTAGCCAGTCGCCGGCCAGCTCGCCGCGTTCTATCAGAATCAGCCCGCCATCGGGGTTGCGCGGATCGTAGCGCCAGACCTCATCGCAGCAGGGTGAGAGGCTCACCTGCGCCGCGCCGCCGCGTGGCAGGTAGATAATCTGCTCGCTGTCGCTCCTGAGCCGGAACGCCGGAACGCCCGCCGCGCTGTCGAAAGCGGGCTCCAGGGAGGCCAGCTCGGGACGGGCGAGCCGCAGGAATGCGTGGACGCTGCGCAGGGCGCGCTCGGTGGCCAGGCCGTCGGTGCACTCCCGGCAATCGGGGTGGGTGCGCAGCCAGGGTTTGTGATCGTCGGGGCCGGTGGGGTTCAGATGCCTGAAACCGGCCACGTGCACCGCGCTGGTAAACATGCTCCAGAGAATGCGGCGGGTTTCGGCCTCGTTGGTGTAATCTTTCACCCCGCGGTCCGGACTGGAGGAGGGCCGGCTGTTGATCAGCACTTTGCCGGGGTAGAGCTTGCGCACCCGCTCCACCAGCGAGTGCAGTACGCTCCCGCCGGTACCGGCCTGGTCCCGGCCCGCCCGGCCGTAACTTTTCAGTCGGAAATCGCGGCCCAGGTAAAACCAGTCGATGAGCGGAAAAGCGCCGTAGCCCTCGTCCATGTAGCGTTTGACAGCCGTGTTGGTCAGCAGCACCGGAGCGGGAAGCGCCGGGTGCTCCTGTTCGTAGCTGCGGAAGAACTCGATCCAGTGCTCCTGCCATGCCACAGGCGCTTTCGCTCCGAAATCGTACTCGTTGCAGAACGAATAGATACAGATGCCGTAGGGCGCGCTGAGGTCTAACACCCGCCGCACGAACGCGTCCTGGAGGGTCATCAGCCTGCTGTCGGTAACATCATCGTAGAAGCCCGGCATGGCGTGACCGCCGGGATCGTCTGAGAGCCGCTCCAGGTCGTTGACGTTGTTCGAGGGCCGCCAGGGGTTGACTCGCCAACGCGTTTTGCCCGCTTCGATCGTCGGCTCGTCCCAGAGCTGCACGAACGGGAAAATCCCCCTGCGTTTGCAGTCGTCCAGGTACAGCCTGAAGCGGGTCCACCAGCGCTCGTTCCAGGCGGCCAGGTCGTAGCGGCCATCGGGCAGCAGCTTCCACGGCGCGCCCCGGCCCAGTGCTCCCTGGGTCAGGTGCAGGCGCTGCGTGTTGGCGCCGAATGATGCGTAGTGCCCGTTATGCTCGGCGATATCTATGCCGAACCGGCTGATCAGGTTTGTTACGCCGTGACCGGCGAGCCAGAGCGTGCGGCCCGTGGCTTTGTCGCGCAGCCAATATTGATTCGCTATTTCCAGTTGGGCCGTAAGGGGAGCCGCGACCAGCAGGATCACGGTCAGGATTGTTATAATTTTATTGCGTATTTGCATAATATCTCCAGATCGAGAAGCAGCTTTTTGGGCAGGATCAGTAATTAACCAAGTTAACAGAGGCTGATGCGCGGTGCAATCTGTTGCAGCGTGTGCGGGCGGCTCTTATAATATAATCAGACGAAATAACACCGAACTGTACAATTGGGCCCGGCACAATGAACAGCAAAGCATTCATCCACCGGCTGCGGGCGATGGGGGCCGTGGAGGCCGGTCGCCGCGCCTGCCGTCGCCTGACCGAAGACTGGGTCACCGGCAGGATCGAGCGGGAGTCGGATGCCCACGCCGACCCGGCCCTGCTCGATCAGTTGCTGGAGAAACCGTTGCAGGCCGAGCCACGTGAAGCGGGTTCGGACCCCACGCTGGCTGGATCGGTTCAGGTCGCGGAAAAAGCGCTGGCGGGCAGGGTAACAATCTTCGGCAGGGAGTTGGAGCTGGGCCAGGCGCCCGACTGGCTGGCCGACCCCTCAGGCGGGGGCAGCGCCGCCGGGTTGGCCAGGCTGCCTGCCTGGAGTGAAAGCTACAGCGCCACGGGATTGGATATCCGCTCGCTCTGGGAGCTTAACCGTCTGCAGGTGCTGGTGGAACTGGGCCGCGCCTGGCGCCTTACCCGGCGCGAGGAGTTCGCATCCCTGGCAACTCGCTGGATAAAAGGCTGGAACGAGCAGAACCCGTTCGGCAAAACGGTCAACTGGTCCAGCGCCCTGGAGGTGTCTCTTCGCGCGATCTCCCTGCTGGTGACAGTGAACTGCCTGAGAGACTCCCGGCCTTTGCAAGACAACGGCTTACGAGCCATGCTGGCCAGGCTGTTCTATCTGCATGGCGAGTATATCGCCAGGCACACAAGTCCGCCCTCAAACGCATTCAACCACCTGGCGGGCGAGGCCGCCGGGCTGGCCCTGCTGGGTGAATTCCTGCCGGCAATGGCTGGTTCGGCCTGCTGGCGGATCGAGGGTCTGGCCCTGTTGCGCCAGTGCACGCACCGGCTGATCCTTGCCGACGGCGGCGGGCTGGAGGGCTCGTTGCACTACCTTTCCTTTGCCTGCCGTCTGGCCTCGGTGGTTACCCTGCTGTTGGGCCGCCCGGCACAAGACGTGCTTGGCCGCGAGGGAGCGGAGCGCCTGCGGGCGGCCTATCGCTTCCTGAGCGAGATGACCGATGGCGGCAGGGCGATCAGCGAGTACGGCGACAGCGACGACGCCTGGTTGCCGGGGACTGTGCCACGCAGCCACGCGGAGCATTACGGCGGTACGCTCAACCTGCTCTGGCTGCTGGGCGAAAGTAACGAGTTGCGCCACGATTTCAAGCCCGACCCGGACAGTATCTGGCTCTACGGTGACCAGCGCTGCCGGAGCCGCCTGGAACAGGCAGAGCGGTTGCCCGCCGAATCGCTGGTCAGTTATACCGTCAGCGGACACCATACCGCCCGGCCCTGGCCCGGCGCTTACGTCAGATTCGAGTGCGGGCACTGGGGCGACGGGATAACCTGGGCGCACTCCCATGCGGACCGTCTCTCGTTCAGTTTTTTTCTCGACGGCGCTCCTGTGCTGACAGACCCCGGCACGGGCTTTTATCTCAGCGACACCGCGATGCGCAATTTTCTGCGCTCGGGCCGGGCGCACTCCACCGCCACCGTGGACGGGTTCTCGCAGGGCGCGGCCCTGGCGACGTTTTTATGGAAGAGGGAAGTCGGCTCCCGGTTGCTGGAAGCCGCTGAAACCGGCATGGAAATAGTATTGGCGGGCAGACTCGAAAGCGGATGCCACCGGGCAGGCGCGCAGGGAGTGATCCACCAGCGCAGGCTTTGCATGTACCGGGAAAATCCCCGGCTGGTGGTGGAAGACCTGTTCCGCGCCGATGGATCGTACGATGCTGAAATTGTTTTTACCCTGCACCCCTCATGTGAGGCGGATCTGGATAACAATAACGGGCGGCGGGTGCTGATCCGTACTGGCGGCGGCGCGGAGCTTTCCATGCTGGCCGATAAAGGATGCGAGGTTTCACTGCACCGGGGGGAGCACAATCCTCTGCGCGGATGGCACAGCGCGGGGTTCGGCAGGGCGGAACCGTGCTGGCAGGTTGTTTGCACCGCGCATAGCGAGGGTAACAGTTGGTTCAAGACTGAAATTGGCGGAATTGAGCGGGATCAGAAAGAAAAGGCAGGTAATCATTGACTTTTTCACTTTTCCCGTGATATTCTGAATTCAGTGAAACGCCACATTCAGCTTGCATACGGAGCGCCTGATGAGCACAACAGCCGATAATCGCAACTATCAGCGCCTGGATCTGGATTACCAGGTCGAGTACTCGGTGCTCTCCGGTTTCGACAAGCTCAACCTGATCCAGTCGCGAACGCTCGATTTCAGCCTGAACGGGACCAGGATAAATACCACCGAACCGCTTGGGGAGGGAGACCATATCTCGGTGCGGATCGAGGTCCCCGACCTGCAGTCCTACTGGCTGGACGACAGTGGAAATAAATGCTACAACAAAACCGTGGTGATGTGTTTCGGCGCGGTGCGATGGGTCAAGGAGGTCGAGAGCGACAAGTACGAGGCGGGGATACAGTTCTCGGGCATGACAACGCGCGACAGGGCTTATCTTTCGCGCCTGTTCGAGGCTCCGGCCGTGACTGACAGAGAGGGCGCCGAGTGAGCCGGAAAGTAAGCCTGGACGCTATCGGCGAGCAGTACATTTCCAGCGAAACGCTCGATAGTAAGACCAGTTCCTATCTGCGGGAGCTGGCGCCCTACAGCCAGCGCAAGCTGGAATTCATGCCGGGCGAGGCCGCGCTGGTGCTGGTCGATTTCCAGCGCTGTTTTCTTGACCCCGGCCATCAGTTGTTCTCCTCCAACACCCGTGCGGTCCTGCCCAGGGCAGTGGAACTGGCGACGTATTTCCGCGCCGGCAAGCGCCCGGTGCTGTTCACCCTGCAGAAGAACAAGGGCCTGGAGATTGACCGGGGTCCCGTGCTTCGTCACTGGTGGCCCTCCGTCCCGCTGGAAGACAGCCGCGAGACCGATCCGGTGGACGAGCTGGCTCCCCTGCCCGGCGAGAAAGTAATCCCCAAGCGTCGTTACAGCGGGTTTTACTCCACGGACCTGGAGTTGACCCTGCGCTCGATGGGCGTATCGCAGGTGGTGGTGGCGGGCGTGTTTACCAACGTCTGCGTGGAGGCCACCGTGCGCGATGCGTTCATGCGTGATTTCCTGGTATTCCTGCCCGCCGACACCACCGCCGCCCACAACGAGCAGTTGCACCTCGGGTCGTTGCGCACGATGGCGATGTGGTTCGCCTCGGTCTGCCGCGCCCGCGACCTCACCGGTTGTTGATTCCCGGATTCCCCCGCCCGTGCTAAAGCCCTCGCCCCTGCTGTCGATATTATCCTTATGAGACGTGCTTTATCCATCAAGGTTAATCGAAACTTTTAAGATCACAGAGGTGAGCGGATGGGTTGTCCGGCCTGCGATACCGATTATCACGAGTTGGAACAGGCAATAGACGCCGGAGAGTTGTGCGGTGGGGATGAACTGGAAAAGCGTTTTGCCGGCGGAGATTTGTTTCTCAGCGGGGCGACGGTGGTTTACTGTCCGGGTTGCGCGCAGAAAATCTCGCGGCTGATGGACCGTGTGGCCAGCCAGTTGCGCAAACAGACCCTTGCCGGTATTCACGACCTGCTGAGCCGGGCCCGCGATGAGCGCGGGAGCGAAAGTTAACGCTATCGGCTGAAAAACAAGCGGTAAACTAAAGGCGCGCCATCGGCGCGCCTTTTTTCATGACAAATGTTTTTTTCGGCCCTTTAGTGGAATATTAAGGCAGCGGTGTTGCGGAGACGACCGGGCGGCCGTTCCTGATAACGTGGTAAACTCTGCCGGCAACCGGAATCACAGGTGCCTGCGGCGGCAAAAGAGCCTGCTCCTCGCGCTCGTAGCGGCGCATCAGCGCCTTGACCCGCCGGATGTAGGAGCGGGTTTCGCGGTAGGGGGGCACCCCGCCGTAGCGCAGCACCGTGCTCGGCCCGGCGTTGTAGGCGGCCAGGCACAGGGAGATGTCGTTACGAAAGCGGCGCAGCATCTGCTTAAGATAGCGCGTGCCGCCCTCCACGTTGTCCCGCGGGTCGAACGGATCGGAGACGCGCAGGTCGCGCGCGGTGGCGGGCATCAATTGCATCAGGCCCTGGGCGCCCACGCGGCTCACGGCCAGGTGGTCGAACGCGCTCTCGGCATGGATAACCGCCTTGACCAGCTTGTAGTCCACTCCGTGGCGACGGGCCACGTCGCGGATCAGCGTGTCGAAGCGGCCAGCTGTTCCGCCACTGCCGATAGAGCTGCGCCGCCGCGGCGGACGTACTCTTTTCCGCACTGGAGCCGCCGGAGCCGCTGCCACAGCCGCGGCCGCTTTGCGAAAAACGGGCAGGTCGGGTTGCGTATAACCGGACAGGCGTGCACTGCCGGTATCCGCGCGTGCAAATGCAGCGGTAGAGAACAGGGCGGCAATAATCACGGTAAAAAAAACGCGTGTGGAAAACATGGAAATCTGCCTCTGAAACAGCGACGGGGGAACCGGTTGATATCTAAAATAAATCGCCGGGCGGTGCAATGAGCGGCGCAACTCTCTATCCTTTTATCGGTAGAACGCGGCCGGAACTGAAGGAGGGGGGGAGGAGCGCTCAGCCACCGCCGGCGGCTTCGAGTCTCTCCCGGCTTTTTTTCAGCGAGGTGTGGGCGGCGGTGTATCCGAAATTAACATCCAGGGTGCGCTCGAACATCCGCACGGCATCCTCGTAGCGGCCCATCGAATAGTAGCAGTCGCCGCTCATATAGAGGGCCATCAGGTGTTTGGAATCGAGCTGAAGTACGCGGCCATAAGCTTCCAGCGCCTTGTCGCGCTCTTTGAGGCGCGTGAAGATGTTGCCCATCGTGTACCAGGCGTCCACGAAACGGGGGTTGATCTCGACCGCCGCGCGCAGCTCGTCGAGCGCCTCCCGGTAGTTTTTCATCCTGCCGTAGGCCAGGCCAAGCTGGTAGTGGCTGTCGGCAAACCCCGGGTTGACCGAGAGGGCCTGCCGGAAGTAGTCCGCAGCGCTCTGGTAGCTTTCCCGGTGAAGGTGCAGTTGGCCCAGGTGATAGAGGGCCTGCTCGTTGCGCGGCTCCCGTTTTAACAGTCGCCCGAAAGTGGCCTCGGCATCGGTAAAGTCCATCAGCTCGATCTGGCAGTAGCCGATTCCGAGGTAGGCGCGGGTAAGCGATGAGTCCTGCCCCAGCGCCACGCGGTAACTGGCGATCGCGTTCTTGTATTCGTCGTTCTTACGGAACATCTCCCCCTCGCGGACCGCATTGAAGCCCGGGGGCATGCTGCACGAGGCCGCCGCTGCAAGCGCCACAAGCGCTGCCAGTAAATATCTCATCGCTCTTTCCGTTAACTATTGGTCCACGAAACCGGCATATCCGATCTGTAAGGACTGCCGGGTTACGACCGGGGGTTCAGTCTTTACTACCCCGGTAGAGGGGTACTTTGTTCATTCCTGTCCGGCAGACGGCGTCCAGCAGTGTTTGTGCACCGAAACGGGAGGGGTCTGTTGCGGGCAGGCCGGTTTCTTCGGTTACGCGCTCGATTGCCCCGCGGGCATCACTTTCGGAGAGGTCCATCGTGTTTAGCGCAACCGCGGCCACTTTGGCGGGTTTGACCAGCCGCATCGCCTGTTCGTAAAGCCTGATATGCTCCACCAGCGGCGGCATGGGAGTGTCGACAATCTCCAGCAACTCCTGGCCGGCGCGATGGCAGAGGATCATGGCATCCGGGAGGCTGCCGTGCATCAGCGACAGGGTCACTCCGGAGTACACCGGCTGAGCCAGCGCCCCCTGGCCCTCGACCAGGATCAACTCCACACCCTGTTGCGCTCCGGCTTCCAGCACCAACTTCTCCGCCGCCCCGGCCGTGAAATCGCTCAGCACGTGGTCGATAGCGATCCCGCGGCCGGTGATAGCGATTCCGCTCTGGCCGGTTGCGCAGAAGCGCGTCCGTATACCCTGGCGACGGGCCTCGCCCACGACTTCGAGCGCGGCGGTCATTTTGCCCGTATTGCAGTCCGTGCCCACCATCAGCACCACCAGCGCGTCCACCTGCTGGGCTTTGAGGCTGGCGCAATCGAGGTCTTCAGGCTCGGCGCGCAGATCGACTATCCGGCCTCCGTTTTTGCGGGTTATCTCAGCGAGCACAGGGTCGTCGGCCAGCATTTCGTGCAGGCCGTTATGGACCTCCAACCCGGCTTCGAGCGCCTGTTTTACCGCGGCTCTGAGCTCCGGGGAGAGCACTCCGCCCACCGTGGCCACACCGATAACCAGCGTGTCGGGATTAAGCGCCAGCGTGTCGGGAACGCTTCCCACCACCGGGATTCCCTTGCCCAGAGAGCTGACCTCGCCGCAGTCCTTACCGGCGTGGTTACTGTCGATCACCGCCACCACCCTCTCGGGCGCGAACCTGAGGATACCGTAGGCTGTTTTCGAGTAACCGGGATCGTGGAGATAACCCTCGCACAGCAAGATCGTTCCGGGCATGGTTGGTTCCTGATCTGGTGTGTTCGTGACAGTGGAGCATTGTTATCGTTTGAGAGTGCTTAAAATAACACCGTCGCCGGTTTATTACAACATGGCACTTGCGCTCTCCGCTTCTTCTTATTTGATTGATTTTTAATATCGTGCTGGCTATATTATCTCCCATGGGGCTGTTACCTGCTACTATTTAACACTTTAGAGTATTTCAAGCCCGGCCGTTCCGGTCGTCGGGCGGCATCAACAGCAACATCTGGAGGCACTATGTCGGGCCATTCCAAATGGTCGACTATCAAGCGCAAGAAGGGCAAGGAAGACGCCAAGCGGAGCAAGATATTCACCAAGCTGATCAAGGAAATCTCCGTTGCCGCCCGCGAGGGTGGGGGAAGCCTTGACGGTAATCCCCGCTTGCGCACGGCGGTCGATGCGGCCAAGGCCGCGAACATGCCAAACGACAATGTCGAGCGAGCTATCAAAAAGGGAACCGGCGAGCTGGATGGCGTAAACTACGAGGAAGCGATTTACGAGGGCTACGGGCCGGTCGGCGTGGCGATGTATATCGAGTGTCTGACCGACAACCGCAATCGCACGGTCAGCGAGGTGCGCCACATCCTGACCAAGCATGGCGGCAGCATGGGCGAGGCCGGTTCGGTGGCCTGGATGTTCACGGCCAAGGGACAGTTGTATATCGACGCCGCCCAGTACGACGAAGAAACAGTGTTCCTGCAAGCCAGTGAACTGGGCGCCGAGGACGTGGTCTCCGAGGGAAATACCCATGTGGTTATCACCGCTGTCGAGGACATGCATAAGGTGCGTGAGGGGCTGCAGAGTGCCGGTGTCGAGGTCCAGGAAGCCGAGATGGTCCGTGTTCCGAGCAATACGATCCAACTTGATGAGAACGATGCGGGCAAGGTGCTCCGCCTGATGGATGCGCTGGAGGAAAACGAAGACGTCCAGCGGGTCAGTTCCAATTTCGATATCAGCGACGAGGTGATGGCCAAGCTTGACCAATAAGCTGGCGGAACGGCGCGCACACGGCGCGCGGATAGTGCTGGGGATCGATCCCGGGGGCGCGGTGACCGGGTTCGGCGTGCTGCGCAAGCAGGGTGCGAGCTGCCGGATGGTGGCCTGCGGTGTCAGCCGGGCGGCAAGGGGCGAGTCGTTGACAGAAAAGCTGGCCAGGATTTTCCGCTTCGTCCAGGCTGTGATCGAGCAATATCAACCCGCCGAGATGGCGGTCGAGGATATTTTCTTCGGCCGCAACGCCCAGAGCATGAAATCTATCGGCCAGGTGCGCGGCGTGATTATCCTGGCCGGTGCGCTGGCACATTTGCCGGTGTTCGAGTACGCTCCGCGCGAGGTGAAAATGGCTGTGGCCGGCAACGGCAACGCTTCCAAGCAGCAGGTGCAGCGGATGACCCAGGCCGTACTGGAACTTGCCGCTCCGCCCGAGCCCCACGATGCCGCCGATGCGCTGGCTATCGCGCTGTGCCACACTCACCGCCACCCGCACTGAGCGTTGCGCTCGCAGGTGTTTCCGGGCTGAGATTTCCCTGTGGTAAACTCGACAATCAAATCCAAAGGACTACTGAGAGGATGATCGCACTGCTGGAGGGAACCCTGGTGGAAAAAGCGCCCGGTACGGCCGTGATCAGCGCCGAGGGGGTCGGGTACGCAGTCAGTATCCCGCTCTCCACGTTCGACAAATTACCCGCCGCGGGCGAGATCGCCAGGGTTTTTACATACCTTCACGTGCGCGAGGATGCGCTGCTGCTGTTCGGGTTCGCTACGCGCGAGGAACGCTCCACTTTCGAGAAGATGATCGCGATCAGCGGGGTGGGACCCAAGCTGGCGCTCTCTATTCTTTCCAGCATGCCGCCGTCCGAGCTGGTGGTGGCGATCGAGACCGGCCAGACCGCCATGCTGAACAAAATCTCCGGCGTGGGTAAGAAAACCGCCGAACGCCTGGTGTTAGAGCTCAAGGGTAAGCTGGGCGAGGTGGATCTCTCGGCTCTTGCCGCCGAGAGCGGCGCCGCTGCCCCTCGCAACCAGGAAGCTGTGGCCGCGCTGGTCTCGCTGGGCTTCAGCCGGACGTTGGCCGATAAAGCCGTGGGCAAGGCGGCCGATAAGGCCGGCAAGAAACTGGACACCAGTGAACTGGTGCGCCGCGCACTGGCGTCGATGTAATTGGCAGTTTATTCAATCTGGTTATGGGATATTGTCATGATGCGGGTAAACACGATGTTCGCCTCTGTTACGGGACCATTCGGGGCTTGGAAAATCGGCGGGTACGTTGAGGATCGGGTTTTTCCGGGGGCCGCGCATGTTTGAGCCAGCACGATGGTAGTGTGTAGCAGAGTCGTATCCCACAAAGGGATGAAGATGAAAAATGCCGGGCGTGCGATTCGCTTCCGGCGTGCCCAGCATGGCGGAGTGGAGTTTTTTGCTGGTAAACTCCGCTGGAATTTTGATAAAATGTGCTTGTGCGAGTTCGCGGCCCCCAATGGTTTTGCTGCTTTTGCCGAAACACAAGCAGCTTGATGCTTTTACTATGACTTGTAATTAATTTGCATTGCAGATTGATAAAAAATCATCCAGCTTATCATAACGGCACACGATGACCGACAACCAGGGCAGACAGATAGACATCACCAGCCCGGACGTGCTCGAGGACGAGGCCACGTTCGAGGGCAGCCTTCGGCCCCGGAGCATGGACGAGTTCGTGGGCCAGCCGAAGCTCAAGGAACAGCTCTCGGTGTTTGTCGAGGCGGCGCGCAACCGGGGCGAGGCCCTGGACCACTGCCTGTTCTGCGGCCCTCCCGGGCTGGGAAAGACCACGCTGGCCCATATTATCGCCCGCGAGATGGATGTGGGGATCAGGATCACGTCCGGCCCCGTGCTGGAAAAAGCGGGTGACCTGGCCGGTCTGCTGACCAACCTGGAAGAGGGCGACGTGCTGTTTATCGACGAGATCCACCGCCTGCGCAGCACGGTGGAGGAGTACCTCTACCCGGCGATGGAGGATTTCACCCTCGATATCATGATCGACTCCGGGGCCAACGCCCGCAGCGTGAAAATTCCCCTCAAGTGTTTCACCCTGATCGGGGCGACCACCCGCAGCGGATTGCTCACCAGCCCGATGCGTTCGCGGTTCGGCGTGGTGGGCCGGCTCAATTTCTACGACGACGCCGAGTTGGAGCAGATTGTCAACCGCAGCGCCGGGATTCTCGATGTGCGGATCGACAGCGAAGGCGCCGGGGAGATCAGCCGCCGCAGCCGCGGCACCGCTCGGATCGCCAACCGCCTGCTGCGGCGTATCCGCGACTATGCCCAGGTGCGCGCCGATGGCCGGATCGACGGTGACGTGGCCAGGGCGGGTCTGGAGATGCTGGAAGTGGACAACACCGGTCTGGACGAGATGGACCTGGCCCTGCTGCGCACGATGATTGAAAAATACAACGGCGGACCGGTGGGAGTGGGCACCCTGGCGGTGAGCGTGGGCGAGGAGGCCGACACGATCGAGGAGGTCTACGAGCCGTTCCTGATCCAGCGCGGGTTTATCCAGCGCACCTCGCGGGGCCGCGAGGCAACGGCCATGGCCTATCGTCACCTGGGCCTCACGCCCCCACGGGGCAAGAGCGACACTCCCTCCCAGGCCGAGCTTTTCGGCGATGAATAAATCCCCCTCGATCCCCCTTTTACAAAGAGGGAGGCAATCCCCCTCCTGCCTTTCAAGATGCCCCGCCTGCAGGCGGAGCCATTCACTTTCCGCTTGCCACCTGCATCGTGTTTTTTACTGTGATCTCACTGCTGGAGCAGCTGTTCCGCTGATAAATACGTTTATGGAAACAACAGGAATGTACCGTCTTTCAGTACTACTCCGCCGGGGCGGTCAGCGGTGCGAGCTTCGTAAGAACCGGATTCGGGGTCACTGTCATTCGGGGAGCCGTAGAGCTTCCAGTACAGCACGTTGCGCCATTTCCAGGCTGTAAGTACCTGGCCGCTATCGTTTGCCAGCGCCACCGGATAATTGCCTTTTTCCGTAGTCAGCTTCGGCTGTGCCTTGAAGGTGAGATCGGAGGGATCTATAATCGCGAACCGGTTGTTGCTCCGTGTCTCCCAGGCTGCCAGCAGGCTGCCATCCGGCGTGGTCTCAAGATAAGAACCGGTCATCGGGCAGAGGTCGATTTTCCAGGTTTCCACTGACAAAAGAAGGCTGCTGAATGCCGGCGATCCTCCTGAAGCGGCATTGGGCCAGCTCAGCAGGTGCATGTCCCGCACGTTGTCAGCCTTGTCGCGGTAGATTACGTACAGGCCGCCGTCCGCTGTAAACAGCGTACGGGTGGCGCAGCACTCGCATGGATCGACAGACTCGGGAAGCACCCGGACCGGTTCGGAGAACGTGTCGCCGTTGTCGGCGGAAGTTTGCAGATACATGCCCGCGGCCGTCCAGGTTACGGCGACAGCGCCCGTGGAGTTGGCCGCAAGCGAATAATTGTCGCTGGGCCTGCCGTTGAGGTTGCGCTCACCGGAAACCTTGCCCGCGGCAGGGTCAACCCGGGCATAGTGCACACCCCACTGATCCCTGGGCAGTCCCAGGCCGTAAGCGTTGTCGTACCAGACTACATGGACTACTCCGTTGCCGCCGAGCGCCAGATCAGGACCTCGGTACGTGCCACCACCTACATTGCCCTCTTCGCTGTTCACTTTCAGCGGAACGCTGAAAGAACTGCCCCCATCAGTGCTTTTGACGTAATAAAGGTTGGCACTGTCCACATAGGCCACATGGACCGTACCGGAGTTGTCAATTTCCGCGTCCGGCACAATCCCGCTGCCCGGCAATTGGATAACTCGCACCGTCTCCGCGGCGCCCAGGTTACCGATACCAAGTGCAATCGTTACAAGCAAGGCAGAAAATATCCTGCGTGAGCCGTTTATAAAGGTCATCCGGATTCCCCATTCATTTAGGGTGTAACTGAGAATGCTGCTTAATGTATTTTGGCTGATATGTCGGAGAAAACTCCGGCAGGCAGGCGGTTAAGCCGGAATATGCCGTTCTCACACAGCCACGCTTGCGGAAAGTTTTCCGGCGCCGGCGCCGCCGACGCCTCACGCCCTTCACCGCTACGCTACTGTTAGTAAGAGTCCCGAAGAGCTGAATTGGTTACATTTTTTCTGAAAACGGGAAATTGCTGGAGAGAGACCTTTGAAAAAAATAATTCCGAGTGCCCTGCAAAATATTTGATAAATTTAGAGTTTATAGCTCATTCTGTCATTTGAATTTCGAGACAGGGGTGCTGATCAATGATTCCTACAACCGCTCTGGAATTAAATCAAAGGTCTCTGAAGAGAAGACTACGGTTGGCTTTGCCGCTTCAGCCTGACCCGCCTGCCGCCACGGGAGGAACTCTCATACACGGCCAGGATCAGCTCCAGCGCGGCGCGGCCGTCATGGCCGCTGCTGCCGTTTGGCGTTCCCGTGGTGATATCCTCGCACAGGGCCGCATACGCCGCCACGAATCCGTTGTTTGGTTCGTAAGCCGGGAAATCCGTTTCTCTCAGCTCGCTGAAACCGCTCCAGCGCCCGCTGGGGGCACTCAGCCGAAGGCTGGGCGGGCTGTTGCCGAGGCGCAGGATACCCCTCTCGCCCTGTATTTCCAGGTCGAACGCGAAATATTTTCGCCGCCCGCCGCCCTCGATAAACCCCAGCGCCCCGGAGCGGAACCCCACCATCGCCACCGCCGTGTGCTCGATATTACGCGGTCCGTGGCTGCGCTGAGTGTTTCCGATAACCCATTCAGCCGAACCTGCAAAAAATCCCAGCAGGTCGGTCAGGTGGGTGCCGTCGTGAAACAGGGGGCCGCCGCCGGCCAGCTCGCGGGGCAGCTTGCCCGGATCGCCGCCCAGCGCCTGGCCGATCACGGTGCGGACATCGCCCAGCGTGCCGTCGGCCACCAGCTCTCTGGCCAGCCTGAAATGGCTGGCGAACCGTCGCTCGTGACCGATCAGCAGCGCAACTCCCGCGCTCTCGCAGGCCTCGATCATCCGGTCGGCCTCCTCCAGCGTGCGGCTGATCGGTTTCTCGCAGTAAATCCCCCGCACGCGGCCGCTGGCAGCGGCGTCGCAGACGATCCGGCAATGGGTATCGGTAGGCGCGGCCACCGCCAGGATATCGACAACGTGGTTAGCGAGCAGGGAAACGTGGTCAGGATAGAGAGCGTTCACGCCGAAAGCCCGGCCGAATTCGGTGGCCCGCTCCGGGTCCGGGTCCGCCGCGGCCACGAGCTTCACGTTGCCCAGCGCGGTGATCGCACCGGCGTGGGTGCAGGGTTTGCCGCGCAGCGGGTCCTGCTCCAGCAGAGCGCCGATTCGGCCGCAGCCCACCAGCGCGGCGGTTAGTTTTGTTTTAGTGTGCATGGTTCAGAGGGGCCGTTGAAAAAACATTCAACGGCCCTGAAATTAAATTTATGTTTATTGTCGCTGTCAAGGGCATGTAAATCAGCCTTTGGCTGACCCTTGACAGCTCATATTCCCATGGCGAGCGTTTTTTCAACACGTTCAGTCTTCGGCGGGAGCATCGATTGGTGCTATGTCTTCGGGAGTAAGCGCCTCGCCGCCGGCAATGTCGCGGGCGTAAACCTTGCCGCGCAGTCTGGCGATATCGAACGGGCCCAACGCGGTCCAGGGTTTGAGCGCGCTCAAGTCGTCCAGGCGCACCCGCTGGCCCTGCGTTACATCGCGGGCAAGATAAAACCCCCTGCGGCCCACGGTGCGCTCCCGGCGCTCCACCGCCGCCGGTTTCTTGCGGCCGTCGCCGCGCATCTGTCCGGCCAGGCGCAGTTGACGCACCATTTCGGCAAACTGCGTCGGCCCCAGGCTCAGTGCGTGATCGGGGCCGTCGGCTGCCGGGTCATAGGTGAAATGTTTCTCCACCATCACCGCGCCCAGGGCGGCGGCCAGGGCCGGGGCCAGGATTCCCTCGCTGTGGTCGGAGAAGCCGGTGGGCAGGCGCAGTTTTTTACTCAGATGGCCCATCGCTCTCAGGTTGAGCGATTCGGCGGGAGCGGGGTAGCGACTGGTGCAATGCAGCAGGATCGGAGTCTTGCAGCCCCCCCGCTTGAGCGTGCGCACGCTGCGGCGCACCTCGGCGATATCGGCCAGGCCGGTTGAGAGAATCACCGGCAGCTGCCAGGACGCCAGCGCCCCCAGCAGGGGAAGGTGAGTCATGTCGCAGGAGGCCACCTTGAACGCGGCCACGCCCAGCTCCGCCATCCGCGCCGCGCCGCCGGAGTCGAACACCGTGCAGACAAACGGCATCCGGCGCTGATGGCAACGCTCCACTATCGCCCGGAAATCGTCCAGGGACAGGGCGTAGCGGCCGTAGAGTCCGAACAGCTCGGGCATCAGGCCGCGATGGACCATCGCCGAGGGGTCGATATACTGGAACTTGATCAGGTCGGCCCCGGAGTCGGCGGCCAGATCGACCAGCTCAAGCGCGCGCTCCAGCTTGCCGTCGTGGTTGATCCCCACCTCGGCCATCACCGCCGGCGGGCGGCGCTCTCCCACCCTGACAAACCCGCTGAGTTCATCGCCTATGCGGACTTCATTCATTTCATGCGCTCTTGGCTTTTGCCAGCGCCGGTTCGCTCCGCGACTCGTCCGGCTGCGTGGTGTGGATCCTGATCGTGGTCAGCGCCCGGGCGCAGAGTTTTTGCAGCGCCTTGCGGTCGTCGGCCACGGCGATCAGGTTACCGAATTTTCCCATGTTGCTGGTGGGCTTACGGAACGTGTCTCCCACCTCGTACATGGTAAATATATTTTCCACACCTGGCAAGGAACGCGCTTCATCCAGCCCCTCCACAGCGGTTATTACACCGGGGCGGGGGATAATTCCGCGCTCGGCCGCCACGCGGTTCCACTTCGGCGTCAGGTCTCCGGGGTCCTGGCCCATCGAAACGCGCAGGATCGCGCTCATCAGGTCCACGCCGGTGGCCAACGGGTAGGTGAACCCGCTCATGTAGCCGCCCGAGAGCCGGGCCGCCAGCTCGCCGATCTTGGGGCCTTCCGGGGTGAGTTTGATATCGCCCTTGGCCGCGCCCACATCGATCCCCAGCGCCCTGATTCCCTGTTTCATCACTTCCACCGCCCGGGTCACCACCTCGGGGTCCATGGCGGTCGGCATCGTGTGGCCCAGCTCGATAAAGTACGGCGCGCCGCTGATAATCCTGTCGCCCACGCCCACGATCTCGATATTCCCGTCCCAGACCAGCGCGTCGATTGAGAGCTCCGGGCCCTCCATGTATTCTTCCACCACGATCATCCCGCTCACGCTGGCCCGGCGCGCCTCGGTAAATGCGTCCTCCACCTGCGAGCGTTCGGTGAGCAGTTTCACTCCGCGCGCGCCCATGTTGTCGGCGGGCTTGATCACGCAGGGCAGGCCCAGGCGTTTTACCGCGTCGCGGGCTTCCGGGCGTGTCCATACATACTCGAAATCGGGCGAGGGCACGCCGTTGTCCCGGAAGCACTGGCGCATCTTGACCTTGTTGGTCGCCCGCTCGGCCGCGTCGTAGCGGATACCGGGCAACTCGAGCGCGGCGGCCATGGCGCTCACAGTCCTGCTGGCGTCGGTGCCAACTGTCAGCACCCCGTCGATAGGAACGTGCTCGGCGATCCGCCGCGCGCTCAGCACGGAGAAATCTATGTTGCGGGTCGAGACCTCCAGGCCCACATCGGCCATCGCGAAACCAGGCGCGTTACGGTTGTAGTCGGTAACCACCGTGCGCAGGCCCATTCTTTTGGCCGCCTCTATTACCGGAATCTGCATGATCCCGGCTCCAACGATAATAACGCCGCGTCTGTCGTCCAAGCGGGGACTCCTCTCTACATTTCAGTTCAAACCGCGTTAGCGGCCGGTTGATCCTTGTCGGTCATGTCCCCGAGCAGGGAGTGCAACCGGCTCTCCAGCCGCTGCACACCTCGCCCGTCCACCAGCGCCGCGCCGGTGCTGACAAGCTTGCGGCGCAAAGCTTCGTTGCCGGCTATTTCCCGTGCGGCCAGGATGAGGCCAATTACGGAACTCTTTTCCGCCGGGGGGGGGACCACCAGCAGAGCGCCCCGGCTGGCCAGCCGGGAGGCATTCGTGTACTGCTCCTCGTGCTGGGGAACCACCACCGTGGCCACGCCCACGCACAGCGTTTCGAACATCGTAATCCCGCCGGAAACGAACGCCAGCGAGCAGGTGGCCAGCAGCTTTGCCAGGTTGTCCAGGCCGCGATGAATGCGGATGTCGTGGCGGAGCGTGCCAGGCACTTGGCCGGTATCGGCACCCGGCCCGGCTACGAGTTCGATCTCAAGTTTTTCGTCCACTTTCGCCAGCGCCGCCAGCACCCGCCGGGTAAGCCCCGCCGGATCGCTGCCCCCCAGGCTGACCGCCACCCTGAGCGGTCCGGTATCGTCTGCGTGTCTGTCGGCTGCCCCATTGGCGCGGGCGGCCACGTAGCACGGATCTATCAGCGCCCAGCCTGGACCGAAACAACATAAGGCGCGGCCATCACAGGCGGCTTCCGCGCTGCCGGGCTGAACGTGCGGGTCAACCAGGATGTCGGCTTCCAGCCGCCCCGGCCCGGTATCTTCCAGAGCGACCACCAGCAAACCCTGCCGCCTCAGCGTCAGCACCAGTTCCCGCGAGTTGTCCTTGCGGTCCAGCAGTACGACCCGCGCACCGGTTTCCCCGGCGATTTCAGCCAGTTCAAGGCCCAGCTCCCCCCCGGCCGACGGGGGGGAGATTTCCCGCCACGGCAGCCGGGACGATTCCAGCAGGCCACGGGCCGCGCTGTCCGGTTTTACGGCCAGAGAGCTGCCGGGTCCGGCCAACCGTCCGTACAGCATCCGGCAGCGGAACAGGTGTCCCATCCCGCGCGAGCGGTCGGCGTCGCAGTGGAACAGGATATTTTGCTTCGTTTCCTTCAACTATCTTACGCCTTTGCCAGGTTAAGCCACTGACGCGGCCATGCTTTCCTTGCGCCAGTCGCGCTGACAGATGTGGCTGTTGATCCCGGCCAGCTCGGGCTGCTCCCGCAGCAGACGGATCGCATCGGCCAGGTCCACGATTTGTCCCGGCACGTAGAGCCTGTCGTAGATCAGCCGCATCAGTTCAAGATCTTCCTCGGTATCGACAGTCAGGCGGAACCCCGGCGCACGCAATTTGCGCGGCGGATCGAGGCGGCGGACCCGGAACTCGTCCTCGTGCTCGTAGAGCAGGGTGGTTACGTGTTCGCGATGGTGCCTGCGGCGGCCGAAGTGATGCAGGTAGTCCAGCAGGCCGGCCGGGAAGACCTCTGCCCCGGTACCCAGCGGCATCTCCCGCACGCCCACCATGTCCCAGCAGCCGCTGAGGCATTCCTCGACGCAGCGGCCCAGCATGGTGGTGTCGATCAGTGGATTGTCGCCGGTGGCGCGGATCATGAACGGGGCGGGGTAGCGCCGGGCAGCCTGGTAATAGCGTCCCAGCACGTCGTTGAACGCCCCGCCCACCATTTCCGCGCCGGTTCGCCCGGCCAGCGTTGCCAGGTAAGCCATTTCAGAACGGGGAACCGCCAGCACAACCCGGTCTACTCCGGGTGTGGCCTGAAGGCGCTCGATAACGTGCTCAAGCAGGGGCTTGCCAGCCAGGTCGGCCAGGATCTTGCCCGGCAGCCGCTCACTGTGCATCCGTGCCTGGAGTACGGCAATAACCTTATCCATGGTCATTTCTCCGCGTTGAAGTAAATACTCATCGGGACCTCGCGACTCTCGTAATCGGAAGTCACGTCCCGGACGTTTCTGAAACCTGTCGCTTCCAGAGCCGTCTGCATCGACTCGCTGTCGTACATGTTATAATGATAGTTGCCCTCGTAGTCCTGCCCGCCGAACATGCGGTCGCGGGCCTCTTTATGGTCCATCCGGCCGGCGGCGTACCCGTGGGCCACGTAACCGAAATTGGGGGTGATGATCAAAATGTCGCCGCCGGGCCTGAGCACCCTGTACCACTCGGCCAGTACCTGGTCCACAGTGAGGTAGGAAAAGTGCTCGATAATGTGGCTGGCCAGTAGCGTTTCCACCGAGCCGGTGGCCAGCGGCAGACGCTCCACCCGGCAAACCATCCCGGTGGCCGGCAGCAGCCGCTCGTCGCAGTGAAGGTAGCCGTCGTAAGGGCGTTCTCCGCTGGCCAGCTCGATTTTCACCGGCTGCCTCCCGCGGCTGCGATTTTCCCCGGTGCGCCGATAGTGGCCAGATAGTTGCCGAACATCTGTTCTACGCTAATCAGCTCCACGCATTCCCTGATTTTAGCGCAACGGTTGAGCAGGCAGTTGTCGGCGCAGTCCGCTCCAGCGCTGGCCAGCACCACCTCATTGCCCCAGGGCCGCCAGATTTTCTCGTTGCGCGGGGCCCAGGCCAGCAGCACAGGCGCGCCCGCCAGCGTGGCCGCCAGATGAGCCGGGCCGCTGTTGTTGCCCACGAACAAACTGCAACGCCTCAGCAGGGCCAGCAGTTCCGCCGTGCCCAGCCTGCCTCCCAGATCGATTGCCGGCGAGCGCATCAGGCTCCGGACCCGGCCCGTCAAAGCTGTCTCGTCGTTGCCGTCGTAGGTTGTATCCCTGCCCCCCAGCAGCAGCACCGGGCGGCCCGTGTGAGCGCAAAGACGGTCGGCCAGTTCAGCGAACCGCCCGGCGGGCCAGTTACGCACGCTGTTGCCGCTGCCGGGGTGGACTGCGATCGGCTGTGCGTGGGGGCCGAGCCCGTGGGATTCGAGCAGCGAGGTCACCCTGCGCTCGGTCCCGACCGGCAGCTTGACGCTGAAATCAGGTCGCGCGGGACGGGCCAGACCCAGTTGCTCGATCAGGCGGAGGTTGCGCTCCAGGCGCGGCTCGCCCGCGACGTTCGGGAAAATATCCGTGTACCAGCGATAGCTTTCGCCCTCCAGCGCGAAGCCCACTGTGCGCCTGCCGTGCGCCTCGCGGGTCAGCACGCCAGCTCTAGGCATGAACGCGAAATCAAGCACCAGGTCGTAGCCGAATTTACCGGCCAGCGCCCGGCCGAACAGGCTCAGCTCGGGGTCATTTTCCCACTCTTTGGGCAGCGGCACAATCCTGTCCACTGGCGGCGCAAGGCGGGCCAGCTCTTCCTGCGCGGGCCAGACCACCGAGGTGATATAACTTCCCGCAGCCTTGAGCGCCGCCAGGACCGGCATGGTGGAGACAAAGTCGCCGATTCCGCCCAGGTTAAGCGCCAGCACGTTAGCGTAGGCGTTTTTCTTCATTGCAGACCCGCCTTGAGCCAGAAATGAGCGGACTTGTATACCCAGTAGCAGTTGCCTCCGGCCACGGCGGCGGCCAGGCCGATTTCCGGCTGCCCCGCCAGCAGGCCGAGCGCGGAGAGGCCGAGCACGATCTCGCGTTCAGCGCCCCAGATGCTACCGGTTGCCAGGAACGCGTGGTCCAGTTCCACCATCGAGCGGGCGCTGGCCGCGCGCACCGGGGCGGGAACGGACTTGAGAAAAGCGATTCCGCTGTAGTATGCCAGGTAATTTGTCATCGCCGCGGCCACGGCCAGGGCCATCACAGCCGAGGACAGTTCCCAGACCAGATGGCAGAACAGGCCCGCGCCCACCAGCAGCGCCGCGTCCAGGGTGTGGGTGGCCACCAGCGACGAGCGCCGGGCGGCCTCGGCGGCCGAATCCCGCTGGAGCTCCATGCGTCCCGATGACCAGCAGAGCCAGCCCGAGAGCACAACGGCCAGCAGCACCTGTACCGGCAGCAGGCCCAGCGTATAGAGGAACATCGCGCCCACCGGGACCACGATCCCCGCAGCGGCGAAACGCGCTATAATCGGGCGCACGCCCCTGCGTTGGCGAAGGATGCCGATCAACTCAGTGAGCGGCGAGTTGTGCGATCTGTTTTCGAGATTCATTGAACTTCTCCAGTTTACGCGCCTGAAGGTATTCGGCGTAAGTGGCGCTGGGCAGAGCTCTGCGGGCCTGGGTCGTCTTCGCCAGCCACCAGAGAGTTTCCAGCACTATCAGGATCGCCAGGGTGGCCAGCGGAAACCCGGCCGCCACTCCCAGGGCCAGTATGAACAGGTACACGTCATGGGTCATCCCGAACACCATTTCCCGCTCACCGAACCATTTTTCCGCCCTGCGGAGCATCCCATCGCCTGCCGCCAGGGTGCGCAACGACCCTGAAACCAGCAGGGAGTCCATGCCTGAGCGATAGGCGACATTGCTGGTCAAAGCTAAAGAAAGCAGAATCCATGCCATCGCCGAGGAGCCGCCGCCGGCAACGCTCAGGGCGGCGCCGGAGATTATCATCCAGTCGCAGATGCGGTCGGTGAGGTTGTCCAGCCAGGCGCCGAACCAGCTTCCCCGCAGCTTGAGCCGGGCCAGCTCGCCGTCCACGCCATCGATTATCGAGTACAACTGGGCGGCCAGCGCGCCCGCGAGCAGGTGCCCGCTAGCCATCAGCACACCGGCGCAGCCCGCCAGCAGAAGGTTGAAAACGGTGACGTGGTTGGGCTGCACGGGCAGCGGGGCGATCAGGCGGGTGAGCGCACCGCTAATCTTACGGTTCAGCACCCGGCTGACCACTCCGTCGCGGGGCTTGGCCACCCGTTGCCACAGGCGGCGCCGCGTCTCTTCCATACTGCGCATGTCGTCCACGTCCTGCCAGAGGCAGCCGGTAACATCGCGGGCGGACATCGTTCCTCGCCGGCACAGTACGCTGATCCCGTCCGAGAGGCTCTCCCCGCCACGCGAGACGGCCTCGGCCAGGGCATCGAACAGGGCCGGAGTGCAGAAGAACACGCCGGTGTCGACGGCGTCGAAACGTGCGAGTCCCTTGCCGATCTGTTCGATTGTATCGTCGCCGCCGAGCCTGACCCTGGTGGCGTCGCCCAGGTCGAACACTCCGGGAAGATCGCGATCCACAGCCAGCAGACAGCCCTGATGCGGGGGCGAGGTCACGGTCAGTTTTTCCACAAGAGCCCGGTCGAAAACATGGTCGCTCATGCTGAGCAGGAACGAGTCCTCGCCGGAGAGCGCCTCGCGGGCGGCCAGCACGCTGAGGCCGTTGCCGCGCTCCCAACTGCGGTTGTGGACGAACCTGAGCGCCACCCGGTTTTTAAACATGCCGGTAAGCGCTTCCTCCAGTTGTTCATGCTCGTAGCCGGTGACCACCACCAACTCTTCCAGTGGGGGGAACGCGGCCAGAATGCGCTCGATTACGCTGACTCCCCATACCGGATTGAGTGTTTTGTGGCTCCGGGGACCGTGGCCGTTAAAGCCCGATCCCCGGCCCGCAGCTATCACGAGTGCTTTCATCGCTTTTTCTCCACTTGCGGCTCTGTGAGTCTAAGCTGTCTGTTTGCCTGCCAGGCATCTCCCGCCACCGTGCGGGCCTGCTCCAGCAGGGCGAGGCATTCCTCGCCGGGCCGGCGGAAGTTGGACAGCACGGAGGCCTTGAGGGCGAACAGGTTGCGCTGACGTCCCAGTACGCGTCCGAACTGGCCGCCGGAACTACCATTGTTTTGAACTTTGGCCAGATAGGAAACCATATTTTCCACCAGCATTTGCAGTTGTTCGGAGACTCCCTGTTCAAAGAGCGAGCTGTGTTGAAGCTGCCCGGCCGGAGCGGTTTGATCGGGAAGTTTACCTGCAACATCGCAGAGGATTTCCCTGCATTCCAGTCCACCGGCCTTGCCGATCAGAGTTTTTACCTTTTCTGTCATGCCGGAGTCTAATACCTCCGGTAGTTCGCGAGTAAGTCGAACGAATTCAGCGGCCAGCTCAACAGCAACATCTTCGAGCATCGAGACGCTGAGCAGGACGGCGTGGGCAGCCTGAATTTCCTCGCGCGCCACGCGCTGGGGGTCCCGTTCGTACTGAAGGGCCGCTGCCGCCACGGCGATTACGCCCACCCGTTTATCGAGATTGGTTCCGAGCTCATCGAGCAGCCCGGCGGCGATCCCGGCAATCCAGCCGGAGTTGCGGCGGGAGGCCAGCAGACGGTGCAGAGCGCGAAGCTGCCAGGCCTGCCGGCGGATGGAGGGCCGCAGCTCGCGAACCTGTTCAAGATCGTCGTCCCGGGCCAGCTCGGCGCTGGATTTGCGGCCCCGGCTCTGGAAGAATTCCATGTCCACCTCGGCGTGGGCGTCCGACCAGCGCTCGATTTCTCCGGGCGAGGGCCGTGAGAGGCGCAGCAGTTCATCCAAAGCGGCCGTGCGAAATTCCTCCAGCCGGGAGAGCAGCGCCTGTTCAAGCGCCGAGGCGTCATCGTCCATCGATTGCCTGCGCAGAGAATGGACAAGTGCTTCCAGACGCTCTACCGTCAGCGAGAACTCGTCGCTGAGCAGGTCGCAATCGCGGAACAGGACGCGAACCAGAGCGTTATGGTCCAGTACGGGAGAGACATCCCGCCAGGCGCTGCCGAGATTGCCGTTGGCAAGCCAGGCGTGGGCCAGCACTATCCGGCTATCTTCCGGGTAGAGCTTCAGCAGATCAGCACTCAGGCGCGCGGTGTTCAGGGTTTCCAATGGTATTCTCCATACCCCGCCGCTGCTTGAGAGCAGCAGGATCCCGTCATCCGAACATCCGCCGCAATCCAGCCGGAAAAGCTCCAGTTTGCGCCACGGAGACTTCATCAGCCCGGTCAAGTCGATACTAAGCAGCGTCTCGCCGTCCGGTTCGCGAACAGAGAGCGTGCGCTGTGCATCGTCGATAACCACGATCACCGCTCCGGCTGGCCCGTCCAGCACGGCCACCTGACCGGCCAGCCTGGAGACAATTTCTCCGCCCGGTACGATCCGGACTGTGTGGACAGGAGTCAGCTCGCTGCTAAGCAGCACCAGCCGCCCGTTGCCACTGTCCCAGACAAAGACGGTTTCTTCGCCGTCATGCTCCGTGGCCACTGTGATCCCGGATGGATATTCAAAATACGGGGGTACGGCCGTGCCCTCCGGCGCGGAATGGATGTGAGCGATCCGCTCCCGCTCCAGGCCGCGACGGCCCTGCGTGCTCAGCGGGTCTCCGTCAAGAGAGAATGAGCAGACGCGGTGGTTGCCGCTGTCGCAGAGCAGCAGATGATGGCCGTCGCCGCGCCGGGCGAGCGTAATCCCGGCCGGGCAGAGCAGGGGAGAGTCGTTGGCCGCCTTGTCCACGCTCCAGCGCTGCCGGCCTGTTTGGCAGCAGACGGCGTAAAGCCTGTCGCGCCAACTGTCGGTGTAGAAGAGCGTGCCCTTGAAGGTGGCCAGTCCGCCCACCTGGAAGGCCTTTTCCGGCTCGATTTTCCAGAGAGATTTTCCGCTGTTGCGCTCGATACAGGTTATTCCGCCGGTGGCGGAGGCGATAAACAGCCTGCCGTTCTCACGTTCGGTGGCGAAAGCGCTCAGCGCCCCCGGGACATCGATGAGCCGGCCCGCCTGTTCGACAGCCCGGCCCGCGATCCGCGCGAGCACATCGAATTTTTGCCGCAGCGTTTCGTCGCCGGCCGCATCGGCCAGCGCGGCGAGGTGTTCAGCCGCTCCCGGCGCTGGAAAGCCCACACGGAGCTTCCCGCACCACCAGGCAAGCGCCTGCCGCGAGTCCGCGAACTCCGGGAAAGCGGGCGACGCGCCGTGCAGGGATTTACTGTTGCGGTTTTTTTTACCCATTTTACTCCCTCAGACAGTAGCGCCCATCTCGATAGTAATGATTTCCACACCGCGGCCGGCCAGTTGTGCCAGCCTGCTTTCAATCTCGGCGGCATGGCCCAGCGAGCCGACCAGTACCACTTCAGGGTCCAGCGATTCCAGGGTCTCGGGGCTCAGGACAGTGTGTCCGAAGAGCAGCCGGCCCTGCCGGGCGGGGTCGTTGTCAACCACTCCGACCAGCAGGCAGCCCATTTCGATCAGCGTCTGGCAGGAGAGCTCGCCGGTTTCGGCCGAGCCGTAGACCACGATCCGTTTGCGTTGCAGTTCACCGGCCCTGGCGCCCAGCAGCCGTCTGAACTCGCCCTTGGCGTATTTGTAGAGCCGCACGGTTTCGATACTGTAGCGCCTGGTCAACTCGGCGCGACGGCTCCGGCCGGAGTCGGTGAGATGGTAACTGGTATTGCGCCGGCTGCTGCCGTGTTTTTCCACCAGCCCCCGCTCGGCCATCTTGCGGATGTAGGTGTTGGCCATCGACGGCACGAGGCCGGCCTTGGCGGCCAAAGCGCTCTGGCTGATCAGCGGATCGCGCTCGATCTCGAGCATCATCACCAGCTCCCTGATCAGCTTGCCGGGTTGCAACAGGTCGAACTCTCCGATCATTCTTCACTCACTGAATGAATAATGGCGTTAAACGGGCAGACTATCAGCCCTTGATGCTGATGCTCTTAGTCTGGTCTCCGCCGGCGGGATTGTCGGGATTTTTACCGGGCTCCTTGCCGCTCTCTTCGTTTTTCAGCGCCGTGAACCAGCTTTCGCGCAGGTGTTTGAGCTGCTCGCAGATGCGCCCCAGCGGTTCCGGTTCTTTTTTAACGTTGGCCTGTACCAGGGTGTGGTGCATGAACTCGTAGATCCGGAACAGGTTCGATGCTATTTCTCCGCCCTTGTCGAAATTCAGCGAGCCCATCAGCTCCACCAGAATATTCTGCGCCCGGATCAGATTGTTGTGGGCTTCCTCCATCTGCTCGTTTTCCAGGGACTTCTGTCCCTGACGGATAAACTTGATCGCCCCGTCGTAAAGGAGCAGGATCAGCCTCTCCGGCCTGGAGCTGAGGATCTGCATCGATCTGTAATCGCGAACACCCGGATTTTTCTGCATTGGGACTCCGGAATTCCTTTTCAATTCCACCCTTAGCGGGCAGGCTCTCATATTATTATCGGAAAATCCATCACAATATTAAATTCAGGCGATATTCAGCCCGTAGTCCACGGAGCTGTTTTCGCCGGTGGTGTCGGCACTGTCCCCGGCAAGACTGTGCCCCAGAGCCAGGCTGGCCTGCTCGAATTTTTTACGCAGAATCCCGGCGGTCTGGAAGCAACTGATAAAAAACGCGCCGTAGAGCTTGCCGGCCTCGGCGATCAGCTCGTTGTCCAGTTCCCTGCCCTTGAGCTTTTCCGCGCCGCGCTGGTAGGTAAGCACTCCACCCTGGTTGGCGTTTTCCAGCATCTCACGGACTTTGTCGTAAGCGTACACCTGCTCATAAATTTCCTCCAGGGCCGCGTATTCGGCCTGAGGATTATCGGCCTTGCCCTGATGCAGCACCCGGGCGGACTCGAAACCGCTGTTGCAGGCTTGTTGCAGGCCCTCCAGTTCAACGGTGATTTCGCGCAGGTATTCGAACAGGCGGTTGATTTCTCCCTGGCTGCGCTCTTTCCGGGACCTGCGGATTATCTGCCGGATATCGCGGCGGAGCGGGGCGTATTTCCAGAGCACGTGTTCCAGGGGCAGGTTTTCCACGCCTGTGAACCCGGCTCCGCCCTCGCTGGCGTTGATTACCCTGGCGGTGGTTTCGGCTATTTCCCGCTCGAAATAATGCCTGTAGGCCTCGAGTTGCTTGCTGGTCCGTTGCGGCTTGCCGAACAGGTCGGTGACATCGAGGGCGTTCTCGTTCGACATCCGCCACTTGTGCATGTCCTGCAGGCTCCTGGGATAGGTAAGCTCCCGCAGCCAGCGTTTTTCCTGGTAAGTTCCGTGGGCATAGTAACGGCCGTCGGAGAAAGCAAGGTCCTGGCCGGCGAACACTATCGGGTCGCAGCCCAGCTTGCGGGCCAGGTCGAACGCGCCGGTGGAGATGGAGCCCCAGGCCTTGACGACGCCGAAGTCGCCGAGGATCCCGCTGAGCTCTTTCATCAGGACTTCGTTGAAGCTCATGATAAACTTGTCGCCATCGAACTCCTCGACGATTCTCGGATGGGTCATCGGCTCGGCCACCAGCGCCGCACCGGTGTGTCCAAGTCCTTGCAGATGGCGGAAATTGGCCTCGCTGGAGTCTCCCGCGAGCACCAGGTGGGGCCGGACTCCGGCCCGGTGGAGCGGTCCCAGGGAGGTGTCCACGCAAATCAGCACGGCGTGGTTTTCCAGCACGCGCAGCAAGCTGATATTGCGATCCAGCGAGGGGCCAGCGCTGACCACAACCGCCGGGACGCCCCTGAAGCGTCCGAACAGGCTGCGCACGGGCGGGTGGTCCACGATAGACTGGATATTGTCCAGAGTGTTGGAGAGGTAGGTGCGCACGGCACTGACGTTGGTCAGGAAATTGCCGCCGACAGCCACCAGCCACTTGCGGCAATGCTGGTCAAGCTCGTTGAAATACTCGCCGCATAGCTTCACCGTGGGGTTGTGGGCCACGATTGCCACCCCTTCGAGCGAGACCACGCGAAAGATATTGCCGAAACGTCCGGGCACATCGTATTCCTTTTCGCCGATGGACCAGAATACATCGGGGTTGGTCAGCAGGCCGGTCAGGTCGCGGGTTTCCATCGCCAGGCGGAAGATCGAGATCTGTGGATCGACAATCAGCACGCGCCCGCCGGGCGGCAGGCGTTTGAGTACGCTTTCCACGTGGTAACCCAGCGCGAACCCATAGATCAGGCAGGCATTGGCGCTAGCTCCAAGCTGGTTTCCGGCCAGTCGCTCGGCCTCTGCGAGCGGGTCGATAGTGCTGACCAGCGTGCAGGGTTTGCCGCCCGCGTTGGCCAGCCGCACGGAGGGCACTCCGGCCCTGGTCTGGATAACTTCCGCCGCCGCCGGGTGCGTGGCCGCCACCCGGCGCGCCAGCTCGAGGTCGACCTGGGAGAGCGCCTGAATGTTGCGCCGGTAAATATCGGGATTGTTTGTCTGGGCGTCGCTCAAGGCTCTTATCCCTGGTTTTCCGTTTCCTCGATAAGCCTGGATGCATGGGCCAGCCATTTTTCCAGGATAGGTATCAGCTCAAATTCCAACAGGTCGCAGATCTGGACGGTATCCACATTCTGCTGGGCCTGGAGCAGGTCTTTAAGCAGCCCGTTGAATCCGCTCATCGTGGGCATCACGTCCTGTGGCCGCTGCCCCTCGATTGCGAGAAAGTGCGAGATTCCGTGCCATGCCCCGGCCACCATCTGCAGGCCCTCGATCAGCGAGCCGAGCGAGAGGTGTCCCTCGCTCTCGTCCTCGCCCTGCAACAGCCGGATTGTTTCGAGCACCAGGGTTTTGAGCTGGGGGAAGTAATCGACCAGCGTGTGCAGTGTATTAACCGCCAGCGCGTCGACCTGCTGGGTGTTGATCACCAGGCTGTCGAGTTTCCCGACGGGAAGCGCCGCACTGTCACGCTCCTCGCCGCGGTCGAGCGGCTGGCCGTTGAGCAGCATCGAGACGATTACCCTTTTGGGCGCCAGTTTCTTCTCGACCCCGTCGATCAACTGGCTCAACGTCTGGCCGTCATATGTGCCGGAATCCATTTCCCGGCCATCGAGTGTGAGTTTCGTCATTACGCGTTCCCCCGGTGAATTATGCGTTTTGCGTTAGCGGCCGTGATGATTGAGATTTTGCTCCCGATGCGGCCGGGTTGAACTCTTAGCCGCCGGTGAACGTGGCCTGGCCCGCCGCGGCGCTGCCCAACGCCTGGGCCAGCGCGCCCTGCTGCTCCTGGAGCTTCGTAAGCGAAGTTTCCATGGCGGTGTATTGTCTGCGAAGGCTTGTCTCGCGCCGGGCAACCCTCTCCTCGATCCTCAGGATCTGCTCCTGCAGTCCCACGATCTCGTCGAAAATGGAGCCCTGGCTGTAGACGCCGCCGTGGGACGTTTTCTGGCTGATAAAGCCCGAGAGACTGGTTGCGCCCCGCAGCACCGAAAAAGATTTTTCTGCGAGACCAGCCGTGTCGTTGGCGTTTTCCCCGATGAACGAGCCGCCGGAGATCCCGAAGCGGGTGGAGAAACGGTCGGTTGCGCCGGGATCGGTCAGGTCGAATATCCGGATATAGGCCCGGCCCTCGTTGGTACTGGTATCGAACCTCAGGTGGCCGCCGGTGTCGAATGAAGCTTCCACCTCGGTGAGGCCCGCGTTGGCGAGCCTGTTTGTGATAATGCTCAGGATTTTGTTGGGGTCCGAGGTGCCGGAAGGCAGGGTGATATCCGCGCTATTGGTCCCGTCGAACACCTGGAAGGTGACATCGTTGGCCAGTGCGCTCGTTTCATCGTAAACGGACGTTCCCTTGACCTGCACCTCACTGTTGGCCTGCTGGGCGAACAGCTTGTAAACCGAGCGGTCGTCCTCTTCCAGCGCTTTTTTCAGCTTATCGTTGCTCTGCAGGACTTCCAGAATCTGGTCGTAATCGGTGGAATCGGCCACCAGCACACCCTGGTAGTTGGTTGTAAGCGGGCTTCCCGCCGTGCCGGTACCGATGCCCAGGTCGGCGATACTGCGGATTGTGCTGCCCGGGATATCGACCTGGTTGAACACGGCGCTGCGCAACTGGTTCTTGAGGATGCGGAAATTGCTTTCCTTGCGGATAGTTTCCTGCTTGTTGTACTGGTCGAACAAGTCCAGGCGGGTGATCAGCTCCTCGTAGGTCATCGTACTGCGTTCCTCGTCCGTTATCGGGTCGAGGTTTTTCCTTTCCTGCTCGTCGAGCATTTTCGGATCGAGCAGCTTGATCGTCTTGTTGTACTCGGTCACCCAGCGCGCGATAGCTTCGATGGGTTTTTCAGTGTCGCCTGTTACGGTAATGGTGACCGGCGAGCTTGAGATGCCGCGCAGGTTGTAGGTAAGGCCCGAGGTAATATCGTCGATAGAGTTCGTGTTGCGCGTATATTGAACGTTGTCGACTTTCAGTTCGGCTGTTTTGCGTTCGCTGCCCACAGTACTGGCAGTGGTGCGCTGCTCGGTGGCTACCAGGCTGCTGTCGGCGTTGGCGCCTCCGGTGATCCGCAGGACTTCGAAGATGTTGCTGGTGTCGGAGCTGCTGCCGACAGTTATCCAGTTGGCCGTGGTGTCGCTGTCCACGTCCTGGATCAGGGTCACGCGGTTTGATACCGGATCGAGATTGGCGGTGACCCCGGCGGCCGAGGTGTTGATTTTTTTCGATCACCTCGGAGAGCGAGTCCGAGGTGGCGTCGACCTCGATCGAGATGCCGTTGATCGAGAAAGTACCGGATGTCGGCCGGATGCTGAATCCGGCCTGAATCAGTTCCGAATTGCTGTCCACTTTGCCGGCCCCGGCCCCGGCGGAGGTCGAGATCTCGCTGGGGGCGTTGGTCAGCCCCAGCACTTTAAGCACGTTGCTCTCGCCGCTGCCGCCGGAGTAACTGCCGAACGTTACCGACTCTTGGGAGCCGTACTCGCCCGCAGTGGCGACAAAACGGTCGTTACCGGAGTCGTAGATCACTGACATGCCTTCGTTGGCGCTGTTGATCCGGGCCAGCACCTGGGAGATAGTCAGGCCGCCGTCGATCTCATCCTGCGTCAGGGTCAGCGTGGTGTTTCCGACCACAAAAGAGCCGGCCTTGATTCCCAGAGCGTCGTCGTAGCTGAACGCGCCGGAACTGTTGAGCGCGGAGATCGGCTTGTTCAGCCCGATCACCCCGCTGCTGTCGGTATCGAGCGAGAGGCCGGTGGCATACGAGCCGGCGGTTACCCCTGTGCGGCCGAACAATTTGGTCCGGTAGCTTGCATCCACGGATAACGAATCGGAGCTGTTAAGCTGAATCCTGGCGCTGCCCGGAGTAAATACTTCCCCGATGGCGCTGCCCACCACCGTCACCCCATCGATCAGGTCGTTGACGCCCACGGTGCGATAATCGTTCTTGACCCCGCTGATTACCCGCCGGCCGGAGGCCGTCAGGTTGCCGCGAGGGTAAAACTTGGCCACCAGGGTCACATCGTCGCTACTGGTCGTGGCATTGATGGTGGTGTAATTGTCCGCGCCCAGACCGAAGACGCGCTTGAGAATGCCGTTATTGGCGCCGGTTTCGGTAATCGAAAAGTAGCGTCCACCCTCGTTGGCGGTAATTCTCAGGTAGCTGGCCCCGCCCGTGCCTTCCACCACCTGGGCAGTCACATCGGGCGCGGAATAGTTGATCGCTGCCAGCAGATCGCTGATCGTGTCAGTGCCGGAGAGTTCGGTGCC